>NZ_CP174605.1:3367500-3967500 GCF_051016085.1 Formosa bonchosmolovskayae
TGTACTTTTAGGAACAATAAGCTCTGGATTTTTATTGATTCTTCCGTTTTATTTGGGATCGCAATTTGCGCCAGACTATATGCGTGATTTAGGTTTTTATATTGAAGATATTCCGTTAAAAACACATGGGTTTATTTTTATAAAGTCGGCTATTATGGCGACGTCATGGGTTTTAGCGTATCAGGCTTTAAAACATTTACCAATTACGATAGTGACACCAATACGCTCGGCGGGCCCCTTTTTTACGTTTATTGGGGCTATATTTATTTATCAGGAACGCCCGAGTCCTTTGCAGTGGATTGGCTTTGTATTGATTATTGGTTCGGTTATTTTGTATTCGCGAATTGGAAAAAAAGAAGGGATAGTATTTACTCGCAACAAATGGATCTTAGCCATTATTGTAGCCACTTTTTTAGGGGCCTCTAGTGGCTTATACGATAAGTTTCTAATACAGAGTTTAGCCTTGACACCACAAACACTACAATTTTGGTTTTGTTTTTATACGGTTTTAATTTTACTCGTGATTATGGCTGTAATTTGGTTTCCGAAGGTAGAAAAACGACGAGCTTTTACTTGGCGGTGGTCTATTCCTGCTGTTGGTGTATTATTACAAACCGCAGATTATTTCTATTTTAAAGCCTTACAAGATCCCGAAGCTTTAATCATGTTATTATCGGCTATAAAACGGAGTCAGATTATAATCGCAGTGGTTATTGGTGGCTTGATCTTTAAAGAACAAAATAAACGTAAAAAATTAGTGCCTTTAACCGGGATTATGCTTGGTGTATTCTTAATACTGTATTCGTAGTAAAAACATCTATTCCCGAATTTAAACGCTATAATTAGATCTGATTATAATTAAGTTTTTAACTTGTACTTTGCTATAACAAATGAAAACCTAACATAATAAAAAGCCAGCTATTCTTACAACAGCTGGCTTTTATATTTATATGGGTGTAATCGTTATCTAATTATTTAAATAAGAGGTCGCTGTTGAAGTACGTTCCAGCACATGATTCTTTAATTCGTTTACCGCTGTTTGGAAATCGTAGCTTGAATTTAAAAAGCTATAACCAGAGATTTCTGTAGTGGCGTAAGGTTCTATTAAAGCACTATAAGTCGCATATTTGGCTTGAATTGTAGAGCTATTAAACGCATTATCTATAGTCTCTTGTACATAGGCATCGTATTGCGCTTTGTAGGTGTCATCGGCATATAAATAGCCTATTAATGGCCATTCAGTACTAGATACATTTGAGAAATCTATAGACACTGCTCCTTGACCGTTACCACGTTGTAAAGCTTCGTTATTATCCCAAGGAATCCATGATAAACGTTCTGTATCCGGATTATTATACAAGAAGTAATTATGCGTCATGCGTCCGTAAGTATCCCAATTCTGAATCACTGTATTTACAGCTAAGTATTTTAGGAAGGTATCGGTATCTAAAATAGATTCCAATTCCGAGCGCCAAGCTTCTGGATCGGTTGTTCTGTTTGAGGCATGTAAGGCCGTAAATAAATCTTGAATATCTGTAAAGTCTGCATCGTCTTCATTAGTTTTCTTAACAAATACATCTTCAGAAAAAGTTCCCGATGCAAAACTAGCACCATCGCCATCCGGTTTATATAAATTTCCATCGTTATCTGAGAATTGCGTATCGATTACGGTATCATCCACTTCTTCTACCAAAGTATACACTCCAAAATATTCTGGTCCGTCACCATGATCTACATAAACGGTATAAAAAGCGGTATGGGACACCGCCAATCCTGCATCTCTAAATACATCTGCCGCAACTTTTTCGCGCAACATGGATTTGTCGTTATAGTTATTTTTTAGACTTAACTTCTTAAAGCCATAAAAGCGCTGATTATCGATTTGCGGATATTCGTCTTCAAATTCATCGAAATCCAATTTAAACGAAAGTTTTAATATTCCGGAAGACCAGCTCGATTGTAAACTCGAGTTTCCCTTAAAGCGGATACCTACGCGATACCACTCCTTACCTTCGTAAAACACTTCTCCAGGAACAAAAATTGGGTCTTCGTCTATATCTACCAAACCGTTTCCTCCAGATTGCGATCCAAATGTGCCGTATAAGGTAGTCATGTTTGTTAACATACTGTTCCATCGATCTTCAGTGATAACGATGTCTAAACGTTTTACTGCTTCATCTTCAAAAACTTCATCAAAATCAGGATCGGCATCTTTACTATGTGTTTCTGTGGTCCAGTCCGTGGCTTCAAAATCGGTATCGTCAAATTCAACTACATCACTTTCTTCTGTAGTGGTTTCGTCTGTTATTGTTGTATCGTCATCTGCACAAGAATACATCACGACTAATTGGATGGCTATAAAGCAAATTATACTTACTTTTTTCATTGTAATTCGTTTAAAAGTTCTTAATATCAGGTAAATTTCAGCAAAATAATACTGTCATTTCCTGGTATTAAGCGAAGTCCAGTTACTTTTAAGTGAATGCCGGATTTTATAGGTTAAAAGAAGTTAATGGTGTAGTAAATACACATGAAAACAGTTGGATTACTAATGAAATTGCTTAAATCATTAGACTATACAACGCGTTTTTAATTTCCCTTTACACGCGTCCATAATTCGCCTAATAGCTGTTTGGCGTCGTTACGATCTTTAGGTGTTTCTTCAAATTGAATGTGCCCTTGTTTATCTTTTTGGATTTTGTACTGAAACACAAAATTTGTCGCATCGGGATTCATGCTTAAAGTTCCGAATCTTAAATCGTTAAAAAACAAATCGTCATCCTGTTTAGTAATGGTGTACCAGCCTTTAGAAATTTTAATCATACGTCTCATTTTTTCGTTATCGGCGATATTTGCGATATATTCATGATGTTTAGGGTACCTGTGAAACGTTATAGGCTTTGAATCGAAAAAGGAATAATGTCCAACCAAATAGGCGTCTTTGGTATCTACATTTGCTGTCCATAGCACAGTATTTAAGGGCGACGGACGCGTATCTAAATCTGAGTACGAAATGTTTTGCTGTTCTAAGGCATCTTCAAATTTAGTGAATGCCACACCTTTTAGAATAAGTGTTAGTAGTAAATAAACGGAACTTAAAATAAGTCCCCAAGTATTGAATTGTCGCCGTTTTTTAGAGCTACGCTTTTGAAACATGGTCATGATTAAAAACACCAAAAATGGCACTGTATACAAGGGATCGATTACAAATATAGATTTATAAGCGACGCGTAAATCTAATGGCCAAAACAATTGCGTGCCCCAGGTGGTGTGTGCATCTAAAAGCGGGTGGGTAACAAAAGCCAGGAAAAATAACCAAGACCACCCTTTTACATTTTTATAACGTTCGTATCGGGAAACGAGCCAACCATATACAGGCGCAAATACCACAGAAAATAAAATAGAGTGCGTGAATCCACGATGAATTTCTAGAGCACTTACAGTATCTGTAACATGAGATGCCATAACATCTAGATCGGGAATTGTGCCGGCAATGGCTCCATAAATCATGGCTTTATTTCCAATTTTTCTACCCAGTACAGCTTCTCCAACTGCGGCTCCTAAAACGATTTGTGTAAGTGAATCCATATGATTGCAAACTTAATTCAAGTTCGGGATATCACCATAAATATTAACTAATTAATGTCTTGTTTGTTCGGTGTAATACATCATACAGCGGAATCTGTTAATCGCCTATGTTGTATGCCGCGATGATATTAATCTATAGATAATTCTTCTTTTTGAAAGACCACAAAGCCTATAATATTCAATAAAAAGAATGTATAACCAAAATAGATTAAAGCCGATATAAATGGAATGGTTGCACTATCTATTATATATACCAATAATAAAACAATGGCAATCCATAATTGATTACACCAGAATGCATATTTGGTTAGTTTATAAAAACCGTATAGTAATCCGATGCCCAAAAGGATAACTAAAACATAGATCTCGACTATATGGTTCATATTATTCATGATTTGAATTATTAATAGATAATAAATCAAATGTCTTTTTTAAGCAGAGCTGCTCACTAATTGAAAGGTTTTTCTTTTTCATAATAACAAGTAGATTAGATTTGTATAAGGGTATGACTATAAAAAATTAAGTTTTTTTAATCTTTATGACCATGTTCAAATTTGGATAAGATTGAGAAATAAAACAAGATTTCGTAAGGTAGTTAGCGAGTAGTTTTAGTGTAAATCGCTAAAAACCAGTCACTACCCACCGGGTAGTTAATATATAAAACGCTAATAAACAAAGTGTTAGCGCCATTACCACGCTTCAATGCAATATTCAAGTCATCCGAACAACAAATAACGAATACGCTAAAGTTTAAAATAAAATACCTCAAAAGACCTGAAGACTACAGTTTTAACCCCATTTATGCGTCAAAAAAATAATTGCTTATTAAACAGAACGTCCTATATTTGTCCTAGCTATACCTAAATCTATTACTTTGTTACGTAACCTCATTCTTATTCTTTTTCTATTGCTTTTTAGTTTTAGTAGAAGTAATACTATAATCAGTATCCAAGTGGATAATGATAAGCCTACTTTGGAGGATAATACGGAGAATGAGAATAAAATAAAAAAGCTAGAAAGTATTATCCACAATACAGCATCTTCGCCTTACGATATCTGTCGAGCCTACTATCAAAAATATTTAATTTATAAGGAATTATATAATTACGATCAAGCTATAGAAAATTTAGATTTAGCTTTAGAATTCGGATTGTTAACCGATAAAAAAGAACAAATAGTAATACAATATAAAATTGAAAAGCTATTAGTTCATTTTGACTTATTGGAATATGATAAAGTTTCGGAAACCTTGGCAAAAATAAAAGACGAGGATTTAAAATCTCTTAATCCCACTTCCCTATCTTTTTATTGGATGGTTGTAGCACGAATGGAGATTCGAAAAGGTAATACAGATGAAGCTGACGCTTATTTAAATCAAGCGTTAGACGTTCTTTTAGAACATGACCCCAGACAAGTACCTCTGGTATATCGTAAGAAAATAGAGCTATATAAAAGTCTAGGGCAACATGAAAAAGTCATTGAAAGTTTTGAAACAGGCTTAGCTTACGCAAAAAAATACGAAGTTGAAGCTTATGTTCTGGGGCTATATGACGACATGACCTATTACTATTCTGAAATTGGTGATGTTAAAAATCCGCAATATGCCGAAGCCGTACAGCAGGTAAAAAAACTTTCTACGGCACACGATGGTACCAATAGAAGTGGGAAATTATTAAGAGTTGAAAAAGAACTTTTAGAGAAACGTAAAGCGCAAGAAGCTGCTGAAGAAAAACGCAATCAAAATTTACTAATCTTTCTCGTTGGTACACTTATCATTCTTCTTTTTCTATCCTTTTTCTTTTATAAAGCGGCTAAGCAGAAACGGATTTTAGCAGAGCAAGAAATGGATAGTATGCGTAATGCATTAGAGCGAGTTACACAAGAGTTAAATGAATCTGGACAAACTAAATTAGATTTAAACACCTATACGTTAACCGAAAGACAACTTCAGATTATTGACCTAGTAAAACAAGGGAAATCGAATAAAGAAATTGGGGAAGATTTATTTATTTCGGTAAATACGGTGAAATACCATTTAAAAATTATTTACGAGACCTTGCATATTAGTAATCGTTCAGAACTGTAATAACTAACTTTTGATCACTTTTACGAAGCACATTTTACACCACGTCTAGTTTACATATGTGCTTCAAACCAAAAATCGATGCCTTGGGGTGCTTTTTCAGAATTCCCTCCAGGTCTTTGTCCGCCGTCACGAGAACCACCTCTGTTGCCTCCACGACCTCCGGAACCACCTTGACCATTACCTCTACCGCCACCACCACGAGAACTCATGCTAGAGTTTAAACCTTCCGAGCCTTCTCCTCTTTTGGATTTATCTGGTTTAGCTGTTTGCACACCAATCATTAACTTTGAAAGATCGATTTTAGATTTCTCCTTAATTTGACGCTCTGGAATCGTTAATTGATACGTTAAGAGGTTCGCTTCTTGATTATAAGAATATGTTGCCGCAATGCCCATGCCATTTAAGAGTACGTTAAAATTTTCGTTAGAATCATGGAACTTAAGTCGCGCCTCTTCAGGAAAATCTGTAGTGATTAAGGTATATATTTGTGCTTTCATCTGATTTATTTCAGCTTCCGTTTGAAATCCAGCATCTCTCCTATCTTCTCGGTTACCTTCAGGTTTCATCGAGATACCAACAGGCTGAATAGGATATGTTACCGACACATCTTCTTTTTCTTTCCCCTTTAAATCAAAAAACACAGTAACGCCGTGTCTTAACATAGACAGTATTGTTTTATTATCGAGCGTCGTTAATTGCACCACAATGTTTCCTTTATTTTGAGTGACTATATAAGCGACTTGCTCGCTAGATCCAAAAATGGTATCAGAGATTACAACATCATCTTCTGAATAGGCCATAGCAGAAAATGTATATAAACTTAAAATAATTAAACACACAATAGATTTCATAATACTATAAATAAGAATTTTAAAGGTTAAAAGTATTGGGATTCTTCCGGATCTAAAAATTCTTTAGACAAACACGAGAAATTCTACTATGACTTTATAGAATTTGGAGACATAATTTATGAAACCCTAATAAACTAAAACCTAGAATACGATTGTAAAAACACGCTTATAAGTAAATAAGTAATACACCTATTTAGGAACACGTATATTAGATCAATTAATTATTAAGTGAATTCTGATTGATATACTCTAGAAATTTTGGTTTGTATTGTTCGGAAACTGTGATGCGCTGATTATTGATTATAATCTGACTTCGCTCTACAACTTCTATATTTTTTAAAGACACAATAAAAGACCGATGCACGCGCATAAAGTCCGTTTTATGAAGTTCTTCTTCTAACGACTTTAAACTCATTATTGTTAATACCGCCTTAGGATTATCTTTTAACCAAATCTTGATATAATCTTTTAAGCCTTCAAAATACAACACATCGGCTAATTTAATACGTAATTGTTTGTATTCGGACTTTACAAAAAGAAATTCTTTTTCTTCAGAAACCGCATTTGAAGCTTTGGAATTGTTCCCTTTTACCAAATCGAACCAAGCTTTGGCTTTATTGGTGGCAGTCAGAAATTCGGCATAATCGAATGGTTTCAATAAATAGTCTATAGCCTCGACTTTAAAGCCTTCCAACGCATACTCATCGAAAGCAGTGGTAAAGATTACACGTGTCTCTTTTGGTAACATTTTAGAAAACTCTAACCCCGATAAATCTGGCATTTGTATGTCTAGAAACAGTAAATCAACCGATTCAGAATTTACAAACTCTAATGCTTCAATCGCACTACTACACTTTTTCTTGAGATTTAAGAAAGGTGTTTTCTCTACATAACTTTCTACTAGATTTAAAGCCATAGGCTCGTCATCAACAATAATACAATTCAGTTTTAAAGTGTTCATAGATTTATGTTTCTATTTGTAAATGTACTAAAAATCGACCTTCAACAATTTCCGTTTTAAACATGTATTTATTCGGATATAACAAATCTAAGCGCTTTTTTAGGTTTTGTAGCCCAATACCCGAACCACTTTTATCATCGGTTTGCTTAGGGAAATTCGCATTTTCAATTTTAAACTGTACCGTACGGCCTTCTGTAGACAAATTGATTTTAATATCACTGTCTTTATTCGCCGACACGCCATGTTTAAAGGCATTTTCAATTAAAGATATAAACAAAAGTGGCGCGATTTTTATGGACGTAACTTCTGAAGGAAATTGAGAAATTACCTGGGTTTTATCTGAGATACGCAATTTCATAAGTTCCAGATATTTCTTCATAAAATCGATTTCTTTAGATAAAGGCACCTCTTCAATATTCGTTTCGTACAACAAATACCTCATCAATTTACTTAAACTGTGGATGGTAGATTTTGCTTGCTCAGGTGAAATATCGACTAAAGAATAAATATTATTTAGCGAATTGAAAAAGAAATGAGGTTGTAACTGATATCGTAAATGCTGTAATTCGGAATGTAACTTTACATTGGCAGCGTCCTTACGTTCGTTTTCGGCAGTTTCCCAACGTTTTGTTGTTTTTAGAGCAATAGAAAACAATATGGGCGCCACATATGACAACATTTGCATATAAATAAACATTCTTAGCGGTGGCTTATTTGCGGAATCTCCGACCTCTTTACGCTTTAAACCTTCAAAAAATGTAGCTTCTATTTGTTCCTTTAACATTAAAAAGACAATTATAAGTATAAGGTTTACAAGAATAAATTGAACAGTTTTTTTATTGAATAAAAATTTATCGATAACTATAAAATAATTGACATAAAAAATCATAGTATAAAACGCTACTGGTACCCAATAGTGTGCTATGATTCTATTTATATCTTGCTCTTGCCCGTACGATAAAAAATATGGCAGACTAAATAATACCAGCCAAATTAGAATGTGGGAGAAGATTACAATGTTTTTATTTTTATGCATTACGTTTATTCTTTTTTCTATCTTTTATATTCAGAATTTGTAATGGTTCCGTTTGGATTTATAAATTCATATTTATACGTTCCGGACGTATCCCATCCATAATTTATAGTATATAAAGCAGATTCCAACTCATAAGTTAAACTATACTGATTGGGTTCAGGGTTCTTAAAATCAATAATTTTAGCACCACGTAACGGTTGTAAATCTGGTCGCACACCTTTTGTTTTTGCTTGTGGCATGATTTCGTTTTCAGGCGCTTGAGTTCTGGGATTAATTTCAACTTTACCCTTCATTGATGCAATTAAGTACGGATAGTCTTTTACAGCGTCATATTGATAGGTGCTATCTGACGTAAAACGTCCAAGACTTTCATCTAACGTCTCATTTGTTTCGCCATATACTGGAAAACCATCCAGAGCATAGGCAATGGGTTTACCTTGACCTACTTTAGCCTGCAAGTGCGTTGGTGGCAAATGGTAATGATAGTCGTCTGCCCTACCACAATGTCCGCCCCATTGGTCTAATTCTCCAATGGCATTTGCATCTTCACCTCGATTGTTTAACGGATTAAAAATCGGTATTCCATTCGCGGCAATAGCAATGGCGCCTTTCATAAAATTAGCTTTGGTAGACAACGGGTTTTCAGCCAATTCTGGTTGCAACGGAATCTCCCACGCATTAGTGCCCGAATAATCGTGCTTAATAGGAACCTGCTGTTGCCAATTGGTTATACCTGTCATCATTTCGTGTTCTGGTATGCCGTTGGACTCTATGTAGAAATATTTGTTGTCGAAACGTGTATTCACGTTATCAAAAACACCAAAAATAGACGTTAAATAAGACACATCATTTTTCGCCATTACAATGCCTTTAGAAGTACTAGTTGTTTTACATCCCGCAATAATAAAAGCAACTCCAATGATGCTAAAAGCCACTATTTTAGAGTCTTGTTTTTGTCTATATCTAAAGCATGAAAATAATACCCAGGCTACACCTAAATATATAAAAAGATTAGTGTACGGTATAGAAACCAAAGATTGCGTTGGCTCTGATTGCGTTGGCTCTGAAATGTTTTTATTGCTAATCCACGTGCTCGTATTCAATATGTATTGTTGCTCTTCCGTTGTAAATTCTGAAATATCGAAAAACACAACCTTGTGATGCTCATTCATGAGATACACAGTTTCGTCTATGCGTTCAATAAATTCACCCTTTAAGTTCTTTTCACCATTTGTAAAATGCCAAATTTTGGTGGCTAAACCGTGTCCGCATTCGTGAGCAAAAGCTTGAAGACATACAAATAGGATGGTTATAAGGGTTATATATTTTTTCATGAACAAATTAATTAGAAGCTATAAAATTTAAAGTGGTTCTATCAATCACGATATCTTCAGGAATAGCTTTCATAAATGTATTTAAATCAACATCTAGTGTATTAGCTTTTGGAAGCTTTGGCGTTTCAGACAATGCGAACAGCGCAATGGTATACTCATGTTTTCCTGGTCCACGAGAACAAGGTGATGTATACGAAATAGCAGTTCCGTCTTTATTTGGTCCCATATACCAATTCGGATTATTTGCCATTTTATACGCAATTTCGGAAACCGATGGATTAATTCCCCATAAAAGCAAATACGAATTTATTTCGGATGTATCCTCTTTATGCGGATAGTGATACATGACTACAGCTAAAGATTTTGTGCCTTCAGGAACGTTAGACCAAGATAGTGGAATGGAATTTTCTACATCATCTACTTTCTCTTCACATTTATAAGCATCTAATAATTCGCCATCGTCTACAGCTTTGCTAGTCAATTTAAAATTAGGATGGATGGTTTTAAAATCATCGTAAATATAAATTGAAGTATCCTTGTTGGCACAAGACGTAGCTAAACATAAAACCAGTAGAGCTATTCCAAATACTGTTTTCGTCTTCATGTTAGAATGCGTTTTATTATAAATTAAGGTCATCATTAGTTAACCGTATAACGGACTAAAACTTCATTGTCTAAAACCACATTCGTAGACCAAATAAACTCAGCATCATGTTCTGCATCGTCAAAAAGCGAGGTGAAATTGGTATACGACGGTTTATTATCTACCCCAATAGTTTCGTTATTAAATGTTGAAGCATTTGGCCAATTAGAATCATCGAAATCCGTATTCATCCACGCATTTGGTAATTCCCAATGTAAGGCATAAAACCCCGTTCCATCTTGACCACCACCGGTGTCGCAATTTTCAGAATATCGGTAGTTTCCATCTTCAGAAACACAACTTAAATCCTTAATTGGTGACGTATAAAATGTCTGTGCTTTCCAAGTTTTATTCGTGGTAGCCACAATATTATTTTGTTCATCTTTAATAACAGCAACCATACCGCCATCTCCTGAATGAAAGGACTTACCTCTATTCGCTTCGGAACCTACACCAAGATGTTCTTCCCAATCTACTAATTTCATGGCAATGGTAAAAGGCTTCTCTACTTTAAACTTTACGATACTAGAATTAAACTGCGTAAATGGCACTTTATCTTTTCCTACAGGCACACCATTTACATACATTTCAAAATAGTTATCTGCAAATATAAAGGCGGTGAATACTTCGCCGTCTTCATCTATTTCAACGGTTTTAGAAACGTCGAAATGAGATAAGGATTCGTCTACACTTTCATAAGTATTCCCTTCACAAGAATTAAACAAATCTTCTGAAAACGGAAAGTCATCATTCATATAATGTGTTGATGCTGGCACCGTCCATGTTTTACCATCGGTGGAGGTAATTTCTCCAACATCGGTTTTTCGTCCGCGTTCGCACGAATAAATATCTTCAGCAGTCGTGGTCGCAATGCCTTGTGTCACCCTTGCCGTGCCGTTGTATTTAAAATCTTCTGAACGACTTGCTATTTCTTTAGATTTTGATTTGTTATCGGCACAACCCAACATTAGGAGTGCCACAATAACTAAACTGAATATATGTTTCATAAGCGTAATATTTTGTATTTGGTGTAACCGGTAAAATGCGATTCTATTCGTAACGCAATGCAGTAATCGGGTCTAAAGCTGATGCTTTTCTTGCAGGATACCATCCGAAAAAGATACCTGTTACGGCACAAACTGCAAAGGATATAATTATAGAATACATAGCCACACTTGTAGGCCAATGTAAGAATTTTTCAATAAACACGGTTGCTCCTAGTCCTAAGATTACACCTAAAACCCCTCCGGTAATACTAATTAAAATGGCTTCGATTAAAAATTGCATTAAAATATCCGAGCCTTTTCCGCCAACGGCCATACGCAACCCAATTTCTTTGGTCCGTTCTTTTACCGAAACGTACATAATGTTCATAATTCCGATTCCTCCAATCAATAATGAAATCCCTGCAACTGCCACTAAAAGTACGGTTAACATATCACTAGTTGAACTAAAGGTAGTGATTAATTCTTCCATGGAACGCACGTGAAAATCATCGTCTTCATTAGTCGTTAACTTATGTTGAGACCTCAAAATAGCCGTGACTTCTGTTACCGCTTGTGGCGCATCTTCCTCACTTATGGCAGACGCTACAATTTCGTTTAAATGATCGATTGCTAAGATTCGTTTTTGAACCGTTGTATATGGTGCTATAACCACATCGTCCTGATCTTGACCAAAAGTATTGGTTCCTTTCTCTTCTAAAACACCAATAATTTTAAACGGAATACTATTAAAACGTATCATTTTACCAACGGGATCTTCACCGTCAGGAAATATATTGTCTACTACAGTTTGCCCAATAACAGCGACTTTTGCCGCGGATTGTACTTCTGTATTGGTAAACATACTTCCACTTTTTAATCCCACAACTTTAATGTCTAGATACTCCGGATTAACGCCATAAATTGAGGATGGCCAGTTATTAGACCCGTTAATAACTTGTCCGCCACCATTCACTAACGGAGATATATAATTCAAGGTGGTAGCCTGTTCTTTAATCGCCAAGTAATCTTTAAGCGTTAAGGTTTCCATGGCACTTGGATCTTGTCTTACCCCACCACGATTATCGGATCCCGGTTTTACATTTATCATATTCGATCCCATGGCAGAAATTGTCGTTCTAATACTTTCTTTAGAACCTTCTCCAATGGCTAACATAGCAATAACCGAAGCCACACCAATTATAATACCCAGCATGGTTAATAAGGTTCTCACTTTGTTTAGAACAATAGCCTTATATGCGATTTTTAATAGATTTAATAGTCTCATAATTAATGATCTTCTTTAGGTAATTTTGCTAATTCTGACGCGGCAGATAAAATGCTATCATTTTTTTCGTCTTTTATAACATGACCATCCTTTAAAACAATGGTTCTGCTACTAAACATAGCGATATCGGGTTCGTGAGTTACGAAGGTTATTGTTATGCCTTGCGTTCTATTTAATTCTTGAAATAAAGACATGATCTCGTAAGAGGTACGTGTATCTAGATTTCCTGTAGCTTCATCGGCTAGAATCATTACAGGGTTATTTACAAGCGCTCTTGCAATGGCCACACGCTGTTGTTGTCCTCCAGAAAGTTGCGATGGTGTATGGTGTAAACGTTCACCTAAGCCGACCATTTCGAGTGCTTTTATAGCACGTTCACGGCGTTCGCTATTCGACACTTTACTGTTGTATAATAGAGGTAATTCTACGTTTTCTATAGCCGAAGTACGCGCTAATAAGTTATACGATTGAAAAATAAAACCAATTTTCTCGTTTCGAATCGTGGCCAATTCATTTCTAGACAGGTCCTTTACTCTTACGCTATCAATTTCGTAGCCTCCAGAGGTTGGCTGATCTAAACAGCCTAAAATATTTAGCATCGTACTTTTTCCCGATCCACTAGATCCCATTATAGTCACAAACTCCCCTTCTTTAATGGTAAATGAAATTCCTTTTAAAGCATGAACCGTTTCGTTTCCCATGGTAAACTCACGCTTTAAATCTTCAATTTTTATGATGTCTTTTGTCATGATGCTTTCGGGTTTTATTATTTTTTTCCTGGTCGTGATGGCATAAACGGACTATCGCCTGCACCTCCAGATGATTTTACACCAACATCAGCTTTTAAAGCATACACCACGTTATCCCCTTCATTAAGCCCGCTTAAAATTTGCACATTTACACCATCGCTAGCTCCGATCGTTACAGACTGTGGATGTATTGAGCCGTCTGGAGATTCTACCCAAACTTTAGTTGCTTTTTCTTTATTAGTGTTTTGTCTTTCGCCAGTATTTGGTTTTGTATCAGTAAAATTATGTTGTGTATTATACGCTTCTAAAACGGCCAATTCTGGACGAAAGTTTATCGCTTTAGCTTCGGTAGTTAAAACGTCATTCAGTTCTAAAGTATATATAGAAATGGTTGCTGTTAATCCTGGTTTTAATTTTAAATCTGGATTATCGGCTTTTATTACTACCGTATATGTTACTACATTAGAGGTTACCGTAGGTGCCAAACGAACTTGTGTTACAACCCCTTCAAAAGTTTCTCCTATGTAAGCATCTACCGTAAACGTAACGCGTTGTCCTTCTTTTACTTCACCTATATCGGCTTCATCGACATCGGCTTCTACTTGCATTTCTTTTAAATCTTTTGCAATGGTGAATAAGGTTGGTGTACTTAAACTGGCCGCAACCGTTTGTCCTTCGTCTATATCACGAGATAGTACAACACCATCTATAGGCGAGTAAATATTGGCATATTCTAAATTTGTTCTAGACTTTTGTAAATCTGATAAACGCTGAATGGCCGTGCTCTTAGCTGTTTCGTAATTAAAAACGGCATCGTCGTAATCGGATTTACTAATGACTTGCTTAGAATACAAGGTATTTTGTCTGTCAAAAATGGTTTTCATATAGTTACGCTGACTAACAGCATTGTCATAGGCCGCTTGTGCTTGTGTTGTTTCTGCTTTTAAATTGGTTTTATCCAATTCTGCTATAAGTTGTCCTTCTTTAACTTCGCTATTATAATCTACATAAATGCGTTCTACAACACCAGAAACTTGCGTTCCCACTTCTACTTGTGTAATAGGCTCTATGGTTCCCGTTGCAGTAACCATAGTCGTTACACTTCCTTTTTGTACAGCAATTGTTTGTGTTGCGATAACGTTAGTATCTTCTTTACCCATAAAAGAATAAGCTACCACTGCTAATGCAATTGCGACAATACTGATTATAATTATATTTTTTTTCGTTTTCATGTTGATTATAGTTTAATGTCGTTTCCTTGATAAAATTGAAGTAATTGGTGGTATAAAATGTTTAAATATTTAGCTTGAATGTAATTCTGCTGGGCGGTGGTGTATGTATTCTGATTTATAATTAAATCGGTAGTACTTAAATCGCCTAACTCGTATTTTGTTTTCGCTAAATTGTACGATTGTAATGCTGCTTCTTGCGAGGCTTCTGCGGCTATAAGTTGTTCTTGAGCCGATAATGCATTTTGATACGCTGTTTCTACTTTTTTATAAATTTCTTTTTCTGTAGATTGCTTCTGAATTTGAGCCCGTTCAATGTTTATCTTTGCTGTTTTTACTGCAGATTTTGTTTCATTTCTATTAAAAATTGGGATGGATAAATTCAGTCCTATTTTCTGATTAAAATTCACATTCATCTGGTCTGAAAAATTGATATCAGAAATACTTGTGTATCCCGAGCCCACACTTCCAATTAAGGATAAGGTTGGCATATATCCGCCTTTGGCAATATCCAGCTCTTTTTCGTTGATGGCAATATCCAAATCACTTGCACTCATTTCTGGTAACACATTTAATGCTTTGTAATAGATATTCATTTTATCCATTTCAAGATTAATCAGTTCCATATCTTCTGCAATAGCTTCAACTTCAATTGTATCTAACGGCCCTAATTCTAGTAATTGTTTTAGTGCAATTATATATTGCTGATAATTATTTTTTGCGGTAATCACATTGTACTTATTGGTCGCCGCTTGCGATTGCGCTTCGGTATAGTCGTTAAGTGCAATGGTACCAGCATCTAAACGTGCTTTAGATCGAATGACTTCTTTCTCTGAAGCTTCAAGATTATTCTGAGCTATAATGATGTCTTCTTTGGTATATAAAATTTGAAGGTAATTCTCTAGAATACTAACAATGATATTGTTTTTAGCTTCTTCAATTAAAAATTCATTTTGATCTACCAGTAATTTATTCTGTGCAATCTGATTTTTTAACTGACTCCCTTGATACAACGTCATCGCACTCGAAATCCCAACATTGGATGAGTAAATCTGATCGGTTACATAATCGCTTGTAATGGGATCAATGGTATTACCATTAGAGAAATTCTGAGTTGCACTACCAAATAAATCAGGTAATCGCGCAGATTTTGCACGACTGTAGTTTACTTCGGAGATATCTTTACCTAAGCCAGCATCTTTAACGGTGATGTTATTTTCTACGGCGTACGTAATGCAATCTTCTAACGACCATACTTTGGATTTAGCTATAGAATCGCTGGTTTGTGCCGAGGCTACAATCACAAAGAAAAAGCAAAATATATGTGATATTATTTTCATTAATTTGAATGTGTTTACAATTAACACTTCAAAAGTGTGATTATATCCCCTATATATAAAAGGCAATAGAAGTTTGCCGCTTTTCTCTATACGAAAGCCACTATTTTAACGATGAGATTTTTTAGGAAATGGATAAAAACAAAAAAGCCCTAGACGAACTAGAGCTTTTTGAAGATTATAAATAGATTAAGCGGTTTAGTATGTAATCACCGTTTTACCGATACTTTTTCCAGATTCTTGTAAGCGGTGCGCTTCTTTTAAATTGGCTACAGTAAATCCTTTAAGGGTTGTTGTTAATGTAGATTTTAAAGTTCCAGTGTCTAACAACTCGGCTATTTTATTTAATATGTCGTGCTGACGTTCCATATCTTCTGTGGTATACAAAGAGCGTGTGTACATATATTCGTAAGAAAAGGATACACTTTTATTCTTTAGCAGATTTAAATCTAAGGGTTTAGAACTTCCCGTAATAGATACAATATGTCCCTGAGGCTTTACGATATCGGTTGCTAATTCCCAATACCCTTCTAAATCGACGAAATCTAAAATGTAGTGGACTTCGGGATGACCTATTTTTTCTAGTTCTGTTTTAAGGTGATGATGATTAACCACAAAATCGGCTCCTAAATCCTTGCACCATTGTATAGAATTTTCTCGAGATGCTGTTGCAATTACCGTAAGATTGGTTAACTTTTTAGCCAATTGAATCGCTATTGATCCTACACCTCCCGCTCCAGCAAGGATTAAAACGGATTTACCTTTATCTGTTTCAGCATTTACTTTTATGCGATCGAAAAGCGATTCGTAAGCCGTTAAAGTAGTCAGTGGCATGGCGGCCGCTTGTGCATGAGTTAGCGACTCTGGTTTCTTTCCAATAATACGTTCATCGATTACCTGATATTCTGCATTACAGCCAGCTTTAGTAATATCGCCAGCATAATACACCTGATCGCCAACCTTAAATTTAGACACTTTGTCGCCTACTGCTTCTACAGTACCTGAAGCATCCCATCCAATAATTTTCGGCGTGCCGAGTATCGTATCTTTCGCTGCATTTTGTCTCACTTTAAAATCGACCGGATTTACTGAAATCGCTTCTATTTTTACTAATAATTCGTATCCTTCTGGTGTTGGTTTATCCGTGTCGAAAGCGATAAAACTATCTGCTTCTGTTATGGGTAATGATTGTTTAAATCCGATGGCTTTCATTTTCATACGTCTTAAATTACTTGTTATAAAATAGATTTGATCAATCCACCTTCTACACGAATAGATGCACCATTAGTGGCAGATGCTAGCGGACTAGAATAATATACAATAGTATTAGCGACTTCTTCTACATCGGCAAAACGACCAATCAGCGAGGTAGGTCGCTGTTTTTTAAAGAAATCTTTTTCAACTTCATCCATAGATTTATTTTCAGATTTCGATAAATCCTCAATAAACTGCCCCACACCTTTAGATTTTGTTGGTCCTGGCAGAATTGAATTTACGGTAACTTGAGTCCCTTTGGTTAATTCGGCTAAACCTCTACTCACCGCCAATTGTGCTGTTTTCGTCATCCCGTAATGAATCATTTCTTCGGGAATAAACACAGCGGATTCGCTAGATATAAAAATAACTCGTCCCCAATTTTTGGCTAACATTTTAGGGAAATAATGTCTTGACAAACGTATACCACTCATCACATTGACTTCAAAAAAGCGTAACCAATCTGCATCGCTAATGTCTTCAAAAGCCATAGGTTCGAAAATACCAGTATTATTAATTAGAATGTCTACCTCTGGTAGTTTTTCTAGTAACGCATCAATTTCATCAGATTCAGAAAAATCTGCCGCAATTCCAGACACTTTTGCGTCCTCTATTTTAGATTTCAGACTATTAACAGCATCATCTACACGATTTTGGTCTCTACCATTAATTACAACAGTAGCGCCTTCAGTTAAAAATCGCTCTGCCGTTGCAAATCCAATTCCCGCGGTAGATCCGCTTATAAATACAACTTTATCTTTAAGTTTTAAATCCATAATTCCTATTTTTAAATGTGTATTCTATTTTAAGAAAGCATCGTCATTTTTTTCACTGTAAAGGCATTAAGTTTGCCTTCGGTAGCTTCTGTAAATGCAGTAAAATGAGGTGTGTTTAAATGCGCGTTAAGAGCCTCTTCATTCGCCCAGTTCTCGTACACCACAAAATTATTTAAATCGGTGTTGTCTTGAAGTAAATTGTAATTTATACACCCTGTATCGTTTAAAGAGGCTTCTACTAATTTTAGAAGTGCTGCCTTTACAAATTCAGTATGTTCTATTTTCGCCACAATTGTAGCGACTATTGTTAATTGATTTTTCATGATTATATATTTTAAAATGCTATGGTCTTAAGGTGTTTTATATTTTTAATGCAAACTGCTAATCCTTTATAACGAAATCGATTATAGACTTTGTCAAAAGAAAGCGCACAACAACCTATATTTTATAGCTATAAATTTACGAGTAATTTCAGCCACACCGTAGCTTTTAAAACTTAAATCGGTCTTAAAATTTTATCGCTTTGGCATGGATTTCTTGAATTTTACAACATCCTTTAAGAAAATTGCAATCATAATTAAGATGAAAAACGCAAATGGCAAAGACGTTATAATTAGCAATTTTGAAACCGTTCCTAATACATCAATATCCGGTTTTACATTACCCAAAAGAACTAGGGCTATGGTGGCAAGTAAAATAAATACAGACCAGATTACACGATGTTTTTTATTTGGATCTTTAGATCCTTTATCGGTAAACATACTAAGCACAAATACAGCAGAATCTACAGAAGTGACTAAAAAACTAACGAGTAATAAAATGGTTGTTAAATTCAACACTGATGCCATTGGATAATGCTGAAAGAATACAAATATGGATGAGAATACATTTCCAAATTCGTTAGAATACGTTTCCATGCCTTCTATAAGTTGAAAGGCCGAAGTTCCAAATACTGAAAACCAAAAGAACGTTCCCAAAGATGGAATTATTAAAACACCTAAAAGTAATTGTCGCAACGTGCGTCCTTTAGAAATGCGTGCAATAAAGATGCCTGTAAAAGGTGCCCAAGCTAGCCAAAATGCCCAATAATAAAACGTCCAATCGGTTAAGAAAGCCATTCCCGGATTATAATCGCCTAGCGCTAAACTCATAGGAATAAAATCGATAATATAGTGAAACGTACTTTGTGCAAAGGCATTCAGAATGGACAACATATCGCTTGTAACAAATATAAACAGGAGAATTAAAAGCGTGATTATGATGTTTAATTTAGAAAATAATTTGATGCCTTTATTTACACCTTGCCATGCCGAATAACAAGCAATACACGAAATCCCAACACATAAAACAAGGATGGTAGTCAGTCCCAATTCCGCTTTAAAAACATGATTTAAGCCCCCTTTAATCTGAGTGGTTCCCAATCCAATAGCGGCAACGAGCCCGAAAACAGTGGTGATAATTGTAATAACATCTACAGATTTTCTAATGGTCTCACTTTGTATGTCGTCTTCTATCGTTGCACTAATACGCACATGTTTACGTTTTACATAAAGGGCGTATCCAACAACCATAGCAAAGAGTCCGTAAAACGCCCACGCGGTTAAACCCCATTGATAAAAGGTATATTCTAATGCTAAGGTTTCTGCAGATAATGTTGAGGTATAAGGCGCATGCTGTTGCATAAATACAGGCTCCTGAACAGCACGTAACAAAATACCTGAGCCCATTCCAGCACTGTACAACATGGCTGTCCATGCCCAGAGAGAATGCTCCGGTTTAGCATCTGGTTTTCCTAGTTTTATGGTACCAAGAGGCGATAAGGCAACTCCCAATAAGAGAAGTACACACCCTAAACCCAGATATAAATAAAAATAACCGAAGTAGTTCCTAACCCATAAAGAGGCTTGTTCAATACCGTTATAACTAGATTCGGTGGCAAAGAATACCATTAAGGTGCATATAAAGATTATGCTTACAGAAGCGACTAAAACGGTGTGTTTTTGAAGTGTTTTAAATATCAAACTTGATTATTTTTTACTAAAAGTAGACAAATGTTTTAATATTTAAAATTTAAATCAATGCACTGCTCTTCTATGAATAGGATGCTGCATTACACTAAAGCGCTGTATAAAGGCTTCTTTTAAGGCATACCACACTATTAAAAACTTAAAAAGCACGAACCTTAGTTAAGGTTCGTGCTTCTTAATATGATCTGTTGTATAATGAAACCAGTGGTTTAAGCAGTTTCAACAGTACGTTTAGATTTTCTATAAATATATTTAGGAAAAATGTTACGTTTTGCAAAACGACTCACTTTATCACTATTAATCATTTTAATATAGATAGGTTTTGTTACTCCAAAATATTCGTAAGTCGAACCATCTGCAAAAGTAATTTCTAAAACTAAATTATTCCACTGAAAATCGGCTACACCAGAATTAATAGTTTCATTGTAAACTTCTTTATTAGCTTCTCTAGTTTCAGGAGCGATACTCACTAAAAAATGATAACCATCTGTAATTTTACGTGTTTTAGCTTCAGCTTCTTCCACTAACGGATCTCCTGCTTGAAATTTATCTGGATGCCATTCCTTAGCAAGATTGCGATACTGCTTCTTTAAAGTCTTTAAATCAGCGCTTTTATCAACCTCAAAAAGTTTTCTGTATTCCGTTATGCGTTTCATATTCAATTATTTTTTGAAGGCGCAAAAGTACATTTAAATATTTTAGTATGCATCATCTTTTTGAAATAAAAAACAACTAATAATCAATACGTTAGATTAATATTATATTGTGATTAAATTTTGTGATTAGTTTACGGGGATTATATTGGGTTTAAGGTTTATCGAGCGGAGTCGAGATCAATTGAAAAGGCTTTCGACGCCGCTCAAGTACCCTAATATCATGTATACTTATGCTGTTTGTGTGATGTTGAAACGCGTTCAGTATGATGTAGACTTCATCTAAACATCACCCTGAATTTAGTTCAGTGCTTCATTATCTTTATAAACATTTATAAGTCTAACCTACAATATATAAATACGAACTTTTTTCTTTTTAAGTCGTGAATTATTTAAGGTTGAAACCAAATTATCTGCCACACTTTTAGGCACGGCTACAAAGGCGCAATCTTGTTTGAGTTCTATATCTCCCAATTGATCTTTTGTTAGTCCTCCTTGTTTAAAGAATAATCCGGCGATATCTCCTTTAGATATTTTATCTTTTCGTCCGCCAGAAATAAACAACGTTTCCCAAAATTGAGGTTTATATAGCACTTTTTTAGAAATGTCTATGGCTTTATCTTTCTCTATAAATTCAGGCAGTTGTTCCTGAGCCCATTTTAAAACGTAAGCAGTTCCCTTTGCATTTACACGAGCTGTTCTTCCATTTCTATGTGTAAACTCCTCTACCGCATGTGGTAATTCGTAATGAATGATAAAGTTTAGTTCTGGAATATCAATACCACGAGCAGCCAAATCGGTTGCCAATAATACTTGACTGGTTCCATTTCTAAATGTAATTAAAGCGCGTTCCCGATCTTTTTGTTCCATACCACCTGAAAAACAAGAATGACTGATTCTTTTTTTACGAAGTGCTTCGCTAACATTTTCGATACTATCTCTTAGATTACAAAAGATGATCCCTTGCTTATTCCCAATATGTAGCAATAAATCGACTAAGGTTTGCTCTTTATCTTGCGTTGGAGACACCACTGTTTTAATCGCTAATTTTGAAGGTACTTTAGCATCTAAAAAATCGATAATTACAGGCTGGTGTAATTTTACAAAATTCGGAATATTAACACCTTGAGTTGCTGAAGTTAGCACACGTCTTTCAATATTTGGTAACTGTGTTAAAATGCCTCGCATTTCTTCTTCAAAACCTTGTTCTAAAGATTTATCAAATTCATCTAAAATAAGATTTAAAATAGACTCCCTTGGGAACCGATTCGCGCTAAAGTGATCTAAAATACGTCCAGGCGTTCCAATAAGAATGGCTGGTGTGTGTTTAAGTTCTATTTTATCCTTAGACATTGGGCGTCCGCCATACACGGCATTGACTTTAAAACCGGTACCCATTTCGCGAACTACTTGTTCTATCTGAATGGCTAATTCTCGCGTTGGCACAACAATTAGTGCTTGCACGTCGTTTATTTCTGGATCTAACATTTTTATAATAGGAAGTAAAAATGCTAGGGTTTTCCCCGTTCCTGTGGGTGAAAGTATAATGGTATTTGTTGCATTTTCAATAGCTAAGAGCGCATCTTCCTGCATCGGATTTAACGCTTTGATATTTAATTTGTTTAAAATATCTTGCTGTTCTTTTAAAAAATTTGCCATTGAAATTATTTATTTTTTTTCTTTTTAGACGTGTCCTCTTTAGTTGGAAGTGCTCCATTTTGAAGCATATATTGAGCCAATATCTTATCGACTAATTCATCTTTTGTTAAGTGATGGAACGTAGTATGAATTTTATTCCTAAACGTTTCAGAAATATTGCGGTTAGGCTTTGTTTTGAAAATTTTATTGGCCCAAATTAAAGCATTACTTTCTTCGATACTCTGTGCATCTGCTTTTTTAAGCTCAGAAAAAGAAATCCCTAATTCGTTTTCAAAATCTGCAATATCTTTTACTTCTTCCTCTTGTAATATAGTAAGAGATAAACCCTTTGCTCCTGCTCTTGCGGTTCTACCACTACGGTGTACATAGGTATCGTAAACATCTGGTAAATGATAATTTATAACAAATGCCACATCTTTTACATCAATTCCACGTGCCGCCAAATCTGTTGCAACCAGTACGTCGATATATCCTTCTCTAAATTGTCCCATCACACGGTCACGAATACCTTGTGTTAAACTCCCATGTATAGCTCCAGATGAAAATTTATTAATCGCTAAGTTTTTAGCTAATTTATTCACTGCCGCTTTTGTTTTACAGAAAATAATACCGCGTTGTCCTTCTTTAGATTTTAAAAAATGAAGTAAAACTTCTAGTTTCTCTATAGGCTCTACCACAATATATTGGTGGTCGATACCTTGATGACCAACCGTTTCCATATCTGCCTCTACCTGAACCACATGTTTAGACATATAGTTCTGGATAAGTTGCTTTATGGTTCCTGGCATAGTCGCTGTAAACAATAATGTGCGTCGCGATTTCGGAATTTCCTTAATTATAAGATCTAAATCTTCTTTTAGCGCACTTACCATTTCATCGGCTTCGTCTAAAACAAAATGAGAAATGTGTTTAATGTCTATGGCATTACGCTTTACCAAGTCGACTAATCGTCCTGGAGTTGCAATCACGATTTGTGTTGCCGTTTTTAAACGTTCTATTTGTGGTTTTATTGGGATACCTCCGCAAACTGAAGCGATAGAAATCTCGGGACTATGAGACCCTAAATCTGTTAAATTAGCGAATATTTGCTGACCTAATTCTCGTGTTGGTGCCAGAATTAAGGCTTGTATATTTGTGTTTTCTGTGTCTATTAATTGTAATAATGGCAGTCCGAAAGCGGCCGTTTTACCTGTTCCTGTTTTCGCTAAAGCAACAACATCTTTAGTTTCATTTAGAATTAGCGGAATGGTTTTGGTCTGAATATCTGTAGGAACAGTAATTTTTAAATCGGTTAAACTTTGTAGTAAAGTTTCTTGAATTCCTAGTTCAGAAAAGGATTTTGACATAATGTAATTTTCGGCAAAGATAACGACACTTTTCTCGGGAATGGTGGCAATTTTAATTTATTCGGATGAATACACTATAAAATCATCTATATGTTCAAAGTCAGTGTAGAGTATTACTCCTTTTTAAGACAGCTTACTTCGCTTTAATATTTCATATGCTTTGACACGTTTTCGGTATGGATAAAAAAAAACATGGCTTGTTTATTTAAAAACAAGCCATGAGTCACTATTAAAGAAGCTGATTAAAAGGAGGTATTAATCGATGTAATTATATATTAGTCTTTAGAAGGTTTACCTTTTGGTTTCGGAGCTTCTTCTAATTCTTTAAGCGTAAGAAAACCATCTTCATCTGTATCGATGTCACTAAAATGCTCCTTTAAAGGTCCTTTTACTTCATCTTCCGATAATTTACCATCTTCATTTGCGTCCATTTTTTCAATCAATTCTGCCGCTGGAGGCGGTCCTTTTCTATCTCCTTTTTCTTGAGCGCTAATAGATTGAACACTACAAATACTTACAAATGCGATTCCTAATACGGTTTTAATAATATTTGATTTCATAATAATTATATATTTATTTTACATGACAAAGTTCCATATTACTTGCATACCATTTTAATGTATTCAATGAGTTGCACCTACTTTTAAGTGAATGCTTTACGTACTTAGGTAAAAGCCTATTTATACCTGTAGAATCTCACCTATATTCGCTTTCCATTCATTTTAATTTACCTTAATTTGTAACATATTACAGGAATTATATAGAGAATATTACAGATGAATAAATTAAAACGGTTCAGTTTTCAGATAGGATTATTATTAATAATATGGCTTGTACTTTGGTCTGGTCAGGATTGGGTTAATCATTTTTTGCGTCAAAACATCGCCGCTTTTATAGCTCAGATTGTACTGATTCTCTTTCTTATTTATGTGGCGGCACCTAAGTTTTTATTTACTAAAAAATACGTCACATTTATAGGTGTTTCTATTTTAGCTATTGCTTTAATTACGCTTGTCGCCTCATTTTTTATATCTCAGAACGGGATGCCACTTCCACGACCCCGGGAGTCTGGCCCTGGACCATTACCGCGCAGACCTCCTGAAATGTATTTAACTCAATCTTTGCTTATTGCGTTGGCATATGCATTGGCTGTTGTTGTTGAAGTTGTATTTCATAATCAGAAAAATGAAGAAGCACTTATTAAGAGTCAGGCCGAAAATTTAAACACCGAACTAAAATTATTAAAATCGCAGATTAATCCGCATTTCTTATTTAACGCATTAAACAATATTTACGCCTTATCGGGCATCGATACAACAAAAACACAGCAAAGTATTAGTTACTTATCGGATATGCTACGTTACGTTCTTTACGAATGCGAACAACCCCAAGTAACACTTCAAAAAGAAATGGATTACATCGATAATTACATTAAATTGTTCCGTCTTAAAAGCAGTAAAACGTACCCGATAATCACAAATTTTAAGGTTAGCAATCCAAATTTTATGTTATCGCCTATGCTTTTAATTCCGTTTATAGAAAACGCTTTTAAACATTCTAACATTGAAAAAATTACTGATACTTTTATCACGATTGACTTGGAAACCACTGCAAATACCATTTTATTTGAAATTAAAAATAGTATTCCAGAAGCTCCCATTAATAAAGATGAATTAGGAGGTATTGGCTTAGAAAATGTAAAAAAGCGCTTGCTTATTTTATATCCGAATTCTCACGACTTAAAAATTACCACAATAAACAATACCTTTAGTGTATCCTTAAAATTAGAACACCATGTATAAGTGCCTTATAATTGACGATGAAGAACTTGCAAGAGCTTTACTAGAGAGCTATGTAAAGAAATTAGATTTTTTAGAATTAAAAGGTAGTTTTGAAAATCCGTTAGAAGCTATGTCGCTTATAAAAAGTGAGTCTATAGATGTTATTTTTTTAGACATACAAATGCCCGATTTAAAAGGTACAGATTTCGCGAAATTAATTCCTGCTACAACTAAGGTTATTTTTACAACGGCCTACTCCGAATACGCGATACAGGGATTTGAACTTAATGCCCTAGATTACTTATTAAAACCAATTACTTTCGAACGTTTTTTAACCGCAGTAAACAAACTGAAAACCGATACCAGTGTGGCTACTATATCTGAATTTATTACCGTTAAATCTGGATACGATTTACATAAAATTAAGCTTACAGATATTAATTATATTGAGAGCGATAGCGAATATGTTGTATTTCACTTAAATAACCGGAAAATTATGAGTTATCAAACACTAAAATCACTCCAAAAATCCTTGCCTGAAGCGCTTTTTATACGTGTTCATCGTTCGTATATCGTAAATAAATTGCAAGTAACAGGATTAAAAGGAAGAGATTTATTGCTAAGTGAGGTCAACATTCCTGTAAGTGATTCGTATTACGACACAGTAAAAAACACCTTATTTTAAAATAAGAAAGGGTGCTACTTTACATTTTGAGGTTTTTCTTAAATCTTGAAAACATCACTAGTTTTTTCTTAGAATTAATAAAATATACACCCAATAATAAAATACCGCCTGCAATTAAAGATTGCTGACTAATATTTTCGTCTAAGAAATACCATCCTAATAATAAAGCAATTACCGGATTTACATAAGCCGACGTGGCCACTTTTTCGGTAGAAACTTCTTTTAATAGAAAGTTAAACGCTGTAAAAGCAACAATACTTCCAAACAGGATAAGTAAAGTCATGGCCACTTGCGCTTTTATACTCCAGTCTATAGGGCTTGTCCAAGTTTCATCCAAAACTAAACTTCCTAGTAGCAAAAGTGTTCCTGCCGATAGCATTTGATAGCCCGTCGTAACAAAAAAATGAGAAGGTAAATTTGCTTTAGACACAAATATACTAGCAAAACTAATACCTATTACACAACTAAATATTACCACAATTCCAATAATACTCTCTCGCGTAAGATGCAGTGAATCTTGACTCATTAATAAATACATTCCTAACATCCCTAGAGCCACACCTATTAACGATTTAGATTTTATCTTTTTACCTTGAATTATGCGCATTAAGAAAATAACAAACAAAGGTTGGGTAGCAACTATTAATGCCGCAAAACCACTGTCTACATATTTTAAGGCCCAGACAAAAATTCCATTTCCGTAAAACAGGAATAGAAATCCGGCAATCACACAATTAAAAAATTGCGCTCGAGTTACTTTTATAGATAAGTTTAAGAATTTTGAAATAATCATTATTAAAGTCCCTGCACTTAAAAACCGAATCGATGCCAAAAGAAACGGAGCCACTTCTGTAACAACAATTTTATTCAGTAAATATGTAGATCCCCAAATCACATAAATAGCGAAAAATGACAATATAATTAAAATGCCTTTTTGAGGTTTAGCCATAATTTAAAGCTTAATAAATTTATAAATATAGAAGAGGCAAACTTATGAAATATATATTAGGAAAATTGAATACTCGATTTAAAATATGATTTTATAACAACAATTTTAAAACCCTATAATCCAGCATATTAAACCAATTTATAGCGAATAATTTTACTTAACTGTTTGTTTCAGTATTTTTATCAACAGACTTATAAATTCTTCCAATAACCCAAATAATGGTGTGATATTTGTGTAATTTTATAGATTAATTAAAATTTTATGAATACTACCGAAAATGCTCTAAAGGAACGCATAAAAGAATTGACGTGTTTATATGAAGTATCTTCTATAATAGTCAATGCCAATTATGAACAGATCGATGATATGTTTCATGCGATTTCGTACAGTTTAAAGAAGGCTTTTCAGTATCCTGAGCAAACAGAAATTTGTATTCAGAGTAATAACATAATTGTAAGAACAGGCGAGCGTGATGAAGATTCACCGTGCATAAAAAGCCCAATAACATTATTTAATGTTGAAAACGGTTTTATAAAAGCCTCGTATTCTTCAAAAGCTTTAATTCAAATAGATTTCCTCGAAGAGGAACAAAAGTTACTAAATACCATAGCTTTAAAAATAGGAAGTTTATTAGAACGGTTTCAAATCATTAAAAATGAAGCCTCCTTAAAACGCCAAATGGAACATACCGATCGGCTTAATATTTTAGGAGAAATTACAGCTGGAATTGCTCACGAACTCAATACACCATTGGCAAACATTCTTGGTTTTGCCGAATTATTACAAGATAAAATTACAAATCGAGACGAGTTAAACGACCTAGACAAAATTTTGAATAGTGCCATTTATTCGCGTGAAGTGGTTAAAAAGCTCATGTTTTTTGCTTGCGAAATGCCTCAGGAAATGACTACTGTAAATATTGTTTCGGTAATTAAAGATGCCTTAAGTTTATTAGAACCTAGCTTTAAAAAACATGAAGTTAAGTATATTGTAAAAACAGATCGTGATGCTATAGATTTAAAAGCGGACACGGTGCAACTCACGCAAATTATTTTTAACCTCGTTATAAATGCAATATATGTTTCTAAACCCAATGATTTAATTACCATTTTTATTACAGAAATTGGAGATAGCATTTGTTTAAAAATAAGCGACCAAGGCGAAGGGGTTTCCGATGAAAATAGAGATAAAATCTTTCAACCATTTTTCACGACTAAACCTGTGGGCGAAGGTTCTGGCTTAGGTTTGAGTGTTGTACATGGCATAATTGCTAGTCATAAAGGAACCATTTCTATTGAAAATAATAAACCTAAAGGTGCCACTTTTATTGTTAAATTACCAAAATTATAAGGATGTCTATATTAAAAGAAAATATTTTAATTGTAGATGACGACGTTCATATTTTAGAGTTACTACAGCGTCACTTACAATCTTTAAACTACCATACCTTCAAGGCGATTTCCGTACGCGAAGCTGTCACTATTTTAAAAGATACTAAAATAGATGTATTAATCACGGACTTGAAAATGCCTGAAGTAGACGGATTTGAACTTTTAAAGTTCACCTCGGAACACTATCCACATATGGCTAAATTGGTTATTACTGGCTTCCCTTCTATCCAAGACTCTTTGGCTGTGATAAAATCCGGAGCCGTAGAATATCTGACTAAGCCATTTACAAAAAGTGAATTAATTGAAGCCTTAAATAAAACACTAAAGCAGAACAAACCGAAATCTAAATCGCAAACAAGTCCCTTTATAACCGACGGAAAATATGGAGATATTATTGGGCGGTCTCAAGGTATTAAGCATGTTGTTCAGCTTATAGAGCGTGTAAAAAACAATAAGGCTACCGTTTTTATTTCTGGTGAAAGTGGCACTGGTAAAGAATTAGTAGCCCGTTCTATTCACTATCAAGGTCAGTTTTCAAGAGGGCCATTTATAGCGGTAAATTGTGGCGGTATCCCTGAAAATTTGCTGGAAGCCGAATTATTCGGTTATGTTAAAGGGGCGTTTACGGGTGCCGAGACCAACCGTAATGGCTTTTTCCAAGCCGCTAATGGCGGTACCATTTTTTTAGATGAAATTGGAAACGCTTCATTAGCCGTTCAATCTAGACTACTGCGCGTACTTCAAGAAAAAGAAGTTATAAAAGTCGGTTCACAAAAACCGGAAAAAATGGATTTAAGAATTATTACGGCCACCAATAGTAATCTTAAAGACATGATTAAAGCAAAGTCTTTTCGCGAAGATTTGTATTACCGCTTAACTGTGGTCGAAATAGATGTACCGCCTTTAAGAGATCGCTCTGAAGATATTCCATTACTTGTCGATAAATTTTTGTTCAAATATGGTATTGAGTATAAAGACCGGTTTGTAAAAATAGATCCTGAAGCGCTCACTATTCTAGAGCGTTATAGTTGGCCTGGAAATATTAGAGAATTAGAAAATATCTTACAGCGTGCTATTATTCTTTCTGATAATATCGTGACAACAGAAGCTTTACCATCGGCTTTAAAGTACAATATTGATTTTACTTCAGACGACTTTGTCTCGCTTAAAGACATGGAGAAACAATATATATTAAAAGTACTTCGCGCTTGCAATAATAATAAAACTAGAGCAGCCGAAATTCTAAAAATTAATCGAAAAACCTTGCGAGATAAACTTAAAGCTTAATGTAATAATTTCGGTTATATTTCACCCATCCGGGTAATATTGTACCAGTAGCATAAAACAGTCTTTAAAATAATTTTCACCAAAACCCCTTTAAAACCTAGCGTTTTAAAGGGGTTTCCTGTTCTTCGCTACCTCGTAAAAAGCGATGGCACAACACTTGCCTTTTAGAAGTATAATTAACAATATTTATTATGAAAAGCTCTGAATTAAATATTTGTCCAGATTGTGTGCATCGCAAAACATGTGTTTTAACCACACAAAAAGAAAAAGTTTGGTCGTGTAGTGAATTTGAAAGTGCACTTTTTTTAGACTTAGTAAATAGACCGAAAGTAGAGAATAAAAAGATTAACTCATTTTATTAATATCCGTTTTAATTATTATAATATGATAGCAGAAGAAATAAAATTACCTGTAAAGAAAAGCGAGACTGGTATGGTTGCCAATGTTCTTGAACAGTTTAATAAAGCAGCCGACCAGATAAATTTAAATCCGAATATCCGAAGAATATTAAACGTAACTAATAATGAAGTCATCATTCATTTTCCAGTAAAAATGGACAACGGAGATGTAGAAATATTTACCGGATATCGTGTACAACACAACAATGCTTTAGGCCCGTATAAAGGAGGCTTAAGATACCATGAAACGGTAGACATAGACGCGGCAAAAGCACTTGCAATGTGGATGACATGGAAAACGTCTCTAGCAGGATTGCCTTATGGTGGCGCCAAAGGAGGCATTAAAATAAACCCAAAATTATATTCACAAACCGAGTTAGAACGTATCACCAGACGCTTTACATATGCCTTAGGTGATAATATTGGGCCAGAACACGATATTCCAGCTCCAGATGTAAACACCAATTCTCAGACTATGGCTTGGATTGCAGATACATATATGTCTACTAAAGGGCCATCAGAACGATCTACCTACCAGCATGTCGTTACTGGCAAACCTGTGGGTTCTGGAGGTATTGAAGGACGGGATCGCTCGACCGGATATGGGGTGTTTTTAACCATCAAATTATGGGCAGAGCAACGAAATATTACCCTTAAACGAAAACGATTTATTGTTCAAGGTTTTGGCAATGTAGGCTATTGGGCATCTCATTTCATGGAGCAAGAAGGCGCTACTTTGGTTGGTGTGCAAGATGCTTTTGGTAGTATTTACAAACCAGAAGGTATTGAGGTAAAACAGTTACAGGCGTATATGACTACAAATGAAGGAGGTGTGCAAAATTTCCCGAATTCTAATGCTATTGAAAAGGAAGATTTCTTTGGATTGGATTGTGATATCATTATTCCAGCGGCCCTAGGAAATCAGATAACCGGAGATAACGCCCATTCTATTAAAGCTAGATTAATTGCAGAAGGTGCTAACGGTCCTACAAATGTTGAAGGAGAACAAATATTATTAGAAAAAGGAGTAGAAATTATTCCTGATATTTTATGTAATTCTGGAGGCGTAATTGGCAGTTATTTTGAATGGTTACAAAACCGAAACGGAGAACTTTGGCATATGGATGAAGTTATTTTAAAACTTGAAAAAACATTAAAAGGTTCGTTTAAACGAGTTTATGATTATTCTGTTGCCGAAAATATAGACATGCGAACTGCTGCATTTTGCTTAGCAATTCAACGTATTGAAAAAGCATATATACAACGTGGAATTTTTCCATAATAACAAATTAAATATGAAGTATGGACATTTAATACTCGAAAAGAAAGAGTACGTTTTCTTAAAACGCGTACTCAATCTTTCGGGTTATTCAAGAGATAAAGAAACAAGAACATCTTTACAAAAATTAAGTAATGAATTAGTTGATGCCGAAATTATAGACCACGAACTTATGCCAAGTGATGTTATTCGCTTTAACAGTATGGTAACCGTGGCTCAGGGAGACTGGCAAAAAACCATAAAAGTGGTTATACCACAAAACAAAGATTTAAGTCAGAATAAAATTTCTATTCTAACACCTATGGGTTCTGCCCTATTTGGCTATGCTATTGGAGATACTATTACATGGGAATTCCCAAACGGAACCAAAGAACTAAAAATTATAAATGTAGAACAGGAATACAACTATAGAGGATTGGACATCGTAATATAACGCTTATGAACTTATATAATTTAGATATCGCTTTTAATGCAACAGCAGAAAACAGTACGAATGAGGTAGATTCTTGGATTCTTCACTTAGAGGAAATCAAACAAGAATTAAAACAATACTGTTCCAAGAAGAAATATAACAACCAAGATTTAATTAAATCGGCAGTGTTATTAAAAGCATCTGCTAACAAATCAATTCTAAAAGCGATTAAAAATTATAGGGAGTTTAGGGAGTATTGGAGTAAATGCGACGGTTTAAATTCTGACACACCTTTTATTTACGAACATTCTAAACATAAAAGAGATTACCTAAAACATGTAAAAGAATACCGATTATTTAAATCTAAACTAACTAAGAGATAACATGGGCATCTTACAATACAACCAAGTAAATAATCAAATGCAATTTAAAGTAGATGAAAACAGACGTTTATTTATCAAGAAGGATATTCGGGAAGTTTCGCAATGGACAGACGATTTAGAATCTAAAAATAACGAGATTAACACCTTTAGTATTTTAAATAGACAGTTAGTAAAGAGTGAAAACATTCAGCATCTCATTCAGGATTTTAGACGCAGAAATACGCTGGCTATGGCCATGCTGTGTAAATACGAACAAAATTTACGTCAGGAATTAGAATTTGGAAACATTGAATATGATGAACAGCGCGCTAAAATTCATGAAAAAAAGCGTGTTGAATATTTGGTGTTTGTGAAAGACTACCGCGTATTAAAAACCACTATTTACAACCAACTAGCACAATACAAACGTAAATAGTATTAAGAAGACTAAATTTTAGAATCCTTAAGGGCGTCTAATTTCTTAGTCTTTTTATCTTTATAAATAATATTTAAAACTAAGGCCGCTATAATTAAACCTATACCGCATAACGACCAAAATGAATACACTTCGCCAAAAAGAGAAACTCCAAAAAGCATAGTGAATATAACTTCAATGTATTTTATTGGAGCGACCTGATTAGTTTGTGCGTTCTGAAAAGCTTTCGTCATTAATAATTGTCCGAAATAACCAAATACACCAAGTAAACTTAAAAAGACCCACTGCATACCTACAGGAGTGGTCCAATTATTAATTGTAAATAGTGCACCTACTATGGCCGAGATTACCATAAAATAATTTACAATAACTACAGGGTGTTCAGACTTTCCTATTTTACTAATAATGATGTAAACCAATCCACTACTAACTGCCGCAATTAAAATAAGTACAAGTCCAAACGTATTAATATTAGAATCGAACCCTTTTAAAATCACTACACCTATAAAGGCAAGAATAAAGAATACCCATTGGAAAGGAAAAATCTTTTCTTTTAAGAAGATAACTGCAAAAATGGCGGCAAATATAGGAGCTAAATACCTTAAAGATACAGCTGTACCTATTGGTAAATATTTAGTGGACATAAAAAACAAAGCCATAGAGGTAACACCTACGAGACCACGTAATATTAATAGCTTGTTATTATTTCCAATTAATGGAATTTTGTTTCTTAATAAAAATCCAAACGTAAAAAATAAGGACCCGACAGACCTAAAAAGCACAATTTGAAAGGCTCCAATTGTATCCAAATATTTTACCGTTGCATTCATACACGCAAAGGCAAATGTACTTAGTAACATTAATTTTATTGTCTCTTTTAATTGCATTTTAGCGGTGCTTTAGAAGTCTTAAAATAAATCACTCTGAAAATTTTAAGTCGCAAAAATATACATTTAAAAGAAGTAACATCGCTTAAACGCTATTCATTTCAATTAATGCAAAAATCCTAATGTTTATTCCCACCATGCTTCAGTGCTAGTAATGGTCTTCCCTATTTTAATTTCTTCTCCTATTTTAGGTACAATTACATTAATATTTTGAATCTCTGATGCTTTTAATAAGCGCTCTACCGGTTCGTTCCATTCGTGCATAGCTAGTTTAAAAGCTCCCCAATGTATGGGCATCATTTGCTTTGCTTTTACATCTATCGCCGCCTGAGCCGTTTCTTCTGGATACATATGTATTTCGTGCCATAGCGTGTTGTATTGCCCACATTCTATCATGGCAAAATCAAAAGGGCCATATTTTTCACCAATCGTTTTAAAATGACTGCCATAACCACTATCACCACTAAAAAATATATTTTCATTTTTTGACGTAATGATCCAAGAACTCCACAACGTTTTTCCTTTATCGCTTATACCACGTCCTGAAAAATGTTGGGCAGGTGTACACACAAATTTTAAATCTGTAAACATGATTTCTTCCCACCAATCTAATTCGTAAATATTATCTTTAGATACGCCCCAAGATTTTAAATGTGCACCAACTCCTAAAGGTGTGTAAAATGATTTTACTTTATGCTTAAGTTTAGAAATACTCTTATAGTCTAAATGATCGTAATGATCGTGTGAAATTAGTACTGCGTCTATTGGTGGTAAATCATCTATGCGTATTGGAAGATGATTGCTAAATCGTTTACTTCCCAACATCGGATGAGGCGCAGGCACATCGCCAAACATAGGGTCTATTAATATGTTTTTAGATTGTATCTGAAGTAAAAATGTAGAATGACCGAACCAAAACAAACGTGTTTCTCCACTATAATCCATGAGATCTGATGGTAAAATGGTCTCTACAGAAATCGGACTTTCGGGCGTCACGCCTTTGGTAGGTCTAAAATAACCTATAAGACTTTTGCCTATATCCTGAATGCCCATTTGCATATCGACCTCGCCAATATTTATAAATTTACCATCTTTATAATGATTGGTTAATGCAAATTTTTGTTCTTGAATCGCGGTTGGTGAATCACCAAATTGCGGACTTACATATAGAAATAAGATAATTCCTATTACCAAAATAAGTATACCTATACCGATTATAATTCCCATTTTTTTTAATATTAGCTTTAACATAAATGTGTTTTAATCGAATATATATTCGATTATTAATTAGATTTTTTAATTTTTTATAGCATCCCAAGCAAGCGAAAACATGGTGTTTGTATCCTCTTCATTTAATTCTAAAGTCTTAGTATCAATGAGCTTAACTGTTTCATTCATAAACGCTTCTAATAGCACAGATAGAATCGTATTGTCCAAATTTTTTATTAAACCTTGACGTTTCCCCTCATCTAATAAATCGAAAATAAATGTAGACTTTAACTGTCGAATCTCTTTCGGGATCATTTCAAAATACGGTGATTGTTTAACTTGATGAATGAAACTAACTTCCTTACGATTATTGATACCAAAATTGATGTAAAAAATCCAGATCGCTTTAAACTTTAGTTTATAAGGCAATTCGCTTTTTAATTGATCTTGTCCTATATCCGTCAGTTTTTTAAGTAAATCTGTGGCAATAGTTTTTATAAGATCGTCTTTGCTTTTAAAATATACATATAAAGTGGATGGCGAAATATCTACCTTCTTAGCAATACGAGCCATTTTTACTGCTGTAAATCCTTTATCGTAAACTATAGCAATAGTTTCGTTTATAATTGCCTCTCGTTTTAATTCATCTTTCTGTTTCACTTTGCAAATATATAATTTTAATCGAATAAATATTCGCTATTGATTTAAATTAAAACTCGAATCATACGACTCGAGTTTTAATAATATGACTAAGGCTTAAACCATTTTAAAATCTAATAACAATTCGCCTTCTATAGAAGCTTGTAAATGATCTCCTTTATGAATTTGACCCGTTCCATAAGCAGGAGTACCTGTAAAGATTAAATCTCCTGGCTCTAACGTGAAATATTTAGATGTAAACGCGATAATCTCTTCAAAATTATAGATAATTAATCCCGTATTTCCTTCCTGAACCGTTTCTCCATTAATCTTTAAATCGAAATTAATATCGCTTAAATCTGAAAAGTTTGAAACAGGCTTCACTGCAGAAATTGGTGCCGCACCGTCGAAACCTTTAGCTAAATCCCAAGGACCCTTACCTTCTCTAACATCATTTAAAACATCTTTTGCTGTATAATCAATGGCAACAGCAATACCAGAAATGTAAGACGTAGCCTCTGCTTCAGATATATTTTTACCTGTTTTACCTATTTCAATCACCAATTCTACTTCGTAAACTAGATTTTCTGTGAATGAAGGATATTCTACATCTTTATTATCTTTAACTAAACTTGACTCTGGTTTAGAGAAAATAAGTTGTTTACCATTTTTAGTTGTTGCTTTTAATTCTTCTGCATTAAGAACATAATTTTTACCAATTGCTAGTACTTTCATTGTTTTGTATATTTAAAAAATAGTGTTTGAGTTATGTTTTTTATCTTAAACTTTAAATTCTTAAATGCGTGAAGATTTTACATCATCTTTATTTAAGTCTTACAAATTTAAGATATTTATGAGCAACTTATAATTTGTCTTTCTTGTTTTTTTTCAAAATCAAAACAACTTATTTTTTACAGATCGAAAAAGGATTAATTGTACTCCGTTTTAAAAAGTAATCATTAATATAAGCCGTTCTTATATATAAAAAAACTCCCGGCTCTAAATGAGATTCGGGAGTTTAGTACTTATGTTTTGATAGTATTCCTATTTAGAAATTCTTAATATTTAATATTAATAATGGTACGTTAGCACGGTGACTAATAGACTTACTATACGATTGATTTAAAAGACGTTTTAAAAAGTCTTGTTCTTTTGCAATAACACACAACATATCTAACTTTCTACTTTGTACAAAAGCACGAACTCCAGTAGAAACGCCAATTCCTGTTAGTGTGAAATATCCAGCAGAAAAATCGTCTAAAAGCACCTTTAAGGCTTCTTTTTTCTCGTCTTGCGACTCCGTAAGTTTCTTTGCACGGTCCATAATATGACACACAGACACTAAAGCGTCGTTAGATTTTGCAATTTCTAGTAACGGACTTAATCCTTTTTCTGTAAAAGTAATATCGAAATCTGTAGATATTCCAATTTCTTTAAATGCTTTGTATTCGGCATATTTAGGGATCGCTATAATTGGACAGTTTACCGTACCAATAAGACTTGAAGTGTTGCTTCCAACCGTAATTTCTTTTAAAGCACCAGCGCCTTTGGTTCCCATTACGATGCAGTCTATTTCAAATTCTTTTACCACTTTTTTAACCGCACCAGAGAATGGTTTAAAAATAGATAAGCACTTATACTTGTGATTATTATTAGAATAATTCGCATTAATTTTGTCTAATACATCTCGTAATCCGTTTTTGCTATTTTCAACCTGAGCATTGTAAATAGATTCTTTAGCCATTACAGAAGTTACTCCCATATACCCACTAGAACCTGGTTGGTCAAAAGAGTTAATTATATAGAAATTGCACGTTTCATTTTTGAATAGGTCTAAAGCATATTCAATAGCGTGCCATGCGTTTTCGGAAAAATCTGTTGGTAATAGTATATTTGTCATAGTCTTTATTTTCAGTCATAAATTTACTAACAAAACCATACATACACAACGATTTTGCACTTATTTAAATCTTAAATTAGGTTAAAATTTCACTAATTAAAAATCTAGTATATTTATCCTTTCTTATTATACATTGTTAGTAAAGCATCTTACATTTACTTTAAATTGTAGCAGAATCTCTATTTCATGATAAAAAATATTTTAATTGTTGAAGATGAATATAACGTCGCTACTTTTATAAAAAAAGGGTTAGAAGAAGTCGGATACAACGCATATATAGCCTACGATGGCGAAACAGGCCTCGAACTTTTATTGCAAAAAGACATCGATTTAATTTTACTTGATGTGATTCTGCCTGGTATGAATGGTTACGACATTGCAACTAAAATAAAAGGACTAGGCTTTGGAACTATTCCTATAATATTTTTATCGGCCCTAGGAAGTACAGATAATATTGTAAAAGGACTTGATACTGGTGCAGACGATTATTTAACGAAACCCTTTAAATTTAAAGAGCTTTTAGCAAGAATACGCGCTGTAGCACGCCGTAAAAACTTTAAAGTCCCAGATAGTTCATTACTTAAGTTAGCCGACTTGGAGTTAAATAACGATACAAAAATTGTAAAACGCAATCATACAGAAATTAAATTAACGTCTACCGAATTTCGTCTCTTGGAATACCTGCTTAAAAACAAAAATAAAGTCTTATCTCGTGTCGATATTTTGGAACATGTATGGGATATAAGTTTTAATATGGGGACTAATGTCGTAGATGTTTATGTAAATTATTTAAGAAACAAAATAGACAAGAAATTTACTCCCAAATTAATACAGACTGTTGTTGGGATGGGCTATATATTGAAAAATCCGGAAGATGAAAATTAAAAACAAAATTACACTCATCTTCGTTATACTGGTGGCCACCATGCAACTTGTTATTTTTTCAATTATTTATGTCTTTGCATCGGATTACAGAACGAATGAGTTTTTTAAAAAGCTTAGAAAACGTACCATAATTGCAGAACAATCTCACTTTGAAAAAAACAAACTGGGAACAGAAGTTTATGAAGATCTCTTAAAGAAACATTTACAAACCTTACCGGAAGAACATGAATATATTTTTCCGACCACCACTACCCTTCACCAAATTATTTCTGAAATAGAAATCGATATACCTGAACCATTTTACACCGATTTGGTTAACAATAATTACGCAGAAACAAAGATTGGGGACACGTTCTTATCTGGATTAAACTATAAAGAGCAAGATAGATCTCATTTTGTTATTCTAACAGCAAATGATGAAGATGGTTTAGACGAACTATCTAAACTAGTTAACTTGCTTGTTTTTCTATTTCTTTTAACGATTCTGGTTTTATTTTTTCTAGGCAGTTTCTTTGCAAAACGAACCTTGGAGCCACTCGCACGAATTATTGAAAAAGTAAACAACATTCGTGTTACTAATTTACATGAGAGGTTGGAAACCACCAATAACAAAGACGAACTAAGCGAGTTAGCAAATACGTTTAACGGCATGCTAGACCGTCTAGAAACCTCTTTTGAAATACAAAGCAACTTTATAAACAACGCGTCTCACGAATTAAAAAATCCGTTAACCGCCATATTAGGTCAAACTGAAATTGCTTTACTTAAAGAACGTTCTCCCCAAGAATACACTAAAGTTTTAGAAGGTGTAGAAACTGAAGCATTACGATTAGACGCCTTAATAAACAGTCTGCTAAAATTTGCACAAACAGAAAGTGACGAGAAAGGGTTGCTCATTACTCCTATTCGTTTAGATGAGTTAATATTAGAAGTAAAAGAAAATATCGATTTAATAAATCCTGATAATAAAATAGAAATTGATTTTAATGACTTTCCCGAAAATCCAGATTTATTAGTAGTAGAAGGCAATTACGGTTTAATAAACATTGCCTTAAATAATGTTTTAGATAATGCTTCAAAATTCTCCGACAATAAAAAAGTCATTGTTAAAATAGTTACAAATAATGCTTCTATAAAAATTGTTGTAACAGATCAAGGTGTTGGGATTCCGTCAGATGAAATAAAAAACATTTACCAGCCGTTTTATCGCGCCGCAAATGTAAGAAATGTTAAAGGTTACGGATTTGGTTTACCGCTAACCAATAAGATTATGAAACTGCATAGTGGTACTATAGAAGTGTTTTCCGAACATAAAAAAGGCACCATTGTCACCTTGATATTTCCTAATAAACATCAAAAATTCTCTATTTCTAAATAATAAATATTTCACTTTTCCTAGTAATAACTACTTATACATCTACTTAACAGCACATTATAGCGATTAAAAAAATTCTAATCTCATTCTAATCTCGTTCTTATATCCCTCTAATACCGTGGCAGTATGTTTGCCTTAAGAAATTAGAAGAATGAAGACGGTACTTATACCAACAGACTTTAGTGAAAAATCTTTACAGCTTATTAAAAACGCTGTGTTGCATTATCCTAACGACCCAATACAACTTGTATTGGCTTCTGGTTATAATAAGCGTTTAAACAGCTCGAATCCCTTTGGTTATTCTAAGTCCAAACTAATTAAAAGATTAGCTAGCGGGATTTTTCAGGACACCCTTTCTAATTTAATTTTAGATCACAAGAATAAAATCTATAGTGTAAACATTGAATTGTATACCGGAACATCTGACCGCGATTTTAACGATTTTCTTCGACTAAATCACATCGACGAATCTATTATTCCAAGCTCAGAGTTATGTCAATTTCAAAACAGAAATTGTGTAGACATTACGCCGTTAATAGACCGTTTAGCGCCAGCCGTATCGCGTGTGGCTTATAAGGCACAAAAACAAAATCCACCTACCCGTTTTTGGTTTTTCAGCCTGAAACCATTCAGTATTAAATAACAAAACAAACTAAAATTAGTATAACTTAAAAAGAAGTAACACATGAAGAACATTAGTACAAAATATTTAAAATCCGATTTAAAGGCCGGTTTAGTAGTCTTTTTAGTGGCTTTGCCATTATGTTTAGGAATTGCACTTGCCAGTGGAGCTCCTTTATTCGCTGGAATTATTTCAGGTATAATTGGAGGTATCGTTGTTGGTTTCTTTAGTGGTTCTAATTTAAGTGTTTCAGGACCTGCAGCAGGACTTACCGCAATTGTTTTATCTGCCATTGCAACCTTAGGATCTTGGGAAGCCTTTTTGTTAGCTGGTCTAATCGCTGGAGTGTTCCAATTAATTCTAGGATTTTTAAAAGCCGGTATTATTTCTAATTATCTCCCATCTAATGTTATTGAAGGGATGTTAGCGGCGATCGGTATTATTATAATCTTAACGCAATTACCTCACGCTGTTGGATATGATGCCGTTCACGAGGGCGATTTTTTTCATATCAATGCAGAAGGTAAACACGATATGTTTTCTACAGTTATTCAAAGCATAAACAATATGCATTTGGGAGCTATTATAATTGTTCTAGTTTCTTTAGGAATAATTATCGCTTTTACTAAGGTTCCTGCTTTAAAGAAAATAAAGTCTATACCAAGTTCTTTAGTTGCGGTTATTGCAGGCGTTGCAATTAACGAAGCTTTTATTGCGTTAAACTCGCCTTTAGCCATTACACCAGCACATTTAGTTAGTTTACCAGTTCCGGAATCTTTTGAAGCTTTTCAATCGCAATTTAGCTTACCAGACTTTAGTCAGATTGGCAATATAGATGTATGGATTATAGCCTTAACGATTGCAGCTGTAGCAAGTATTGAAACCTTATTATGTATTGAAGCCGCAGATAAATTAGACCCCTTAAAACGATATTCTAACACCAATACAGAATTAAAAGCTCAAGGTATTGGAAACATTATTAGTACTATGATTGGAGGTTTACCAATGACTTCTGTAATTGTACGGTCTTCTGCGAACGTAAATTCTGGTGGTCGTACAAAACTATCTGCCATTTCTCATGGTGTATTTTTACTTATTGCTGTATTGGCAATGCCCACAATTTTAAATAAAATTCCCTTAGCCTGTTTAGCGGCCGTACTAATTGCAGTTGGTTTTAAATTAGCAAGTCCGAAAGTCTTTATTCATATGTGGGAAAATAGTAAAAAGTTTCAATTTATACCGTTTGTCGCTACTGTAATTGCAGTTGTATTTACAGATTTACTTAAAGGTGTAGGTATAGGTATGGCAGTAAGTATTTTCTTTATTTTAAGAGGAAATTTAAAGCTGGCTTATTTCTTTAGAAGAGAAAATCATTCTACCGGGAAAACGATTCAAATGGAGCTTGCTCAAGAGGTTTCTTTCTTGAATAAAGCGGCTATAAAACAAACGTTTGCACACCTTCCGGAGAATAGCTCCATAGTTATAGATGCCTCAAACACAGTATATATAGATCACGATGTACTGCAACTGATAAAAGACTTTGTCAATTATGGTTGTATTGACAAAAATATTAATGTATCTTTGATAGGATTTAGAAAAGAATACAAAATAGAAAATTCGGTTAACCACGTGACCTCAGTTTTATCAGATAACGAAGATAAAGTTGCTTTACACGAAACTGATGAAGGTTTAAAAATTCCTTCAAATGTTTTAAAGGTTAAGGATTTGCCTAAAGCAGGATAATGTTTTATAACGCATAATATTTTTTAGAAGCCTATAGTTATCAAAAATTTGATAACTATAGGCTTTTTATTTTATATACATTTATTTGAAAGACCTATGAAACAAAAATTAGATCATTACTTTGTAAGACCTATTACAAAATTTGTCAAAGTAGAAAGTTTTGGAGGAATCCTTCTCTTCTCTGCAGCTGTAATCGCCCTCCTTTGGGCCAATTCACCATTCTCAGATTCTTACGTTAGTCTGTGGAATTATGAACTTGGTTTTGAAATAGGAAATTTTCATATTTCAAAAAACCTATTACACTGGATTAACGATGGTTTAATGGTTATTTTCTTCTTCCTAATTGGATTAGAAATTAAACGGGAAATTCTTATCGGTGAATTAAATAGCCTTAAGAAAGCCTCCCTGCCTATTTTCGCGGCCTTAGGTGGTGTTTTTGTTCCTATCGGAATCTACTTAGCCTTAAATACTAATCCAGAAACTCACGCCGGATGGGGAATCCCAATGGCAACAGATATCGCTTTCTCTTTAGCTATTATTCAGTTATTAGGGAAACGCGTGCCATTAGCCTTAAAAATATTCTTAACCGCCTTTGCTATCGTAGACGATTTAGTTGCTGTATTAGCTATCGCTGTTTTTTACAGTAACAATATAGATTGGGCATTAATATTATATTCTTTCATTCCGCTAGGGGTTTTATTTTTCCTAGGCTGGAAAGGCTTCTATCACAAGATTATTTACTTTACACTTGCGGTTGTAATTTGGTTCTTGTTCTTAAAATCAGGAATTCACCCCACTATTGCAGGTATACTTATCGCTTTAACTATTCCTATTCAGCGTAAAACAGAATTGTCTGTGGATATGAATCAGTTAGAATCGATTACAAATAGATTACTTAAGAAAAGAACTTCCGATAGTCCAATACTTACGCACACACAGATTAACTTAATTGATGATCTTCAAGCATGGACAAGTCGCGTTCAATCTCCATTACAGCATTTAGAACATATTTTCCATGGTTGGGTAGCCTATTTTATCATGCCTATTTTTGCATTATCTAATGCAGGTATTGTATTTGGTGCTTCCGATCATTTAGATTTCGATTTAGCCTCTCACATTGCTATTGCATTAATTATTGGTAAATGTGTAGGTGTCGTTGCATTCTCTTATTTAGCAGTAAAACTTGGCGTGGCAGCTTTTCCTGACAAAGTTAGATTTAAGCATATTTTAGGGACAGGTTTTTTAGCGGGAGTTGGATTTACAATGTCTATTTTCGTGTCTAATTTAGCATTCCACGGTAGTTTACTATACCAAGATTCAGCCAAAGTGGGTATTTTAATAGGATCGTCTATTGCCGGATTAATTGGTTACTTTGTTTTAAAATCAGTAAAACCAGCTTCAGGCGAAATTTTACTAAGCGACGAAGAAGAATAAATCTCTTTTCGATTAAAAATCGTCACACGGATATATTAAAAAAGCGACCTAAATGGGTCGCTTTTTTTATGTTATAATATGTCCTAATTGAAACTAAGCAGGAATTTGCTGACTCAAACAGTGCAAGGTTCCAAATCCCCAAATAAGGTCTATAGCACTCATGCCGATCACTTCTCGATCCGGGAAGCAATCTGCTATAATATTTAATGCAATACGATCCTTACTATCGTTAAATGTGGGAACTAAAACCGTTTTATTCAGAATTAAAAAGTTAGCATAACTCGCTGGAATTTGAATACCATCAAAAATTAACGGCTTAGGCATAGGTAGTATCACAATGTTTGGCGTAGTGCCATTTTCTAGTTTAGAGGCCTGTAAACGCTTTAAATTATCTTGTAACACTATGTAATTAGCATCTTCCGGGTTCGATTCTAGCACGGTGATAATGGTGTCTTCATTCACAAAACGACATAAATCATCAATATGTCCATGCGTATCGTCGCCAACAATACCATCTCCAAGCCAAATCACATTAGTAATTCCTAAGTATGTTTTAAACACAGCTTCGTAATCTGCTTTAGTGAAGTTTTCATTTCTAACCTGAATAGAAGGATGTAACAAACATTCCTCCGAAGTTAATAAAGTACCTTTCCCGTTAGAATCCATAGCACCGCCTTCTAATACCACCGGTTTTCCGTTGTGCATTACTTGAACCAAAGGCGCTTTTAAAACTTCTGAAATTACCTTAGGAACACCGCGATCTAATTTATGATTAGGATACTTTGCCCAACCATTAAAATTGAAATTTAATGCGACACGCTCCCCTCCTTTTTTAACGATTATCGGACCAGAATCCCGCATCCAACTTCTGTTTGTCTTATAAACTATATAGCTCACATTATTTAAGTTAGCATGAGCCATTTCAAGCATGTCATTAACCTTGTCTTGTTGCTTTTTATTTTCAACAACTAAGAACACAGTTTCTACCTGAGCTACTTTTTTTATAAATTCAACGAAAGCCCATTGTATGGCCTGATACTTTCCTGGCCAGTCATTTCCGTTATAAGGAAAACAAAGTAAAACACCTTCTTGATGCTCCCATTCGGCAGGAAATCTAATTGCTTCAGATGCCATAATTAATCAATTGCGCGTTTAGTAATATCACCAAAAGCATCGATACGGCGGTCTCTAAAAAACGGCCAATTCTGACGTACATTTTCTTGCAAGTCTAAATCGACTTCTGCTATTAAAATTTCTTCTTGATCATGCGATGCTTGAGCCAAGATTTCTCCTTGAGGTCCAGCTATAAATGAAGATCCCCAAAACTGAATTCCCGCGGTATCTGGCAAATATTGTTCTAAACCAATCCGGTTTGCTGCCGCTACGAATACACCATTAGCAACTGCGTGGCCTTTCATAACATTCATCCAAGCACCATGCTGATTTTCCCCAAATTCTTCTTTTTCTTGCGGGTGCCAACCAATTGCTGTAGGATAAAATAAAACTTCTGCACCTTTTAGAGCTGTAAGCCGTGCTGCTTCAGGATACCACTGATCCCAACAAATTAACGTTCCTACTTTACCTTTTTTAGTTTGAATAGCTTGAAAGCCTAAGTCGCCAGGTGTAAAATAAAATTTTTCATAAAAATGAGGATCGTCTGGAATATGCATTTTTCTATACAATCCAGCTTCGGTACCATCTGTATCTATAATATACGCACTGTTATGATAAATCCCTGCCATACGTTTTTCAAAAAATGGCACGATAATAACAACGCCTAACTCTTTAGCTAAGGCACTAAAGGCTACGAAAGATGTACCGTATAAAGGTTCTGCCAAAGCGAAATTATCTACATCTTCGCTTTGGCAGAAATAATGACTACTGTATAACTCTGGTAAAAGAATAACCTCTGCACCTTTATTTGCAGCATCTCTTACCCAACTTAAACACTTTTTTAAATTGTTTTCAGCAACGTCGTTCAAGTTTAATTGAATAACGGCTATCTTATATTTTTTTACAGACATAACAGTTAAAATTATATCGTAAAAGTAATTATTTTATAAAAGTGAATGACTAAAGATGTTATAAATTAATTACGATTTTAATTTCGTTATATTTTCACTGCTGAAGTACTTTTTCCGTAACCAAAAAGAGACTTTAACTAATAAAATTAACGCCGGCACTTCTACTAATGGTCCAATGACACCCGTAAATGCCTGACCAGAATTTAATCCGAAAACAGCAATCGCAACGGCTATCGCTAATTCAAAATTATTTCCTGCTGCTGTAAATGCAATGGCAGCTGTTTTATCGTAAGTTGCTCCTACCGCTTTACTAATAAAGAATCCGATTAAAAACATTAATGAGAAGTATATTAATAAAGGCACGGCAATAATGACAACATCCATAGGAATTTCAACAATAAGTTCTCCTTTTAACGAAAACATTACAATAATAGTAAATAATAAGGCCACTAAAGTTAATGGAGAGATTGCAGGAATAAATTTAGTATTATACCATGTTTCTCCTTTTAATTTCACTAGAAAAAAGCGACTTAAAAACCCTAAAACAAAGGGAATTCCCAAATAAATGGCGACACTTTCGGCAATGGTTGCAATAGAGATATCGACTATAGCGCCTTCAAATCCAAAAAACGGAGGCAAGACAGTAATAAAAATCCAGGCATAAAAACTATAACCAAACACCTGAAAAATACTATTTAAAGCCACTAAGCCAGCGCCGTATTCACTACTACCTTCGGCCAAATCGTTCCACACTAAAACCATCGCGATACATCTTGCTAGTCCGATTAAAATTAAACCGACCATATATTCCGGATAATCTCTAAGGAACGTAATGGCTAAGAAAAACATTAAAAACGGTCCGATAATCCAATTTAAAACTAACGAAATGGACAACACCTTAACATCTTTAAATACTTTAGGTAACAACGCATAATTCACTTTAGCTAAAGGTGGATACATCATTAAAATAAGACCAATCGCAATCGGAATATTTGTTGTGCCCTGACTGTATGAATTTATAACATCAGGAATTTGAGGAAAGAAATTTCCTAACCCCACACCAATTAACATGGCTAAGAAAATCCATAACGTTAGATAATTATCTAAAAGACTTAATTTTTTAATTGTTGCCATAATTACTTAATTTTTGAAAACACGTAAAACATTTCTTCTGCTATTTGTAAGCTACGTTCATTATATTTTTCGGCTTGTTGGTCTGTACCGTCAAAAGCTTTCGGATCTTCGTAAGTTACAGCAACACGTTCTTGGGCTCCAGCGATAAACGGACAACCTTGATCGGCTTGAGAACACGTCATGATTGCAACAAATCTAGTTTCTGGATTAAACGCATTATCAAAACGTTTAGAAAACCCTACAATTGGAGGCTCGTTATGATCGAATTTTATAGCATATACCGGATTATCTCCATCTGTTATTTTTGAGATATCGAACCCTGAGTTTTCTAAGGTTTCGGCAACCATAGGATACATAGCCGTAGCTTCCGTCCCTCCAGAATAGCAGTACACATGCTTAAAATTGTAATAAAAGGCGGCCGTTTGTGCCCAAACTTGAGACAGATGACTGCGTCTTGAATTATGTGTGCAAATAAAATTTAATCTGATCTTTATCTTTTTTGAATGTTTCTCCTGAATAAAATCAATTAGAGGTTGTAATACGTCTTTACGAGCTTCGGATATGTTTGAAAAGTCGAAGTTTTCAATTTGATTGGCAATTTTAGTATTCATAGTTTTAAAGGTGTTAGCAACATCCAGAATTAGGAGCGCATGTATTTGTAGGTTGAGTTAATTGGTTTAAGTTTTTCTTCGGTTTTTCTTGAGGTATACCGCAATTGTCTTTGGCTAAACAATCTGTAAATTTAGTTGTTAACTGAAACACACCTTCTTTAACATCTAAGTCATATTTCTGAATGGTTTCACCTTGGTATTCTACCTCTATCTCTAGATAATCATCTAGTTTTAATAGGCGTTGTGACAACTCTATTATTGAAACTAATTTTTCGGGATGTAAACGGTGATCGTAGTCATTGGCCTCCCACAATTGAAAATTCGCTACAGATTCCGTTCTCACTGTGCCACCACAGTCAATAAAGTTCTTATCTACTTTTCCTACTTCCGTGACATGAAAATGACTTGGAACTAAGCTCCCGTTTGGTAACTGAAAAGCGATTTGATTTAGGTTTTCTAAATGATTTTTAATATCTAATAATGTCATAATTGAAATTTATTAATTGTAATATTACGATGATTAAGTTTAAAATTTTTTTTAACAGCAATCTGAGTTAGAACAGGTTGCTTTTTGATCGAAAAACAGATTTAATTTACTTCGAATCTCATTCCATTTTTCAGTATTAATACAATAACAAATACTAGTCCCTTCTATAGTACCTTGTATAAGTCCTGCATTTTTTAATTCTTTTAAATGCTGAGAAATTGTAGGTTGAGCCAAACCAATTTCCTCGACTAAATCACCACAAACGCAACTATCTGATTTAATTAAGTATTCTAAAATACTTATGCGTGCTGGATGACCTAAAACTTTGGCGATACGCGCAATGTCATTTTGTCTATCCGAAAAAATTTCTGATTTAGTAATCCCCATGATATAATTATTTGTTTATTGCAATATTACGATTAATTATGAATTGCACAAAAAAAAAGATAGCCATTTAACTATCTTTTAATATTGATTATATAGAATCTTATTCTACCAATCGATTGGAAAATAATCTTTTAAAAACTTACCACACCAGTGTTTACCCGTGTTTATGCCATCTATTAACGGATCCATAACACGTGCTGCACCATCTACAATGTCTAATGGAGGTTGAAAATCGTGTTCTTCAACTTTACGTTTAGATAACTCTGCAGGATCCTCGTCGGTAACCCAACCGGTATCTACAGCATTCATAAAAATACCATCTTTCGCTAAAGTCGCTGCCGCAGTATGTGTCATCATGTTTAAAGCGGCTTTGGCCATATTGGTGTGAGGATGACGATCTTCTTTATGGAAACGGTGAAACTTACCTTCCATAGCCGTCACATTTATAATATGTTTTTGTCCCGTATTTTCCTTCTGCATAATAGGTGCTAGGCGGTTACACAAAACAAACGGTGCTACAGCATTTACTAACTGTACTTCGACCATTTCTGTGGTTTCAATTTCACCTAATCGCAAACGCCAACTATTGGTTTTACGTAAATCCACTTGTTGTAAATCGACATCCAACTCCCCTTCTGGGAAAACTTCACTTGCTTGTAACGAATTATCGAAACTATACGGTATTTGAGATAATTTAGCAGAAGCCCTTAAACCAATTCCTGGTTCTGGACCATGCCATGTCACAGGCATATTTTTATTGTCTGATGCTGCTTGCGTTAATGTTTTTAATTCGGTAATACAATCGATATGATCTTTTAACAAACCTTGAGCAAATTTAGGTAACTGCTCGATTGGCAACTCTTCGTTAGCCATTAAATGTTTGTAAAAACCAGCTGGACGCCTCACTGTTTGCGCCGCATTATTAATTAAAATATCTAACCTATCGTATTTCTGTTCGATATAATTACAGAAGATTTCTACACTAGGAATATGTCTTAAATCTAATCCGTGTATATGCAATCTATGCCCCCATTCTGTAAAATCACTTTCTTTAGAGAAGCGTAAAGCAGAATCTGCAGGGAATCGCGTAGTGGCCACAACAGTAGCACCAGAACGCAACAACATTAAAGTAATATGATATCCTATTTTTAATCGAGACCCCGTAACCACTGCCACCTGATTTTTTAAATCGGCGGTTTGAAAACGCTTAGCATAATTAAAATCGCCACATTCGGTACACATGGTGTCGTAAAAATGATGGAGTTTAGTATATACCTTTTTACACACGTAACAGTTTCTAGGCGATTCTAACTCTAAATCTTTGTCTTCTTTTTTTGTTAGGTCTATTAATTTAGGAGCTACAAAAATAGGGTTTTCACGAGCCGAACGTATTCCTGTTTCCTTACGTGCATGCTTATCGCGCTCAATCATTTTACGCTTAGCTGCTTTTTTCGCATCCTTACGTCTTTTTTGAAACTCGTCTCTATTCGGACGTGTAATTTGTCCGGCCGCTTTCATTAAAGCAATACGTTTTTCTTCAGGAAGTTCGAACAATTGATTAGTGTCGCCTACCAGCTGTTCTAGCATAGCAATACAAACATCTATCTGCTCTTGATTTAACTTTGGGTTTTGTTCTTCAGTATTTTCGTTCATGGACCTAAACTTTAAGCGCGCAAATATAGTTTTAATTTTAGTTGATAACTGAATTTAAACTTCACTAAATACAGTTTTATTACTATTACAAACCACAAGTTGTAAAGTATTGATTTTTAAATCTTGTCAACTTTATTTCTATAGATTGGCAGACCAAATATTAGATTTTTTAATGGCTATTCTTTTATTTAATTTAAGTTGAGCGATAACTAATTCCGAAAAATCTTCTGCTTGCTTTTCGTTTTCTTCATTTATATTAGTCAGATTTAACTCATTCGATCCCGATTCAGAATTACCAGGCGTTAATGCAGTGACACGAATATTATATTTTCTAACTTCTTGCATTAATGACTCTGTTAGGCCTAAAACAGCAAATTTGGATGCGGTATATGCACTTGTAGACACATTGCCAGTAAGTCCTGCAGTAGATGAAATATTTACTATATCGCCAGACTTATTATTAATCATATCTTGTAAAAACGCACGAGTTACATAATAAATACCCATGACATTTACTTTAATAATATGTTCCCATTCCTCTGGTTCTAAAGCTAAAAACGAGCCGAATTTTGCAATTCCTGCATTATTAATTAATATATCTATGGTTTTAAATTGGTATAAAATAGTCTTTGCCGCGATTTCAATATCTTCCTGAGATGTTACATCTGCTGTAACTGTAATTGCTTCTACCCCTAACTTTCTAACCTTAGTGGCAACATCTTCAATTTCTTTCTCAGACCCTGCTAATAAAGCGATATGTACACCTTCTGCCGCCAACGCTAAAGCCAATGCTTTACCAATACCTTTCCCCGCTCCTGTTATTAATGCACGCTGTCCTTTTAATGATTTCATTTATAAATTAATGTTTTTAATTCCATCCAAATTTAAAAATAATTACAGTTCAAGTAAAACATTTATATAGCGAATGAGTTAAAAAAATATTAGAATGAAGTCGTGAGGCTTGTAAGGCCACTGTAGTTTTGAAAATTATTATTGAACACCTAACCATTTGTCGGTGATAATACATTTTAAACGGTTTTATTTAAATTATTTTTAAGAGTTATCCTACAACAAATCAATTATTTAGGCCTTAAACCTTAAAAACAGTAAAAAATTTAAAAATCTATACATCTAATTTAAGCGTACATATAATAAATCAAAATAGACAATCATGAAAAGAATTTCAATCGGAGTAATTGCATTATGTTTAATGGCCTCTTGTGTTTCAAAAAAGAAATACGTTGCATTAGAACATGAAAATGGCGAAATAAAAAGTCAACTTACAAAAACAACAGTTGCAAAAGAAGAATTAGAAGCTAAGTTTAGCGAAATTCAATCACGTGTGGATGCGTATAATAATAAAATAAATTCTTTAACTGAAGAAAATGATGCCCAAATGGTAGCTGTTGGGGATGTCGCTGTTATTTCTAACGACACTAAAAAAAGTATGCGTGAAACGTTAAAACATGTGGATCCAGCCAAATTAAGTGAAGCGAAAACACTTAAAGATTCTATGAATCTTGCAGTATCTTATAATTTACAAAAGTCTTTAGATAACAATGCTTTAAATGAAGACGAAGATATTGCCATTGACATTAACGAAACAGTGGTGATGATCTCGATTTCGGACAAAATGCTATTTAACACAGCAAGTTATAGAGTGAGCAATAAAGCTAACGATATACTTCAAAAATTAGCAGATATTATTAATTCTGAACCAAGTATAGAAGTTATGGTTGAAGGACATACAGACTCAAGAAGTATAAATACTGGAGCTATTAAAGATAACTGGGATTTAAGTGTATTAAGAGCAACATCGGTGGTGCGTAAATTACAAGACGATTATAATGTCGCTCCAGAAAAGATGATTGCTTCTGGACGAAGCAGTTACCATCCATTAGTTGAGAATAATTCTAATGAGAATAGAGCAAAAAACAGAAGAACCCGTATTGTTATTCTACCAAATATTAACAAATTCTTTGCGTTAATGGGCGATATTGAATAATAACATAGCTTGATAATATATAAGAAAGACTGCCTTACGGCGGTCTTTTTTTGTTAAATTGAAAATATGTAAAGCAAAAAATTGAACATTTCGCAATTAAGAAATCCTTAACTTTTCTAAATACGGAATTCAGTGTTTAATACTTTAAATTTCGGGTGTGAAACAGGTAAAACTGAATCACTATTAACAAAAATTAATTTAAATAGTACATATTTTATTTGCGATTTTAATTAACTACCTATAGATATTGCCACTAACCTAATGCAATATACTTTGTCTATTGGTATTAAAAGTGCTCGACAATAATGCAACTTGCCGAACATATTCGGGTTTAGGTTTACCTACATGTTAGCTGCTTTCTTCACTTTTATAGACATGTATTGGTACCTTTTTTTTTTGCAAAAAAAATTAAACATTTGGTTTATATGAAAGAAACTATGTCTCCCTGGAAGCGTTTTATCAATTTATTAAAATTAGATAAAAAGGACATCCGTCAGATATTTTATTACGCAATTTTTGCTGGATTAGTAGCACTAACATTACCGCTTGGTATACAGGCTATAATTAACTTAATTCAAGGAGCTCAAGTATCTTCTTCTTGGATTGTATTGGTAGTTCTAGTAACCTTAGGTGTCGCATTCCAAGGTATTTTGCAACTGATGCAAATGCGAATTTTAGAATCTATTCAGCAAAAAATATTTACCCGAGCATCTTTCGAATTCACATACAGATTTCCTAAAATAAAAATGAAGGAACTCTATAACGACTACCCACCAGAATTAGCTAATCGCTTTTTCGATATTTTAATGATTCAAAAAGGGTTATCTAAAATTTTAATCGATTTTCCTGCGGCCGCACTTCAGATTATATTCGGACTTATATTGTTATCGTTTTATCATGCCTTTTTTATCCTGTACGGTTTATTACTAGTACTTTTAATATACATAGTATTTCGATTTACAGCAGAAAAAGGATTACAGACTAGTTTATTAGAATCTAAAAACAAGTATAAAGTTGCACACTGGATTCAGGAAGTTTCGCGATCGTTAACGAGTTTTAAATTATCGGGAAAAACGACATTATCTATGGATAAAAATGATTATTTAACAACTAAATATTTAGATGCTAGAGAAGATCATTTTAAAATCTTAGTGGTTCAATTTATGCAACTTATCGGATTTAAAGTATTGGTAACCGCGGGTTTACTTAGTATTGGAGGTTTACTAGTAATAAATCAGCAAATGAATATTGGTCAATTTGTTGCTGCAGAAATCATTATCTTATTAGTAATCTCGTCTGTAGAGAAATTAATCCATGGTTTAGAATCTTTTTACGATGTACTTACCTCTTTAGAGAAAATCGGACAAGTAGTAGATAAAGAATTAGAACCACAATCTGGAGAAGATCCTTTTAAAGTAGAACGCGATTTACATATCGAGTTGGATAAATTAACCTATCGTGACCCAACTAATTATAAGGTTTTAAGTCAGATTTCTTTTACCATAAACAAAGGAGATCGTATTCTTTTAGACGGAAAATCTGGGGCAGGAAAAACCACCTTATTAAAGATATTGTCGGGCTTACTAACCTCTACTTATGGTGGTTTCTATGTTAACGACATTTCCATGATTGGAATTTGGCCCAATAAATACAGAGCTGGTGTTGGTCAGGTCTTACCTTCTCAATTACCTTTTGAAGGTACTATTTTAGAGAACATAACATTTGGAAGAACAGATGTATCTCAAGAACACCTTCACGAAGTTTTAAAAAATACAGGCTTATTATCTTTTATAAAAACACAACCTAATGGTATTGGTTCTAAGCTAGATCCAGAAGGGCAGCAAATACCATTCACCGTATCTAAACGTATTTTACTAGCTAGAGCGATTGTGCACCAACCTAAACTATTGTTACTAAAAGATCCTTTAGAATATTTCGAGAATAACGAAGCCGAAGAATTAATTAAATATTTAACTGGAAAAGACAGACCTTGGGCACTTGTGGTTTCTAGTCAGAATGTGCACTGGTGGACCTATTGTAATAAAACCTTAGAAATATCTGATGGACAAATAATTAATAACGCGAATATATAATGCTAAACATATCAAAAAATCAGCTTAATAAAAAAGTGTCCTTAACCCAATTTAAGGCCTATAAAAAAGCATTTTCGGCTAAAGGTAGTAAGGTGTTTAATAAATTATTGACCATTTTTTCTATAATTATAATTATCACGTTATTCTTACCATGGACGCAAAATGTTAGAGGTCGTGGATTTGTTACCACTTTAACGCCAGACCAAAGACCGCAAACCATTCAATCTCCTATTCCTGGACGTATTGAAAAATGGCATGTTACAGAAGGTCAATTTGTTAAAAAAGGAGATACGATTTTACACATTTCTGAAATTAAAAATGAATATCAAGATCCGAATTTAGTCGCTAGAACTAATGTACAAAGAGACGCTAAAAGCAAGTCGGTATTATCTTATATAGAAAAAGTAAGTGCTTTAGAAGGACAAATTGTTGCGTTAAAAAATGAAGAGCAATTAAAATTATCCCAGGCGAAAAACAAACTCGAACAAGCCCGCTTTAAGGTGGTAAGTGACAGTATGGATCTAGAAGCCATAAAAAACAATTTAAAAATTACGGAAGGTCAATATATTCGAACGCAAACCTTACAAGACGAAGGTTTAAAATCGGTTAAAGATGTTGAAGCCACTCGTGTAAAACTTCAAGAATCTCAAGCCAAATTAATAGCCGCAGAGAATAAGTTACTAACTAGTGAAAACAACATTATAAATGCGCGTATTGAAATTAGTAGAATTAGTGCGGAGTATGCCGATAAAATTGCAAAGGCCAACAGTGATAAATTCACGGCCGAAACAAATCGATACGATGCCGAAGCTCAGGTTTCTAAGCTAGAGAGCCAATCTACAAATTACCAAATGCGTAGCGATATGTACTTTATTAAAGCGCCTCAAGACGGTTATATTACTAAAGCTATAAAAGGTGGTATTGGAGAAACATTTAAGGAAGGCGAACAGATTGTTGGGATTATGCCTGCGAACTATCAGCACGCTGTAGAAACCTATATAAATCCTATCGATTTACCTTTATTACACATCTCGGACGAAGTGCGTATTCAATTTGATGGTTGGCCATCTATTTTCTTTAGTGGCTGGCCTAATACTTCGCACGGAACTTTTGCAGGAAAAGTAGTGGCTATAGAATCTTTTATTAGTCCTAACGGAAAGTTTAGAGTTCTAATTGCACCATTATCAGATGAGCATCCTTGGCCAGAAAAAGTAAGTGTTGGTTCGGGTGCAAATACGTTTGCCCTTTTAGAAGATGTACCGATCTGGTTCGAATTATGGAGAAACTTAAATGGTTTCCCTCCTAACTATTATCAACCAGAACAAACAGCAAGCAAAAAAGGCAGTAAAAAATGAAAGTAAAACTATTCATATTAACTTTAATATCCATACATACATTTGCATTGTCCGCACATGGACAAAATCCTTTAGATCCTGAAATTTTATCTTTCGAAGAGTATTTGGGATATGTAAAGAAGTATCATCCAGTGATGAAACAAGCCGATATTACTTTAAGTTCGGGTGAAGCAAACCTGCTTAAGGCGCGCGGTGGATTTGATCCTAAAATTGAAGTAGACTATAGTCGGAAGAAATTTAAAGGCACTGAATATTACGATGTGTTTTATTCCACTTTTAAAATTCCGACATGGTACGGGATTGAATTTAAAGCCAATTACGAAAATAATACGGGGTATTATTTAGACCCTAGTTTAACGGTTCCTGAAGACGGATTATACAGTGCAGGTGTCTCCTTTTCTTTAGCTCAAGGATTATTAATTGATGAGCGTATGGCGACTTTAAAAAAGGCCAAATATTTTAAGGAACAAACAATAGCAGAACGTAATTTACTTATTAACGATGTGTTGTTTGAAGCTAGTAAAGCGTATTTTAATTGGTTTCAAGCAAATAGAGAACATCAAATTTATGAGTCGTTTTTAGAAAATGCTAAAACCCGTTTAAATGCCATAGAAAGTAGTGTGGAAGCAGGAGATTTAGCTGCCATAGATATTACAGAAGCTAGAATTATTTATTCGGATAGACAATTAGGTTTGGAAGTTGCCCATTTAAATATGGAAAAAGCAAGATTAGAGCTTAGTAACTTTTTATGGATAAACGATATTCCTATGGAAGTACAATCGGATGTTTTACCTACTTCACCCGATATAGAAAACCTGAAAGCTTTGTTACTTATAGAAGATTTAGATAATAATGAAGAGCTATTAGATTTGCATCCAAAAGTAATGAGTTTAGATGCCAAAATCGGACAGTTGGATATCGATAAATTCTATAAAAAAACGAAATTACTTCCAAAATTAGATTTGCAATATAATTTTTTAACGCAAGATGCAGAGCGATTAGATTCTTTTAATACTGCAAATTATAAGGCATATGTAAATTTTAGTATGCCAATCTTTTTACGAAAAGAACGAGGAGATTTAGAACTTGCCAATTTAAAATTACGAGATGCTAAATTAGACCGAATGAGTGCGGTGTTAAATATAAAAAATAAAGCTGCGGCGATAGAAGTCGAAATAAGCTCCCTTCAAACGCAAAACGAATTGGTAAAAAACATGGTGAACGATTACGAGGCTATGGTGAAAGCGGAAGAACGTAAATTTGCTATGGGAGACAGTTCGTTATTTCTTATAAACTCTCGTGAACAAAAGTTAATCGATGCTCAATTAAAAGAAAACAGTTTACAAACGAAACACTTAACAGCTATTGCCAAACTGTATAACAGTTTAGGATTATCAATTTAAATGAAGTACTAAATTGATAGTTAAAAAATAGGATTTCATATAAAATATAAAGCAACATACTTCTCCTTTAGTATATTTGCAAAAATTAAAATATCTTATGAATTCACTATTAAAATCGCTACGTATTATTGGCTTCTTAGAAGGAATTTCTTACATCCTTTTATTGGGTATTGCTGTACCTATAAAATATCTTTTTCACGATCCGCAGTATGTAAAACTTTTAGGAATGCCTCATGGTATATTATTTGTGGGCTATGTTGTATTAGCCATATTAGTTGGAATAGAATTAAAATGGAGTCTTAAAACTATAGCTCTTGTTTTATTAGCCTCCTTAGTCCCTTTCGGAACTTTTATTGCAGATTCTAAATATTTTAAACCCGCTTCATAAATGCGAAAATTCACACATTTTTTTTACGATTATTTTATACAACTCAATCTTTCCGAGAACTCTGCGACGTACTTAAATATGCTTGCTTTGTTGGTTTTATTGGTTTTGTTTATAATTATAGCAGATATTGTTGCCAGAAGAATTCTACTTCAAGCGTTTTCTACATTTGCAGCAAAATCTAAAACTAAGTTCGACGATTTATTAGTTAACCACCAGGTTCCTAAAAATGTTGCTCACGTTGTTCCTTTAATTATCGCTTTAAAATGCATACCAATTGTATTTGCTGACTTCTCTGCTTTTGAAAGCATTGTAGAATTACTCTTAAAATTATACTGTGTTGTATTGGTGCTTTGGATTATTAGAAGCATACTAAACACCTTAGAATCTTTTTTTAAAACACTTCCAAGACTTCGAGATAAACCTATAGATAGTTATATACAAGTTCTTATGCTATTTTTATGGTTAATTGGCGTTGGTTTAATTTTTGTAATGCTTACAGGAATTGATATCAAAACCTTTTTTACCACTTTGGGAGCGGCATCGGCCATTTTGTTATTAATTTTTAAAGATACCATTATGGGATTTGTAGCGAGTATACAAGTCGCTATTAACGATACAGTAAGAATTGGAGACTGGATAACGATGGAAAAATTTGGTGCGGATGGAACGGTTATTGAAATTAACTTAAATACACTTCAAGTTCAGAATTTTGATATGACCATCACTAATATTCCTACTTATGCTTTAATTACAGAATCTTTTAAAAATTGGAGAGGAATGAGTAATTCAGGTGGAAGACGAATTAAGCGCGCGCTTATTATTAAAGCAAAAAGTGTGCATTATTTAACTGATGAACAAATAAATGAATTGAAAAAAATTCAGCTACTAACAGATTATTTAACGCAACGACAAGACGATATTAACAGTTATAATACAAGTAACAACATTGACAAGTCTGTATTAATTAACGGCCGTAACATGACTAATTTGGGAGTATTCAGAAAATATATACAAAGTTATATTGAAAGTCATTCAGCTATTAATAAAGACATGACGATAATGACTAGACAATTAGCGCCTACGTCCCAAGGTTTACCCTTAGAAATTTATGCTTTTAGTAGCGATAAGCGATGGCAAAATTACGAGTATATCATGTCCGATATATTCGATCACAGTTTAGCTGCCATTCCTTATTTTGATTTAGAAATTTACGAGTTCTCCAATTATTCTCCAGAACAGGAATAATATAAGGTGAATTAAAATGACATATGATATAGTAATAAAAAAGTCGAGCGTAATGCTCGACTTTTTTCATGCTATTGTATTTGTAGTTGAAGTCTAATTTGCTTGTGCTTTAGCATCTTCAATCATTTCTTTATTTGCAGAAACACCAATCTCAACACGACGGTTTTTAGAACGGCCTTCTGAAGTGTTATTATCAAATCTAGGCTTTGTTTCTCCATACGCATTAACATCAAATCGATCGCCTGTTACCCCTTTACTTTGTAAATAAGTAACAACAGATTGTGCTCTTTTTTTAGACAACGTCATATTATAATCGTCGTTACCAGTATTATCTGTATGTCCTTCAACTAATAAGTTTGTGTCAGGAAATTCAATGAATACTTCGGCAATAGCATCTAAATTTTCTTTAGCCGCCGCTGTTAAATCTGCTTTATTGGTAGCGAAAGTAACACCACTCTTATCGTCAAAAACAATTTGAATACCTTCACCTACACGGTTTACTTCAGCTCCTGGTAAAGCTTCTTCAATTTTATCGGCTTGTTTATCCATTGTGTGACCAATAACTCCTCCGGCTGCACCACCAACAGCTGCTCCAATTAAAGCACCTGTAACGTTACCTCCAATAAGACCACCTATTAAAGCCCCTCCAGCAACACCAATTCCTGCTCCTTTTTGAGTATCGTTTGCATTTTTAATAGCGTCGCAACTCACAAATGTAAATGAAAACATTAGTGCTATAGCGAGTAATATACTTGTTGATTTTTTCATGTGTATTTGGTTTTTATAATAAATTATTACATTTCAATGCTGTCTGAAGTCTTGTTAAATGTTAAAATAACATCAAATGGATTCCCTTCATATTCAGACGGTACTTTAAGAATCATCATATTTTCACTAATTTCCTGAATCGTTCCGCGGTAACCAGATTTTACATTTTTAGCCTTAACATCGTCTCCTACGTATTTAAACTGAAACTGAGTAAATCCGTCTGCCGATTCTAAAAACGACCAATGAATAGTTTGTGTGTAGGCTTCGCAAATCGAACTGTTTACATTGGTAGAGAATTTACCTGATCCGTTATTAGGAATAAACACCCATTCTCCGCCTTTAAAACAAGAAGAGTCTGCTAAATCAAATAAAAATGCTTTGTAAAGTCCTTTATCTCCAACAAATTTAATATTAGAAACTTCCCATGTCCCTTTTAACATTTTCTTGCTTGGTTGCTTTGCAGCAGTAGATTTCGTTCCCGAGCATGACATCACGATAAGCGCTAAAGTCATGTAAATTAATTTTTTCATATTTAAAGTGGTTATTTATTAATTAATACTAATTTAATATTTTTAGTACAGAATTTTATAATTTTATTCAAAATTTAATGTAATTATTGATTACTCAATCGATCTTTAACAAACTCAATTTCTGTTTTACCGTGTGGTTTAGGCTTTCCATCTTCCCCTAAGTTTACCATGATAATATTATCGACATGAATAATAGCTTCTCTAGTCATTTTATTTCGCACTTCACAAAAAAGCGTTAACGATGTTTTTCCAAATTTTTCTACGCGTATACCTATTTCAACAATATCACCTTGCTTAGCAGAACTTAAAAAGTTTATCTCAGACATATACTTAGTCACCACCTTGCTGTTTTCTAATTGAATAATCGAATATAATGCAGCTTCTTCATCAATCCAGGCTAATAACTTACCTCCAAATAATGTTCCGTTAGCATTTAAATCTTCTGGTTTTACCCATTTTCTGGTATGAAATCTCATAAATAATATTTTTTTGGGTAAAGGTAAATTAATAATTGTTCATAACAAGGTTAACAAGTAATGGCGTTAATAAAAAATCCAAGTGGGATAATTAATAATTTTAAGAAAAATGTTTAAAATTATGACTACAAGACACAACACTATTACAGCTATGCGACCAGCCACATCTTATGGAACCCTTAGCGAAAACATGAGTAGTGACGAACGTTTTCAAAACGAAACATTACGGCCTGTTATTAAATTTCAAAAGGACCTTTTTATTGAAGTCTTAAGAAACTACATTACAAAACACAAAAGTATGTTCTATGATTTAAGCACACCAAAAAAGGTTATTTTCATAGAAAATGCCATTCAGAAAGACATTAAATTTAGAAACTCTATTAAGGGTATGATTATCGGCCAGTTTACCGTTGATGAATACTTGACTTATATTAAAAACTCCTCAGCACTCAATAAACGTATGATGAACATAGTAAAAGATCAACTTGTTAGCAATATTCAAATTTTAGATGCTCCACTAGCTAGTGCTGTTTAACACCTAATTATCTTTAATTATATGAGTGATTCTCCATTTATATTCGTGGTTAATACATCACTCATATAATTAAAATAAGGTCTAATGGTTTTAAAATCATTATTTACCTTTTTTAGAAAATCAGGATCTAAAACCTCTTGATCTGTGTACTTTTTAGAAAAGATAAATTGCTTCTTTCTAATGAGATCAATATCGGGATGATTTTTATCGAATCCTTTTGGAGCAGTTTTTAGCTCCTCGCCCTCTATATTTCCCCAAGTCGATTTAAATTTTTTGTCTCCCATAATATCTCTCATCTCTTGGGCATCGACTTCAAATTCTTTTCTTATTCTTAGTAAATCTTCTTTAGACGGATCCCAAAAACCAGTAGCTATAAAAGATTGATTATTAGGCTTAATTTGTAAATAATAACCACCTCTTAAACTTGGTTTAGCTCTGTGAATGGAGCCACCAAAATGTGTTTTGTATGGTGTTTTATTTTTAGAAAATCTAACGTCTCTATAAATTCTGAAGATTTTTACAGCATCGACATCATCGTGTGTTTTTAATAACGTAAATAGTGCATTATAAGCTTCCTTTATCTCTTTTTCTACAGCTCTAAATTCAGATTTATGCTCTTGAAACCATATTCTATCGTTATTTTGCTCTAATTCAGTTAAGTAATCAAGTACACGTTTAGAAATCATATCATACATTTTTGTGAGGCTAAAGATATAAAAAAGCCCTAGTAAACTAGGGCTATAGCAAATTAAACAAGCTACTTTTATTTTATTAAAGTATATACTTTAGATACAATTTCATTCGAATTTTTATCGAACTGTTGTACTATAAAGTTTCCTTTTTCGTCAAAATAACCAATTCCGGTTTTTCCATTATCGTTCATAACAAACTGAGTAGAATCGGCATCAGACTGTTCTACTTTTGTAGGTGTATTACTAGACGAATCGGTGATTAAAAATCCGTTTTCATGGATATCAAACTGACACATTTTGCCGTCCAATTCGTATTGCATAGATTTTCTATCAGATGTAAATGGTGTATTATTATTTACTCTAACAGTCTCAGTAACTTGAGCTGGTGTATCTACACGACTCTGATTAATCTTGTTTTTATCGCCTTCAGCGAGTTTAACATCCTGCTCCGTTCTTTTCTGATATTCTACTGTATTCTTTTTAATTTCACTCCCATTATTAATAGTTGTTATTACCTTTTTAGATTCGACAGTAACATCTTTCTTGGGATCGGTTTGGGCATTTACCGTATACATAAACAGTAATGCCACTACTATATAAATTGATTTCATAATTTTAATTTTTAAGATTATAAATAAATTTTAAGTCGCCGTATTTACTTCATAACACCTTTTAAAAGTGATAGTACAAAAAGTACTAAAAAAACGAAAAATAAAATTTTTGCAATTCCGGCCGACGCACCTGCAATGCCTCCAAATCCTAAAACTCCTGCGATAATTGCTATAATGATAAATGTGATAGTCCAACGTAACATAATTTTAATTTTTTAAATGATTAATATTATTTTACTGTAAAATTAAATGTTTTATACAGTGTAGGAGTTCTCTAACACTTTTTATATTGACTCTATACAAAGCGCCTTAAAAATGATAGCACCGTCTATTATTACTGTAATTTTATAAAAATGTAGTGTGGAGAAGAAATCTAATTACCACTAGAACTCGGTTGATTGTTGAAGAATGCATGCTAAAAAATAAGCTTAGCACATATTTATATTAGACGTATAAATTTACGTTGTCGTTTCATATTCGACAGCATTTAATACTAGTCCTGAAGCTGGAGCAATGTAGTCCATAACTTCTGTGCTTTCGGACTTTAGGCTTTCTTTAATATAATCTAAAGTAATCTCATTTTTACCTAGTTTAATAAGTGCCCCCATCATTAAACGAATTTGGTTTCGCATAAAACCTTTGCCTTTAACACGCAACATATAAGACTGCTCCGGAAAGAAGCTAGCCGTAAAAATTGTATTTTCAACCAATTCGCAAGTATCTATTTCACGATTAAAAACACCCGTTTCTGAAGGTTTATAGCAGTAAGTTTTAAAATTATGAGCGCCTTCAAAAAGTTTAGCTCCTAATTTCATTTTTTCGATATCCAGCGGATCTAAAATGGTGGTCATTAACGGCGCACAAAACGGATGGTATTTAGCACCATGAGCAAATACATAAACGTATTCTTTCATTTTAGACGCATTAATCACGTTAAAATCCTTATCGACTTCAGTAATGGACAATGCTCTTAAATCCTGAGGTAAGTTGTAATTAAAAAGTTCTAAAAAGGCAACTTCATCTTCAATTTTATCTTCTAAAAACAATTCAAAAGCACCTTGTTGCGCCGACACCATAGCATCTGTTCTTCCTGAACCCAAGGTTTTAAACGGTTTTCCATCCATGATATAACGCATGGTTTTATCAATCATAAGATGTACCGTTTTTAGCTTAGGCTGTTTTTGCCAGCCATGAAAACGATAACCTAAATACTGAATTTCGATAAGATAAAAATAACGTTTATTCAACTGAAAATGTTTTTATATAAGGACACGCAAGTAACCGATTTTAATAGACTTCTCAAAAAAATCACTACTTTTAACCTGATTAAATTTACAAATTATATTGATTTATGAGTAACGAAACTAAACTCCCTATTTGGTACTGGATTGTAACCGGATTTTATTTACTCTGGAATGCTTTGGGCGTGCAACAGTATTTCATACAAGCTAATAACACCGAAGCTTTTAGGTCGCAATATACCGAGGCCCAGTTACAAGAAATTGCACAAATGCCAACATGGGTTATGCGCGCATATGCGGTTGCAGTAATGTGCGGTTTTCTTGCCAGTATATTATTAATGGTTCGTAAACGTTTCGCATATCCTATGGCACTTACATCTTTAGTGGCCGTAATTGCCCAAATGGGGTATTTGTTTTATGTAGTAAAACCTGCGAGTGTAATTATGCCAATTTTAGTTTTAGTATTCGCAGTTGGCTTACTGTTCTTTTCTAAGTATTCTAAATCTAAAAATTGGCTGGTCTAATACCCAAATCAACATATATAAAAAAGGAGAATCTAGCGCGCTAGATTCTCCTTTTTTATGATTTCTATTTTTCTCTCCCTTTTAATACGTCGATAACATCTTTTATTTCGAAACCTTTGGCTTGGAGTAAAATTAAGTAATGAAATAACAAATCGGCGCTTTCGTTTAAGAACAAATTATCGTCGTTATCTTTTGCTTCAATAACCACTTCTACAGCTTCCTCTCCTACTTTCTGTGCAATTTTATTGATTCCTTTTTCAAACAACGAAGACACATACGATTTTGAAGCATCCGAATTTAATCGTCTGTCTTTAATCACTTCTTCTAAATGTGAGATAAATCCGTACGATTCTTCGTTTGGTTCTCCCCAACACGTATCTGTTCCTTTATGGCATGTTGGTCCTTTAGGAAGTACAGAAACTAATAATGTATCGTTATCGCAATCTAATTTAATATCAACTAAATTTAGGACATTTCCACTTTCTTCACCTTTAGTCCATAAACGATTTTTAGTTCTGCTAAAAAAAGTAACTAATTTAGTTGCTTTGGTTTTTTCTAGTGCTTCGGCATTCATATATCCTAACATCAACACTTGTTTTGTTGAAGCGTCTTGTACGATAGCTGGCACTAATCCGTCGTTATTTTTATTGAAATCTATATTCATTACTCTTATTTTGAATCGTAAAATATTACAATCTTACGGCTATATTATTATTCTTTAATTCGTCTTTTAATTCTGAAATAGGAATTTCGCCAAAGTGAAATACGCTAGCGGCAAGTGCGGCATCTGCCTTTCCATCCTTAAACGTATCTACAAAATGTTGCATGGTTCCTGCACCTCCTGAAGCAATAATTGGAATATTTAACATCCCCGACAATTTTGCTAAGGCCTCGTTTGCGAAACCGTTTTTAGTGCCATCATGATTCATCGAAGTGAATAAAATTTCACCAGCACCTAATGCTTCTACTTGCTTTGCCCATTCAAATAAATCGATATCGGTTGGAATGCTTCCTCCTGCCAAATGTACTTTCCATTGTCCGTCTACTTCTTTAGCGTCAATTGCCACAACCACACACTGACTTCCGAATTTTTCGGCCAATTCCTTAACTAATTCAGGGCGTTTTACAGCCGAAGAGTTAATAGACACTTTATCTGCCCCACACTGTAATAAAGCATCGACATGTTCTATTGAAGAAATACCGCCACCCACAGTAAATGGAATATTCACTTGTTCTGCAACATGCAATACCATATCTAAGGTTGTTCCTCTACCTTCTAAAGTTGCCGAGATATCTAAAAACACCAACTCGTCTGCACCTTTTAAAGCATATTGTTTTGCCAATTCTACCGGATCACCAGCATCAATTAAATCGACAAAATTTACACCTTTTACGGTTCTTCCATTTTTAATATCCAAACAAGGGATAATTCGTTTTGTAAGCATATTAATTTATTGAGAGTTTACAACCAGTTTTTCTAAATCCTTCATACTGATTTTGTTTTCATAAATCGCTTTACCGATAATCACACCTTCGCATCCTAATTCCTTTAATTTTGGTAATTCTTCTTTACAAGAAATTCCACCTGAAGCAATTAGTTTGATGTTTGGATTTTCGGCAATAATCTTTTTATATAAATCGAACGATGGGCCTTCTAGCATACCATCTTTAGAGATATCGGTACAAATAACATACTGAATACCTTTACTCATGTAGCCTTTTATAAACGGGGTAACTTCTAAACTACTTTCTTCCAACCAACCACTAATGGCCACTTTTTCGTTTTTAGTATCGGCACCTAAAATAATTTTCTGACTTCCGTATTTTTGAATCCAGCTTTCAAACATTTTACTGTCTTTTACAGCAATACTACCGCCAGTAATTTGTTTAGCTCCAGAACTAAAAGCAATATGTAAATCTTCGTTTGTTTTTAAACCACCTCCAAAATCAACTTTTAAGTTTGTTTTTGAAGCAATTTGGTCTAAAACCTTATAGTTTATAATTGTACTTGCTTTAGCACCATCTAAATCTACTAAGTGTAAATACTCTACCCCTGCATCTTCAAAACTCTTAGCTACTTCTAATGGATTTTCGTTATATATTTTCTTAGTATCGTAATCTCCTTTAGTTAAACGGACGCATTTTCCGTCTATAATATCTATGGCTGGTATAATTCTCATTAGTTACGTATTAATCAGTTTATGATTCTAGATTTAAAAAATTCTCAAGCAATTTAGCGCCTGCAATACTGCTTTTTTCTGGATGAAATTGCACACCATAAAAGTTGTTATGTTTTACGGCTGTTGTATAGTTTCCATTATAATTGGTTGTTGCAATGGCCTCTTTACAATCTTCTGCATAATAGCTATGCACTAAATACATATAAGATTCTTCAGGAATATCTTTAAATAAATCGGACTTTAAATTAGTAATGGTATTCCACCCCATTTGCGGTACTTTTACCGTATTGGAGAAACGTTTTACATCGACTTGAAAAATCCCTAATCCTTCCGTATTTCCTTCTTCAGTAGTTTTACACATTAATTGCATCCCTAAACAAATTCCTAAAACAGGTTGTGTTAACGTCGGAATTAATTTGTCTAACTTACTATTTTTAAGCATTTTTAAGGCGGAACTCGCCTCACCAACACCAGGAAAAATAACACGATCTGCTTTTCTAATCGTTTCAGGATCGTTAGACAAAACTGCATCTATGCCTAAACGCTTAAATGCAAACTGAATACTTTTAATATTCCCGGCACCATAATCTATAATTACAACAGATTGGGCCCCTTCTAACTTTCCTGAAGAGGAAGAATTCTCACTTGTTTGCTGTAAATTTTCTTTATTTAAACTCATATTCTATATTCTTTTCACTCCAACTAACACAAGAGTGTCTCTACCATAAGGGCAGATTAAGATGTGCTTTACAACATCCCTTTAGTTGATGGTAAAATCATTTTTTCCACATCGCGCTTTACTGCCATTTTAATTGCTTTTGCAAATGCCTTGAAAATAGCTTCAATTTTATGATGCTCGTTAGTCCCTTCTGCTTTTATGTTTAGATTACATTTAGCACCGTCGGTAAACGATTTAAAGAAATGATAAAACATTTCTGTTGGCATTTTACCAACCATTTCACGTTTAAAATCGGCTTCCCAAACCAACCAGTTTCTTCCTCCAAAATCGATACCAGCAGAAGCTAAACAATCGTCCATTGGTAAATAAAAACCGTAGCGTTCTATTCCTAATTTGTTTCCTAAAACGGTATTAAATAACTCACCTAAAGCAATAGCTGTATCTTCAATAGTATGATGTTCGTCTACTTCTAAATCACCATCCACTTTTATATTTAAATCTAATTGCCCATGACGTGCAATTTGATCTAGCATATGATCGAAAAATGCGATTCCTGTTTCAATATTACTTTTACCAGTTCCGTCTAAATTTAAATCAATTTTAATTTTGGTTTCGTTGGTATTTCGTTCTATGCTTCCTGTACGATCTTCAACCTTTAAATGTTTATAAATGGCTTCCCAATCGTTAGATTCTAAACTAATAAAATCATCTAAAGCCTCACGTTTCACAGTGATTTCATCTGTACCAAGATTTGTATTATCGTTAATAAAAATCCCTTTAGACCCTAAGTTTTTTGCTAATTCAATATCGGTTAAACGATCACCAATAACATACGAATTTTCTAAATCGTAAGCTTCAGAAAAATATTTAGTTAATAAGCCCGTATTAGGTTTACGTGTAGGCGCATTGTCTTTTGCGAAGGTTCTATCGATAAATTGCTCTTTAAATTCTACACCTTCATTTTTAAAGGCTTCAAGAATAAAATTATGAACAGGCCAGAATGAATCTTCAGGATATACGTCTGTTCCTAAACCATCTTGGTTTGTAATCATTACGATTTCATAGTCCAATTCTTTCGCAATTTTACTTAAATATTGAAAGACTTTAGGATAGAATTCTAACTTCTCGAAACTATCAATTTGTTCGTCGGCAGGTTCCCTAATAATCGTTCCATCACGATCTATAAATAGTACTTTTTGTTTCATTGTAACTTGGTAAGTGCGGTGATTAGCGTTTTATTTTCTGATGGTGTTCCAACGGTTAAACGTAAACAATTTTCGCATAACGGTTGCGTTGTTCGGTTACGAACTACAACACCTTCTTTTATTAATTGATTGTAGCGTTTAGTGGCGTCGTCTACTTTTACGAGTACGAAATTAGTATCTGACGGATATATTTTTTCGACATAAGCAATAGATTTTAATTCTGAAATTAAACGACTACGCTCAATTAAAATAGAATCAATTTCATCACTAATAACATCGGTTTGTTTTAACAATTCTACCGCTTTATTTTGCGTTAACACATTAATATTATACGGCGGTTTAATTGTATTTAAAACTTTTATAATTTCTTCTGAAGCATAACACAGTCCCAATCTTATTCCCGCCATACCATACGCTTTAGATAAAGTTTGGGTAATGACTAAGTTTGGAAATTCACTTAAGCGATCTAACCAACTGTCTTGATTAGAAAAATCGATGTAAGCTTCATCTATAACCACTATACCTTCAAATTTCTTTAATAAGGCTTCTACTTCGTGGTCTTTAAAACTGTTTCCTGACGGATTGTTAGGCGAACATAAAAACAATATTTTACTATTAGCATCGGCTACTTTTAAAATCTGGTCCCCTTCTGGTTGAAAATCTTCAGACAATAAAACCTTTCTTGTTTCTACAGCGTTTAAATTTGCCAATACCTCGTACATCCCGTAAGTAGGAGGTAAAATAATGATGTTATCTTTATTAGGTTCGCAAAATGCTCGCACCAATAAATCTAATACTTCGTCGCTTCCGTTACCTAATAAAATATTAGATTTTGAAACGTTTTTAATTTCAGATAAAATGTCCTTTACCGCGTTTTGTTGCGGATCAGGATAACGATTTACACCATTATTAAATGGATTCTCGTTTGCATCTATAAACACCATATTACTGGTTTCTTCTTGAAATTCATCTCTAGCAGAAGAATATGCTTTTAGTGCTTTTATGGAAGGTCTTAAAAGATCTTGTACAGTTGCCATTAGTTTTTATTTAAATCGTTTAATCGTAAAGTCACTGCATTTTTGTGTGCTTCTAACCCTTCGGCAGCAGCCATTTTTTCAATAATCGGACCTAAATCTAATAAACCTTTATCTGTTATTTTCTGAAATGTGATACTCTTTAAAAAACTATCTAAATTAACGCCAGAATATGCTTTACAAAATCCGTTTGTTGGTAATGTATGATTGGTTCCCGAAGCGTAATCTCCGGCACTTTCAGGTGTGTAATTCCCGATAAATACAGAACCTGCATTTCGAATTCCATTTACAAACAGGTCTTCGTTTTTAGAACATATAATAAAGTGTTCTGGTGCATATTCATTTATTAAATCTAAAGCAATCTCGTCGTTTTCGACTAAAATTAACTTAGAATTCGCGATGGCTTTCTTTGCAATATCGTGTCGTGGTAATTCTTCTATTTGGACATCTACGGCTTTTAATACATCGTCTATCATGGTTTTAGAAGTAGATACTAAAATCACCTGACTATCTGCCCCGTGTTCTGCTTGACTTAATAAATCTGAAGCCACAAAAGCCGGATTTGCACTATCGTCTGCAACCACTAACAATTCGCTTGGTCCTGCAGGCATATCGATAGCGACACCGTATTTAGTAGCCAATTGCTTAGCAACCGTTACAAACTGATTTCCTGGACCGAAAATTTTATAGACTTGAGGTATATTTTCCGTACCAAACGTTAAGCCAGCAATGGCTTGAATCCCTCCTACTTTAATAATTTTTGAAACCCCACATAAATCGGCAGTAAATAAAATTTCGTTTGCAATTTTACCTGAAGCATTTGGTGGCGAACATAAAACGATTTCACTACAACCTGCAATTTTTGCAGGAATAGCTAACATTAAAACGGTAGAAAACAAAGGCGCTGTTCCTCCTGGAATATATAAACCAATTTTATCTATTGCTCGTTTTTCTTGCCAGCAGTGCACTCCTGCCATAGTTTCAACTTCCACTTTAGAGGTTTTTTGAGCGGCATGAAAACGTTCAATATTTTTATAAGCTATCGTTATCGCATCTTTTAAATCTGCTGACACTTGACTTTTAGCAAATTCAATTTCATCCGAGCTCACTAAATTAGTATCTAAAGTCACGCCGTCGAAACGCTCAGTGTATTTTGCTATAGCTTTATCCCCATTCTGTTTAACATCATCAAAAATTTGAGTAACCGTATTTTCAATGTCATTTACAGTTTGCGTAGGACGTTGTAAAATGTCTGACCAATCTGCTTTATTGGGATTTTCAATAATTTTCATTGTATGTTCCTTTATTTATAAAACCATATTATCGATCGGACAAACTAGAATACCTTCTGCGCCATGTCCTTTAAGTTCGTCGATAATTTCCCAAAATTTATTTTTGTCGATTACAGTGTGAACAGAGCTCCATCCTTCTTGTGCTAAAGGTAATACTGTTGGGCTTTTCATACCCGGTAAAATGGCAATAATTTCGTCTAATTTATCATTCGGTGCGTTTAATAACACATATTTAGAACGACGTCCTTTTAAAACAGATTCTATTCTAAATTTTATGATGTTTAAAATGTCTGAATTGGCTTCAGAAATTAATGGTGAAGATGCTAAAACTGCTTCAGATTTTAATAAAACTTCAACTTCTTTTAATCCGTTTTTAAACAAGGTACTTCCACTAGACACAATATCTACAATGGCATCTGCTAACCCAATATTAGGAGCAATTTCTACAGAACCATTAATAATATGTAACTGAGCATTTACATTGTTTTTATCTAAGAATTGTTGTACCGTATTTGGGTAAGATGTTGCGATACGTTTCCCTTCCAAATCTTGCATACTAGCATACTTAGCCGATTTTGGAACAGCGATAGAAACCTTACAAGACGAAAATCCTAATTTTTGTACAATTTGGATGTCTCCACCTTTTTCAATTAAAACATTCTCACCAATAATAGCGGCATCTACAACACCATCTTTTAAATACTGAGGAATATCTCCGTTACGTAAATAAAACACCTCTAAAGGGAAATTTTTAGCCGATACTTTTAATTGATCTCTTCCATTATCTATAGAAATTCCTATGTCTTTAAGGATTTGCATAGATTCGTCGTAAAGTCGACCTGATTTTTGGACTGCAATTTTTAATTTACTCATTTTGTTGATTAATGTGGTTTGAGTAACATCATATGGAGAAAAATAAAAACCCCATCTGATTAACTCAAACGGGGTTTAAAAATATATTATTTTGAAAATTATTCAATACACTTTCAGCTCGTCTAAGTACAAGTATGAAAATGATGATGATGTAATTGAATAAAGTTCATGTTCTTTTTTTGTTATACACAAATATTCAAAAATTTAAAACACTTATGCAAGTTTTAAACTAAAAAATATTAATTAATTATTGATTTCCAAGTATAATCGGTAATCCGCTATCACCTGAACCAATTACAATGACTTTAGAATTTGGAGATTCAGATAATTTAACCGTAGCTTCAATTCCTTTATCTTGTAAAATCTTATCATTTAAAGACTCACTTAAAATTCTATTCGCATCAGCTTTACCTTGGGCTTCAATAATTTGCTTCTGAGCTTCTTTTTGAGCTGTAACTAATCTAAATTCATATTCTAAAGATTCTTGCTCTTGCTTTAATTTACGCTCGATAGCATCTTTAATTGTAGAAGGCAATGTTACATCTCTAACTAATATCTGATTTAATTGAATGTATTGATCAGCTACAATACTTTTTGTTTCATCAAAAATTTCTTGCTGAATCGCATCACGCTTACTAGAATATAATTGTTCTGGTGTATAACGTCCCACTACACTTCTCGCTGCCGAACGAATGGCAGGAAGTAAAATACGTTCTTTATACATTTCACTTTTTTCTTGGTGAAGTTTTCCTAAATTTTCGAATTGAGGTTGAAACCATGCTGAAGCCTCTAATTTAATATCTAATCCATTAGAAGATAACACATTCATTTTTTCGTAAATTTCTTGTTGTCTCACTTCGTAAATAAAGACTCTGTTCCATGGTGCAACAACATGAAAACCTTCCCCTAATGGAGGTTCATCTGTAACAACTCCATCATCAAATGTTCTATATAATACTCCAGCTTCCCCTGAGTTTATGGTGATAGCCGATTTTGAAATTAATATGATTACTGCTACGATAGCAACAAGAATAGGCAATGCAATTTTAGGTAATTTATCCATTATATTTTTATTAAGTTAATCCGTTATATTTTCTTAAAAACCACTCTAAAGATAAGCAGAAAACTATGATTCCTAGCACATATCTCCAATCAATTAAACCTTGAGTGGTCTTTGTGCTTTTTTGAATACTCGAATATTTTTTATTAGAAATTAATTCATTAAAAACAGAATCGTAACTATTTGAAAAATAAGATGTTCCGCTTGTTTTATTTGCTAATACATTTAACTTAGAAACATTCGCATTTAAAAACTGTTGTTCGACATTATATTCTAAAATTGTAAAACGTCCTGTTTTCGAAATATTTTCATTTGTAGCCCTTACAGTAAAGTCGTATGTCGCGGCTGGCAAATGACTTAAATCTACTTGATAATTGTTATTTTTAAGTACAAATGGTAATGCCGTTTCTTCGCCCGTTTCATTATTTTTTACTTGTATTTGAAGTGTTTCTCGTCCGTCAAATTCGTAGTTCTTATTAAAAAACTGCGCTTTTAAAACGACACTATTCACACCTTCGTAAAACGATTCGAAATCGACAATCAAACGTGTTTTTCGTTGAGTTGATGCCAAATACTGTACCAATTTCCCTATAAAATTATCGAATGTTTGAAACGACTTTTCGTTTATATAACTTTGCGCTCGCCACTGCCAGATATTTTCTCCCAACAATAGAGCTTCTCGCCTACCATTTGTCTCAAGGGTGGCTAATAGCGGTTCTTCGGTAGTTAAACTACCATACTTTTTAAAAAGTAATATTTCGGCAGGTGTAAAAAAAGAAATCTCTCCAAATGTAGATTGTAATGGAGGAAAAGATTCGAAGTCTAAATCGTCTACTATAAACGTTGAATAATTTGTATTGAAAACACCCTGATATATTTCCGTCTGCGGGGTAATATCGTGTTCGTACGCATTGGTCTGCTCATTAAGAAAAAACCAATCGGTTTGATTCCCTGCAATTATAAAGACATTCTTATTTTCTGTTTTAATTGCATCGAAAATAAACTTAAACTGATTATTAGGCTGATATAATATAACTAAATGAAAATCATTTAATTTAGATTTAATTTCGTTTGGCTTTAAAATTGAAACTTTACGTTGCTCATTACTCTCAATACTCTTTTTAAGCATTCCCAAATCAGGATGATAATAGGTAGAAACAATTGCAATATTCATGGTTTCATCGATCACTTCTACAGCAAAATTCTTTGTATTGTTTGCCTTATTTTTCTCTGTTTCTAGAGGCTGTAAATGCGCATTATAGGTCGACAATCCCACATGATTCGCAGGCAAGGTAAACTGTAAAACTTCAGAATTATTAGTACTATTAAATGTTATATGTTTTGTAAATACTGTTTGCTTTCCAGTAGTAACCGAAAATGTGGTGTTTACCGGTTCCTTTCCGTTGTAAACCAGAATAGTTTCAACTGGAAATTTATTCTTTAAATAGGCGTATTTATTTACATTAAGTTGTCTTATGCTTAAATCGACATACGTTGTGGTATCTCCCAAGATTATAGGATATACGGGCTGATTATACGATGAAAACTCATAATCGGAGCCAAAGGTTTGATTGCCATCCGTAATTAAAATGGTTGGCGCAACATCGTCCTTATATATATCTTGAAGTGCCTCTAATGCTGAAGATATATCGGTTTGTTTTTCGGTAAAAGATACAGAATCTGTAGCGTTCAAGGTGTTACCGAACGTATAATATTCAATATTAAATTTTTCGTTTAATGCTGCATGATCCCGAATAGACTGTATGGCTTGTTTAGCATTTTCGTCTTGTTTTAATTGAACTATAGAATTAGAATTATCTACAGCAACTAATAATTTTGGTTTTTCTGAAGTTAATTTAAGTTGTTCGAACTTAGGATTAATAAGCAGTAGTAAGACCGAAAAAATAGTGATAAACCTTAAAAAAGCGAAAAGCATGTACTGTTTAGACATGCTTTTCACTTTAAATTTATACTGAAATAAGGCTAACAATAGTGCTACAATTCCAGCGAGAATAATATATAATATGGTTTCTGTATACATATATTATGTTAACATTCCACCATCTACGTTTAACGTTTGTCCGGTAACATACGCACTCATATCACTAGCTAAAAAGACACAAACATTAGCCACATCGTCTGGAGTACCTCCTCTTTTTAAAGGAATTCCTGCTCTCCACCCTTTAACAGTAGCTTCGTCTAACTTTGCCGTCATTTCTGTTTCTATAAATCCTGGAGCAACAACGTTACTTCTAATATTTCTAGATCCTAATTCTAAAGCTACAGACTTAGAAAATCCAATAATTCCTGCTTTAGACGCCGCATAGTTGGTTTGTCCCGCATTACCTTTTACACCAACCACAGAACTCATATTAATAATAGAGCCTTTACGTTGTTTAAGCATGGTGCGTTGTACTGCTTTAGTCATATTGAAAACAGATTTCAAGTTTACTTCTATAACTTGATCGAAATCGTCTTCACTAATACGCATTAACAAATTGTCTTTTGTAATACCTGCGTTATTTACTAATATATCTATACTTCCAAATTCCTTTACTACATCGTCTGCTAAGGTTTGGGCTTCATCAAAATTAGCAGCATTACTTTGGTAACCTTTAGCTTTTATTCCTAGGCCATTTAACTCGGCTTCTAAAGCGTTTGCCGCTTCTACAGAAGAACTATAAGTAAAAGCTACATTTGCACCATGTTGTGCAAAAACCTGAGCTATTCCCTTACCAATTCCACGGCTTGCACCTGTAATAATAGCTGTTTTTCCTTCTAATAATTTCATGTATAATTAAATAAAATATTGAATTTCAAATATACTAATTCAAAGTCTGACCAAATAAAAAAACCTCACAAAAATTGTGAGGTTTTAAAATCTATATACCGTATTAATGCCAATTACATCTTTACATCGGTTGTCGTATCGTAATTAAATAAATAATCGACATCCATTTCTTTAATTTCTCCTAATTTACTTAAGGCTTTAAAATCGATATCTTTTTTATTACCTATAACCATGACATTGTAATTTTCGCCTTTAATATTTTTATTAAAGAAATCACGCAAATCACTCATTTGCATAGATTTGATTGTATTATACATCGCTTCTCTGTTATCGTTTTCTATACCTAACTTTTTCAAGTTTTCATAACTCCAGAATATACTCGCTTTTGTAATACGTTGCGCCGAAATTTTCTTTAACGCAGCATCTTTGGCCGCCTCAAATTGTTCTTCAGCTTCTGGCATATCACTCATTAATGTCATCATAGCCTCTACCGCTTGTTCCATTTTATTGGCTTGTGTACCTATATAAGCTTTTACGTAATTAGATTCCGTTTTTCTATTAGCCGTATCGTAATTAGAAAATGCTGAATACGCTAAAGACTTAGATTCTCTAATTTCCTGAAATACAATAGACGACAGTCCACTACCAAAATAAGCGTTAAAAAGTCCTGCTGCGGCAAGATTTTCTGCATCAAAAGGTTTTCCCTTGGCTAAAAACACCATTTCCGATTGAACCATATCATAGTTTACGAAATACACATTCCCTCCAGTTTCCTTTTCAACGTAAGTAGAAGCTTCAGGATAATCCTTTAAGGGCGATATTAATTGATGTTCCTTGTTTAATGCCGTTACAGCATGATCTAAATCTTTACCATAATAAAAAATGCGCTGTTTATAATCTTTTAAGCCTTTAACAATATCCACCAATTCTTGCGGATCTTGTGCCTTTAGCTCGGAAGCCTTAAGAACATTTCTTAATCGTGAATTCTCGCCATACTGACCATAATTAACTAACCCATTCCATAAAATATTACGTTTTTGAGTCTTACCGTTTTGTCTTCCTTTTAATATCTTATCTACATAACTTGCATAAGCTTCTGGATCTGACTTTGCATTACCCAATACATTTTCAAGTAATTCTAATCCTTTTGGTAAGTTTTCTCTTAAACCACTTAAACCAATATAAGTCACGTCACTCCCAGCACTTACATAATAGTTTATACCTAGCTTATAGAACTCTTTCTTAACATCTTCGGCCGATAAGCTATCGGTACCTAAGTATTCTAAAAACCCAACAGCTACACCTAATTTTTTATCGTTATCCGTTCCCATATCAAAAATGATATTTAGGTTGAATAAATCGTTAGTTTCATTCTCTATAAACGACACTTTAACACCTTTATCTAAAGCCGTTTCTTTTATAGCAGATTTATAATCTACAAATTTAGGCTCTAGAGCTTCCGCTTCTATATCCTGAAAATGATCTAAATATTTAGAGCTTTTGTCTCGGTTTAAATTAACCGGTGTAATTCCAGGGTTTTCAACTTTAACTACATTACTATCTTCACCTTTTCTTTTATATACAACCACATAATTGTCTTGGTAAAAACGATTCGCGAAATCTACTAACTCTTGTTTCGAAATTTTTCTTAATTCCTCTAAAAACTGAACTTTATCAGACCATTTTTCATGATGAATAAACGCATTAAAATAAGCTGAAGCTAAGGCTGTACTATTTTCGTATTGTTTTGTTTGCGTTAGTTTTAAGTCGTTTATGGTCGCTTCAAGCAACCACTCATCGAATTCTCCCTTTTTAAGCTTATCTATTTGGGCGAAGATTAAATCTTTAACATCGTCTAAACTTTGACCTTCTTTCGGACTTCCATAAAATTGTTGTAATCCGTAATCGTTTAAAAACATGGTATAACTTCCCGCTCTCTGTACCAATTGCTTCTGATTTAAATCTAAATCTATCAAACCAGCTTGGCCATTAGACAAAATCATATTTGCGAGCGTAACGAATTTCTCATCTTCAGACTTTATACCATTAGATCTATAACCTATCGCAATATTTTCTGCCGTTGGACCAAATACTTCTCTTACTTTAGGTGTTGTAATTGGTTCTTCGGTTGGAAGTGTAGGATGTACTACATCTTTCTTCTTTAATTTACCGAATGTATTGTTTACTTCTTGTATGGTTTTATCGAATTCTATATCTCCAACCAATACCATAGCCATATTATTTGGCACATAATACGTGTTGAAATAATTATTAATATCGACTAAAGACGGATTTTTTAAATGATCTGAAATACCAATTGTTTGTTGTTGTCCGTAGGGATGTTGTGGAAATAAACCATCTAACATGGCCGTATAGACTTTTCTACCATCGTCGTCTTGCGTTCGGTTGAATTCTTCGAAAACAGCTTCTAGTTCGGTGTGGAATAATCTTAAAACCAATTTACTAAAACGATCGCTCTCTAAAGTCAGCCATTTGTTTAACTCATTAGCAGGAATTTTGTTTTTATATACAGTTTCTTCAAACCAAGTATGTGCATTTGTTCCTGTGGCTCCCATACCGCTAACCATTTTATCGTACTCGTTAGCTACGGAATAGTTTGAAGCCTCTAAAGATACTTCGTCTATCTTTTTATAGATTTCTAATTTCTTAGCTTCGTCTTTTTCTGCACGATGTGCTTCGTATAAGTCGGAAATTTGTTTAATATATTCTTTTTCTTTTTCCCAATCTAAGGTTCCGATTTCGTCGGTTCCTTTAAAAAGCATGTGTTCTAAATAGTGAGCTAATCCTGTAGAATTACTAGGATCGTAATTAGAACCAGCACGCACAGCTATGTAGGTTTGAATTTTAGGCTCGTCTGTATTCTGACTTAAGTATACTTGTAATCCGTTTTCTAAAGTATATAAACGTAATCCTGTAGGATCGTTATTTACCACTTCATAAGAAAATCCATTTGCGTCTTTTTTCACTTCTGACTTCACTGTTTTGTTAGTATCATCGGTATTGTTTTGCTTGCATGCTATATTTAAAGTAGCAAGAAAACAAAGCATAACCATGAGTTTAATTGGTTTCATATTCATAATTTAAAAATTAAAAAATCCGTTAACAAATTACTGTTAACGGATTTAAAACTTATAATATTATATTTTTTTTAACAGTACGAATCTGCTAAAAATCTTTAGGTTTTAAGCTAATTGTGCTAAAACTTCAGCTACTTTTTTACCAATTTCTGCAGGAGAGTTCACCACGTGAATACCACATTCTTTCATAATTGCTTTTTTAGCTTGAGCAGTGTCATCACTACCACCAACAATAGCACCAGCATGTCCCATTGTACGTCCAGCAGGAGCAGTTTCTCCGGCGATAAAACCTACAACTGGTTTTTTACTTCCACTAGCTTTATACCAGTGAGCAGCATCTGCTTCTAACTGACCTCCAATTTCACCAATCATTACAACTGCTTCGGTTTCTGGATCATTAATTAAAAGTTCAACAGCTTCTTTAGTCGTTGTTCCAATAATTGGATCTCCTCCAATACCAATAGCTGTAGTAATTCCTAAACCTTGTTTTACAACTTGGTCTGCAGCTTCGTAAGTTAATGTACCTGATTTAGATACAATACCTACAGTACCTTTTTTAAATACAAAACCTGGCATAATACCAACTTTAGCTTCTTCTGGAGTAATTACACCTGGACAGTTTGGTCCGATTAGGCGACAATCTTTACCTTTAATATATGCAGCAGTTTTAATCATATCTGCTACAGGAATACCTTCTGTAATAGTTATAATAACTTTAATACCAGCATCGGCAGCTTCCATAATAGCATCGGCAGCAAAAGCTGGCGGTACAAAAATAATTGTAGTATCTGCACCTGCTTGATCTACAGCATCTTTTACTGTATTAAAAACGGGTCTATCTAAATGTGTCTGACCACCTTTCCCAGGAGTAACTCCTCCTACTACGTTTGTACCATATTCAATCATTTGTCCAGCGTGAAAAGTACCTTCACTACCAGTAAAACCTTGAACTATTATTTTCGAATCTTTATTTACTAAAACGCTCATTTTTGTTTGTTTTATTTATTTAAAAGCTTTACAAATGTAAAGTTTTAACAATTATCTTTTATATTTTTTTTCTACTTTATTTAAAAATATTGAGCTTAATCAAGCCCATGAAAAATTATTGATTCTCTTTTAATTTTTCAATTATTTTAGGAAGTTGTCTTAACATAGCAAATTCCTTTAATTTATTCCTAGATTCTTCTATAGGAGTTCCGAAATAAGTTTTACCACCGGCTACCGATTTGGTAACTCCAGTTTGTCCCATAATTACAGCCTTCGCTCCTATTCTAATCCCACTCGTTGTTCCTACTTGTCCCCAAATAGTCACTTCGTCTTCAATCACAACACATCCAGCAATTCCCACTTGAGATGCGATTAAACATTTTTTACCAATTACGGTATCGTGACCAACTTGTATCTGATTGTCTAATTTAGAACCTTCTCCAATTATAGTATCTCCAGTAACCCCTTTATCTATTGTACATAATGCACCAATATGCACATTATCCTTAATTACCACCCGTCCTCCAGATTTCAACTGGTCAAAACCTTCTGGTCTGTTTTTATAGTAAAAAGCTGAAGCACCTAAAACTGTTCCGGCATGAATAATAACATTATCACCAATTACCGCATCATCATAAATACTTACGTTTGAATGAATGATACAATTTTTACCAATAGTTACATTATGCCCAATAAAGCAATTAGGCTGAATAACAGTATGTTCTCCAACTGTAGCCGACTCCAACATGCTTTTATTCGCACTTTGAAACGGTTTAAAAAACTGCGTTAATGTATTAAAATCTCTAAATGGGTCGTCTGAAATTAATAACGCCTTCCCTTCTGGGCAATCTACTTCCTTGTTAATTAAAACAATGGTTGCGGCAGATTGTAATGCTTTATCGTAATATTTAGGATGGTCTACAAACACAATATCTCCTGTTTCTACCACATGAATTTCGTTCATGCCTAAAACAGGAAAATCGTCTGCTCCCACAAATTTACAACCAATAATGGTTGCTATTTGTTTTAAAGTATATGTTTGAGGAAATTTCAAGATCCTTACTCTTTAACGCGTTCTTTGTACGTTCCCTTGTCTGTTTCTACCTTAATCTTATCTCCTTCATTAATAAATAAAGGAACATTAATTATAGCTCCAGTTTCTACTGTTGCAGGCTTAGTGGCATTAGTTGCTGTATTTCCTTTAACACCCGGTTCTGTAGCTGTGATTTCTAAAATAACACTAGCTGGCATATCTACTGAAAGTGGCATACCATCTTCAGAATTTATTAAGATGGTAACAACTTCACCTTCTTTTAATAAATCAGGACTATCTAAAGCATTAACATTTAACATAATCTGATTGTAATCCTCTACATTCATAAAGTGATACAAATCCCCTTCTGGGTATAAATATTGAAATTTATGTGTTTCTACACGTACATCGTCTAATTTATGCCCTGCAGAAAAGGTGTTGTCTATAACTTTACCTGTTGTTACACTTTTTAATTTAGTTCTTACAAATGCTGGCCCTTTTCCTGGTTTTACGTGTAAAAATTCAATCACTTTAAAAATATCATGATTATATCTTATACATAATCCATTTCTAATATCTGATGTTGTTGCCATTCTATTTTTTTAGTTTGATTTAAAATATCCTTTCATAATACCGCGTTGCGAATCTCTTATAAATTGAAGAATTTCGTCACGCTCTGGAGTAGCTTCCCACTCTGCTTCTATAATTTCTACTGCTTGAGTATTATTATAATTTTTTTGATATAGTACACGATAAATATCTTGTACTTCTCTTATTTTTTCTGTTGTAAACCCTCTTCGTCTTAATCCTACAGAATTAATTCCCACGTAAGATAAAGGCTCTCGAGCCGCTTTAACAAACGGAGGTACATCTTTTCTTACTAAAGATCCTCCGGTTACAAAGGCATGGTTTCCTACCGAACAAAACTGATGCACAGCTGTCATTCCCGCTAAAACCACATAATCTCCAACAGTAATATGTCCTGCTAAGGTACTGTTGTTAGAAAATATACAATTCTTACCTACGATACAATCGTGAGCAATATGGCAATAGGCCATAATTAAACAATTATCACCGATAACTGTTTTCATTCTATCGGTTGTACCTCTATTGATAGTGACACATTCGCGAATGGTAACATTGTTACCGATTATAGTTAATGTGTCTTCGTCTTTATATTTAAGATCTTGAGGCACTCCTGATATAACTGATCCAGGGAAAATATTACAATTTTTCCCTATACGAGCACCTTCCATAATGGTAACATTACTTCCAATCCAAGTTCCTTCTCCAATGACTACATTATTATGTATTGTTGTAAACGGATCGATAACTACATTTTTTGCAATTTTCGCTCCAGGATGCACGTATGCTAATGGTTGATTCATGTGATGTTTTTTATTTTACTTTAGAAATTTGAGCCATTAATTCTGCTTCTGCACATAATTTTCCGTTGGCATAAGCATAACCTTGCATATGGCAAATTCCTCTACGAATTGGAGTAATTAAATCACATTTAAAAATTAAAGTATCTCCTGGTACTACCTTTTGTTTGAATTTTACTTTATCAATTTTCATGAAAAATGTAAGGTAATTTTCTGGATCTGGAACCGTACTTAAAACCATAATACCACCTGTTTGAGCCATGGCTTCAACAATTAATACACCTGGCATTACGGGAGCTCCTGGAAAGTGACCGGCAAAGAAAGGTTCGTTCATCGTTACGTTTTTCATACCGATAACTCCTGTTGCCGAAAGTTCAAAAATTTTGTCAATGAGTAAGAATGGTTGTCTGTGAGGCAACATATCCATAATCTGATTAACATCCATTAATGGTTCCTGAGACAAATCTACGTAAGGCACATTGTTGCGTCTTTCGTTTTTAATAATTTTAGACATTTTTTTAGCAAACTGCGTGTTTACAAAATGTCCTGGTTTATTAGCAATTACCTTACCTCTTATTCGCGTACCAATTAACGCTAAATCGCCAATAACGTCTAATAATTTATGTCTTGCTGCTTCGTTTGGATGATGCAACGTTAAGTTATCAAGAATTCCATTTGGTTTAACGGTAATAGAATCCTTTTTAAAAGCAACTTTTAATTTTTCCATAGTCTCTGGAGATAATTCTTTATCTACATAAACTATAGCATTATTTAAATCGCCTCCTTTTATTAATCCATGCTCTAAAAGCATTTCTATTTCGTGTAAAAAACTAAATGTTCTTGAGTCTGAAATGGTGTCTTTAAAATCTGAAATCTGATTTAAAGTTGCATTTTGAGTTCCTAAAACTTTGGTTCCAAAATCGACCATAGTCGTAATTTGGTATTCTTTAGCTGGCATAAAAAGAATTTCGCTACCTGTTTCTTCATTTACAAAAGAGATAACATCTGTAATTACATATTCTTCTCTAAACGCTTCTTGTTCTATAATTATAGCTTTTTCTAAAGCTTCAACAAAAAACTTAGAAGAACCATCCATAATAGGAGGCTCTGCGGCACTTAGCTCTATTAAAACATTATCGATATCTAAACCTACTAAAGCGGCTAAAACATGCTCGCAAGTCTGGATAATGACTCCATTTTTTTCTAAACATGTACCACGTTCAGTATTTGTTACATAGGTCGCATCTGCTTCAATTACCGGCGTTCCTTCTAAATCCATACGTTTAAAAGCAAAACCGAAATTTTCTGGAGCAGGCTTAAAAGTTAAGGAAACATTATTACCTGTATGTAATCCAACACCATTTAATGAGACACTATTTTTAATGGTTTTTTGTCTGATTTCTGTAGTAACTATTGCCATTATTTTTTTTCTATTTCGTTTAATTGTTTAACTATTTTCGGTAAATTTTTAAAGTGTACATACGACTTACTAAAATCTCCAATTGCAAAAGCTGGTGATCCTTGTAAAATTTCACCATCCTTAATACTTTTATTTATTCCTGATTGCGCCTGTATTTTTACATTATTACCAATAGTAATATGTCCAACAATCCCAACTTGTCCACCAATTTGGCAGTTCTCGCCAATTTTAGTAGACCCTGCAATTCCGGTTTGAGCGGCTATAACTGTGTTTCTTCCAACTTCAACGTTATGTGCAATCTGTATTTGATTGTCTAATTTCACACCACTTCTAATAATTGTAGATCCTAAAGTTGCTCTATCTATAGATGTACCCGCTCCAATATCTACAAAATCTTCTAAAATCACATTTCCTATTTGTGGCACTTTATCGTATTCTCCAGATACATTTGGTGCAAAACCAAAACCATCGGCACCGATAACACAACCCGAATTAATAACACAATTGTTACCAATAACGGTTTCTGAATAAATTTTAGCTCCCGAAAAAAGGACTGTATTGTTTCCAATACTTACATTATCACCAATGTAGGCATTTGGATATATCTTTACGTTATCTCCTATTTTTACATGTTCTCCTATATAAGCAAATGCACCTATATAAATATTATCGCCATGTTTAGAAGATTCAGCGATAAATGAAGGGGTTTCAATCCCAACTTTATTCATCTTTGCCGAATTATAAAACTCTAATAATTTTGAAAATGCTTTATACGCATCACTCACTTTTATAAGCGTTGTATTAATATCATGTTCTGGCTGAAATGTATTATTTACAATAGTTATGGATGCTTTTGTAGTATATATATAATGTGTGTATTTAGGGTTCGCCAAAAAAGTTAAGGCCCCTTCTATACCTTCTTCAATTTTAGATAAGGTTGAAACTTCTGTGTCAGGATTACCAACAACTTCTCCTTCTAAAATCCCTGCTATTTGTTCTGCTGTAAATTTCATCGTGGCAAAAATAGGAAAAATGTCCTAAAGTTTAGCTTTAGGATAACATATATAATATTTAGTCACCGGTTTTGAAAGTGCTTTTAGGTTTAATTGATCCGACGCTTTCACAATATCTTCTATCTTACCCGACTTGTGTAAAATCTTAATTTGCTGACCGTATTGCTGATACGCTTGGTTTGTAATTTCACCCTTAAACACAAAATAATCGGCTTCTGCTTCGCTAATATTAAAAGCAGCCATCATTTCTATTTCCTTAGCTTTTAACTCGCTTTTCTTTATTTTTTTCTGTTTCACCTTGATTTTGAGTAAATCTCTATTCAAAATCATTTCACAAAGGTTACGAAGTACAAAATCGTCATGATATTGCCATTCTTTCATGGCCGAAATAATATCATAATCGTCTAACTTAGAAAAGGTCTCTAAAGTAAGTGTATCAAAATTAGTGGCGTTAATTTCTGTTTTTAAGAAATACGACAAAGCGCGACTGGCTAACAAGTCTACATTATTATGAGATAATTCTTTAGCGCGTTTTAAAACACGAATTAGTAATTGTTCGGCAACCACGCTTGTTTTATGCAAATAAACTTGCCAATACATAAGTCGTCTTGCTACCAGAAATTTTTCGACACTGTAAATGCCTTTATTTTCTACCACCAATTCATCGTCTACTACACTTAACATGGTAATTAAACGTTCACTATTAATATTCCCTTCTGCAACACCTGTATAAAAACTATCGCGTTTTAAATAATCGGCGCGATCCATATCTAATTGAGAAGAAATTAACTGGCACATAAAGTTTCTGTGGTATTCCCCTTTAAAGATAGATATGGCTAGCGTTAAACTTCCGTTAAATTCGTCGTTCAGTTTTTCCATGAAAAGCAACGAAATCTGCTCGTGAGAAATCCCGTTTACAATACTATGTTCCATGGCATGAGAAAACGGACCGTGACCAATATCGTGTAAGAGAATCGCTATATTTAAAGCAATCTCTTCGTCGTCCGAAATGCTAACCCCTTTAAAACGAAGCACATTAATCACTTTCTGCATTAAATGCATACAACCTATTGCATGATGGAATCTTGTATGATGAGCACCTGGATACACCAAATAAGACATTCCCATTTGGGTAATTCGTCTTAAACGCTGAAAATATTTATGCTCAATTAAATCGAATATTAAAGAATTAGGTATAGTAATAAATCCGTAAATTGGATCGTTTAATATTTTAAGTTTATTCATCTATATAATTTAGAAATGCTTAAGATGATCTTCTAAAATGTTTAAAAAATCACAATAATATTACAAATATAACGATATGAATAACATAAATATACTTTGGGTTGATGATGAAATTGATTTACTTAAACCGCACATTCTTTTTTTAGAGAAAAAAAACTACAACGTTACTAAGTGTAACAGTGGTACTGAGGCACTTGAGGTATTAGAAGGTAATAAATTTGATATAGTTTTTCTTGACGAAAACATGCCAGGATTAACTGGTCTCGAGACATTAAACGAAATTAAAGAAATGGACCATACGCTTCCCGTGGTCATGATTACCAAGAGTGAAGAGGAATACATTATGGAAGAAGCAATTGGAAATAAAATTGCCGACTACTTGATAAAACCCGTAAACCCGAATCAGATTTTATTAAGTTTAAAGAAAAACTTAGATCACTCTCGCTTAATTTCGGAAAAGACAACCTCAAACTATCAACAAGAGTTTAGAAAAATTGCGATGGATTTAATGTCTGTTAATAGTTTTGAAGAATGGTCTACCTTATATCAGAAATTGGTGTATTGGGAAATTCAATTAGAAAATATAGAAGATGCTGGCATGTTCGAGATTTTAGAATCTCAAAAAACCGAAGCCAATGCATTATTCGGAAAATTTATCGCTAAAAATTATGCCGATTGGTTCGAGCCTAACACCGATGCTCCTACCATGTCGCACACCTTATTTAAAAATAAAGTGGTGCCTGAATTAAGCAAAGAACAACCTACATTACTTGTGGTTATAGATAATTTGAGATACGACCAATGGAAATCGTTTGAGCCTTTTATTGCTCCTTATTATAAGAAAGAAACCGAAATACCTTTTTATAGTATTTTACCTACTGCAACGCAATATGCCAGAAATGCAATTTTCTCTGGATTGATGCCTAGCGATATGGAAAAATTACATCCAGACTATTGGAAAAACGACACAGACGACGGTGGAAAGAATTTATTTGAAGCCGAATTTCTGCAAGCACAAATGAAGCGCTTAGGGCTACAAAACCTTACTTGCGAATATCACAAAATTACCAATCTTAAAAACGGTAAAAAATTAGTCGATAATTTTAAAAGCCAGAAAAATAACGACCTTACTGTTGTGGTGTACAATTTTGTAGATATGCTTTCGCATGCCAAAACAGAAATGGATGTTGTAAAAGAATTAGCTTCTAACGATAAAGCTTACCGCTCTTTAACCCAAAGTTGGTTTAAGAATTCTCCGCTTTTTGAAATTATTCAGCAAGCGCAACAACTGGGTTTTAAATTAATACTCACTACAGACCACGGTACTATTAATGTAAAAAACCCGTCGAAAGTTGTGGGAGATCGTGATACCTCTTTAAATTTAAGATATAAAACCGGAAGGAGTTTAACGTACGACTCTAAAGATGTATTAGAAATTAAAAATCCCAAATCGGTGCACTTACCAAGTATTACTATGAGTAGCTCTTTTATATTTGCTAAAAGCGATTTCTTTTTTGCATATCCTAACAACTACAATCATTATGTAAGTTATTTCCGAAATACGTATCAGCACGGAGGAGTTTCCCTAGAAGAAATGATTATTCCGTTTGTGGTACTCAATCCGAAATAGAGCTATTTTTAGTGTCTTTTTACCCCACTCATAAATCATATATCCCTAGTGATTTCAAATTTTATTACTTATAATTGCACCGTTATGCTATGTTAAAAATGAAAGAATATCATATAAATGATTTAGAGGATGTTGCCAAGTCAATCCTAGAAAACGCAACATCAAAAACCATATTGTTTTATGGAGAGATGGGCACTGGAAAGACTACTTTAATTAAAGCTTTAGTTAAAAAATTAGGTTGCGAAGACGACGTTAGTAGTCCCACATTTTCGATTGTTAACGAATATAGTATAACAGATGGTTTAGTTTATCACTTTGATTTTTACCGATTAAACGATGAAGAAGAAGCGTACAACTTCGGCATTGAAGATTATTTAGATTCTGGCGCTTGGATATTTATAGAATGGCCTGAAAGGGTTCAGAATATCTTGGAAGACGAACATTGTAATCGTATAAATATCGATCGTATAGATTCGGAAACTAGAACATTAACATTTAATATTGATTAAAAATTCGGTGCTTTAGCAGATAAAAAAACTAAAGATTTAGTGAACAACAAGAATAGTACGGTTTTCCCGTAATGCACTTTGTCCAAAACAGCTGATTTTAACATAATTTTAACAAATGGGCCAAAATTCAATTAACACATTCGATATCTTTGAAGTATTAATTAATTAAATCCCTTAGAATTATGAAAACTAAAAAGTATTTAATCGCAATTGCAATTTTTGGAGGCATGTTTTTTACTGCTCAAGCAACTAACTTAATAAACTTAAATGAGCAAGAAGCACCACAAATTGAAAAATGGAGAATTAAAATTCCAACTCACGGATAAAAGAAGTCTAATAATAGGGAGTATAATTGCTACGTTTATAGCAACTACTCCCTATCTATTTTATTTATACGAAAATGTTCCACAGCAAAAAAATTGGAGTAACTTTTTATTTACTTACGAAAGCAAATTTTACGGTAGTATAGACGTTGTTGCGTGGACTATTACAGGAAAATTAATACCGTTACTTCTGCTAACTTTATGGTTTTTTACTTGCCGTCACTGGTGGTACCATGTACTTTTAGTACCGATAGCGATGTATGCTTTTCAAATATTTACTGTAATAAATGATGATATACAATATGTAGATAGTAATCAAATATTTTATTTGTTACCAATTATGGCAATCATAATTCCATCTATATATCTAATTAGAGCCCAGATATTTAATCAGGTAAACACAGTTAATAAAACGTTTCAAGAACTTGAAGACGAATTTAAACTGTCGCCTAAAGGCTTTAAAGACAAGATTAAAGATTATTTTTAAATTAAGATATATGCAATCAAATTATTATTTGTAATTTGATTGCATATTATTTTTTGTAACAAAAACATGTCTAAATCATTTTCTCCGTTTACCCATCAGCAGTTAATCCCACAAGAAGAAACGCTTGAAGTTTTTAAAAACAAAGGCAATTTATTTATAGGTATCCCCAAAGAGTCTGCCTATCAAGAAAAACGGGTATGTTTAACTCCCGATGCTGTTTCTGCATTAGTTTGTAATGGACATCGTGTGTTAATGGAAGCTGGAGCTGGTTTAGGAGCTAATTTCACTGACAAAGATTATAGTGAAGCAGGTGCGGAAATAACAAAAGATACTGCCAAGGTATTTTCATGTCCGATGATTCTTAAAGTCGAACCGCCTTCCCTAGCACAAATAGATCTAATTAATCCCCGCACCATTTTAATCTCTGCGTTACAGCTTAAAACTCAAAACAAAAAATATTTTGAAGCTTTAGCTACAAAGCGTATCACGGCTTTAGCTTTTGAATTTATTCGTGACGACGACGGTCATTATCCTGCAGTGCGTTCTCTAAGTGAGATTGCCGGAACTGGAGCTGTAATTATTGCAGCCGAATTGCTCTCCAACCTTAGCGAAGGAAACGGATTATTATTCGGAAATATTTGCGGCGTACCTCCGGTGGAAGTAGTTATTATAGGCGCAGGAACTGTAGGCGAATTTGCGGCGAGAAGTGCAATTGGTTTAGGCGCAAACGTGAAAGTTTTTGATAACTCTATTTCTAAACTTAGACGCATACAAACCAATTTAGGGCGTCCAATTTACACATCTACTGTACAACCAAAAAATCTTACCAAAGCATTAAAACGTTGCGACGTAGTAATTGGAGCCGTAAGAGGAAAATCTAGATCACCAATTATTGTAACAGAATCCATGGTGGAGTCTATGAAAAAAGGCGCGGTGATTATGGATGTTAGTATAGATATGGGTGGTTGTTTTGAAACTTCCGAAGTTACTTCTCATAAATTCCCCACTTTTAATAAGCACGGTGTAATACATTATTGTGTTCCTAATATTCCTGCCCGATTTGCTAGAACAGCCTCTATATCAATAAGTAATATTTTCACTCCCTATCTTTTAAAGATTGCTGAAGAAGGTGGTTTAGAAAATTCTTTAAGATTTGAGAAAGGTTTAAAAAATGGGTTGTACTTTTATCACGGTATTTTAACAAATCGTTCTGTTGGTGAATGGTTTGATTTAAAATATAGCGATATTAATCTCTTAATTTTTTAAATGACACTTATACAACGTATTGGGTATTATCTTGGAGGATTTTCTCTAGGACTTATGCTATTAGCTTTTTTTTTAAGCGGTAAAAAAACATCTTGCAGTTACGGGTTAGACGCCCGTGTAATTAAAAATATTAACACAAAACAAATCGTATATAGCGATTCTGCCAAATCTATTATTAACGAGAAGCAGTTGGATACCATTATTCTAAATCATGTTTTAAGAAAAGGTGATGTCGATTTCTCAAAAAGTGAAACGACTACAAAACCTTGTAAAACATATTATTTAGACGGAACACTAAATAAAAAGTCCATTGCCCTAATAGTTAAAAACTGTGAAGAGACGGCTACTATACAAGATATTCAAATATTAGACTAAAGGTTATAAAACTAAAAAGACTGTTTAAGTAAACAGTCTTTTTAGTTTTATAATACATTGTTATTGCTTTCTTCTCTTTTTCTCTTTAGACAACAAGTTAAGTTCCCTTCCTGTCTGTCCAGCCACCGAAGTGTTTTCTTCTGCCCGTCTAATTAAATACGGCATAACATCTTTTACTGGACCAAAAGGAACGTATTTCGCTACATTATAACCAAGGTTAGATAAGTTAAAACTAATGTGATCACTCATCCCGTATAATTGACCAAACCATACGCGTTTATCGGAATTTTCAATTCCTTTTTCTTTCATTAAATCCATAAGATAATACGAACTCAATTCATTATGCGTTCCATTAAAAATAGACATATCGGCCAAATTATCCATCATATATGCCACGGCCGAATTAAAGTTTAAATCTGTCGCTTCTTTACTTTCGCAAATAGGTGTTGGATACCCTTTTTTCTCTGCCCTTTCATTTTCTTTTTCCATATACGCACCGCGCACAATTTTATAGCCTAAATAAAACCCTTCTGATTTTGCTAGTTTGTGTTGCGCTTTTAAAAAGTCTAAACGATCATGACGATACATTTGCAACGTATTAAAAACAATAGGTTTCTCTGTATTGTATTTTCGCATTAAATCGGTAATTAAGCTATCTGCGGCATCTTGCATCCAACTTTCTTCAGCATCAATTAACACAGAGACATCCCTGCTTTTAGCTGTTTTACAAACCGTTTCGAAACGATTTAATACACGATTCCATTCATCTGTCTCTTTATCAGTTAATGTGTCGTGTTTCCCCATCTTCTCATATAGCGCTATCCTACCAAAGCCTGAAGGTTTAAAAACCGCAATTGGAATGGATTTACGTTCTTCAGCAAAATTTATAATTTTTAAGGTTATCCTTAAAGCGGCATCAAACTCTTCTTCGTTCTCTTTCCCTTCCACCGAATAATCCAAAACAGAACTCACACCTTTTTCATACATTTTATCGATAACGGGTAAGCAGTTTTCCTCACTTACTCCACCACAAAAATGGTCGAAAACCGTTGCCCTTATCAATCCTTCTACAGGTAATTTTGCTTTTATAGCAAAATGAGTAGCAGCAGTTCCAATCCGAACCAAAGGTTCTATTGAAATCATTTTGAAAAGAAAATATGCTCTTTCCAACTCTGAATCGCTTTTAAGTGCAAAAGCAATCTCAGTATTATCAAAAAGTGTGTTGTTATTCATTCAATTTCATAATTTTTGCAAATATAACGAAGCCGAACTTAGTTATTTCTAAAAAACTCCTTATTTTCACAGCTATTTTTTACATTAATTTTTATGAAAACTATAGATACTAAGACCTATAAAATTCACTTTAACTTAAGTGCATATAAACATATAAATAATTATATAGAAGACAGCAATCCTTCTACGATTTTTATTTTGGTCGATCAAAATACGCACGAATTGTGTTTACCGCATTTATTAGCCGAAATAAGTACCACTAAAACTATTGAAATCATTGAAATTGAAGCCGGCGAAATCAATAAAACCATAGAAACCTGTGTGGGTGTATGGAATGTGCTTTCAGAACTTGGTGCCGATAGAAAAAGTCTTGTTATAAATTTAGGTGGTGGTGTAATTACAGATTTAGGTGGCTTTGTAGCGTCTACTTTTAAACGTGGTATTGCATTTATTAACATCCCTACTACTCTATTATCTATGGTAGATGCATCGGTAGGTGGAAAAACAGGAGTGGATTTAGGAACGCTTAAGAACCAAATAGGAGTTATTAATACTCCAGAAATGGTAATTATAGATTCTACTTATTTAAAAACCTTAGCACAAAGCGAAATGCGTTCTGGTTTAGCCGAAATGCTAAAACATGGTTTAATTCAAGATAAACTATATTGGGATAAATTTAAAGACCTATCGCTATTAGATATGGATAATTTAGATGAATTGATTTACGAATCTATCCAAATTAAAAAACATGTAGTAGATATAGATCCTAGAGAAAACGGATTAAGAAAAACACTAAACTACGGACATACTATTGGTCACGCTATCGAATCTTACTACTTAAGTCATCCTCATAAAAAAGATTTACTGCACGGAGAAGCTGTTGCCATTGGAATGATTTTAGCGTCTTATATTTCTACAAAACTATCTGGATTAAGCGAAGCTGAAAACACCGAAATTAAAGATGTTATAAATAGCATTTACGACTATGTCGAAATTAATGAATCGGATTACGAAAAAATTATAGAGCTTCTAAAGTACGATAAGAAAAACTCGCATGGTAATATAAATTTCGTGCTTCTTACAGCTATTGGAGATACTAAAATTGATTGTTTAGTCTCTAATGAATTAATTATAGAGGCGTTAAATTATTACAACTCCTCGTATTAGTTCAAAATAATTTGTAAATTTAGTAATCTCAAAAGAAGCATTTCTTAACAATACTATTAACCATCTAAAACCAATTCTAAGATGAGAAAAGTTATTGTAGATTATAAAAAACTTACACCTGAAATTTTAACCAAATTAACCGAACGATTTCCGGATGGTTATGGTGATCGCGACATTATTACATTTGATAATCACCGCAATGAAACAATCGAAGCTGTTGAAATAAGGACAGACGACACCATTTACTTAGTAAAAGTGAGTTCTAGGCTACACTATACTATGGCTAATTTTGATGTTAATGAAGAGATAGAACTAAATAGCTTGGGACATATTATTGTGGATTACTCAAGCGACACTATTTTAGATAAAGACAGCATTTTAAATAACGAAGAAGAATAAAAAAAGCCGAATTATACAATTCGGCTTTTTTTTATAACGGATAAACAATTATAGTTCCTTAAAAATATAATGCATTAAACGTTTTTTATCGTTAATACTTTCTTCTAAAGAAATCATTGTTTCTGTTCTGTAAACGCCTTCAATGTCATCTATCATAAAAATAACATCTTTCGCATGAGCTGTGTTTCTAGCTCTAATTTTACAGAAAATATTAAATTTGCCAGTAGTAATATGCGCTACTGTTACGAAAGGTAATTCATTAATACGTTCTAAAACAAATGTAGTTTGAGATGTATTATTTAAGTACACTCCAATATATGCGATAAAAGAGTATCCAAGTTTCTTGTAATCTAATGTTAATGAAGAACCTTTAATGATTCCTGCATCTTCCATTTTCTTTACTCTAACATGGACTGTACCAGCAGAAATTAATAGTTTTTTTGCGATATCCGTAAAAGGAACTCTTGTATTGTCAATTAACATATCAAGAATTTGGTGATCTATTTCGTCTAATTTAAATTTTGCCATTTCTATACTTTTTGTTCTTTACAGCAAAAATAATACATTTTTATGTATTAATCTTACCAAATTATTAAGGTTTTCACAATTTTAGTAAAAATTTATCAGCTCCAATCGTCACGAAATCGTTTTCGACTCCTACTTTTAAGGGTTTTTCATCGGCACCTAAAACTCTCATTTTGTTAGCATTAACCTCTTTGTGGCCATAGTAATTTGCACCCAATCCTAAAGCTTCAATTTTTGAGGAAAATGCAATTTTATTGTTAATTAATTTTTCAACAAAAAGCACTGCAACATCTAAAATTTCAGGATTTTCCTCAGTACCAACATTCGCGCCTCTAATAATGATGTCGTAAAAACATTTATCATTCTCAGGAATATTGAAATAATCGTTATAATTTTCTCCTAAAACGTCGTGTTGTGCAATGTAATTAAATGCGGTCAAGTACGAACTAAAAATATAAAAACGAGTCTGCTCTCTTTCATAATCATTTTCATAATGACCAGCTTCAAACAAAATAGTGGGTACGTTTAACGATTGAAAACTATCCCCTACACAATTAATATTAAACGAATCGTCGTAACGCCCTACTTGCCCTGGGATTAATTGCTGTAAAGTCCTATTCATTTCAGCAATAATGTCCATACCAACCTTTCTAGAGTCAGTTACAGTACGCTCTTCGTCTTGAGATGGCGATAAAAAAGATACCGTCGCTACCTTATTAGTTGTACCTGCACTAAAAATAGTACGTTGTCCGTGTAAATTGAAACAGTAATGCGGTTTAAAAGCATTAAAAGCAGCTCTTAATACTTTACTTTCTGGCTGAGATAATGTTTGAGCATCTCTATTTAAGTCGATATCAATAGCATTTAATCGCGTATATGCATCTGCTCCGTCAGGACTTAAAATAGGTATAATATAAAAAGTACACGCTTCCTTTAAATTTTTTAGAGCTTGATCAGGATGTTTAAGTGCATTAATAAAATCAAAAAGCGCCTTGGTGGTTGTCGATTCGTTTCCGTGCATTTGAGACCAAAGCAACAATCGTTTTTTTCCTGTTCCAACTTTAATGGCCGAAATGGGTTTACCTAAAACAGATTTTCCAATTTCCGAAACTATAAAATCAGGCTCGGATTTAAGAGCTTCTAAAAGTGGTGTAATATGTAAATTGGTAATGTAGCGGCCACTTAATAGCGACTCTTTATTTGTTTGATAAAGACTGGTGATTTCTGTAATATTCATATCATTTTTATAGGTATACAAATGTAAACAATTAATTATTTACAAATGTAAACAGTAAAACCGCATTTGTTTGTATACAATTATATACAGTTTTTACAGCAAATTAATAGCGTATTTAGTTAGATATTGGTTTAATTACTCATTACTCTAATTTTAATAACTAAATGCTGTTTATCAGCTATTTAAACACGTCTATTTAAAGTAATAAATTATAATTAATATCACTATTTGTTTACTATTTACAATTGATATCATTCTTTTTATTACATTTGTAACCACAAACACAGCAGTAGTTAGTTTACAATGATAAACAGTGATGAATTTACAAAACGCTTACAAAAAGTGATTGATTTTTACGGGGAGTCCGCGTCTTCTTTCTCCGAAAAAATTGGCGTGCAACGCTCTTCTATTTCTCATATTTTATCTGGTAGGAATAAACCCAGTTTAGATTTTGTAATGAAAATTCTAACCACTTATCCAGAAGTTGAATTGTATTGGCTGTTAAATGGCAAAGGCACTTTTCCTGCAGAACCAAAAAAAAGCCATACCCCCGACTTATTTTCGAATGAGGAAAAGCCGATGTCGGAGATAAAAGAATCGCATCAAGCAACCACGAATTCCATTCCTAACCAGGCGCTAAATTCTGACCCCTCAAAACAAATTGAACGCATCGTTATTTTTTATACAGACGGAAGCTTTAAAAACTTTGAGAACTCCATTTAAGTTCACTATTTTTGCACAGAATTTTCACACCTCTATCCTATGAAATATGTAGTTCTGTTTTTTCTTGCTGTAATGCTAGTGAGTTGTTACGAAGTAGAAAGAAATTGCACTGATTTTAAAACTGGACACTATTTTAGTGAAATCAATATCGACGATTCCATTTTTAAATCGGAGTTTAATAGAAACGATACGCTACAAGTAGAAACTTATCAAGGAAAAGTAGACTCGTCTGAAGTACGCTGGGTAAACGACTGCGAAGTTATTTTTAGAACTATCAATCCTAAAAACCGCATTGAACGTAAAGATATTCATCTTAAAATCTTAACAACAACGGATTCTTCTTATACTTTTGAATATTCTTATGTTGGTGAAGACCTGAAACAAAAAGGTACAGCATATCGTGCCAATAAATAGATGATTGATTATGCTTAGTATTAAATTATTTTACACTGTAGCATTTCTAAATATGTTTTGTTTTCCACTTTTTAGCGCTTTTACATACGTTTATCAAGACTTTTTGTAGAAAGTAGTAATAGTCAGTCCTATTAAAGCTTAGTAGCTGTTAAAATACTGTTCTGAATACCATCTTCCTTTTATTTTGATTTACTCTTACCGAAGTGTGTTCTGGCGCTTTGCTGTAAACCAAAAAGAGAATAAAGAAATAAGGTATTAAAACCGATCCTTAAAAACACGATCACTTTCAATTAGCCAAAGTATCGTATACATTTAGAGCAAGCATTATATTTTAAGAAATATAGATGACTTGCTCTAGTAATATAATCTGCCGTTGAAGGATTACAACGCGCTTATGTTTTATTATTTAGAATAAAGTTGGCTGAGAATCATCGTCGGCCCCTTCTTTATTATCGTCGTCGCCAGTATTGTCTTCTGCTTCCGAATCGTCTAACATATCGTCTTCCAAAGTCTCAGAAGGTAATGGTTCTAATAAATTAATCTGTTTTACTTTATCCGTAGTTAATTGATTTCCTAAAGCCTTAATACCTTTTACTGCAATAAACTCTTCAAGGTTTACAATCTGATTTTCTTTCTGATCTTTTCCGCGTTCTTTTCCAAAAACAATCTCGACTACAGGATAATTATCGGTAGAAACAATTTCTAATTGTGACTTTTCGTGATCCGAAATAAAGACTTCTTCCTTGTTTTCGTTCTCGACTAAAAAGCGTTTCACATAGTAACGTTCTTTCTCTCCTTCAAAATAAACCGCAGAAACCGGTTTGTTTGGCTTCCATTTTTCTAGCACAATCATATCGCTATCAAAATGCACTGTAAGCTCAGGTAAAATGGTTTTAATTAAACCAGATTGTGTAATTATTAAAATACGATCTTCACCTTTAAACTCTCCTAACAACTCTCCACGACCATCCACATTTAAACGTTGCACAGTATCGTCGAACCAAATACGTCTTGGTTTAAGCGTAGAAATCCCTTTCTCTTTAAGCTCAATTTTCTTCACAGGAAATTTACTTACTAAATTTCCTTTAGACGCTCGGCCTTTTATAATGATATCTGAGAAATCTAAATCCCATTTCAACTTTTTAATACTTCCTACCTGACGTAATAAAACCGTTACAACTTCGGCTTCTCCATTTGGATTTGCAGAAAAATATAAACATGTCGATCCTTTATTACCATTAGTTAAGTCGTATTCTTTATCTCGAGTTATAGCCGTAACCGCAAAACGCTTTACGTAAGTTGGGCCTTTAGCACCATCGCGATAAATCATATTGTAAATAGTACGTTTATCTTTTTTCTTAAATATGGCTAAGTGTATAATATCTTTCCCTACAAAGGTCTTAGAATCTACTTTCGTAATCATCATTATACCTTGCTTGGTAAAGACAATAATATCATCTATATCACTACAATCTCCAACATACTCATCGCGGCGCAATGATGTTCCTACAAACCCTTCTTCACGATTAACATACAGTTTGGTATTTCTAATAATTACTTTAGTCGCATCGACATCATCAAAGATTCGGATTTCTGTTTTACGCTCACGACCTTCTCCATATTCCTTTTTCAATCTTACAAAATACGCTATAGCATAATCGATTAGGTGTGCTAAGTGATGTTTTACTTCAGCTATTTGCTCATCTAAAGCATCGATTTTTTGTTGAGCTTTATCGATATCAAATTTAGATATACGTTTAATTCTTATTTCTGTTAATCGTACGATATCCTCTTCGGTTACCACTCTTTTTAAATGTGTCGTAAAAGGTTTTAACCCTTTATCGATGGCTTGAATTACACCTTCCCAGGTTTCTTCTTCTTCAATATCGCGATAAATTCTATTTTCAATAAAAATACGTTCTAAAGAAGCAAAATGCCACATTTCTTCGAGCTCTCCAAGTTTAATTTCTAATTCACTTTTTAAAAGCTGAACGGTATTATCTGTTGAGCGACGAAGCATTTCAGACACTCCAATAAACAAAGGCTTATTATCTTCAATAACACAGCCTAAAGGTGAAATAGAAGATTCACAGTTGGTAAATGCGTATAACGCATCTATTGTTTTATCTGGTGAAATTCCAGCAGGTAAATGCACCAAAATCTCGACATCGGCCGCTGTATTATCTTCTATTTTTTTAATTTTAATCTTTCCCTTATCATTAGCCTTAAGAATAGAATCTATAAGCGTTGATGTATTTGTGCCATAAGGAATTTCGGTAATGACTAAGGTATTCTTATCTAATTGCGAAATCTTAGCACGTACACGTACTTTTCCTCCACGCAACCCATCGTTATAATTTGTAAAATCTGCGATTCCCGCAGTAGGAAAATCAGGTAAAATTGTAAATCGCTTCCCTTTTAAATGCTTTACCGAAGCATCGATAAGCTCTATAAAATTATGAGGTAAAATTTTAGTAGATAACCCCACCGCAATACCTTCTCCACCTTGCGCTAACAGCAATGGAAACATAACCGGTAAATTCACAGGCTCTTTTCGTCTTCCATCGTAAGAGGCTTGCCACTCGGTAATCTTAGGATTATAAACTACATCTAAAGCAAACTTAGACAAACGCGCTTCTATATATCGCGAAGCCGCCGCACTATCGCCTGTTAGAATATTTCCCCAGTTTCCTTGGGTATCGATTAATATATCCTTTTGACCAATTTGAACCATAGCATCTGCAATACTAGCATCTCCGTGCGGATGATACTGCATGGTATGCCCAACAATATTGGCTACTTTATTGTAACGACCATCATCTAAATCTTTCATAGAATGCATTATCCTACGTTGCACTGGCTTAAAACCATCTTCAATCGCAGGAATCGCGCGTTCTAAAATAACATAAGATGCGTAATCCAAAAACCAGTCCTTAAACATTCCATTTACCTTAGTAATGGTTTCTTGACTTTCTGGCTGATTACTATTTAATTCGTCACTATCGTTTTCAATCATTAATAATTAAACTTTATTTGATGTTATTTTTTATTATTTTACTTAAAGATTGTCTAACGTATTTACGTTTTCTTCGCGTTACTAAACTTATATTAAAACGTTTCTTAACGCTTTTTCTTCCTTCTTTTTTAATATACAGAACTAATTCCCTGTACACTATATAATTAATAATTTTAAAACCGACTAATTCTTCCTTCGCAAACTCAACATCATGTGATCTGTAGTTAAACCTTTCGGATAACAGCAAACCTTTATTAGTCACTATAACCTTATCACCATCACTATCATATTCAAAATATTTAGCTATTAAATATACAGCTAAAAACAGAGCTGCAAAAACGGCTAGTATAATGATGAATGTTAAACCTGCATTATTCGTTATATCTTTAAAAGCACTAAAAACGGTAGCCATAACAACGGCTAAAACAATTAATATAAAGTATACCGAAATTATCGTGTTTTTTACTGATCCGTTATCCGTTCTCATTTTTTTCAGCGACTAAATCTATTTCGACTTTTAGATTATTGATAATAAATTTCTGACGTGTCGGGGTATTTTTCCCCATATAGAATTCTAACAATTCCTCTATAGACATATCTTTGTCTAGCATGACAGGTTCCAAACGAATATTTTCACCAATAAAATGCTTAAACTCGTCTGGAGAAATTTCCCCCAATCCTTTAAATCGAGTAATTTCAGGTTTTGGCTTAAGCTCGTCTATGGCATTTACTCGCTCTTGTTCTGAATAACAATATATTGTTTTCTTTTTATTTCTAACCCTAAATAAAGGCGTTTGCAAGATATACAAATGTCCTTCTTTTATTATTTCTGGAAAAAACTGAAGAAAGAATGTAATGAGCAACAATCTAATGTGCATCCCATCGACATCGGCATCGGTAGCGATTACAATATTGTTATATCGTAAATCCTCCATAGATTCCTCTATATTCAACGCTGCCTGAAGCAAATTAAATTCTTCATTCTCGTATACAATTTTCTTACTTAAGCCGAAACAGTTTAAAGGCTTCCCTTTTAAACTAAAAACCGCTTGCGTATTTACATCTCGAGATTTAGTAATACTTCCAGATGCAGAATCTCCCTCTGTAATAAATAAAGTCGATTCTAAATTTCGTCCGTTTTTGATATCTCCAAAATGCACACGACAATCTCTTAATTTTTTATTGTGAAGACTCGCCTTTTTAGCTCTGTCTTTTGCTAATTTTCGTATTCCAGATAATTCTTTACGTTCCCGTTCTGCTTGAAGAATTTTACGTTGTATTCTATCTGCGGTTTCAGAATTTTTATGAAGATAATTATCTAAATAAGTCTTCAGAAAATCGTTTACATAGGTTCTCACAGTTGGTAAGTCACCTCCCATATCTGTCGATCCCAGTTTTGTTTTTGTCTGACTTTCAAAAACAGGCTCCATCACCTTAATAGCAATGGCTGTAACAATAGATTTACGTATATCGGAAGCATCATAATTCTTCCCATAAAACTCACGAATGGTACGCACAACTGCTTCTCGGTATGCCGCTAAGTGCGTCCCTCCTTGCGTTGTGTTTTGTCCGTTAACAAACGAATGATACTCTTCGGAATATTGTGTTTTACTGTGTGTTAAGGCTACTTCTATATCGTCTCCCTTTAAGTGAATAATTGGATACACAATATCGCCTTCATTAATATTCTCGGCTAATAAATCTTTTAATCCGTTTTCACTATAAAATTTTTCGCCATTAAAAACTATAGTTAAACCTGGATTTAGGTACACATAATTTTTAAGCATCTTAGAAACATACTCGTTTCTATATTTATAATTTTTAAATATAATTTCGTCTGGAACGAAAGAAACTTTTGTCCCTTTACGTCGTGTGGTTTCATCTAAGAATTCTTGATTCACAAGATTCCCTTGCTCGAACTCTGCAGAAGCAGATTTTCCTTCTCTAGACGATTCTACTCTAAAATAAGACGATAATGCATTTACAGCTTTTGTTCCGACACCATTTAATCCTACCGATTTCTTAAAAGCACGAGAATCGTACTTTCCTCCGGTATTCATTTTAGAGACTACATCAACAACTTTTCCTAAGGGAATTCCACGACCGTAATCACGGACAATAACTTTACTTCCTTGAATGGATATTTCGATGGTCTTTCCTGCCCCCATTACATACTCGTCAATGGAATTGTCTAAAACCTCTTTTAGTAGAATATAAATACCATCGTCGGGAGAAGAACCATCGCCAAGTTTACCAATATACATCCCCGGTCGCATACGAATATGTTCTTTCCAGTCTAATGAACGTATATTATCTTCGGTATAATTGGATTGGTCTTGCATAGGTTTTTAATGATGAGATGCTAAGATACTATTTCGCCTTTAAAAATGAAACAGGAACAGCACTATTATTAACAAAAAAAAGCCAATGTTTTTAACACTGGCTTTAATTTTATATTTGAATGAAAGTTTATACGTTGAATAAGAAATGCATAACATCTCCGTCTTTTACAACATAGTTTTTTCCTTCTACACGCATTTTACCAGCTTCTTTTACTTTAGCCTCACTTCCGTAAGTAACAAAATCGTCGTAACCAATAACTTCTGCGCGGATAAATCCTTTTTCAAAGTCCGTATGAATAACTCCTGCAGCTTGTGGTCCTGTTGCTCCGATATCTATAGTCCAAGCACGCACTTCTTTTACACCAGCTGTAAAATACGTTTGCTGATTTAATAACTTGTACGCTGAACGAATTAATTTTGACGCTCCCGGTTCTTCTAAACCTATATCTTGTAAAAACATTTTACGCTCTTCAAAATCGTCTAATTCGTTAATATCTGCTTCGGTCCCTACTGCTAACACTAAAACTTCAGCATTTTCATCTTTTACAGCCTCTTTAACTAAATCTACATAAGCATTACCAGAATTTGCGGCACCTTCATCTACATTACAAACATACATTACTGGTTTTGCTGTAATAAATTGAGATGGTCCAACAAATTCTTCAAACTCATCGTCTTCAAATTCTATTGCACGCACAGAAATACCTGCTTCTAGAGCTGTTTTAATCTTTAATAAAGTTGCTTCTTCTTTCTGCGCTTCTTTATTTCCAGTTTTAGCCGCACGTTTAACTTTTTCAAGCTTCTTATCTACTGTTTCTAAATCCTTTAATTGCAACTCCATGTCGATCGTTTCTTTATCGCGAATTGGATTTACATTCCCATCTACGTGAACGATATTATCGTTGTCAAAACAACGTAAAACGTGAAGAATCGCATCTGTTTCTCTAATATTAGCTAAGAACTGATTTCCCAAACCTTCACCTTTACTAGCACCTTTTACTAAACCAGCGATATCCACAATCTCTACAGTTGCAGGCATTACACGCTCTGGATTTACTAATTCTTCAAGTTTTTCTAGTCTTGGATCTGGTACGTTTACCACTCCAATATTTGGCTCGATAGTACAAAACGGAAAGTTTGCACTTTGCGCTTTGGCGTTAGACAAACAATTAAATAAGGTCGATTTTCCTACGTTTGGTAATCCTACAATTCCAGCTTTCATTTTTCTTTAGATAATTTAATTAAAGACTCAAGAACCAAAACGATGGTTTTTGCGAGTGCAAATGTAAGTAATTATATGAATTTATTTTAAAAAAGATTCACACCAATTCCTGACCTTTTAAGCTGTAAAAAGTCGCATTAACACACCTTAATCTGTACGTTAGTTGCGTTTCCAACAATAACTGTTCGTTTAATTGTTTAATACACTTTAATTAAAACACGTTTAGTTAAAGATAATAGTGTGAATTCTTAAATTTTTAATTACTTACTAAAGAATCCTTAAATAATTCTCATTATTTTCTAATAATTAACTAATTTTTAACAAAACGACTAACAACTTGTTACCCAAATCACACTTAAACATCTTAATTCCATATCTTTAGTAGTAATAAACCCATTAAATCAACAACACTATGATGAAACAACTATCTTATCTTTTACTTTTACTTTTTGGTGTCCAATTTGCAAACGGACAAACGGTATCCGGAAATATCACAGATTCAGAAGGCCTACCTGTACCAAGTGTAAATATTATTGAAAAAGGAACAACTAATGGCGTTGTTGCAGATTTTGATGGAAATTACACTATTACTGTTAGTGAAAACGCAACACTTATTTTTAGTTTTATTGGTTACACCTCTAAAGAATTAAAAGTAAATGGTCAATCTACATTAAATGTAACATTAATAGAAGGGGTCGGACTAGACGAAATTGTGCTGGTTGGATCTAGAAACCCGAAAAGAACAGCTTTAGACACTGCGGTTCCTGTAGATATTTTGGATGTTGCCGAAATAGCAGCCTCGACAGGAAAAGTTGAAGTAAATGAAATTCTGCAATACGCCGCACCTTCATTTAACGCGAGTAAACAGTCTGGATCCGATGGGGCAGATCATGTTGTGCCCGCCTCATTAAGAGGTTTAGGCCCCGATCAAACTCTCGTTTTAATTAATGGTAAGCGTAGACATCAATCCTCTCTTGTAAATATATTCGGAACTAGAGGTCGAGGGAATTCTGGAACCGATTTAAACGCCATTCCAGCGTCTGCAATTAAAAGAATTGAAGTCTTGAGAGATGGCGCTTCTGCGCAATATGGATCGGATGCCATTGCAGGTGTAATTAACATTGTTCTTAAAGATAACACCGAAGGCTTCTCGGGAGGTGTAACTTACGGCGCCTACAGTACCGCAATCGGAGATGGTTGGGAAGAAGAAAGCGGAGAAACCTTATATAATGTAGAAGGTAAAAACAGACTAGATGGAAAAGATAAAAATTTCGATGGAGAAACAGTAAAAGTAGACTTTAACTACGGTGTAGATATAGGTGAAAATGGTGGTTTTGTAAATTTCACAACAGAGCTATTATCTAAAAATAATACTTTACGTCCTGGATTTTCATGGAGAAAAGGATTTGGAAGTGCTGGAGTTGATAGTTTTAACTTTATGATAAATACAGAAATACCACTTAGCGACAACACCGAAGTCTATGCCTTTGGAGGACGTAATTTTAGAGACACCAATGCCTATGCCTTTTCACGAGATAGTTTTGAAGATGGAGACAACAGATCTGTACCGAGCTTATACCCTAACGGATTTACACCTGAAATCACATCTAATATTACTGATGTATCTGTATCTGTAGGACTAAAACATGAAATGAATAATGGATGGTTCGCCGACTTTAATAACACTTATGGAAAAAACGATTTTCAGTATTTTATTAAAAACTCGAATAACGCTTCTATGAAAGACGCCTCTCCAACAGACTTTAATGCCGGAGGTCATTTTCTATCTCAAAACATAACCGGAATTAATTTAAGCAAGTATTTTGACGACGTAGCTTCGGGTTTAAACATAGCCTTTGGTATGGAATATAGAACCGAAAACTTTGGAATTTTCGCAGGTGAGATTTCATCTTATTCATTATACGACGAAAATGCAGTACCTATTACCAATCCTGCAACGCAAATTGTCGCCACAGATTCTAATGGAGACGCACTTCCTGGAGGTTCGCAAGGCTTCCCTGGCTATAGTCCAGACAACGAAGTAGACAGAAACAGATCTAATTATGGTGTTTATCTGGATTCCGAACTAAATGTTACAGAGGATTTTTTAGCTGGAGGCGCATTACGCTATGAAACCTATAGCGATTTCGGAAGCTCATTTAACTTTAAGTTAGCAGCCAGACACAAATTACTAGATGATGCGCTTGCGTTTAGAGGCTCTCTTTCTACAGGTTTTAGAGCACCATCTTTAGCACAAATATATTACAACCTTATTTTCACTAATATCGTTGCTGGGGAATCTATACCATCTTTACTATCGGCAAACAACAGCACGGTAACCAAAGCTTTTGGGATTGAAGATTTAAAAGAAGAAAATGCTTTTAATGCCAGTTTAGGGTTTACATTTAACAAAAATGGATTTACTGCTACTATAGATGGTTATCTAATTAATGTAGATGATAGAATTATTTTAACAGACAACTTTACAGATCAAGCTATATTAGGACCTTTAAATGTAGATGCCGCTCAATTCTTTGCAAACGGTGTTGACACACAAACTACAGGCTTAGATATTGTTTTAACTTACAAAATGTCTGTAGGATCTAATAGCAATCTAAGTTTTGGTTTAATAGGAAACCTTAATAATTTAGAAATTAAGAACATCAATACACCAGAATTTGAAGGTAGTAATATGACAAATGAAGAAGCTCAACTTAAATTCTTTAGTCCTTTTTCTCAAGCATACCTAGAAGCCGCCGCACCCGATTATAAATTCGGACTTAATTTAGGATATTCCACTTCTAGATTTAATATAAACGCATCACTAACTCAATTTAGCGAAGTCCAATTGCAAGATTTTCAATGGGTAGATTCTCCACCTATTACTTTTGCTGAGGCAGATGCTTTAAAAAAAGTCGCAACAGACACCTATGAATCTAGATTAATAGTAGATTTAAATTTAGGATATAAATTCACAGAAAACCTAAACTTAACAGTAGGTGCTAATAACCTATTTAATACGTATCCGACGCCTCAATTCGACGGTTGGTCTGACCAAGGAGGTTTGGCCGATTCTGTGCAAGTGGGCTCCGATGGTAGATATATATTTACAAGACTAGGATTTAATTTCTAATCTAGAACGTGTAATAAAACAAAAAAGCCGAGCAATTGCTCGGCTTTTTATTAAAATATAAATAAGATAGATTAACCATCAGGATGCATAAAGCGTTGTTTACCTAATAACTCATCTTCTGTTTCTTCGTGATCTTCATCAGGAACACAACAATCTACTGGACAAACTGCCGCACATTGAGGTTCTTCATGAAATCCTTTACATTCGGTACATTTATCTGGCACAATATAATAAAGTTCGTCACTTACGGGTTCCTGAGCTTCATCTGCATCAACCTCTTTCCCATTTGGTAACACAACAGTACCGTTTAAACTTGTACCGTCTTTATATCTCCAATCGTCTGCACCTTCATATATCGCTGTATTTGGGCACTCTGGTTCACAAGCACCACAATTTATACATTCGTCTGTTATAATAATTGCCATAGCGTATTTCTTTTTCTAACTTTGTGGGGCTAAAATAAAGCCAAAACCTTTCATAACCAAATTAGACTATGAATTTAGAGCAAAGAATTAATGCTTTTTCAAAATTAGGAGATTTTTTAAGTCAATTCTCAACCGAAAAAATCCAGAAAAAAGAGGATATTCCATTTAACGATTTATTTTTTGACGGCTTTAAACACCAATTAAAAATAGCTGAAGAAAATAACAGATGGTTTAATACCGATAATCTTACTTTTTCTTTAAAGGGTTGGTCTAAGCAACTGACAGAAAACAATATTAAAACATGGTTAAATAAGTATTCATTTAACACCATTTCTCCAAAAAAAGTGGCTATTATAATGGCTGGAAATATTCCACTTGTTGGATTTCACGATTTTATTTCTGTTTTAATTTCAGGACACGATGTAGTTGTTAAGCAGTCTTCAAACGATAAACATCTGCTACCCTTTCTCGCAAAATATTTGGAACATGTAGAGCCAGAATTTAAATCTAAAATCACCTTTATCGATGGGAAGTTAGAAGATTTTGAAGCGGTAATCGCCACGGGAAGCGATAACACTGCACGTTATTTTGAATATTATTTTAAAGACAAACCTTCTATTATAAGAAAAAACAGGAACTCTGTTGCTGTTTTAACAGGAAATGAAACCACAGAAGAACTAGAAGGCTTAGCCGACGACATTTTTAGATATTACGGTTTAGGATGTCGTAACGTCTCTAAAGTTTATGTGCCTAAAAATTACGATTTCCAAAATTTTTTCCAAGCGATGTATAAATGGAAAGAGGTAATAAACGATCATAAATACGCCAATAACTACGATTATAACAAAGCGGTTTATTTAATGAGCGAATTCGATATATTAGAAAATGGCTTTTTAATGATTAAAGAAGATCCGAGTTTTTCTTCGCCAATCGCGACGGTATTTTACGAGTACTACAACGATGTAAATGAATTAAAATCGCATTTAAATTCAGAAAAAGACAATATACAATGTATTGTCTCTAAAGACTTTATGAGTTACGAAATTGTTTTCGGAAATACCCAACACCCAAACCTATGGGATTATGCCGATAACGTTGATACTGTGGCGTTTTTATTAAAAATTTAGCATAAAAAATATTAATTTTATTATATAAATTCATCATTTATTTAGCACCTTTGTGCTTATCACAAAATTATCGAAATAATGAAAAAACACAATTTTAGTGCTGGCCCATGTATTCTTCCGCAAGAAGTTTTACTAAAAGCCTCTGAAGCCGTAGTAGATTTTAACAACAGCGGTTTATCTCTAATTGAAATATCGCACAGAAGTAAACCTTTTATCGAGGTTATGGATACTGCAACTGCTTTAGCTTTAGAACTACTTGGTTTAGAAGGAAAAGGCTACAAAGCATTATTTTTACAAGGTGGAGCGAGCACGCAATTTTTAATGACAGCATATAATTTATTAGAAACTAAAGCTGGATACTTAAATACAGGAACTTGGGCTGCTAAATCTTTAAAAGAAGCAAAACTTTTCGGAGAAGTTGTAGAAGTTGCTTCATCTAAAGATGCAAACTATAACTACATTCCAAAAGGATATAGCGTACCATCAGATTTAGACTATTTCCACTGTACTTCCAATAACACTATTTTCGGAACACAAATAAAAGATTTCCCTACCAGTCCAGTACCTATGGTATGTGACATGAGTAGTGATATATTCTCTAGAACCTTAGATTTTTCTAAATTCGACCTTATTTATGCTGGAGCTCAAAAAAACATGGGTCCTGCAGGAACAACTTTAGTTGTTATTAAAGAAGACCTTTTAGGTAAAGTAACTAGAGCAATCCCATCAATGTTAGACTACAAAAACTTTATCGAAAAAGATAGTATGTTTAACACACCTCCTGTTTTTGCTGTATACACATCTATGTTAACGCTTCAGTGGCTTAAAGACTTAGGTGGAATTGCTGCAATTGAAAAGGAAAACGAAAAGAAAGCTAAATTAATTTATTCTGAAATTGACTTAAACCCTTTATTTAAAGGTTTTGCAGCTACAGAAGACCGTTCTACAATGAATGCTACATTTAATTTAGTAGACGAAAAATTAAAAGACACTTTTGACGAAATGGCAAAAGAAGCTGGAATGAATGGTATTAACGGACACCGTAGTGTTGGTGGATACAGAGCTTCTATGTACAACGCATTGCCTTACACCAGTGTTGCTGCTTTAGTTGAAGTGATGAGTGAATTAGAACGAAAAGCATAATCAAACAAATTAATCAATAATAAATTTTAGTCATCTTAAATGACAACGAATCTTATGAAAGTATTAGCAAACGACGGTATTTCACAAAGTGGAATTGATGCCTTAGAAAAAGATGGATTTGAAGTTATCACAACCACGGTAGCTCAAGAGCAGTTAATTAACTATATCAACGAAAATCAAATTGTTGTTTTATTAGTTAGAAGCGCAACAACAGTACGTAAAGATTTAATCGACGCCTGCCCTAGCCTAAAAATCATTGGACGAGGTGGTGTAGGTATGGACAACATCGATGTTGAATATGCTCGTGAAAAAGGATTAAAAGTAATTAATACACCAGCTGCTTCTTCGCATTCTGTTGCAGAATTAGTATTTGGTCACTTATACGGTTTATCACGTTTTTTACATAGCTCAAACAGAGAAATGCCTTTAGAAGGTGATAAGAACTTTAAAGGATTAAAGAAAGCTTATGCTAAAGGAACCGAATTAAAAGGTAAAACTTTAGGTGTTTTAGGTTTTGGACGTATTGGTCAAGCTACAGCGAAAGTGGCTTTAGGAGCAGGAATGAAAGTTGTTGCTTTTGATCCGTTTTTAGAAAAAGCTAATCTAGAATTAGAATTTTTCGACGGACAAACTGTAAGTTTTGACATTGAAACTATTTCTAAAGAAGACGTTTTAAAACAAGCTGACTTTTTAACGCTACACGTACCAGCACAAGAAGGTTACGTAATTGGTGAAGCAGAATTAAACAGCATGAAAGATGGTGCTATTTTAGTAAACGCAGCTCGTGGAGGTGTGGTAGATGAATTAGCTCTTGTAAAAGCATTAGAGAGTGGTAAAATATCGAGAGCAGCTTTAGATGTTTTTGAAAAAGAACCACAACCAGAAATGGGATTATTAATGAACCCTTCTTTATCGTTAACACCACATACAGGTGCGGCGACAAACGAAGCTCAAGATAGAATTGGAACAGAATTGGCGCAACAAATTAGCAGCATTCTTTTATAATTCCAAACAAAATATATTACATAAAAAAAAGTCGTCTAAATTATTTTAGACGGCTTTTTTATTTATATATAAACAACTGATTATCAAAATAACTAGCAACACCTAATTAAATGCATAGATTAAACTAAATAGATTTAATATACAATCTAAAATTACTTAGAATTAAGCTTACCCGTAATACTCTTCTTCCTCAAAAAACTCATCTTTAAATCCAATTAAATAGAGTTTCTCTTTAGCACGGGTAACTGCTGTATATAACCAACGCAAATAATCTTTATCAATTCCGTTAGGCAAATAAGGTTGTTCAACAAAAACAGTGTTCCACTGCCCCCCTTGCGACTTGTGACATGTAATAGCATAAGAAAACTTAACCTGTAGCGCGTTAAAATATTTATTAGCCTTTACTTTAGTGAATTTCTTATAATTACTACTTTCCTCTTCGTAATCCTTCATTACTTCTTGATACAGTCGGTTTGAATCTTCATAGGTTAATGAAGGAGATTCTGCCGAAATCGTATCTAAAAGCAACACGGTTTCTATAGGCGCCATACGCGGATAATCGACCATTCTCATTTTAACTTCGGCAAAACGAAATCCATACAATTCTTTAATCGAAAAAATCTCTAACACTTCAACGATATCTCCATTGGCAATAAATCCAGCTTCACTTGTAGGTTTAAGCCAGAAATAATTATTCTTTACAATCATTAAATAATCGCCTGCAGATAATTCATTTTCATTAAATAAAATACGATCTCTAATTTGCTGATTATAAAGATTTGCACGCTTGTTACTTCTAACAATGATTGCAGTCTCTTCATTACCTAAATCACTATAAGAATCGCTAATTGCATCCATGATTTCTTGTCCGTCAATCAGCCTTACAATGTCTTTATATGGGTTAACATCAAACTTAAAACTATCGTAAAACGTGCCCGATAGTGTTTCCCTTAGAATAGTTGCATTAAATAAAATACCAGAATCTTGCTCTTGTCTAACGACTTCATCAAGCTCCATACAAACCACTTCTTTGTCGTAATTTAACACTAAAGTCTTTTGCTCTAAAGCAGGACTTATATCTAATTTTACTGGTGGTAACTGCGCTGTATCTCCAATTAGGAGCAATTTACAGTTATGTCCTGCGTAAACGTATTGCATTAAATCGTCTAACAAGGAATTACTTTCACTGTTTTTAGAATCCCCAGGAGTATCCGAAATCATAGACGCTTCATCGACTATAAAAATGGTGTTTTTGTGTTTGTTGGGTTGCAAAACGAATTTTACACCACCACCTTTATCTTTTCTAGGAAAATATATTTTTTTATGTATGGTAAACGCTTCTTTCTTGGAATAATTAGAAATTACTTTTGCGGCACGACCAGTGGGCGCCATAAGCACAGCACTCTTTTTTATTTTCCACAAATTGCTTACAATCGTACTAACAATGGTCGTTTTACCCGTTCCAGCGTACCCTTTTAATAAATAAAGCGATTTTGGATTGGAATTAAAAATAAATTCGGACAATTGAATTAATACAATATTTTGTTTTGTTGTAGGATTAAACGGAAACTGCTGTTTTATAAGGGAATAAAATTGTGATGCATTCATTTAGGAGGCTTCAGAAAAAAAATTATTCAAATATAGTAATGATTTTTACTCTTATAGGTTTTAACGAATAAAAAAAAATTGTAGATTTGCGTTAGACCTTATAATAAAATTAATTAACAAAAAACACTATGCTTACAATAATTCTTATTGCTGTTGCTGCTATTCTGCTTACGATTGGTTTAGTTTGGCTAATCGACAAATTTTTACCATCAGGCTTAAAACCTGTTATAATTATTGCACTTTGGGCACTTATAGCCTTCTTAGGTTACCAAACATTTATGTCGGTTTACACACCTATCCAATTCAATAAAATTAAAAACAAACGTTATGCTTTAGTTATTGAAAAGCTTATCGATATTAGAGATGCACAATTAGCACACAAACAAGTGACAGGAACGTTTGCAGGAGAATTTGATCACTTAATTAAATTTATTGACACCGCTAAATATACAATTACACAACGTCGTGACTCTACTGTTTTAGATGAAGAAATGACAAAAAGATATGGTGGTGTAGAATCTTATAAGGATATTATTATTATTGATACATTAGGATTTATTTCAGTTAAAGATTCTTTATTTAAATCTTCTCCTCGTTACAAAACGATGATGAATCTTCCTGCAGGTATTGGACCAGAAGGTGCTAAATTTAAATTAGAAGCTGGAACTTTAGAACAAAACGATGTTAAAATTCCTGTTTTCGAATCTTCTGTTAAGAAAGATGTTATTCTTTACGATCAAGAAAGAGACTTAGTAATTCAAGAAAACCAAGTTATTGCCGTAGATGGTGTAAATGGTGATGCTATAATGGTAGGTTCTATGAATGAAGTTAAGACCAACGGAAACTGGCCAAAAACATATGGTGACGACGAATAGTAGTTCACATAATAACACACATAAGGAATTGTCCATTCAAATTAGTTTGAGTGGACTTTCTTTTTGTATATTAAATCCTAGCTTACATCAGATAGAGGTTTTAAAACATCTATCGTTTAATAAACACGAAACGCCTTATCAATTATTAGAGCATGTGCAGTCTTTATTTAATACTGAGGAAAGTTTAAAACAAGCCTTTAATAGTATTCAAATTATTCATAGCAACGAATTATCTACGCTAGTACCTAGTCCGTTATTTAACGAAGAGCATTTAGCCGATTATTTAAAATATAATTCTAAACTCTTAAAATCAGATTTCATCACGTTTGATACTATAGATTTAAACGACAGTGTGAACGTATATGTTCCTTACGTGAACGTAAATAATTTTATTTATGAGCAATTTGGCGAATTTACATTTAAACACGCCTCTACGGTTTTAATAGAAAGTATTTTACAAATTGAAAAAAATGCAGATGCCCCAAAACTTTACATTCATGTAGCCTCTCGCCATTTCGAAATTATAAGTATCAATTCTGGAGCGCTTCAGTTTTATAATACGTTTGAATACAGTACCGAAGAAGATTTTATATATTATCTCCTTTTCACTTTAGAACAATTAAAGCTAAATCCCGAAACCATTCAGCTTGTATTTGTAGGAGACATATTAAAAAACGACGCCTTGTATAATATAGCATACAAATATGTGCGCGACATTTCCTTTGGAAAACATAAAAATAACTTTACTTTTAGTCATCAACCACAAACTCAACATGCCGAGTTTGTTATCTTAAATAGTTTTTAATGCGAATAATATCTGGATTATATAAAGGAAGACGAATTACTGCTCCAAAAAAGCTACCCGCTCGCCCTACTACCGATATGGCTAAAGAAGCCTTATTTAATATTTTAAATAACACGTATTATTTTGACGATGTTTCGGTTTTGGATTTATTCGCGGGAATAGGTAGTATTAGCTACGAATTTGCTTCTCGAGGTACCACCAAAATAACTTGTGTAGACCAAGAAGCAGACTGTATTAAATTTATTAATGACACTGCTGAAGGTTTTGAAATGCCAATTGATGCCATTAAAAGTGATGTCTTTAAATTTTTAGAAGGAACCACTTTAAAATCGACTATCATATTTGCGGATCCACCTTACGCCTTCCCTGTCGAGGAATTTAGTAAAATTCCGCAATTGGTTTTCGAAAACAATTTACTGGAAGCCGATGGTGTACTAATAGTAGAACATTCTAAACATACCGATATCTCTAATTTAGAACACTATAAATACTCTAAAAGTTATGGCGGTAATATGTTTAGCTTTTTCGGTTATCCAGAAACAGAATCTGAAGACTAAAAATTAGTAGTTGATTTTATCATATTAATTTTTAATTAATTAGGGAGTAATTTAGAAATTATAATATTATAAATTATAAAAATAAATTTAAAATATGTATTTTAGTTTACGCTAAGCATACTGTTTAGCACAGTTTAATACACAATTATATTAGTAAATATGAAAAAATTCATTTTGTTCGCCTTTACTTTAGCAGTAATGGTTTCTTGTACTGAACCCGTAAAACAATACACTACAAGTTCTCCTGAAATTGAAACAATTAAAACGTTACATGAATATTTTAAAGACAGTAATTATGACGGTCTTAAAGATTTGTACGCTGAAGATGCTGAGATTTACGAAAATTCTTTAGAACCTACAGCTGTATCTGATATGATACAACAAGGAAAAGAAGGACGTAAAGTTGTAGAAGGTTATGATTTTCCAGAAGGCGTAAAATGTGAGATGATTACAAATGATGCTGGAGAAAAATGGGTAAATAGCTGGGCTGTATGGTCTGGAAACATAAAAGGAAGCGAAACCGAAATTAAAGTGCCTATTATTTCTAGATTCTTATTTAAAGATGGTAAAATTGTAAAAGAATACAGTTACTGGGATAATTTACCAAGCTACAATGCTTTTGAAGAATTGGCTTCCGAAAAATTAGACAACTTAGAAGAAACATTGGAAGCAGATCAATAGTATCTAATCCAAAATATTACAATAAAGCAAAGCCCTTTTTTATTAAATAAAAAAGGGCTTGTTTATTTAAGTAAATCTATAAGCCGAATCCTGTACCCTTTCTAAACGAAAAGGCCCTTATCATTTATCTGAGTGTACTATTACTAATACACTTTAGCTGCCCACCCTCCAATATCGAGCGTGCCGCCCTCAATCATTGGTATACATGGCATTGCACCACATAGAGTTTACCTGGTTTCACTACAGCATTACCTGTACATACTTTCTGTTGCACTTTTCCTAACCTCTCGGCTGGTGGCCATTAACCACTATGTTGCACTACGGTGTTCGGACTTTCCTCCATTCTAAAAATATAGAATAGCGATAAGGCGATCTACTAGCCGGCAAAAATACAATAATTACGCACTAAAATAACTAAACTCTCATCTATTAAATTTAAAAGTTGTTAATAACTCGCGCTAATTTTTGCATCCAAAACGGGATTATATTCATCGAATTTTTAACTTTGTTGCTCTAAGTAATTCTATGGAACATTTTATAGTATCGGCTCGTAAGTATAGACCCCAAACATTTAAAGATGTAGTTGGGCAACAAGCGATTACAAATACATTATTAAATGCTATAGAAAACAATCATTTAGCACAAGCCCTTTTGTTTACCGGACCGCGTGGTGTGGGAAAAACAAGTTGTGCTCGTATTCTTGCTAAAATGATTAATAGTAAAGGCGTTGATAATCCGGACGAAGATTTTGCTTTTAATGTATTTGAATTAGATGCCGCCTCTAACAACTCTGTAGACGACATTAGAAACTTAACCGATCAGGTTAGAATACCACCTCAAATTGGTCAGTATAAGGTGTATATAATTGACGAGGTGCATATGTTATCTCAAGCCGCTTTTAATGCTTTTTTAAAAACATTAGAAGAGCCACCAAAGCACTGTATATTTATATTAGCTACCACCGAAAAGCATAAAATTATCCCGACCATCTTATCTAGATGTCAGATTTTCGATTTTAAACGTATTACGGTTACAGACGCTAAAAATTATTTAAAATATATTGCTGAAGAACAAGGTATAACTGCCGAAGATGATGCATTACATATTATAGCACAGAAAGCAGATGGTGCAATGCGTGATGCCCTTTCTATTTTTGACCGTGTGGTTAGTTTTTCTGGCAAGAACTTAACAAGACAAGCCGTTACCGAAAATTTAAACGTTCTCGATTACGAAACATTTTTTACAAGCACAGATTATATATTAGAAAATAAAATTCCAGATTTACTTTTGCAATTTAATACCACTTTGTCCAAAGGATTTGACGGGCAACATTATATTGCAGGTTTAGCATCGCATTTTAGAGATTTATTGGTTTGTAAAACACCGCAAACCGTAGAGCTTTTAGAAGTTGGAGAAGAAACAAAGCAGAAATATTTAGAACAAGCAAATAAATCGTCTCAGGAATTTTTATTGCAAGGTATAGCACTTGCTAACGACTGCGATCTCAAATATAAAACCAGTAAAAACCAGCGACTCCTCGTCGAACTTTGTATCATGCAACTTGCCTCTATCACTTTTGATGGAGAAAAAAAAAATAGCAAACGGTTCATAATACCGCCTTCTTATTTTAGAGCAAAAGGCATTACTCCTATTCCTGTAAACAAACCTGTAGCTTCAAATACGAATCATTCAGAAGTACAAGAACCACAGGCTACGGAAACTTCAACATCCAATACACCTGCAAAAAAAGAAAATCCTTCAAAATTTTCGGATCCTAAAATTCCAAAAATTGTATTATCGAAGGATAATAAGCGAACTTCAGGTCTATCTTTAAAAAGTATTCGTGCTAAAAAAGAGCATGAAATTAGACAAAACGAAGTTGTTTACGACGAAGTTAATTTACCAACCGACGATTTCACAGAGGAAGACATGCAAACGGCTTGGAAAGATTTTGTGACTGTTCTTGAAGCTGAAGGTAAACATAATTTAGCATCCATTTTATCTATAGACACCCCTAAGTTAATAGATAAAACCACCATGAGAGTGGAGTATCCAAACCAGACAAATAAGGTAGAAGTTGAGCGTAGTCAGTTTCATCTCATGAGTTTTATACGGAAACGTTTAAACAATTTTGATGTGACTTTAGACATCATAATTAATGAAGAAAAAGAAAAGCAATACGCCTATACGCCGCGCGAGAAATTTGAAAGAATGTGCGATAAAAACCCGAGTTTAGAACTTTTAAGAAAAGCTTTCGATCTGGATGTTTAAGAAACTAACATATAATCTATTAGGTGTTTTTATTTTATTAATAATTACTACGCTTACGTGTTGCGATGGCAGACATAAATTAAATAAAAAACCAAGACAAGTTTTTGCCGATAACGGTATGCTTACCTCCTTTTCCGAGCGTATAAATTACTTACCAGAACACTATTCCGAAACCATTACGGATACCATTTTAAACAGCGGATTCAAAATTCATATGAAAACGTATAGTGATATAAATTCGAATGTGCTTAACGTAAAAGCAAAAGGGAATTTAGAAGTTAAAACATTTTACAGAGATGCCATGGCTGATGTGTCTGTTCAATTAAATAATCATACGATTTTTAATCAGACCATTTCAAAGACCTTTATTTCTAAACATATTAAAGAAGTTTCCGATGGACTTCAGCCCTATATATTAAAAAGTATTTGGATAGACGATAATAACGTTTCTTCAAAAAATTCTGTTAGTTTCAATATTTTATTCAATAAACCAGAAACCACGACAGAATACAAATCATATCTGCTTACAATTACAACCAAAGGTCATTACAAGATTACCGAAACCACAACTAAAATCTAAAGAGTATGCTAGGCTTAAAATTACCAACAGATCCAAGATGGGTTAATATCGTAGAAAAAAATGTAGAATTCATTTTAACCGATCACGCCTATTGCGAACAAAAAGCAACCAGTACAGCAATTTCTTTAATTGTTAGCTTTCCGGAGTATACAGAATTGGTTCAAGAAATGGTCGCTTTGGTAAAAGAAGAAATTAGTCACTTTAAGATGGTGCACGACAAAATTTTAGAAAATGGTTGGGTATTAGGTCGTGACAGAAAAGACGAATACGTATTAAAACTCATTACATTTTTCCCTAAAGGCGGAAGCAGAACCACACAATTAGTGCATCGTTTATTGTATGCTGCTTTAATTGAAGCAAGAAGTTGTGAACGCTTTAGATTATTATCGGAAGAATTAGAAGATAAAGAGTTAGCCGAATTTTACAGAAAACTTATGGTAAGTGAAGCAAACCATTACACTATGTTTTTAGGATTCGCCAGACAATATGGTGATAAAAACGAAGTGAACGAAAAATGGCAAAATCTCTTAGACTTTGAAGCTAAAATAATGGCTGATCTGGGGAAAAGAGAAACCATTCACGGATAATTCAATTTATTTAATCTTCACAAATCACCATTTATTGTACCGCGAAGGCTTTTAAAACCTCTATAACATAATCCACGTCTTCTTTTGTATTATAATGAGAGAAAGAAAATCGAATTGATGGCTTTTTAAAATCCTCGTCGCTTAAAATTTCAGCTAAAACATGAGATCCTTTTTGGCTCCCACTTTGGCACGCACTACCTCGAGAACACGCTATACCTTTTAAGTCTAATTGAAACAAAAGCAGTTGGGTTTTATTCGCTTCAAAAGGAAAACACACATTTAACATGGTGTAGGCAGTGTGCTCTATATTTGAAGAGTCTCCATTAAAAGTAATTTTAGGAAATGCATGCTTAAGTTCTGTAGCAAAATAAATTTTTAAATCGCTCACAGCTTTTCGTTCCAACTCCAAATTTTGATATGCTAATTTAAAAGCCGTTTCCAAGCCCACAATATTATGTACGGCTTCCGTCCCTGCTCTTAGTCCGCGTTCTTGTTCTCCCCCATGGATCATAGCGTGTAAACCAGAATGTTTTCTTATAAAAGCAAATCCAACGCCTTTCGGACCATGAAATTTATGAGCGCTAGACGCTATAAAGTCCACAGGAATATCTTGTAAATCTAATTCGTAATGTCCGATAGATTGTACGGTATCACTATGAAACAGTGTATTTGTAGCTTTACAAAGTGTCGCAACCCGTTTTAAATCTAATAAACTTCCTATTTCATTATTAACATGCATTAAACTCACCAACGATTTCTCTTCAGAAGATTCCAAAAGTTGTTGTAAATGAGAATAATTTACTGTGCCATTGTCTTCTAAAGAGACATAGTCGACAGAAATATTATAATTATCGACTAAAAAATCAATGGTATGCAAAACGGCATGATGCTCTATTTTAGAAGAAATAATACGTTTAACTCCCAAATCTTTCACGGCACTTAAAAGCACTAAATTATCGGCTTCGGTACCTCCAGAGGTAAACACAATTTCGGAAGCCGAAACGTTTAATCGCTTGGCAATAGTCTTTCTAGCCGTTTCAACTAATGTTTTTGAAGAACGACCGAAACTATGCGAAGAAGATGGATTACCATAATATTCACTCATAACATCTGTCATTTTAGTAATAACATCTTCTCTTATTTTAGTGGTCGCAGCACTATCAAAATACACCTTTTTCATATCACAAAATTACTTCAAATAAAATTACTTTCAATAAGTCTCGTTATATTTGTCAAATCATTATTTTTGCCAATAAATAAATTTCTATGCGTAAGTTATCCTTCATTATTTGCTTAAGTCTTTTCACTCTTTTATCCTGTGATGACGGCGATATTATTACAGTTGATTTTGAATTCGATTTAACTTACGAAAGTTGTGGAGAATTGGTGTTTTATAACATACAATCTGATCCTTACGAATCTATTTCCTTAAAAATAACATCTCCTGAAATTACTTTAGAAGACCTATTAGAGGTTGGCGAAGATAATACACTAATTACCACAGTTGATATCAGTTCTTCAAATCCATTTAATTACCGTGCCTACGACTCAGATCCTTCAGATTTTTTCTGTAACGATGTTCCTCCTTCGGATGTATTAATAACTAACGATTTAGAAAGTACATCTGGCGTGGCTACTATTACAACACTTTTAATTGAAGATGATAATGATGGTATTCCTGCAGATGTGGAAGATGAAAATCTAGATGGTGACGACGATCCAAGTACAAATCCGACAGATACCGATGGCGATGGTATTCCAGATTATTTAGATGATGATGATGATGGTGATAATATAAAAACCAGCAGTGAATCGCCTAACTATGTGGAGGGCACTGGATTTGTGGATTCTTTAGACACGGATGGTGATGGCATTCCTGATTATTTAGATCCAGATGATGATGGCGATGGCGTGTTAACGCGTGATGAAGAAAATAAAAGTCAAGATCAGAACCCTGCCAACGATATTACTTTTAGCAGTATTGGTGCCGATTATTTAAATCCAGAAGTTGCTGAAACAGTTCCTGCTACAGCCTACAGACAGCACACCATAGAGCAATCTTACGAGATTAGTACTATTCTAACCAACATTCAATTGCCTGGTGTGAGTCAGGATGTATTTAATTTAGGAACTTTAGATGATACTGCGACTAGCAATGATCGCTATGTTACCCCGGAATTTCCTTAATTAATCTAAAATTTGCTCGGCATGTGCTTTTGTTTTTACCTTTGAGATAATATCTTCAATGATACCCTCTTCGTTAATTACAAAAGTTGTTCTATGGATCCCGTCATATTCACGCCCCATAAACTTTTTAGGTCCCCAAATTCCGAAGGCATTAATCACCGTTTTGTCTTCATCGGCTAATAATGGGTATTGAAACTCGTGTTTGTTTTTAAAGTTACTTTGGCGTTTTTCACTATCGGCACTTACACCTAAAACTTCATAATTAAGCGCTTTAAAACGTTCATAATTATCTCTTAAATTACAAGCTTCTGCAGTGCAACCTGGTGTACTCGCTTTAGGATAGAAAAAAATTACTAATTTTTTACTTTTATAATCATTTAAAGAAATTATATTGCCATCTTGATCTTTGGCCGAAAAATCTGGAGCCTTATCTCCTATTTTTAAAGTTGTCATATTTTTTTAATTTATTCAAAAATACAATAATGACTAAACAAGAAAAAGTAGAGTTTGTTATAAATACCTTAAATGATTTATATCCTGAAATTCCGATTCCTTTAGACCATAAAGATCCATATACTTTATTAATAGCCGTTTTAATGTCGGCGCAAAGTACAGATGTTCGCGTAAACCAGATTACACCACTATTATTTGCAAAAGCAGATAACCCTTACGACATGGTAAAACTTACTGTCGATGAAATTCGTGATATAATAAGACCTGTTGGTTTGTCTCCTATGAAAAGTAAAGGAATTCATGGGTTATCGCAGATTTTAATTGATAAACATAATGGTGAAGTTCCTAAAACCTATGAAGCCTTAGAAGAGTTACCTGCCGTTGGACACAAAACCGCCGCTGTAGTTTTATCTCAAGCTTTCGGCATTCCTGCGTTTCCTGTCGACACCCATATTCAGCGCTTAATGTACCGTTGGAATTTAAGTAATGGTAAAAACGTAGTACAAACTGAAAAGGATGCAAAACGTTTATTTCCAGAAGAACTATGGAACGATTTACATTTGCAAATAATTTGGTACGGGCGTCAATATTCTCCTGCTAGAGGTTGGGACTTAGAGAAAGATATTATTACAAAAACCATAGGAAGAAGAACAGAAATCGATAAATACTATAAAACAAAAAAGTCCTGATTTAATCAGGACTTTTTTGTTTTTAGTTTAAAATAATTTTAAACTTTTCTTTGTTACCATCTACAACACCTAATGCTTTAGAATAATCTAACAGAAACTTTAAAGTTTCTTTTTTTGGATGTAATTTAATTTGACTTGACGTCTTAGAGTAAAGTTTAGCCATTAATAATATTTTAAAGTTATTAATATAATAACGGCAATTATATTTATTTAGTATGCTAATTTGTTAAAACAATATTATTTTTTTCAATCATTTTTCGCATATTAATTAATGCATAACGCATGCGTCCCAAGGCCGTATTAATACTTACTCCTGTTTTATCAGATATTTCTTTAAAACTCATGTCGTTATACATACGCATTAAAATAACTTCTTTCTGATCTTCTGGTAACTCCTCGATTAAGCGTCTTACATCGGTTTCTACCTGATCTTTTATAAGTTGTTTTTCTGCATTTAGAGAAGAGTCACTTAAAACTGAAAAAATGCTAAACTCGCCAGAATTATCAAATTTCGGCATGCGGTTGTTTTTTCTAAAATAATCGATAACAAGGTTGTGAGAAATTCTCATAACCCAAGGAATAAACTTGCCCTCTTCGTTATAATTTCCCAACTTAAGCGTATTAATTACTTTTATAAAGGTGTCTTGAAAAATATCTTCGGCGACGTCTCTATCATAAACTTTGGAATAAATAAATCCATAGATTTTTTGCTTATGCCTTATAATAAGGGTTTCCAAAGCCTGTTCATTTCCTTTTATATAATCGCTTACTAATACAGCATCCGTGATAAGTTCTTTTTGCATAACAATACTTTTAAAATGCAGAAAATGGTAAATTTTCCTATTTGGGTTAACATGTTTTAAAAGTAATTGTGCAGTATAGGCTGTATATTTATGTGAATAGTATTCGGCCAAATATATAAATATTCCTAAACAAATCACAAATTATTATTTATATTTTTTTTAACATTTTAATGGGCAACAATCTACTTTCCTAGCTGAAATACTTATGTTATCTTTGGAAATTATACGTAAACGAAGCTATGAGTATCAACCTTTCTGAAGTAAATCCTAAAGAAAACATCATAATCAAAGGTGCAAAATTGCATAACCTGAAAAACATTGATGTCGTCATTCCAAGAAACAAACTTGTTGTTATTACAGGGCTTTCGGGTTCAGGAAAATCAAGTTTAGCTTTCGACACCTTGTATGCTGAAGGACAGCGCCGTTATGTGGAAAGTTTATCGAGTTATGCACGTCAGTTTTTGGGCCGACTTAACAAACCAAAAGTTGATTATATAAAAGGTATAGCTCCTGCCATTGCTATCGAACAAAAGGTGAATTCTACGAATCCAAGATCGACAGTGGGTACCACAACTGAGATTTACGATTACTTAAAATTGTTATTTGCCAGAATTGGTCGTACCTACTCGCCTATTTCGGGACATGAAGTAAAAAAAGATACCGTAACCGATGTCGTTTCGTATATAAAAACATTTAGCGATGGCGATAAATTATTGCTCTTAGCCCCTTTTATTCTTGAAGACGGTCGCGAATTAAAGGATAAACTTAATGCATTAAAGCAGCAAGGTTATGCAAGGATTAAAATTGATGACAACGTTACTAGGATTGAGGACGCACCAGACAACACTAAAGTGGAGTCGATTGAATTGGTGGTAGACCGAATTATTGTTAGAGACGACGAAGATTTCTTAAATCGTTTAGCCGATGCTATCCAAACCGCTTTTTACGAAGGAAAAGGAACCTGTTCTATTCAGACATTAAGCGATAATTCAACCCGAACGTTTAGCAATAATTTCGAATTAGATGATATTACTTTTTTAGAGCCTAATGTGCATTTATTCAGTTTTAATAATCCTTATGGTGCCTGTCCTACTTGCGAGGGTTATGGCGATATTGTGGGTATAGACGACGATTTGGTGATTCCAAACACGGCACTTTCAATCTACGAAAATGCTATTTTTCCTTGGAGAGGAGAATCTATGAGTTGGTTTAGAGACCAATTAGTAAACAATTCTCATAAATTTAACTTCCCTATTCACAAGCCTTATTTCGAGCTAAGCGATGCGCAAAAACAACTTATTTGGGATGGAAATCAGTATTTTGAAGGGTTATCGAGTTTCTTCGCAGAGCTAGAATCTAAAGCTTATAAAATTCAGAATCGCGTCATGCTTTCACGCTACCGTGGCAAGACAAAATGCAAAACATGCCAAGGAAAACGATTACGTAAAGAAGCCAATTACGTTAAAGTTGGTGGTAAAACCATTACTGATTTAGTAGAATTACCTTTCGATAAATTAGCCGTCTTTTTTAACGGATTAGAACTCAATGAAAATGATACTAAAATTTCGAATCGCTTATTGAAAGAAATCAATAGTAGAATAGAATTTTTATCCAATGTAGGATTAAATTATCTTACATTAAATAGACGCTCTAACACGTTGTCTGGTGGTGAAAGTCAGCGTATTAATTTAGCCACCTCTTTAGGAAGTAGCTTGGTAGGTTCCATGTATATATTGGACGAACCAAGTATTGGATTACACCCAAAAGACACCGAACGTTTAATTGGAGTTCTTAAAGCATTACGAGATTTAGGTAACACCGTTATAGTTGTAGAACACGACGAAGACATCATGCAAGCTTCGGACGAAATTATTGATATTGGTCCAGAAGCAGGAACTTTTGGAGGTGAAGTCGTTGCTACCGGATCATACTCGGATATTTTAAAATCGAATTCCTTAACTGCCAAATATTTAAATGGCGAAATGGAAATTAAAGTACCTAAAAAACGTATTTCCTCAAAATATCAGATTGAAATTCTTGGTGCTCGGGAACATAATTTAAAAAATGTAAACGTCACATTTCCACTTAACATGCTTACTGTAGTTACGGGTGTTTCGGGTAGTGGAAAAAGTACCTTAGTTAAAAAGATTTTATATCCTGCCATACAAAAAGAACTGACTGGCTTTGGGGATAAACCTGGACAATTTTCAGAGTTAAAAGGAAATTATAGCACCATTAAAAATATCGAGTTTATCGATCAAAATCCTATTGGTCGTTCTTCCCGTTCTAATCCTGTAACTTATGTTAAGGCTTACGACGATATTAGAAATTTATTTGCAAACCAAAAACTAAGTAAAATTAGAGATTATAAGGCCAAGCATTTTTCTTTTAATGTTGATGGTGGCCGATGCGAAACATGTAAAGGTGAAGGTGAAGTAACCATAGAAATGCAATTTATGGCCGATGTGCATTTACAATGCGAAACCTGTAACGGAAAACGGTTCAAAAAAGAAGTGCTAGAAGTTACATTCGAAGATAAATCCATAGATGATGTTTTAAACATGACTATAGATGATGCAATCTCATTCTTTGATTTACACAAAGTCACAAAAATAAAAAACAAACTTCAACCACTTCAAGACGTAGGCTTAGGTTATGTTACTTTAGGCCAAAGCTCTTCTACCCTTTCTGGTGGTGAAGCGCAGCGTATTAAATTGGCAACCTTTTTAGGAAAAGGTAATACCAAAGAAAAAGCACTCTTTATTTTTGATGAGCCAACTACAGGTCTGCATTTCCATGATATACAGAAATTATTAAAATCCTTTAGAGCTTTAATCGAAAAAGGGCACTCTATTATAGTTGTGGAACACAATTTAGAACTTATAAAATGTGCCGACCACATTATAGATTTAGGTCCTGGTGGTGGAGAATATGGTGGAGAAATTGTTGCTTTTGGTACGCCCGAAGAACTCGTTAAAAATAAAAATAGCGTAACGGCAAAATACCTAAAAGATAAAATCTAAATCGAGTATTTAATAAAATAAAAAGGCTGCAGTTCCTATAATGGCCATAGCTACAGGAACAACTAAAGCTATAAATACTACAGAAATTAATAAAGCTTTTACAAAACTTGTTCTTTTTCGTGATTTATAAAACTTACGGATTGCCAAATATAAATACACAAAGCTTAGTATTAATATAAGTTTTTTGGAAAGATCAGGCAGTTCGATCATAAAGTGAACCAGAGTAAAAAGGCTAAACATTATAAACAAAAAAGCAAAATAGTACAGACTAAATACCAAATGCTCGGCATAATGTCTTTTTTTATAATGCATTAGGTATAAAAAGAAGGCAAATATAGGCAGTAGTACAAATAATGAAATGGGAACATAATTATAAAAGGTATCTATTAATGGTGCACTACTTTTATTCTTATAAAATTTAAATACTTGTAAATAAAACGTTTTCTCGAACGTGCTTGCATTAGAATCTACCCCTAAGCCTTTTAAAACTTGATCTCCAGATGCACCTACCTGTACTAGAGAATCTAAGGTAAACCTGTTAAATTTTGTTTTATTACCTTTATTTAATTGAATTTCAAGGTTGTCTAGGTTTTGTATATTAAGTTGTAAAGAATCTTTTACTATCCCTGCATCCATGGTTTTAAAATTCTCCGCTACTTCAGCGTCTAAAAGTTTTTCTTGTTTAGTTATTTGAAATGAAAATAAAAAGAAAAACACCACACTAGCAAACAAATAAAACTGGGCTGGGTTTAAATATTTTAATCGTTTTCCTTCTACAAATTGCAAGGCTAAAAATCCTGGTCTGAATAATAAGGGTAAAAAACTTTTGAAAAATCGAGCATCCACCGAAAAATAGTTATTAATCGTATTTTTAAAAATATCGTTAACAGTTAATTCTTCGTGATAATTCTGCCCACAATTTGGACAATATTTAAAGGTATCATCACAACTGAACTCACAATTTTTACAGGATTTACTCATAAATGGAAATAAAAATCTAAAAAGTGAAGATAAGTAACTTTTTAATACATCTTATAATTAATTACCTTAGTCCCTTATAACATCCCACTATGAAATATAATATTATTAAAGAAGACATTGTATATAAAGATTTTTTCACCGTAAAAAAAGCGACGATTACACATGATACATTTAAAAGCGACCAACAAGTAAAAGTAGTTAGAGAATGTTTAGATCGTGGTAGTGCCATCGCCATTGTTTTGGTAGAAAAAGATACAGATTCTATCTTACTAATTAACCAGTTTAGATACCCCACAATAATGCATCCAGAATTCGATGGTTGGCTTACAGAAATTGTAGCCGGCTGTATGGAAGCCGATGAAGACCCAATGGAATGCGCTAGACGTGAGGTAGAAGAGGAAATCGGGTATCAGGTTAAGCACATGGAGTTTATAGGTGACTATTTTGCTTCGCCTGGAGGAACATCGGAAAAAGTAAATGCATTTTATGCTGAAGTTAATTCCACAGATAAAATATTTAAAGGTGGTGGTCTTGACTCTGAACAAGAAGATATTCAGCTTATAAAGCTTCCCATTTCAAAACTAAAAAGTAAACTTAATGCACATGCTTTTAAGGATGCGAAAACTATTATAGCGTTGCAGTGGTTGTTATTAAATAAATACTAAGCGTTAAGTAAATGCTATTTTAATTATCGAAAACAAACGAAGTGGGTAAATTTTATACATTATTGTTATCATAATAAACATTTTACTGATTTTAATTCAAAATCATTTTCATTCTTGGCACACTGTTTGCTTTTACAACCATACGAACCAAAAATTGATAACTATGAAATCACTTTTTACTTTACTTAGTCTAGTTATTTTTGCTGTTCCTACGGTGCAAGCAAATACATATACGCCTTCTGAAGCGAATATTGCTAAATATAATAATCCGAAATCATTTATTTTTAATGAAGGTGGTGTGGAATTTTCAATCTTTCAGGATGGACAATTCGACTTTTATATGCAAGGTGTTAACGACAATGTAAACTTTGCATTTAATTCTCCTAATATTCAATTTAGTTTTAACACCGGTTACAATTATAATCCGTATGTACAATTCGACGAATATGGAGCAATAATACAAATACAGAGTGTACCGATTTATTACGATTACTATGGCCGTATTATTAGAGCAGGAAATGTAGACATTAATTACAACAGTTACGGACTAGTGTCTCATATTGGAAATATGAATATTTACTATAATAATTATGTATACACACATTATTCTGGATATATAAATCCGCGTAATATGGGGTATATCTATAAACCTTGGCATAGTTATTATCGTATTCCAGAACCAAGTTATTGTGTAGTTTACCATACGCCATACAGACAAAATTACCGTCCAGTAAGACGTACCTACTCAAAACCTTACCAAAATAATACAAGGCCTGTCGTTAATAGATATTCTAATAAGTCCTATAGTACCAGATCTTATAATCAATCGAGAACTGATACTAGACCACGAGCAGTTTCTACAACTAGTTCAAGATCTAGTAATTTAATTAAACCAAACTCAAGTAATAGTAGTACACGAGCAAACAACTCTACTAGAACTAGTACTAGAAATAATAATAACAGTAGAACCACAACCAATACAAATACATCCAAATTATCAAGTACGCGTACACAACAAGCTAGCAACACTCGAGTTGTTAAAAATCAACCTCGCGCTACACAAAACACAACTACAACTGCTAAGCGCTCTACACGTACAGCGACATCAACAGCAACAAATGCACGTAATACTTCTACAAGAACATCGTCGTCGGATAGTAACTCTAGAAGTATAAGCGAAAACACAAATACTAGAACATCAACTTCTTCTAGACAAAGAGGTTAGATAAAACAATTTATAACTTACTCCAATCCTGTGAAACCTTTAAAAACGGTCTCACAGGATTTTTTAGTTTCTTTTTAGAATTGTATTTAGCAATTTTGTGATATCCCCAGAAAGATTAAAAAAGTAGCAAAACCCGCCATATACCAATCCTATTATAGCGGACTTTAAGCCGATATTAATAACAGGATGAAAAGGGAAATCCCAGAAATAAAATACAAACGCAGTGGCTAAGATTAAAAGAAAAACTTTAAGTGTATTTTCTGAAAATGGTAGAATTCCAAATTTTTTATAGACAAACAACACCTTAATAACATTATACAAAAACACAGAGATAAAAGTAGCATAAGCCGCACCGTTTAAACCATACAATGGTATAAAGTAGATGTTTAACAATACCGAAATAACGGCCAAAAACACGCCTTGAACTAATACTGTTCTATAGTAATCACTATTAAACAATATGGAATTATTATTCCCTAAAAGACTGTCAAATAACTTCGCGAGACCAATTAAAAATACAACTAAAATACCATTACCAAATTGCTCTGGTATTAACCGATATAATTCATTAATATTAAGAATAATGAGAAGGTAAATAAACCCACTAACTATCAATAAATTTAAGGACGATTTCTTGTACAAGTCTTTTAGTCCTTCTTTATTCTTTTCATTTAAATATTTAGCTGTCAACGGATTTGTAATTTGGTGCATTGAGCGCAAAGGCACTCCAATTACAGAAGCAATATAAATGGCCACACTATAATAAGCTACATTTTCGAGTATATTATAAAACCCAATCATGAATTTATCAATCTCTAAAATAACATTGGCCACAGATCCTGCTATAATTATTAACGTGGTATACTTTAAAATAGCTACAAGATTAGAAGGTCTAGAAAATTTTATCACCGGACGCTTAATACTAAAAGCATAAACCATCATAATACACGTTCGCAATACATATAATAAAACAATATATACAATAAGCTGATCTACTGAAATAAGCTCTAGATATAGCACAAATAATAAAATCATTGTTCCCAACCTGTGAAAAACTTCTTTCATAAAGTTTCCGAAAACCGATTGCATTTGTACTTTCGCCCAAGAATAAAATACTTCGAAATAAGCGAAAACAATGGCCGAAATATAAATAAGCCAGACATAATCCTTCACTAACTCATTATCGTTTGCAATCCAAGTACTAATGGTATCGAAAGCGAAATATCCGATCGCTCCAAATGGTATAATAATAACTAACGGCAGAAATAGTATTAAGGTTAAAAAACTATTTTGAGACTGACGCGTTTTAAATGTAGAAAAGAATTTAATAATTGTATTATTTACACCAAAAGCCATTAAAGGCATTAAAATATTTGCCGTAGACAAAATAAAAGTAATCAGACCAAAATACTCGTCACTTAAGAAACGAGTAAATAAAAACAATGTATTTATTGCTCCTAACCCGAAGCCCAAATAGGTTACAATCGTGTTTTTTATAGATTGATTTATTACAACTCCCATTATAAAATTTTTGAGAGTGATTCAGTCAGTGCTCGTCTACTATATTTTTGCAAACCTATGGGATAAGATTGCAAACTTCCTTTTTTAAAGGATTCATAATGATTTAATATTACGTGTTTTAATCCTGCGTAATCCTTGTATAAAAAGTATTGTCCCGTATTGGTTGTCTTTAAAATTTGTTCTACATCGGTAGCTTCTGGCCCCATCGCAACTATAGGCCGATTAGATACCAAATATTCAAATAATTTCCCTGGAATTATACATTTAGTATCTTCAGAATCTATTTCGATTAACAATAAGACTTGAGATTGTTTTTGGTATACTATAGCCTCTTGATGAGAAACATATCCAACAGCATTTATATATCTATTTAAACCGAATTTTTCTATAGATTCAAGAACATCTTCACCAATACTCCCTACCATATTAAGCTGAAAATCCTGAGCAAATTCGGGATTTGCCTTTACTAAATCGCTTAAAACGCGCCATAAAACTTTTGGATTACGCTTAGACAGCAAAGAACCAATATGGGCTAATGTAAATTTTTCATCTAAAGAAATTGCGCCAGTTGAAACCTTATCATAGCCATTTGTAATAACATGAATAGGTGCATTGGTAATCGCCTCGAATTCCCTTTTTGTCGGACTACTAGTTACAATTATATCGTCTGCAGTATTTAAAACTTGCGACTCCAATCGCTTATGCTTTGCTTCGGAAGCCCTTGTTAATTTTAATTCTTTATGGTAACCAATAGTCGTCCACGGATCACGAAAATCCGCAATCCATTTCACCCCAAAGTGCTCTTTTAATTTTAAACCAATTAAATGTACACTATGCGGAGGACCTGTTGTAATAATAGTATCTATGTTATGCTTTGATATATAATCTGATAATAATGCCACAGACGGTTTTACCCATGACTTTCTAGCATCTGGGATAAAAAAATTACCTCGTATATAAAGCATTAAACACTCTATCCTACTCTGCTTTGTCCGTTCTGTGATAATACCTTTACTAATAGTTGTGGCTTTTTTTCCTGTCAGTAATTTCGCAAACTTGTAAGGCTCTCGGATAGGTGATTTCAGAATAGTTATATCTTCAGAAACGTCATCTAATAAACTGTTATCGACTAGAGGATAGTCTGCATTATCGGGAATAAAAACTATAGGATTTATATTAAAATCGGGTAAGTATTTTACAAATTTTAGCCATCGTTGTACACCAGGACCTCCAGCAGGTGGCCAGTAATAGGTTACGATGAGCACATTTTTTTTCATTGTGTTGTTCTAAAAACTTAATCTACTTTGGTAGACCTATTTTTCAATCCGAAAAATAATCCCAATACAATTAGAATACCTAATACAACAGAACTTGCAAGTGCAATTGTGCTCCCTTTTTTAATAACAGCGGGTTCAAATTTAAATTCTATAACATGATCTCCTGCCGGAATATCCAAACCGCGCAATATATAATTCACACGCTCATGTGGTACTAAAGTATTATCAATATACGCATTCCAACCTTCGGAATAGTATATTTCTGAAAATACTGCAAAACCATTTTGAGTGTTATTCGATTTATACTTAATATAGTTCGGTTTATACTCTATAGCTTGAATAGAAGCAGTGGAATCTATGACGTTTGTAGTATATTTAATCGATTTTGATGTAGAGACTGCAACATGTTTTGTATTTAAACTGTCTAATTTCTGAATCTCTTCATTGGCAGAATCCACGGTTTCCACTCGATTAACAAACCACGCATTGCCGTTTGCATCGGTATTTTCGTAAGGGAAGTAACTTCCTTTTTCATCTTGAGCAATAATATATTTTGTGTTTAACATATTTAACACATTGATATTATTTTTAGAAATATAAAAATCGAATACTTCGTTGTATCGTCCTAGTTTGGCCGCGTGATAACCATTTAAAGAATTATGAAAATAAGAAGCTCTGGCCGCGCCAGACGTTACATCGAATACTCTAAAATGTGCAGTATCTTTCAATATCTGTAAATCTGCACTATTTGCTTGAAATGGTTTATTAATTTGGGAAGCCGATTTAAAGTCGTCGTTATTCACATAACGTCTATCCACACCAATTAAATCAAATAAAATTAAGACAGCAAAACACACAACAACAAGTGTTTCTGATAATTTTTTCTTTAAAAATAGAAAGATTACACCTCCAGAAAGTAATACAAAAATTAATGTTCTTAATGTATCACTCGTAAACATAGATGCGCGATCTGCACGAATGGCATCAATAAATTCTTGTCCGTAATTCTGAGCATAATACCCATCGTTTCCTCCTACAAAATCGAATAATGTCGATTTAGCCAATAGTAATAGTACGGCTAATCCTGCTGTAATTCCTACAGCATATTTTAACCCATTAAATTTCTCTTCTTCGGAAACGGTAGGTTTAAAAAGTTTTACCAATCCGAATACTCCTAAAACGGGAACACACAATTCTAATATCACTTGTATGGAACTTACTGCCCTGAACTTATTATACATCGGTACATAATCGATAAATAAATCTGTTAACAGACCGAAATTTTTTCCAAACGATAATAATAATGACAACACCGTTCCTCCAACTAACCACCATTTTAAACGCCCTTTAACCAAGAATAATCCAAGAACAAATAAAAATAATATTACCGCACCTACATAGGCAGGCGCTTCAACAATAGGCTGAATTCCCCAATATGTTGGTGTTTGCTTAACAATATCCCTAGCCTGAACAGGTGTTGCTCCACGTTTTAAGTTAAATTGATAGTATTCGGAATCTGTCCCAACATCTTCATGACTTCCACCTCCAAATATTCGAGGGATAAAAAGGTTTAAGGCTTCTAATTTTCCGTAACTATATTCTGTAATATAATCTTTATCTAATCCTGTAGATACCGCTTTTGGCGAACCATCTGCATTTATAGTTAATTCGCTCTGGCCTCGTGTACTTTCTTTAACATATTCCTGAGTTGCTAAAATATTGGTTGCATTTAATCCGATAGACAAAATAACGGCTACCAACAAAATACCTACAGCTTTAAAAAACTCTGGTAATTCTTTTTTCTGATACGCATCTACTAAATAGGCAACGCCTAAAATTAAGACTAATAGCATTAAATAATAAGTCATTTGATAGTGATTAGCCACCAATTCTAATCCCATCGCCACTGTGGTTAATAGAAATCCTGCAATATATTTGCGTTGAAAGGTGAGTAAAATACCACTTAAAACTAAAGGCATATATGCAATAGCGTGTGCTTTACTATTATGCCCCACGCCTAGTATAATAATTAAATAGGTAGAAAAACCAAATGCCAAGGCTCCTAAAGCCGCGAGTTTAAAATCGACTTTTAAAGTCAGAAGCAAAATGTAAAACCCTATAAGATATAGAAACAGATAGTCGGCCGGTCTTGGTAAAAACCGAATCGTTAAATCTAATTTTTTAATGTAGTTATGCGGATATTTTGCACCAAGCTGATACGTTGGCATTCCACCAAAAGCACTATTGGTCCAATAGGTTTCTTCTCCCGTTTGGGCCTTAAAATCCTTTTGCTGTTTAGACATCCCAATATAATGCATGATGTCGCTCTGAAAAATTTCTTTTCCTTTTAAAACGGGACTAAAATAGGCTAACGAAATAATTACAAAACCTATAAGTACTAAAAAATGTGGTAGTAGTTTCTTAACTGAAAATGACATGAAAATGTGTTAAACTTAGATTCCGAAAATTAATCAATTTCTTCGTAATCTACATATTCACCTACATTTTTATTTGAAGTTTCTTGTTTTGGTATTTTATCTATTACAACTTCTCCCTCTGGTGGAGCTTGTTGACGCTTTTGTTGGTTAGCATTAAATTGTGAACCGAATTTTTCTTCCGCCTTTTTCACGAAAAATTGCATAATTACAGGAGCGAATAATCTTAAAAGAATCTTCCCACCAAACCAAATTAGTAAAATTATTAATATCGTTCTCATTAAACCTGTTGCCGAGGCGTATTGAAGCATAGTTAGTATTTTAAGCAAAAATACAATTCTTATATTTTAAAATGAATTGTAAATTGATAAAAAAAATATAAAATCTCTATCTTTGGAGGCTAGATCGCAAACGACTTAATCCATGAAAACCTATTTAGCCTTAATTATTTGTGCCATTCCTGCATTTGTCTTCGGACAATATACAGATGTTATTAATTCCAATAGGCCCGGAGTATCTAAAAGTGCATATGCCGTTGGGGTTAATGTGATACAATTTGAAGCTGGTCCTTATTATAGTAAAGAAAACCATGTTCCGCTACAATATGAAACTAGTGGTGGTGGCGTAGATTTTGCTGGCCGTTATGGTTTAATTTGGGAGCAGTTAGAACTTATCGTAGACGGAACGTTTCAAGCAGACACTTATACAGATAATCGCTCTTCTATAGAAGACGAATATTCCCGTTCTAATTTTAAAACGTTATCTGTAGGTGCCAAATATTTACTTTACGATCCGTACAAAAATGCACACTTAGAGAAACCAAATCTTTACAGCTGGAAAGCAAACCATAGTTTTAAATGGAGTAAATTAATTCCTGCAGTCTCTATATATGCCGGTGCAAATTACGATACAGAACTTAATCCATTTACACCACAAGGTATTGAAGGATTTAGTCCTAAAATTGAGATTATGACACAACATAATTTTGTGAGTGGTTGGGTTTTAATTATGAACTTATCTAAGAATAGAATAGGCATGAAAGACTCTAGCGATCAAGATGCCTCGGACCTTCAGTATATTTTTACTTTAACGCATAGTTTTGGTAAAAAATGGGTGGCTTTTGGAGAATATCAAGGTATAAAAAGTAATTTTTATGCAGATGATTTATTTCGATTAGGTGGCGCTTATTTAGTAAGTAAGAACCTGCAATTAGACACCGCTGTTACCTTTAATGTAAAAGATACACCTACCGTATTTGGCTTAAATTTTGGTGCGTCTTACAGAATAGACTTACATAAAGACAAAGAAATTGAAGCGTCTAATGGTTTTCCAACAAATAAAAACCAAGGAAAAAACAAGAACACGGAAAGCGAATATTATAAATTTGGTGAAGATTTAGATAGCGCTCCAACCGAATATAAAATGGATAATTAAAATAGCATTTGTTTTATTCTAACCGATAAACATTTCACGCTACACAAAATTAACTGAATACTAGAAATCATTAAATGATTACACTAAAAGAAGTATTAACAAAAAAAGAACTTAAGGCTTTTGTAAAATTTCCATTTGAACTTTACAAAGGTTCTCCATATTGGGTTCCTCCAATTATTTCGGAAGAAATGGAGGTTTTTAACAAAGAAACCAATCCTGTTTTCATGGATGCCGATGCCAATTTGTTTTTAGCCTATAAAAACAACAAAATTGTTGGTAGAATTGCAGTAATCATAAACAAATTAGATCTTAAACAATCTCATAATAAAGTCCGTTTTGGTTGGTTTGACACCATTGATGATATTGAAGTCACCAAAGCTTTACTTAATAAGGCCAACCACATAGGAAAACAAAACAATTTGGAATACATGGAAGGCCCTATTGGCTTTTCTAACTTGGATAAAGTTGGCGCTTTAACCGAAGGTTACGACCATATTGGTTCGATGGTAACTTGGTATAATTATCCGTATTATGTCGAGCATTTTCTAAGTCTAGGGATGGTTCAAGAAAAAGAATATCAAGAAAATATATTTCCATTTTCTAATGTAAAACCAGAACACTTTTATCGTATAAATAATTTGGTAAAAAAACGCTACGGTTTACGTCCGCTTAATTTTACTAAAACAAAAGACTTGATGCCTTACGTCGATCAGATGTTTGATTTATTTAATAAGAGTTACTCAGAATTATCGTCTTTTGTTGAAATTACAGAAGTCCAAAAAGCATATTTTAAAAAGAAATTTATTTCGTTTATAAACCCGGAGTTTATAAAATTCGTAATGGATGAAGACGATAATATGGTTGCCTTTGCAGTCGTAATGCCTTCATTCGCCGAAGCACTTCAAAAAGCAAATGGAAAGTTATTCCCTATTGGATTTTATCATTTACTGAAAGCAAAGAAAGAATGTAAAACGGTTTCTTTTTATCTTATTGGCGTAGAACCTAAATATAAAAACAAAGGCGTTACAGCTATTATATTTAATGAATATTACGAAACGTTAAAACCTATGGGAGTTATAAATTGTATTAGAACTCCTGAACTAGAAGAAAATTTTGCTTCACATCAAATTTGGAAACATTTTGATGCGACAACCTATAAGCGAAGAAAAACTTTTCGTAAAGACTTGGTGTAATTATAAAACATAAAAAATCCGAAACTTTAAAAGTTTCGGATTTTTTTTATTATCATTTTATTCAAATACATTATCTATTCCATCGCCGCAGAAACAGCTGCAGATAATCGTTTGTATGTTCCATTTTCTAAACGAGAACGAATTGCTTCAAACGCGTCTAATGTTTCATTTACATCTTGAATATCGTGTGTTGCAGTAGGTATTAATCTTAATAAAATTAATCCTTTTGGTATTACAGGATATACTACTATGGAACAGAAAATTCCATAATTTTCACGTAAATCTTTCACTAAAGCCATAGCTTCAGGAATACTACCTTTTAAGTAAACAGGTGTTACACAACTTTGCGTTGTACCAATATCGAAACCACGAGATTTTAATCCAGACTGTAAAGCATTGGTATTTTCCCACAGCTTAGCTTTAAGCTCAGGCATAGTTTTAAGCATTTCTAAACGCTTTAAAGCACCTGCTACCAATTGCATTTGCAATGATTTAGCAAACATTTGAGAACGTAAATTATATTTTAAATAATCTATAATCTCTTTATCTGCCGCAATAAATGCTCCAGTACTCGCTAAAGATTTAGCAAACGTTGCAAAATACACATCAATACCATCTTGTACGCCTTGCTCCTCACCTGCTCCAGCACCAGTTTTACCTAGAGTACCAAATCCGTGAGCATCATCGACTAAGAATCTGAAGTCATATTTTTCTTTTAAAGCAACAATTTCTTTTAAACGACCTTGTTCTCCACGCATACCAAAAACACCTTCAGAAATCACTAAAATTCCTCCTCCGGTATGTTCTGCCATTTTCGTAGCACGCTCAAGATTTTTTTCAAGACTTTCAATATCGTTATGTTTATACGTAAAACGTTTACCCATATGTAAACGTACACCGTCTATAATACATGCATGAGCATCTACATCGTAAACAATAACATCGTCTTTAGATACCAATGCATCTATGGTAGACACCATACCTTGGTAACCAAAGTTTAATAAATACGCCGCTTCTTTACTTACAAATTCAGCCAGCTCATTTTGTAATTTTTCATGAAGATCTGTGTGCCCCGACATCATTCTTGCACCCATAGGATAAGCCGAACCATAAGCGATTCCTGCTTCCGCATCTGCTTTTCTCACTTCAGGATGATTTGCCAACCCTAAGTAATCATTTATACTCCATGTAATTACATCCTTACCTTGGAATTTCATTCTGTTAGATATTTGCCCTTCTATTTTTGGAAACACAAAATATCCTTCTGCTTGAGATGCCCATTTTCCTAAAGGTCCTTTATCCTTATATATTTTTTCAAATAAATCTTTCATGTAAGCTATTAATCTAAATTTTGGTGCAAAAATAGCTTTTTATGCCATTATAGCATAATATTTTCGCAACCTCTTGTTAACAAACTTAGTAACAAAGCACAACGTTTCTCAATTGAAAACATTGTGCTTCGCTACCATTATTTTATATATTGAATTCCCTGAACAGCCTCGACATTAACGCTGTCAAAAAAGCCTTGTTCATTCATCCATTTATCACTATAAATCTTACTCATGTAACGCGAACCATGATCTGGAAAAATCACCACTACAACATCACTTTCAGAAAACTTTTTAGCCTTCCCTAATTGCAATACAGCCTGCATTGCGGCACCAGATGTATATCCTACAAATAAGCCTTCACATTTAGCAATACGTCTTGCTGTATGTGCACTTTCTTCGTCTGTTACTTTTACAAACTCATCTATAATATCAAAGTCTGTAGCTGTTGGTATTAAGTTTTTCCCTAGACCTTCTATACGATATGGATAAATTTCCTTTTCATCGAACACCTGTGTTTCATGAAATTTTTTCAATACCGAGCCAAAAGCGTCTACACCTAATATTTTTATGTTTGGATTCTGTTCTTTTAAATACTTTGCTGTTCCTGAAATGGTGCCTCCAGTACCACTACAAGCTACTAAATGTGTAATCTTACCCTCTGTTTGTTTCCAAATTTCAGGTCCGGTAGACAAATAGTGCGCATCAATATTTAATTGATTAAAGTACTGATTTATATAAACAGAACCCTTTATTTCGTCATGCAATCGTTTAGCAACCTCGTAATACGATCTAGGGTCGTCTGCACTTACATTTGCTGGACAAACATAAACTTTAGCCCCCATTGTTCTTAGCATATCTATTTTATCTGCAGAAGATTTAGAACTTACCGCTAAAATACAATCGTATCCTTTAATGATACTTACCATAGCAATACTAAATCCTGTATTACCTGAAGTAGTTTCTATAATAGTATCACCTGGTTTTAATAAACCTTGCTTTTCAGCTTGCTCTATAATATATAAAGCTATTCTGTCTTTAGAGGAATGTCCCGGATTAAAAGCTTCTACTTTTGCATAAAAATCACCATTGATTTGAGACGTAATTTTATTTAGTTTAATTAAAGGAGTATTTCCCACTAAATCCAATACGTTATCAAAAACTTGATTTTTATGTTCCATAAATACTATTTAAAAGCTACTTTCTCATTGATCGAAATAACTAAAACCTGACAAAAATAAGCATTTTTTTTTACTTATGAAGTAATCCCTTCCAATTCCAACAAAAACACATATTCTAAAGCCACTTCTTTTAAACTCTCAAATCGGCCAGAAGCACCTCCGTGTCCTGCTTCCATATCCGTTTGAAATAACAGTAAGTTTTCATCTGTTTTAAGATCTCTCAATTTCGCCACCCATTTTGCGGGTTCCCAATATTGCACCTGAGAATCGTGTAAACCTGTTGTAACTAACATATTAGGATAGGTTTGTGCAGTGACATTATCGTAAGGAGAATACGATTTCATATAATTATAATACGCTTCTTCATTTGGATTTCCCCACTCGTCGTACTCTCCGGTGGTTAACGGAATGGTGTCATCTAACATAGTTGTTACTACATCTACAAAAGGAACGGCTGCCAAAACCCCATGATACAATTCTGGGTTCATATTTACAATTGCTCCCATTAATAAACCTCCAGCAGAGCCACCATAAGCATACATATGCTTCTCGGACGTATACTTTTCGCTTATTAAATGTTTAGTACAATCTATAAAGTCGTGAAACGTATTTAACTTAGTTAAAAGCTTTCCGTTTTCGTACCAATCTCTACCTAAATATTCCCCTCCTCTAATATGAGCAATGGCATAGATAAAACCTCGATCTAATAAACTTAAACGGATCGTACAAAAGTAAGGATCTATTGTAGAGCCATAAGAACCATATGCGTATAGTAGCAACGGATTTTCGCCATTCATTTCTAAACCCTTTTTATGCACTAGTGTAACAGGTACTTTTACGCCGTCGCGAGCCGTAGCCCAAACACGATCGGACGTATAATTATCCTTATCGAATGTACCGCCTAAAACTTGTTGCTCTTTTTTAACGTCCTTCTCCTTTGTTTTAAAATTATAATCGATAACCGAACTCGGTGTGGTTAACGAATTATAACTATAACGTAAAACATCGCTATCAAAATCAGGGTTATTTCCTGTATTAGCCGTGTAGGTTTCACTATCGAATGGTAAGTAATAATCTTCTGTTCCATCCCAGCTTATAATACGAATATTGTTTAATCCGTTTTCTCGCTCGCTAACAACAAGATAATCCTTAAAAATTTCTATATCTTCTAAAAGCACATCTTTACGATGTGGTAACACCTCTTCCCAATACGCTATCTCAGTTTGAATTTCGTTGGTTTTTGAAAGCTTAAAATTGGTTGCACCATCGGCATTGGTAATCACATAAAAACTATCCTTATAATGTGCAATCGCATAATCTAGTTCTCGAATACGCTCTTGAAAGATTTTAAACTCATGGTCAGGCGTATCGGCGTTTACAAAACGATATTCCGATGTTAATGTACTCGCAGAACCGATGACAATGAATTTATTCGATTTTGTTTTATATACGAAGGTGTTATAGGTTTCGTCATCTTCATGAAAAACCTGCACATCCTCTATATTGTCATGTAATTTATGCTTGTATACTTTGTCCGAACGCAACGTAACTTCATCTTTACGCGTGTAAAAAATAGTTTTATTATCGTTTGCCCAAGTGGCACTTCCAGTTGTATTTAGAATTTTATCTTCATACACTTCGCCTGTAATTAAGTTTTTAACTTGAAGTGTATATTGTCGTCTACTCACTGTGTCTGTCGAAAAAGCGACCAGCGTGTTGTCTTCACTAATAGAAATGCCTCCCAACTTAAAATAGCTAAAACCTTTAGCCATTTCATTACAATCGAATAAAATCTCTTCTTCGGCCTCTAACGTACCTTTCTTACGTGTGTATACTGGATAATCCTTACCTATTTCGTAACGGGTAATATACCAATAGCCGTTTAATTTATAAGGCACAGACTCGTCGTCTTCCTTAATTCTTGACTTCATTTCTTCAAACAAATCCTTTTGAAATTGTTCTGTATGAGCCATTTTATGTTTGGTATACTCATTTTCTGCATTCAAATATGCAATAACCTCTTCATCTTCTCTATCATTTAGCCAAAAATAATTATCGATTCTGACATCGTTGTGAACCATTAATTCTTTTGGATTTTTTTTAGCTATTGGAGGTTGAATATCTTTTTTCAAATGATTATAATTTATTCTTGATTTTAACTGTCAAAAGTATAAAAATTAAATAATTTTGTATGGAATTTTAAAATATTAAAAATATGTTTGGAGACCTAATGGGTATGATGGGAAAACTAAAAGAAACCCAACAAAAAGTTGAAGACACGAAAAAGCGATTAAACACTGTTTTAATTGACGAGCAAAGTAACGACGGGAAATTAAAAATTACATTAACAGCCAATAGAGAAATTAAGTCTATCGAGATGGATGAGTCTTTACTTCAAGATAAAGAAGAACTTGAAGATTATTTAATTTTAACCTTAAATAAGGCTATTGAAAAAGCATCTTCTATAAATGATGCAGAATTAGCTGCCACCGCGAAAGATGGTATGCCAGATATTCCTGGAATGGATATGTTTAAATAATTCACAATATTATTAAACACAAAAAAGGAAGCTAAAATTTAGCTTCCTTCTTTTATTATATGTTGAAATTGAAATTAAAGCGCTTCTCGCTTTGCTTTCTTTTCTTCTTTCATTTCTTGAAAACGTTCTAATAAAGCTCCACCAATCCAATAAGGAACAACAAATGTTAATAAAAATACCATTAACCAAAAGCCCATGGTTAAAATAGTTAAAAATGCTAAAAAGCCTAAATATTGGTCGAATTCAAACATAATCGGTGTGTTTCTAAATTATAGTTGTCGCAAATATAGATTAAATGCTTTTTTTATACAATAGCATTTAATATAAATCTTAAAAGTTTTTAAATTATTTTGAGTCCGGCTGTGGTGTCATTCTCAAATATGGCTTAATTTCTTTAAATCCTTTTGGGAAAACATCCGGAATATCTTTAGTATCTATACTTGGTGATACAACACAATCGTCCCCATTTTTCCAGTTAGCAGGCGTCGCAACCTGGTGATATGCTGTTAATTGTAACGAATCGATTACACGTAAAAGTTCATCGAAATTTCGTCCCGTTGAAGCGGGATACGTAATTATAAGTTTTACTTTTTTATCAGGATCTATTACAAATACAGAACGTACCGTTAATTTATCGTTGGCATTAGGATGAATCATATCGTACAACTCGGATACTTTATGATCTTCATCGGCAATAATAGGAAAATTAACAGTGGTGTTTTGCGTTTCGTTTATATCCTTAACCCACCCCTTATGCGATTCCAATCCGTCTACACTTAAGGCTACAACCTTTACATTACGTTTATCAAATTCGTCTTTATATTTAGCCACTGTACCTAACTCTGTAGTACATACTGGTGTATAATCTGCTGGATGCGAAAATAAAATCCCCCAACTATCTCCTAACCATTCATGAAAATTAATCTCACCTTCTGTAGATTGTGCTGTAAAATTTGGAGTGATGTCTCCTAATCGTATTGTTGACATAATTGTATAAATTTAGTGATTATTAAATGCCTACTAAATTAATAGGTTTATAGAAGATATTCAACAAACTCATCTTAAGATTATCTTAAATTTTAGTTATTAAAAATATACCTATTAAGAATAAAAAAGAAGTTGAAAATTGTTAAATTTGTTACTCATTAAATTATAACAAAATGGACTATCGTATAGAAAAAGACACCATGGGCGAGGTAAAAGTACCTGCTGATAAACTTTGGGGAGCTCAAACAGAACGCTCTCGTAACAACTTTAAAATAGGACCATCGGCTTCGATGCCTTTAGAGATTGTTTATGGATTTGCATATTTGAAAAAAGCCGCGGCCTATTCAAATTGTGAATTAGGTGTACTTTCAGAAGAAAAACGGGATTTAATAGGACAAGTTTGCGATGAAATTTTAGAAGGAAAACACGACGATCAATTTCCTTTAGTGGTTTGGCAAACGGGTTCTGGTACACAAAGTAACATGAATGCTAACGAGGTTATTGCAAACCGAGCACATCAACTTGCTGGTAAAGTTATTGGAGAGGGTGAAAAAACCATTCAGCCTAACGATGATGTAAATAAATCTCAATCGTCTAACGATACGTTCCCAACAGGAATGCATATTGCAGCTTACAAGAAAATAGTTGAGACCACAATTCCTGGTGTGACTCAACTTCGCGATACACTTTTAAAAAAATCGGAAGAATTTAAAAACGTTGTAAAAATAGGACGTACGCATTTAATGGATGCGACACCACTTACCTTAGGTCAGGAATTTTCGGGATATGCGGCCCAGTTAAGTTATGGTTTAAAAGCATTAGAGAACACACTGCCTCATTTAAGCGAATTGGCATTAGGAGGAACAGCTGTAGGAACAGGTTTAAATACACCTAAAGGATATTCTGAAAATGTAGCGGGTTACATTGCAGAGTTTACAGGATTACCACTTATTACTGCCGAAAATAAATTTGAAGCATTAGCCGCTCACGATGCTATTGTAGAATCTCATGGCGCCTTAAAACAATTAGCGGTGTCTTTAAACAAAATCGCTAACGATGTTAGAATGATGGCTTCTGGACCGCGAAGTGGTATTGGAGAAATTATTATCCCTGCAAACGAACCAGGAAGTTCAATCATGCCAGGAAAGGTTAATCCAACGCAATGTGAAGCCTTAACTATGGTTTGTGCGCAAGTCATTGGTAACGATGTTGCTATTTCTATGGCTGGAGCTCAAGGACATTACGAACTTAACGTGTTTAAGCCGATTATGGCCGTTAATTTCTTACAGTCGGCTCAATTAATTGGAGATGCTTGTGTGAGTTTCGATATTCACTGTGCTGCAGGAATTGAACCAAATTATCCAAAAATTAAGGAATTACTAAACAGTTCTTTAATGCTTGTAACGGCTTTAAATACTAAAATTGGTTATTATAAATCTGCTGAAATTGCAAATACAGCACATAAAAATGGTACAACTTTAAAAGAAGAAGCTGTAAATTTAGGATATGTAACTGCTGAAGAATATGACGCCTGGGTAAAACCAGAAGACATGATTGGAAGTTTATCTTAATCCACCAATACATAAAATTAAAAATCCCATGCCGTTACTAAGCATGGGATTTTTTATACCTCCTAAATAAAACTTTATCGCTTAAAAAAAGGGTTAAAGATTTCGCTTTACTTTTTATTTTTTAGATTTAGGTTGCGCTTCCTGAGGTGCCGAAGGTTTTTCGGCTAGTTCGAATAAATCAAGGTATGCTTGTCCCAGATACGAGATTACATCTGAGGCAATTAAACTTTGATAGCCTTTAAATTCAATCGCTAAATCTGCAGATTTTCCATGTAAATACATCCCGAAGCAAGTTGCTTCTAACGCGGTGTAACCTTGCGACACCAATCCTGTGATAATACCTGTTAACACATCTCCAGTTCCAGCTGTCGCCAATCCTGGATTCCCAGTAGAATTTATATATAATTTATCTTGATAAACCGCTATCGAATTTGCGCCTTTAATAAGTATTAGTATCTTATATTTCTTGGCAAACGCTTTGGCCTTATTTAATTTATCAAAATCGTCTTCCCACGCCCCTATTAAGCGTTCTAATTCTTTAGGATGCGGTGTTAATATAGTATCTTCCTTTAAGTACTTTAATAGCTCTTTATTTTTAGAGAGTATATTTATTCCATCGGCATCTATAACTAAAGGCACAGTATTCGCTTTTAAAAATGATTCGAACGCCACTAACGTTTTTTCGTCTGTACCTATACCAACACCTATTCCAATATGTGTTGGTTTAATATTGAAATCAATATGTGTAATCTTACCCTCATCGCCATCGGTAATAACCATAGCTTCAGGAAATGCTGTTTGTAAAGGTATATAGCCGCATTTTGGAGTAAATGCAGTAACTAATCCTGCTCCCGATGCTAAAACGGCTCGACTAGCTAGTTGAACTGCTCCTATTTTCCCATAACTACCACCAATAATTAAGGCGTGACCAAATTTTCCTTTGTGAGAAAATTTATCGCGTTGCTTATACATAGGTAATACATCTAATTTACCTAAAATATAGGCTTCGGTTTCTGTTTCTTGCAGATACTGCGGATCTATCCCGATATCAAGAGCTTCCCATTGATCTATATATTTAGAAGTTTCGGGTAAGAAAAAAACCAGTTTAGGTGTTTGAAAGCTTAAAATAAGATTAGAATGCACCACTTCATCTTCATGTTTAGGTACACGATCTATAAATAATCCCGAAGGAATATCTACTGAAACCGTTAAAGCTTTAGACGCCTTAAAATGTTTAAATAAACTAACTACCCAATCGGCTATTGGTCGGTTTAATCCCACCCCAAAAATAGCATCTACTATTATATCCTGATCGGAGATTACGGGAAGATCGTCACCCTTATGTAGGGATACCGGCCAGTCTTTTGTAGTTTCTTTTAAGCGTTCGTAATTAACTAAAAAATCTTGAGAGCGTTTATCGCTAAAATCAACTATAAACGTTTTTACATTATAACCATGAGTAATTAAATGTCTGGCCAAAACCAACCCATCACCGCCATTATTTCCTATACCACAAAATACTAAAATAGGGACAGGCGCACCTTGTAGTCTCGCGTCTAACCAATTAAACAGACTTGTTCCCGCGCGCTCCATGAGATCGGCATAGCTAATATTTTGTTTTTGAATAGTAAATCTATCACCTTCGTAGATTTGTTCTTTAGAAAAAATTTTCATCCTTAAATATTTTACAATAATCATTAAAGATTATTCAGTTAAACAGAATTAAAATGGTTTTAAATAAACGATTTAAGCGTAACAGTAAATAATCTGTAAAAAATTATAATACATTTTTTTATAACAGTAAAAGTAATACATTTGAGAAGTTTAGTAGTAGAAAATGCAAAATACAGAACATACAATTCAATTAATTTCTAGACCAACTATCGTTGGTAGCATTGCTATGATCATTATTTCTATTTCAAACATTATTACCCCTTGGGGTAATTAATTATATATCTTCCGTCCATACAAGTTGTAATTTTATGTTACAATACTCAAACAATAAGCTATTAAATTTATACAATCTACTTTAAAATGAAAGTATTAAAATTCGGAGGAACATCTGTAGGGTCCTCAAAAAACATAACCAACGTCGTATCTATCTTAACCAATTATGCCAAAACAGATAAGGTTATTTGTGTGGTTTCTGCTGTTGGCGGCGTTACCGATAAGTTACTAGAAGCAGGACAATTAGCACAGTCTAAAAACAGTGCTTACGCAGACGCTTTTTCAAACATAAGAACAATTCATTTAAATATTATTAAGGAATTAATTCCGTCTAATAATGAAACTGTTTTAGAAGAAGTTGAAGCCCGTTTAGCATCTTTAAAAAATCTTTTAGATGGTATTTTCTTAATCAACGAATTATCGCCTAAAACATCGGATAAATTGGTGAGTTATGGTGAATTATTATCATCTTTCATTATTGCTGAAACTTTAAAAAGTAAGGGTGCAAATGCAGAACGTAAAAACAGTCAAGAATTAGTAACTACCAATTCTAACTTTACAAAAGCAGAAGTAAACTACAGCATTACAAATAAAAACGTACAGGACTATTTTAAAAATAGTACATTCGATATTACCATCTTACCAGGATTTATTTCTAAATCGGTTACTGGTGAAATTACAACTTTAGGTCGTGGGGGTTCAGACTTCACCGCAGCCATTGTTGCGGCGGCATTAAAAGTAGATCAATTAGAAATCTGGACAGATGTTAGCGGTATGTATACGGCAAACCCTAAGATGGTAAAACAAGCACTACCTATAGATAAATTATCGTATCAAGAAGCGATGGAATTATCTCACTTTGGAGCAAAAGTCCTATACCCACCAACGGTTCAGCCTGTATTAAGTCTGCAAATTCCAATTCATATTAAAAACACATTAGAACCAGATGCTGTTGGAACTATAATTTCTAAAGATGGAAGTAACGTAAACAATGCCGCAAAAGGTATTACAAATATTAGTAATGTTGCTTTACTTACGCTTCAAGGAAACGGAATGGTTGGAATCCCAGGATTCTCTAGACGTTTGTTCCAAACTTTAGCACAAGAAAAAATAAATGTCATTTTAATTACTCAAGCGTCTTCAGAACATTCTATCTGTTTTGGAATTGATGAAAAAGATGCCATTTCTGCAAAATCTGCAATCGATACAGAATTTGAAAACGAAATTTCACTGAATAAAATAGACCCTATTCTTGTAGAAAGTAACTTATCAATTATTGCACTTATTGGAGATAGTATGAAAAGCCATCAAGGTATTAGCGGTAAAATGTTTAGTGCTTTAGGAAAAAACAACATTAATATTAGAGCAATTGCACAAGGCGCGTCAGAACGTAATATTTCTGCAATCATTGCACAAAAAGATATCAAGAAAGCTTTAAATATCTTACACGAGGTCTTCTTTGAAGGTAACACTAAACAACTTAATGTGTTTATCACAGGTGTTGGTAATGTTGGAGAGCGTTTGGTAGAACAAATTAAACAACAACGTAAATACTTAAAAGAAAACCTAAAAATTAACCTTCGCGTTGTTGGATTATCCAACTCTAGAAAAATGATTTTTAATGATGAAGGTTTATCATTAAAAAACTGGAAAGAACAATTAGCAAACGAAGGAGAAGATGCTACATTAGAAGGGTTTTACGAATCTATTAAAAACTTAAATTTACGTAACAGTGTCTTTGTAGATGTTACCGCGAATAAGGATGTGGCAGATTTATATGCCAAGTACTTAAAAGAAAGTATTGCGGTTGTAGCGTGTAATAAAATTGCTTGTTCAAGCAAACTAGAAAAGTATAAAGAATTAAAACAATTATCTTTTAAATATAACGCGCCTTACTTATTTGAAACGAATGTTGGTGCAGGTTTACCGGTAATTGATACGTTAAATAATTTAATAGCTTCAGGAGATAAAGTAACCTCTATTCAAGCGGTATTATCAGGAAGTTTAAACTTTGTCTTTAATAACTTTAACGATACAACTAAGTTTTACGATGTAGTAAAACAAGCTGCCGCCGAAGGGTATACAGAACCGGATCCTCGAATTGATTTAAGTGGTGTAGATGTTGCAAGAAAAATATTAATTCTTGCCCGAGAAAGTGGTACTGAAATGGATTTAGAAGATATTGAAAACACCTCATTTTTATCTGAAGCTGGAGTAAAAAGTGATACGGTAGACGATTTTTACCAAACTTTAATTGCGGACGAAGCACATTATCAGAAATTATATGCTTCTGCTAAAGCTAATAACAGTCAGCTAAAATATGTAGCCGAATTTAATAACGGTGAAGCTAAAGTTGGATTAAAAGAAATCCCAGAAGGACACCCTTTCTATAATTTAGAAGGAAAAGACAATATCGTTATGTTTTACACGAAACGTTACCCAGAACAGCCAATGATTATTAAAGGTGCTGGTGCTGGAGCAGATGTTACGGCTTCTGGATTATTTGCAGACATTATACGCATAGGAAACAACTAATTTAATATCAAAAGACAATTTTTATCTACAGATATAAATGAAGTTTTCACTTTAGAACTTATGAATGAATTAAGAATATTTTCGCCTGCCACCGTGGCAAATGTCTCTTGCGGATTCGACGTATTAGGCTTTTGCTTAGATAGTATTGGCGATGAGATGGTGATTAGAAAAACCGATAAAAAAGGTATTTTTATTACTAAAATTGAAGGTTACGATTTACCGTTCGAAGCAGAAAAAAATGTGGCAGGCGTATCTGCACTTGCCATGTATGAAGACGCTAAACCTGATTTTGGTTTCGAAATTGAAATTTATAAAAACATTAAACCTGGAAGTGGCGTTGGTAGTAGTTCTGCCAGCGCCGCAGGTAGTGTTTTTGGTATGAATGTATTGTTGGGACGACCATATAATAACACAGAGTTATCTTATTTCGCGATGAAAGGTGAAGCTTTAGCCAGCCAAAGTGAACACGCCGATAATATTGCTCCTGCCCTATTTGGAGGTTTTACATTAGTAAAAAGCGTATCGCCTTTAGAGATTTTAGAAATCCCAACACCAAATAATTTATACGCTACAATTATTCATCCGCAAATAGAAATTAAAACATCAGAAGCACGAGCAATTTTACCAAAAGAGGTGGCTTTAAAGGATGCCATTTTGCAATGGGCAAATGTAGGAAGCTTAATCCACGGTTTGCATACAAATAATTACGGATTAATAGAACGATCGTTACACGACGCTATTGTAGAGCCTCACAGAAGTAAACTCATTCCTTTATATAACGATGTTAAAGTCGCGGCAAAAACAGCAGGTGCCCTAGGAAGTGGTATTTCTGGATCTGGTCCATCTATATTCTCGCTTTGTGAAGGTATTGAAAACGCCAAGAAAGTAGAACAAGCCATACGTAAAGTATACGCCAATAGCGCTATAGAATTCGATACTTATGTATCGAAAATTAATGCTGAAGGCATGAAGATATTGAATTAATACAAACAAAAAAGCTAAGACAAAAACCAAAAAAAACGCTATGAATTATTTTAGTTTAAACAAAACAGCTCCCAATACAACGTTCAGGGATGCTGTAATTAAAGGACTTGCTCCGGATAGAGGTTTATACTTTCCAGAAACTATTACGCCTTTACCAGACTCTTTTTTTGAGACTATCGATACACTTTCACATTCAGAAATTGCTTTCGAAGCGATAAAACAATTCGTGTCTCCAGAAATTCCTGAAGCCGATTTAAAAGCAATAGTTGAAGAAACATTGTCTTTCGATTTTCCGATTATAGAACTAAATAAAAACATTTCATTTTTAGAATTATTCCACGGTCCAACCATGGCGTTTAAAGATGTAGGTGCGCGTTTTATGGCACGTTGCTTAAGTCATTTTTCTAAGGATGATGCCAAACAAGATGTAACAGTTTTAGTAGCAACGTCTGGAGATACTGGTGGCGCCGTAGCTAATGGATTTCTAGGTGTAGAAGGTGTAAAAGTGGTTATACTTTACCCTAGTGGTAAAGTGAGCGATATTCAAGAAAAGCAATTAACAACGTTAAAGAAAAACATTACAGCTTTAGAGGTTGATGGCACGTTTGACGATTGCCAAGATATGGTTAAACAAGCCTTTTTGGATACAGAAATAACAGACCATATGAAATTAACATCGGCAAATTCTATAAATGTTGCCCGATGGTTACCTCAGTTGTTCTACTTTATGTTTGCTTATAAGCAACTACATAAAAAATACGATAATATAGTATTCTCTATTCCTAGCGGAAACTTCGGAAATGTATGTGCTGGTATGATGGCGCAACAACTAGGATTGCCTATAAAACATTATATCGCATCGAATAACGAGAACAACGTAGTTACTAGATATTTAGAATCTGAAAGCTACGATGTAAGACCATCTGTACAAACTATTTCTAACGCTATGGATGTAGGGAACCCAAGTAACTTTGTAAGAATTCAGGAGATTTATAAAAATGATTTTAATCTTTTAAAGGACAATTTATCCTCTTACAGTTTCACCGATGAAGAAACAAAAGAAGCGATGAAAGAAATATATAACGACTATAGTTACGTAGCCGATCCTCATGGTGCAGTAGGTTATTTAGGTTCAAAAAATTATATTGAATCGCATCCAGAAGCGCATTGTGTATGTTTAGAAACGGCACACCCTACAAAATTTTTAGATGTTGTTGGAGAAGTTATTCCTGAAAATATCGAGCTTCCAGCTCAAATTTTAGCGGTAATGGACAAGAAGAAAAAATCTATAAAAGTTAGTACGTATACCGATTTAAAGCAATATCTTTTGAATCGCTAAGAAAAACCTATTCAATTTAAAAAAATGGCCATAACCGTAGATGTTATGGCCATTTTTTATTTCCATAACCACCACTCTGCTTTAAAACCTAAATAATAACCCCAACGTTGTTCTCCCATAAATTGCAAAGATAATAATGAAGTTCGGCTAAGAAATGAAAACAATCTGTTATAAAAAATGCATTTCGATAACCTATAGTAAAATCGGATTTACGGTTATACGTTTGCTTTCCAAAATAGATTAATTATTATGAGCTCCGACAAATCTTATCCTTAAGATACTAAATCCATTAAAAACATATCTGTCTAAAACATTTAATACCGTCTCATTTACAAGCACCAATGAATGCGCACTATTAAAGTTTAGAGACTCATTTGGCGCAACATACGTCAGTCTCGGTTTAGAAACACCTATCGTCTCTATTGATATTTCCATTTTCGTATAGCTAAGATAAAGTCAAAAGAGTACATCTTCATCTGATTAAAGTCTCTACAATAACCACCAACGATTGCTTTCTAAGCCTTTATATTTAACTGTATTTTATATTCGGAGTCCGTTTAAAACAGATAAAATTCAATACTTTTGTGCAACAATCAATTTTATAGTAAATGAAAAATACAGCATTAACAGCTACACACGAAGCTCTTGGAGCGAAAATGGTTCCTTTTGCGGGATACAATATGCCAGTTCAATATGATGGTGTAAATATAGAGCACGAAACGGTTAGAAAATCGGTTGGTATTTTTGATGTCAGTCATATGGGAGAATTCTTAATTGAGGGCCCAAATGCGTTAGCTTTAATCCAGAAAGTAAGTAGTAACGATGCTACTAAATTAACTATTGGAAAAGCACAATACAGCTATTTACCTAACGATGATGGCGGTGTTGTAGACGATTTACTAATTTATAAATTAAAGGAAGAAACTTACCTTTTAGTGGTTAATGCAAGTAATATTGAGAAAGATTGGAATTGGATTTCTTCTAAAAATGACGTTGGTGCAGAGATGCGCGATTTAAGTGCAGAGTATTCTCTATTAGCCATTCAAGGCCCTAAAGCCATTGAAGCTATGCAACCACTTACAAGTCATGACTTATCTGCCATTAAGTTTTACACTTTTGAAGTTGGAGATTTTGCAGGTATAGAAAATGTAATTATTTCTGCTACGGGATATACGGGAAGTGGTGGTTTCGAAATTTACTGTAAAAATAGTGAAGCCAAACAAATCTGGGATAAAGTTGTTGAAGCTGGTGCAAAACCAATCGGACTAGCAGCACGTGACACCTTACGCTTAGAAATGGGATACTGCTTATACGGAAATGATATAAACGACACTACCTCGCCTTTAGAAGCTGGCTTAGGTTGGGTTACTAAATTCACGAAGACATTCACTAATTCTGAAGCTTTATTAGCAGAAAAAACAGAAGGTGTTAAAAATAAATTAGTGGCCTTTACATTAGACGAGCGTGGTATTCCGCGTCACGATTACGATATTGTAGATAATGATGGTAACAAAATAGGAATTGTAACTTCTGGAACCATGTCTCCTTCTTTAGGAATTGGTATTGGATTAGGTTATGTCCCTAAAGACTATGCAGTAGTAGATGGTAAAATAAACATTCAAATTCGTAAAAAAGCCATTCCTGCGACCGTTGTAAAATTACCGTTTTACAAAGGATAATATAGAATTACTTCTCAGGAAGACGATACATGAAGGAGAACAGAAGTAAACATAGAATATTAATTTTAGGAGCAAGTGGCTTTATTGGCAATGCCATATATAAAGAGCTTTGCTCCTATTTTAATACGTTTGGAACTTACAATATAGCGCGAAAAGAATTTGAAGATAATCATCATTTTTTTCAATATAATGTTGAAGAAGACGATGTTTTTGAAATTCTTGAAGCCGTTCGACCAACCATAATTATTTCGGCTGTTCGAGGCGATTTTTCAGCTCAAGTGATCGCTCACACCCATTTGGCCGAGTATATACTAGCTACAAATACAAAACTTATTTTTATCTCTTCGGCTAATGTTTTCGATGCCTACAGTCAGTTTCCAAGCTACGAATTAGATAAAACCTTAAGTCATAGTGTTTACGGGCATTTCAAAATTAAAATTGAAAATATGCTTATGCGACTACCCGTAAAACAAGTGGTCATCTTAAGACTGCCTATGGTTTTCGGAACACAATCGCCAAGGATAAAAGAAATAAAACAGCATTTACACGAGAAAACCCCCATTGAAATCTTTCCGAATTTAATAATGAATGTGACTACAGATTCTAAAATCACACAGCAAATTCATTATTTAATTAATCGAGACGCATTTGGTATCTTCCATTTAGGCAGTTCCGATTTGGTGCATCATGACGAATTCATCGCAGAGATAATTTCATCTATCGGATTATTTAACCCGATTTTAAAACAGGTTTACACCACAAATAACGATCGCTATTTGGCCGTTTTACCTAAAGAAAATCTATTACCCAATCACTTACAAGTTTTAAGTAAACAAATCTTAACAGAACTGCAAGTCTGATTGATTTTAAATTTAAAAAGCACTATTTTTAAGAGCACAAAAAAGAAATTAATTATGAGCAAATTATCAGAAAACGATATTGAAAAACGTTTATTACAATTTCCTGAATGGGAATATTATGAAGACGCTATACATGCCGAATTTGAATTTGAAAATTTTAAAGATTGCTTTAGCGCTATGAGCCGTATCGCTTTTGAATGTGAAGCCCTAAACCATCATCCAGAATGGACAAATGTGTATAATGTACTTACAATAACATTAACCACTCACAGTGAAAAAGGAGTTACGGCAAAAGATTTTAAATTGGCAGAAGCAATAGAATCTATAGTTGAACCAGAAGACGATTAAATTTATCACAGTTGGTATTATTTTCTTTAAATTTGCAACCGACTTAATACAAAATTAAAATACATAAGAAATGGGAAGAGCTTTTGAATTTCGTAAAGCACGCAAAATGAAACGTTGGTCTGCCATGAGTAAAGCATTTACTCGTATTGGTAAAGACATTGTAATGGCAGTTAAAGAAGGTGGTCCTGATCCGGATAGTAATGCGCGATTAAGGGCGGTAATTCAGAATGCCAAAGCCGTTAACATGCCTAAAGACAATGTAGAACGTGCCATAAAACGTGCAAGCGACAAAAGTTTAGGCGATTTTAAAGAAGTCCTTTTTGAAGGTTATGCACCTCATGGAATTGCTATTTTAGTAGAAACAGCAACCGATAATAACACCAGAACTGTAGCCAATGTTCGTAGTTATTTTAACAAATGCGACGGAAGCTTAGGTACTTCGGGTTCTGTAGTATTTATGTTTGACCATACGTGTAATTTCAGAATTAATGCGGAAGGACTAGATCCTGAAGAGTTAGAGTTAGAATTAATAGATTTTGGTGCTGAAGAAATTTTCGCAGACGACGATGGTATTATGATTTACGCGCCTTTTGAAAGTTACGGAGCTATTCAATCGGAATTAGAAGCTAGAGAAATAGAAATTCTATCTTCTGGATTTGAACGTATACCACAAGTTACAAAAGCGTTATCTAAAGAAGATGCTGCAGATGTAGAGAAACTTTTAGAAAAGATTGAAGAGGACGACGATGTGCAAAACGTGTACCACACTATGCAAGAATCTACAGAAGAGGAAGAATAGAACTTTATTAAAATAAAAGGTATTAAAGAGGACTATATACACGTCCTCTTTTTTTATTCAATTTTTTAAGTATAATGAATATGAATAAAATTTTAAAACCTATAAATAACTGATGAGGGTTTTGTAAATTTGGAATCCTTAAAAACATTTACCTATTTTATCATATGTCTTACATTAAGCGTATAGAATCAGAATTATCGCAATTACAACACGAAATTCGTAATCATAAATTATACAACGTCCTTCAAACTACGGAGGATGTAAAATTGTTCATGGAGCACCATGTCTATACCACATGGGATTTTATGTCGTTAGTAAAAACATTACAATTACAATACACGTCTTTTAAATTACCTTGGGTACCTAATAAAAACCCTGAGATATTCAAATTTATAAATGAAATCGTTGCCGCCGAAGAAAGTGATGTTAACGAATTAGGACAAACTAAAAGTCATTTTGAAATGTACTTAGATGGTATGGAACAGATTGGAGCCAATACCACGCTTATTACAACATTTACAGAGCTTATAGAAAATAAAATACCGGTTTCTAAAGCTGCCAAACTGGTCTATATTCCTGATTTTATAAAAGATTTTATTGAGTTCACGTTTAATATTATAGCGAAAGAAAAGCCTCATGTTATGGCTGCTGTATTTATTTTTGGAAGAGAAGATATTAATTCTGAAAAGGTTTTAAATATTGTGAGCAATATTGAAACTGAAGATAATCCGTGTACTAAACTTACCTTTTTATTAAATCGTTATTTGTATTTAAAACAAGAAAATCATCGCGCGGTCGCTTACAAAATGCTTCACGAACTTTGCGGTACAGATATGGTAAAATGGGAAGAAGTATTAACTGTTGCTAAAGAAGCTTTAGAGCATAGAGTGATACTTTGGGACAATATTTATAACATTATAAAAACACAAAAAGAAGAGCTAGCTTAATACGCTACTCCTCTTTTTTATTTTTTAAACCGCTAAAGGTATGAATTGGATTTTACTAGTAATTGCTGGCCTATTCGAAGTTGGTTTTGCCACTTGTTTAGGAAAAGCAAAATATGCCGAAGGTACTATTGCTACCTATTGGTATATTGGTTTTGTAATATGCTTGGCCATTAGTATGACCCTTTTACTTAAAGCAACCGAAACCTTACCTATAGGTACCGCTTATGCTGTGTGGACTGGAATTGGGGCGGTTGGAACCGTTTTAGTAGGTATTTTTATTTTTAAGGAACCAGCCGATTTTTGGCGCATATTCTTTATTTCTACATTGATACTTTCCATTTTAGGCTTAAAATATGTGTCGCATTAATCGACCTCAAAACTATATTCTGGCACTTTACCTTTTACACCTTTAAAAAAGCTTTTCATATATTTAAAATCGGCTTCCATATTATCTGTTGGATAAAAGGGTTTTGAAATTTTATTTTGCTTTTTACCAAAATCGAATGTTACCATAACAATAGGCACATTTGCTTCTTTAGCAATATAATAAAACCCAGATTTCCATTCGGTTACTTTTTTTCGTGTGCCTTCTGGAGCCAAGCTTAACCGAAGCTCGTCATGAGTTTCAAACATTTTAGCAATAGATTGCACTTTATTTTGCCCAGGAGTTCTATCTAAAGCAACACCTCCAACTTGTTTAAGGTACCAACCTAAAACTCCTTTAAAGAGTTCTTTCTTTCCTATAAAATTTATAGGTGTGTCTTTTATTTTTCGAAGTAATAAACCAATATAAAAATCATGCCAACTGGTATGAGGGACCGCAATTACCATATACTTCTTTAAATCGGCTGGAAAATCACCAATAATCTTCCATTTCATCAGTTTAAAATAAATAAACTTATATAGCGATTTCATCATATTGTTTTACTTTAAAATACCTTACATGAGTTCGTACATGCTACGTAACTTCGCTCTGGTTATTGTTTTTTGCCAGTTCGACCCCAATGCATTCTCCCACAGTGGCACTAAACCTAAGGCTACATCTATCATTTTATTAAAATCGGCATCACTTAAATCTTTACAAATACCTTGTGGTAATTCTATATTATGTTTGGCTTTCATCTCTTTAAACATTTTCACGCCTTCAGGATAAAATTCTTCTAACTGATCAAAAACAATACAATTACCAACACCATGTTTTGTTCCTAGTAAATACGACAAACCATAACTCATAGCATGCGCAATGCCCACTTGCGAATAGGCAATGCTCATTCCGCCATGCCAAGACGCCATCATTAATTTATCTTCGGCTTCTTTTTTCGACAAATGATCTCCCAAGAAAATGTCTTTACATAACTCTAATGCTTTCTCGCCATAACTCTGACTAAAGGCATTAAGGTAGGTTCCTGTAAGCGATTCTATACAGTGAATATAACAATCCATACCCGTATAAAACCACTGCTGTTTAGGCACATCCGAAATAAGTTCTGGATCTAAAAGCACCTGATTAAACGGTGTAAAATCTGAGTTAATTCCTAATTTTTTTTCTGGTCCTGTTAATACCGTTGTACGCGACACTTCCGCACCCGTACCCGAAATTGTAGGAATACCTACATGATAAATAGCGGGTCTTCTAACTAAATCCCAACCCTGATATTCATGTGTTTCACCTTCGTTAGTTAACATAATAGCCACCGCTTTTGCTAAATCTAAAAGCGTACCTCCACCTATTCCAATAACTCCTGAAGGGCGGTCTTTAAACTTTAATATTATATGTTCTACTAAGGCATCTACTTGTGATGTTTTAGGTTCTTCTTCGGCCGAAATAAAAATTATTTCATCTTCATAAGACAGCGGAATTCTTGAGGTTAACGCTTCGTTACCCTGAAATACATCGTCTACTAAAAAGATAAATGGTGCGTTTACATTTAATCGTTTTAAAAGTAAAATTTCTTCTAGCTGATTAAAACTACCTCGTCCAAAAACGACATTGGACACCATAGGAAAATTTTTAAAATTCATTATATATTGCGTAATAATGTATGTTTATCTTATTTTAAAAACGGCAACAAATCCGATAATTGCTGTACCGTTTTATAGGCTTTACCATTTGTTTCTTGTTCTGTTACCTGTTCATGAATCCATGTGGTATGAAATGGGACATGAACGGCCTGTGCTTTGAGATTTATTAATGGTAGTACATCCGATTTTAACGAATTTCCAATCATTAAAAACTCGCTTGGTTTAATATCCAAGTGATTCAATAAATTTGAATAGTTTTCTTCTTTTTTATCGCTAACCACCTCGATATGATGGAAATAATGAAGTAATCCAGATTGCTTTAACTTGCGTTCCTGATCTAATAAATCGCCTTTAGTGATTACAATTAAGCGATACGATTCTGATAGTGTTTTTAGCACAGATTCTACACCGTCTAACAACTCGACAGGCTTACTAATCATGTCTTTTCCAATATCTAAAATAGCTTGTATAGTGGTATTTGAAACGGTGTTATTAGATAATTCTAAAGCCAACTCAACCATAGATAGCACGAAACCTTTTATACCATACCCATAAATTGGTAAGTTTTTAAGCTCCATTTTAAATAACTCCTGATCGATTTGGTTTTTGGTTTCGTACTTAGATAACAACTTACCAAATGCGTCTTCGGCATCTCTAAAATAGGTTTCGTTAACCCAAAGCGTATCATCGGCATCAAAACCTATAACTTTAATGTTACTGTAATCTATTTCCATAATTTTTTAGCACGTTCTAAATCTTCTGGCGTATCAATTTCTACCCCCTGAACATCTGTTTCTACCATTTTAATGCGCTTGCCGTATTCTAAATACCGAATACATTCAATTTTTTCTGAAGCTTCTAAAGGCTTCATTGGCAACTTATAAAAATCTAAAATGGCATCCTTTCTAAAGGCATAAACGCCTTTATGTTTAAAATATTTAGCACCAACATCTTTGTCTCGCGGATAAGGAATTGGACTTCTAGAAAAGTATAAAGCGAAGTTAAAATTATCGACAATAACCTTTACAGTATTCGGATTATTAATTTCGTCCTGCTCTGTAATGTGTACCATTAATGAAGCCAAATCGATTTGTTTTTCGGCATCATCTTTAAAGACTTCTATTAATTTACGTAACGATTCTACATCTGTAAAAGGTTCGTCTCCTTGAACATTAACCACAATGTCTATGTCTAAATCGGCAACAGCTTCAGCAATACGATCACTACCACATTCGTGTTCTTTAATACTCATTATGGCCTTACCGCCATTATCTATAATTTCCTTATAGATAATATCGCTATCTGTAACCACAATAACATCGTCGAATAAATGAGTAGCCACAGTCGCTTCGTAAGTTCGCAAGATTACTGTTTTTCCGCCTAAATCTTGCATTAACTTCCCTGGAAATCGGGACGCGCTATATCGCGCAGGAATCATTGAAATTATCTTCATATAATAAAACTAAGTCAGTTTCAAAAATAGGACATTTATAGAACAAAATTGGTGTGCTTTCTCCTAAACTTTTTATAAGACTGCATTCTAAACGACCTTCTTTTAAATAAAATATAATGGCACACATAAATTATATCCATTTTTTGTATCTTCCTTAAAATTTTAATTAAAAAAAACAAAATCATGTCTGGTATATTAGATTTATTAAACAGTGACTTAGGAAAAGGTCTTGTTAGCAACCTTGCTGGTCAAACAGGTCAGGACACCAACAAAACAGGAGATTTACTAACTATGGCACTACCCGTGCTAATGCAAGCAATGAATAGAAATGCTAAGGCCTCTCCAGAAGGAGCCGATAGTATATTAAATGCATTAAACGACAAACATGACGGCAGTATTTTAGATAACTTAGAAGGTTACTTTAATGGTGGTGTAGACGCAAGTGAAATTAATGAAGGTAGTCAGGTTTTAAACAGTGTTTTAGGTCCGAAACAAGCCAATGTAGAAAACGCTTTAAGTCAGAAATCAGGAATTGATGCGGGAACCGTTTCTCAAATTCTAAAAATGGCCACTCCGCTTATTATGGGATATTTAGGTCAACAAAAACGCCAGAATAACGTTACAAATTCAAGTGATTTAGGAAGTATGCTAGGTGGATTAGTTCAAGGGAATTCTCCACAACAAGAACAAAGTTTTCTAGAATCTATATTAGATGCAGATGGTGATGGTAGTATCGTAGACGATGTTGCTGGTATGTTTTTAGATGGAAAAACAAGCTCTAAAGACAATGGTGGTCTCGGTGGCATGTTAGGCGATTTGCTTAAATAGAAACGCCAACATATATATTAAAAGCCAAGTATTAAATTACTTGGCTTTTTTGTGTCTTAACATCGCATACTTTTATGTCTGAACTAAAAATTGTAATTTTAATAAAATGCATGAAACTATGAAAGCGCTATATTTTGTTATTATAATAAGTCTGTGTTGTATTGGATGTAATTCCACTAAAATCAATAAGACGACTTCTTCTATTCCATCCGAAGTGAATATTTCGGAGAATGATACCCTTAGAATTGAAAATGACAGCCTAGAATATGAAGTCATTATTATAGAACCCGGATTTAATAGTTGGCTATTAAGCACAGCCAAACCTGAAGGTTATTATTCACAACAGTATTTAGAATCTAAAAATTATATTTATGTTGTAGAATGGAATAATAGAGTACGAATGCCATCTCGGTACGATCCTAATTTATACGAATTAACTATAGATTATAGACCCGATATAGATTACGGCTACGAAGTGAATTACAAAATGTATAATTATTTCATTTATTTTCAGTTAAAATACAATCAGAAATTGTCTGGCGCTTTTCCTAGAATTTAATATATATTTGCAGCTGCAATGATTTATGGAAAAATTTAAACAACATTGGGATATCGAGAAAAATTGGCAATTTGTCTTTCCAATTACCGGATTTCTAATTCTAATATATAGTGCCTTTAAAATTTCTCGATTAATTTTCGGGGATACAAACAGTATGCTGCTAGTTTTAGGCACAGCACTACTCACTTATGTACTTTTAAAATTCTTCTTATTTCTATTTAAAAAGTTAGAAAATAAATGGGTTTTAGATTATAAATGGGAAATGATTCGTGTATTCATGGTGTTTGCCGTTACTGGATCTTCATCTTTATTTATCGGTCGCCCAATTATTAAGTGGCTAGGCATTACCAAAGATAATTTAAGTCCGTTTTTATACTGGACACTATACATACTTGTAGGAATTATTTTTTATCAGATTCTATTGGTTTTCTTCGGATGGCTTTTCGGTCAGTTTGAATTTTTCTGGAAATTTGAAAAGAAAATGCTACGCCGTTTTGGATTAAAACGGTTTGTAGATTAATATGCAAAACGTAAAAAAACATATCGTTTTTAAACTTTTCACATTTTTTATAGTAATTACCTTGCTAACACCTTCTTTTGTGAAGTTTACGCATGTGTTTGAAGTACATAAACGTGAAGTTTGCCATGGCGAACACCAAACACATTTACACACGGCAGATATAGATTGTGAGTTCTATAAATTTCAATTAAATCATCATTTTACAATTCCTGTAATTTTTGAAGACATTCCTTTTGTTGAAGAAAATCACGAATTAATTACATCTCAATATTACTTTTTAAGTACGTTTCAATTACGTCATTTCTCCTTACGAGGACCTCCTAGTTATATTTAAACACAGACTGACAAACAAATAACCATCAGTGTTTTAACTTATTTTAAATATAACAACAATGAGATTATTCTTAATTACGTTATTATGTTTTATTGCTTCTCCTGTTGTAGCACAAAATATAATACAAGGTCGAGTTACTGAAGACGCGACCAAAACTTCAATTCCGTATGCCGACGTTTATTTCCCCCAACTTGAAAAAGGTGGTATTTCAGACGAAAATGGAAATTTTAAAATTGAAAACCTCCCAGCGGGAACTTATAAATTAGTGTGTTCGTCTCTGGGCTACGAAACCTTTTCTAAAAATATTACAGTACCTTATACTGGTACATTGCAAGTTACACTAAACACATCGGTTACAGAAATGGAAGAAGTGATTGTGTCTACACCATTTCATAAATTACAGCGCGATAATGTGATGAAAGTAGAACACGCAAAAATTTCCGATTTAAAAGCTAGTGGTGCCGTAACTCTTGCAGAAGGCATAACCAATATTCCAGGTGTAGAAAGTATAAGTACAGGAATGAGTATTGGAAAACCTGTAATTCGCGGACTAAGCTCTAACCGTGTTTTGGTTTACACCCAAGGCGTACGTTTAGAAAATCAGCAGTTTGGAGACGAGCATGGTTTAGGTGTAAGCGATGCCGGAATTGAAAGTGTAGAAGTTATTAAAGGTCCTGCTTCCCTACTCTATGGGAGCGATGCTTTAGGAGGTGTGTTGTATTTAAATCCTGAACGTTTTGCAAATCAAGATGAAACTCATGGTGATTTTGGTGCTACATATTACGGAAACACTCAAGGAATAAGCTCTAACGTAGGGTATAAAACATCTGGTAACGGATTTAAATTTTTAATCCGTGGTAGTCTAGCAGAACATGCCGATTACGATACTAAAGATTACCGCGTAACCAACACTCGATTTAAAGAAAAAGATTTAAAAGCGGGTTTCGGATACCAAGACACCCACTTTAAAACCGAATTTAGATACAATTTAAACGATTCTAAATTAGGAATTCCAGAAGGTATTGGAGCGCAGTCTACAAACAAATCGCCACTATTACCATACCAACAAATTACAAATCATATCTTTAGTTCTAAATCTAATATCTTTTTTAAAGATTCTAGTTTAGACATTACTCTAGGGTATTTATATAACGATAGGAAAGAATTTGAGGAAGAACATGATCACGACGATCATGACGATGAACACGATCATGATGATCATGACGATCACGATACGGATGATGTATTAGATGATCATGACGATCATGACGACCACGACGATCTAGAGGACTTACATCCTGCACTTCACATGAAATTAAAGACATTTAATTACGATGTAAAATACCATATGCCTGTTTTAGGAAAGTTCGAAACTATTGTTGGCGCTCAAGGTATGAATCAGACCAATACCAATTACGGCGAAGAAACTTTAATACCAAATGCGACTACTAATGATATTGGTATTTTAGCCATGTCTCATATTCATTTCGATAAAATGGATATACAATTAGGAGCACGATTTGACAATAGAACGATATCTAGCGAAGATGATTTAGATAAAACATATAACAGTTTTAACGGGGCTGCCGGTATAAAGACAAATATTGCAAACAACACTTCCTTGCGTTTAAATGTTGCAACTGGTTTTAGAGCACCAAACCTTGCCGAACTTACATCTTATGGCTCGCACGAAGGTACAAATCGTTTTGAAATTGGAGATGCTAATTTAGAAACCGAACAAAACATCCAGACAGATTTAGCTTTAGAATATAAAAACAGACATATTGAAGTATTTGTAAACGGATTTTACAACAAAGTAAATAATTACATATACCTATCTCCTAATGGCGAGTTGATAGACGACGACCCTGTTTACTTATACCTTCAGGACGATGCGGCATTATACGGTGGAGAAGTTGGGATTCATTACCATCCGCACCCTATACATTGGTTACACTTTGAAAGTAGTTTTGAAACGGTTACAGGAAAACAAGATACGGGAGATTATTTACCTTTAATTCCTGCTAACAACTTTAAAAACACAATCCGAGTGGAGTTTGAAAACAACTGGATTAAAAAAGGGTTTGCTTTTGTAAAACTAAGTTCAACTTTAGCACAAAAACAAGTAAGTGCATTTGAAACCCATACCAACGGGTATAATCTTTTAAGTACAGGTTTTGGAGGCGATTTTCAAGTGTTTAATAATACTTTAAATGTTAGTATCACCGGAAGTAACTTAACCAATAAACAATATATTAATCACTTATCTAGATTAAAATCTGATGGTATTTATAATATAGGACGAAATATTAGTGTAGGCTTAACGTATAAAATATAGCCTTAAAATCATTAAGAATTATCAATAGAAAAGTCCCTTAAATTAGGGACTTTTTTGATTTTATTGTTTTGGCATTATCTTTATTAGAACTAAATACATAGGTATAAAACCACATGAGAGTAAATGTTGGTACAACATCCAATCCTGGCATCGCTTCCTCTAAAAACGAAATTCCTGCTGCGATTTTACCTTGCTGCCCTTTATATAATTTAGTCATGATATATGCCGAAATTGGAGCCCAAATAATATCTGTAAATTCTCCAATCCCAGGAAAAACAAAACTTAAAAACCCTACGCCATCTAGTAGTAAAGACAGGGCTAATTTTTTATAATTTTTAGTTCTTGACATAAATATCGTTTAGTGTTATGTAACTCCTTAATTGCAAGAAACATACCAAATATGTTTTATGACAAATCTGCACTTATCAACTTTAAGAATTCATTCCGCGTTTCAATTTTTTCAAACTGTCCACGAAAACCTGACGTTGTAGTAACCGAGTTTTGCTTTTGTACACCACGCATCATCATACACATATGGCTCGCTTCAATAACCACTGCTACGCCTTGAGGTTTTAAGGTATCGTTTATACAATCTAAAATCTGTTTGGTTAAGCGTTCTTGCACTTGCAAACGTCTTGCAAAAACATCTACAATTCTAGGTAATTTACTTAATCCTACAATATGCCCGTTAGGAATGTAAGCAATATGCGCTTTTCCAAAAAATGGTAACATATGGTGTTCGCAAAGGGAATATAATTCAATGTTTTTTACAATAACCATTTCATTATACGACTCTTTAAACATCGCACTTTTTAAAATTTCAGCGGCATCTAAATCATATCCTTGAGTTAAAAACTGCATGGCTTTAGAGGCACGTTCGGGCGTTTTTTGTAAGCCTTCGCGAGACACATCCTCCCCAATATCATCAATAATAGATTCGTATTGTGCTTTTATACGATCTGTCGTTTCTAAATTATACTCTTCGTAATGTTTATATGGCATCGCTGTTTTATTTTGAGATATCAAAGGTAGAGATTTTAATCTTTACAGTTCTAAAATAGAGCATTTACAAAATTCGTAAGAAGGTAATCCGCGCTGTACATGCGTAAAGTAGTACTTCATTCCTTTTAGTTCTACCGCAACACATTAAGCAGTAATACCAAATCCGTATAAATCAAAATCTATTAAATTTTTGTGAGTTCGTTTTTAAAGTATTACTTTAATCAGCTTAATTACAATGCATGATTCAAGCTAAAAACATTCATAAATATTACGACGATTTTCATGTTCTAAAAGGTGTAAATCTTCATATAAAAAAAGGAGAAATTGTTTCAATAGTTGGCGCTTCTGGAGCTGGAAAAACCACTTTAATTCAAATTCTAGGCACCTTAGATTCTCCTTCGAAAACAGAGTCTTGCGAACTCGTTATCAACGGTGTTAACATTCAAGATTTATCGGAAAAAGGACTCGCTAAATTCAGAAATGAACATATTGGTTTTATCTTTCAATTTCATCAACTATTACCAGAATTTACGGCTTTAGAAAACGTGTGTATTCCAGCTTATATTAAAGGAAGTAACCCAAGTGAAGCAGAACCAAGAGCGAAGGAATTATTAGACTTTTTGGGATTATCGCATCGTTACAATCATAAACCTAATGAACTTTCAGGTGGAGAACAACAACGTGTTGCAGTAGCTCGAGCTTTAATAAACAATCCGAGTTTAATCTTTGCCGACGAACCTTCTGGAAATTTAGATAGTGAATCTGCAGAGCAGTTACACAGCCTATTTCTTAAATTACGCGAACAATTCGGGCAAACTTTTGTTATCGTTACTCATAATGAAGAATTAGCCAATTTAGCCGACAGAAAACTAGTTATGGTAGATGGAGATATTACAATCTAAAATAGAGAAATTTAACAGTATTATAAAACGTTTTATATCGTTTTTAATGGCCCCCAATTTAGAAGATAAAAATCTTTTTGATGGATTTTCTAAGGCAAAAGTGTTTATATCGGCACTTATTATAGCCTTTATTATTAATTTTTGCTTTACCATTGTTTTCTCCATAATTGAAACGATGGGTTACGTTAGTTTTGAAGATCACGCGTCTACAAAGCTATTCGAAGATTATCCGCCTTACGTTATAGTGCTACTTGGTGTTGTAGTTGCTCCTATTTTAGAGGAATTATTTTTTAGAGGTCCAATTACCTTATTCCATACTAAATATTTTATCTACGTTTTTTACTTCTTTGCTATAACGTTTGGTCTTATACATATTACAAATTTCGAAATCACCAGAAACGTTTTAATATTAGCTCCTATATTAGTGGGACCTCAAATAGTAATCGGACTCCTACTTGGAGTCATTCGTATACAATACGGCTTGATATATTCCATATTATTCCACGCCATTTACAACGGTATTTTAATTATTCCTGCCGTTTTATTCATGCCAGATTTATGACAAAAACTGAATTAAAAGATTTCCTAGATTCCAAAGTAATTGAATACAATAACCCTAATTTTATTGAAAGCGACCCGATACAAATCCCACATCAATTTACACTGAAAGAAGATATAGAAATCTCTGGATTTTTAACCGCTACAATATCTTGGGGCAATCGAAAAAGCATTATTAAGAATGCAAATCATATGATGGAGTTACTAGACCATTCACCTTACGATTTTGTAATGAATCATTCCGAAACGGATTTAGACACCTTAAATGCTTTTGTTCATCGCACGTTTAACGGAGCCGATTTTGCACAATTCATTACCAGTTTAAAACATATTTACACCAATCATTACGGTTTAGAAGCACTATTCGCAAAACACGCAGACACAGATTCTTTACAACCGGCAATCCATCAGTTTAAAAAGGTATTTTTCGAAGCGGAACATTTACAGCGCACACAAAAGCATATTAGTGATCCGATGAAGAATTCTGCTGCAAAGCGTATTAATATGTTTCTAAGGTGGATGGTAAGAAACGACAATACTGGGGTAGATTTTGGTATTTGGAACACCCTCTCGCCTGCTCAGTTATCATGTCCGTTAGATGTGCACTCAGGCAATGTCGCTCGTAAACTAAAACTATTATCTAGAAAGCAAAACGATGGCAAAGCACTAAATGAATTGGATTTAGCCTTACGCAAACTGGATAAAACTGACCCTGTAAAATACGATTTCGCCCTATTTGGACTTGGTGTGTTCGAAGGGTTTTAACCTCCATTTTATTATATTTATAAGCTTATATTATTATTCAACTTCAAATAAAATAATTTTCATGAAACACGTATACGCCCTTATTTTAATGCTATTTACACTATGTGCTTTTTCGCAATCTCGTAAAATTCCAATTGATACGATGGTTGTTACGACACATACAACATCTATTAAAAATAAAAGTATTACCTACACAGCAACTACCGGAACTCAACCCGTTTGGGATAAAAAAGGAGATCCTATGGCGACCCTATATTATACATATTACGAGCGCACTAATGTTAAAGATAAGGCCAACAGACCACTGCTTATTTCTTTTAACGGCGGACCGGGTTCTGCATCGGTATGGATGCATATTGCCTATACTGGTCCTAAAGTTTTAAATCTGGATGATGAAGGCTATCCAGTGCAACCTTATGGTGTAAAAGACAATCCTAATTCTATTTTAGACATTGCAGATATAGTTTACGTAAATCCTGTAAATACAGGATATTCCAGAATGGTAGCAAATAAAGAAGGAAAACTTCCTGAGCGTGATAACTTTTTTGGTATAAATGCCGATATTAAATATTTAGCCGAATGGGTAAATACTTTTGTAACCCGTAAAAACCGTTGGGAATCTCCTAAATATCTTATTGGAGAAAGCTATGGAGGAACCCGAGTTATGGGCTTAGCAAACGAATTACAATCTCGCCAATGGATGTATTTAAATGGTGTGATTATGGTATCGCCAGCAGATTATAAATTATATAGCACTGGACAACCGGTATATTCTGCATTAAACTTGCCATATTATGCCGCTACAGCGTGGTATCACAAAATGTTACCTCCAGAATTACAGCAAAAAGATTTATTAGACCTTTTACCAGAAGTTGAAAGTTATGCTATTAATAACCTGATGCCAGCCATAGCAAAAGGCGGTTTTATTTCTGAAACAGAAAAACAAGAGGTTGCAAAACAAGTGGCCCATTTCTCTGGATTAACAGAGAAGGAAGTAATACAATATAATTTAGATGTCCCAACCTCTTATTTTTGGAAAGCCTTATTACGTGATAAATCTGGTCAGACTATCGGCCGTTTAGATTCTAGATATTTAGGAATTGACAAAACAGAATCAGGAAATTCTCCAGATTACAATGCAGAAATTAGTTCTTGGTCGCATTCTTTTACTCCCGCAATAAACTACTACATCAGGGAACACTTAAATTTTAAAACAGATATTAAATATAATATGTTTGGAAACGTACATCCTTGGGACAAAAGAAATGATAATGTAAGAGATGATTTAAGACAAGCTATGGCCGAAAATCCATATTTAAAAGTACTTATTCAGTCTGGATATTACGACGGTGCAACAACATATTTTGCAGCTAAGTACACTATGGGACAAATAGACCCTAGTGGTAAATTAAAAGACCGTTTTACATTTAAAGGCTATAGAAGTGGCCACATGATGTATCTTAGAAAAGATGATTTAATATCTGCAAACGACGATATTCGTGAATTTATAGAACAGGCCTCAAGCAAAGGAAAAGCAGCGAAATACACCAGAGACTAAATTATTAATATATTTAAACTCAAGACAATCTCATTATTCAGAAATAAATTAATGCAAAATATGAATCCATCCATAGTATCGGCCTCTTGGTTGAATGATAAATTGAATACTGAAAATGTAATTATTTTAGATTGCACGCTGAAGAATCAGCTTTTAAAACAACCTTTAGACATTCAAAATATTCAGATTAAAAATGCGCGGTATTTCGATCTTAAATTTAAGTTTAGCGATTTAAGCGATCCGTTTCCTACAGCATATCCTTCTCCTTCTCAATTTGAAGAAGAAGCACAAGCATTAGGTATTAATGCGAATAGTACAATTGTGGTTTACGATGCCAACGGTATTTATTCTAGTCCGCGGGTTTGGTGGTTATTTAAATCTATGGGACATCAGGAAGTGTATGTTTTAAATGGAGGCTTACCAGAATGGATTTCTAAAGGATTTCCTACAGAAACAAAAACTGAAAGCAATTACTCAGAAGGAAATTTTAAAGCCAATTTAAACCCTGAAATCGTAAGAAGATTCGATGACGTCTTTAATAACTTAACCACTAAAAAAGAACTGGTTGTTGATGTGCGTTCTGAAGACCGATTTAATGGCGTCGTTAAAGAACCTCGTGAAGGACTTAGAAGCGGACAAATTGATAATTCCATCAATATACCCTATACCAAGGTACTTAACAACGGAAAATTTGAAAGTGAAGACCATCTAAAACAACTTTTTAAACCTCTCAAAGATGAAGACCGACCTATTGTTTTTAGTTGTGGTTCGGGCATAACAGCTTGTGTTATGTATTTGGCTTCCGAAGGCATATTAAAAAATAAAAAAGCGGTCTATGATGGTTCGTGGACCGAATGGGGTGAGAAAGTTAAAACGGAATAAAAACATATTGTTTTTCTTTTAATAGAAACAAACATTTAAACATAATCAGTCATATTTTTAATGATCATTTTAAAACAATTTACTAAAGTTATACTTTATAGTTTAGGGGTTTTAATACTTATCTCTGCAGTCTTTGGTGACTTGGTACTCTTATTCGGATTACTTTTTGGCATTTTATTTATTTACTATTTTCTACTTTATCAGCTTATTAAATGGTGGTCTAAGAACGGTAATAACTGGTCTGTTTATGTAGTAAGTTTATTCTTTGTTATTCCCTTGCTGTGGGGTTTTATAGATTGGGAAAGTCTTTTTAATTTTTTGCTTCAATGGATACATCTAGATATGAGACATTAAATAAATCGATGCTTTAAACAAAAAAAGAACAGTGTTTTACAACACTGTTCTTCTATACTTATCATTGTATTAAAAAAGTTCTAATTTGATTTCATTGTGATGATTTGTTCCATCAAATCATTTAAATCATCAGATTTTAAATCTGCTTGCAAATAAAACGGATGATAAATTTCTTTCTTCCTTTTAATATAAGCCGTTGATAATCCTACTTTTTTAGCTCCGAATAAATCCCAATCGTGAGTCGCAACCATCACAATATCTTTAAGCTGTAAACCTTCTTTCTCTGCTACAGAGATATAGATATCCTTAAAAGGTTTGTACTTCTTCACATCGTCTACAGAATAATACGAGTCGAAATATTCAATAATACCTGCATTTGTTAATTGTTCCTTTATCATCTCTAAAGACGAATTAGACACTGCTATAACCCGAATATTATGTTCCCTAAGTTTTTTTACTGCGGGAATAACATCATTATAAGCTGGTAACTTTTTAAACGCTCCTAGAATTTCTGTTTTTACCTCGGAAGATAAATGTGTATTGGTTTCGAAAAACAAATTTTCTAAAGCTACATCGGCCAACTCTCCAAAATTCTTATACGTATCCATAGTACCCATTACGGTAGAACTGTGAAGTAATTTTGTAAACCAATATTTAAGCACGAAAACGTCATCGAAATGCTTATCAAATTCAGTTTTAAGCACACTTAAATTTAATAAGGTTTCGTTCATATCAAAGAATACTGCTTTTTTCATAAGGTTTATATTTTAAGATTAAAATGGCAAGCTTTAACGGTACTTCTATTTAGTGAAATCGGCTTTAGTTAAACCGTTATTAAATGTAATGTCTGTCCAATTCACTAAAACCCATGGCCCATCGGTTACTTCTGCATCCCAATTAGATGCTTTGTATCTACGCTTTGTAGGCAATAATATACCATCGATATTTTCGTATTCTAGTTCCATTAATAACGGATCCGATTTTCCAAAATCCATAACAGTAAACAGAAACTGATCTACCAATCTAGTCTCTTTATTAATGTATAATTGGTAAATATCTTTTGGCTTCCCGTCGGGAGACTCGAATGTTACTTTTACAACATCGTAATCCACGCCAGCAACAGTTTGTTCTTTTACGTGCTCATAAATCACGCCTGGATCCATTAATTTTGGCATCATTGTAAACCAATAAAAATTTGTAGGTCTATTAAACGCAACGCGCTTTAAATACATGGAATCTGTTAATACTTTACCTTCATGTTTTAACCAGTATTCGTTACCGTCGTAACCTTGTTCAATAGTACCTTCTAATTCTGCCAGTGATCTTTCGTGTTTGGTATACTTTCCGTAAGATAACTCCCCATTAAACATATACTTTTCTGTAGTCACATCGGTTTTACCATCTGGAGTTTGGTAGGTGTAAGTATAAACAACATCATTTTTACTCATCAGTTTGTTGTAATCCCCTACTTTCTGAGTCATATTATAAACCAACTCATGCCCTTTATTTGTAAATTCAGGCGTAGTTTCCATAACCTCTTTCTCAGTTACTTCGTGTTGTACGTCTTTCTTTTCATTCTTACAAGATGCCAAAGTAAAAACGGAAATCATACCAATTGTTAAAATGTTTCTCATGTTATTTTTTTTCAAGTGTTAGTGCAAAATTAATGGGTTTAGTGGCTTTACAAACTAATTCCTTACATCTATTTCTAAAAGGATTTTAAACCTTCTAAAATGATTTTTTTATTTTCAATAATATCTCAAAAAACTATACCTACAATTGTATATGTTTGTATTAGAAATAAAATGTTTGCCCAAACTCCCATATTGTTATGAAAACGCTGAAACTTCTATTTTTAATACTAGCAATACCTTTGTTTAATGCTTGCGGATTAAAACCTATTACTTCGGAATACACCTTTGTAAAAACAGATATTGAAGATGTAAACCTCGATGAATTAGGCGATGGAGACGTTCTTATTTACAATGGTGCCAACATCTTACACACTGCGGATAATACCGCGAGATTAAACGTTTGGATTGATAATATACCATTAGGCCAAATTAGACCAAGCGAATATGCTATTCTAAATTTTAAACCAAAGGCGTATCAGTTTAAATTGCTTCATATTGATTTTGTAAATATGAAAAGTGAACATACCGTTGAAATTGATAATCAGACAAAAGTAATTATGATTAAACCAACAGTAACGTCTAACAAGCTAGAAATTACAAACGAATTACCTAAGAAGTTTGAAAAATTCACATATGCTCAAAAACGTTAGTGTTCAATAATTTAGTTGTTTGTAATTAAGCGTATGGACGACTACGCTATAAAATTATTGTAAATCATAATCACCACTGTTGCAGTTACAAAAATGGTTAGAATCATGTTTGTTTGTTTTAACGACTTATTTTCTTTTTTAAGTTTTTCAATTTCATCATATATATCCATAAGGTAGTGTATTGTAGCATATCATATTAGTCTACCATAAAAGTAAAACATTTGTTTAAGACCTTACCAATTCAACTTCAGAATTTATATATTTGTGAAGCAATGAAATTCTTAGCATACATATTAGCCATTATGGTCTTATCGCTTTCGGTTAAATCTGGGAACGATGAGCTGTTACTAACTTCTGAGGTTCAGAAACCATGTTGTTCAATTACTTCTGCCAGTGTTTCGAATATTGAAAACACAGAGCATCAAGAGAACAATGGTAAAACCGACAATTGCAATCCGTTTAAAGCGTGTTGCTCTTGCCTATTGGTAAGTTTTCATTATCCTTTTTCATTAGAGCCTTATGTTAGTATTTCAACCGAACAATTTTTCGGATATCAATCGTATTTAGCTTCACAATTTATTTCTGATTTTTGGCAACCGCCACAGTTTGTTTCATAAGATAGTACCGTTATCGAATCGCACTAGCGCTTCTAAATCTTTTTAAACAAATCAAAATATCAGAACACATGAAATTATCACATATTTTCGCATTAGCAATTACATTTACATTAGCTTCTACAACCGTAACTTTCGCACAATCATCAGAAGAAAAAACAGAAATCACAGCATCGACTAAAACCATTTCTCCAAAAGTAAAAGGGATAACATGCTCTAGCGATTTAAAAACAATCTCTGCCAACGTTCAAAAATTAGAAGGTGTAAATGCTTGTGTACCTGGAAAAACAGGACCAACAACCCAGTTCGAAATTGCATTTAATCCAGCATTAGTATCCGAACAAGATATTTTTACAGCGATCCAAAACACAGCGGGTTGCGAAGATCCAAACGACAGACCTTATAAAGTAAAACAGTAATTACATGTAGGCAAGGTGTAAATTAATTACACCTTGCTTGTTTCACTTTAAAATTCAAACAATGAAAATATTCATATTCGTTGTTGGTTTGCTATTCCCCTATGTCTTGTCGGCACAACACATTTCAGGAAAAGTCACCAACACTAATAACGAACCACTTGCTGGTGCCAGTTTACATTGGAAAAACACAGCTATAGGTATTACCACCGATATTAATGGTCGCTATAAATTAACCACTAAAGACATTTCAAACAAAACTCTTATTGTGAGCTATGTTGGACACGTTTCTCAGGTACTAGAAATTAGCGATCAATCCGAAATTAATGTCATTTTAGCAGCATCAGAATCTCTAGACGAAGTTGTAATTAAGAGTCAGCGTGAAGGTGTTATTATCTCAAGTTTAAGTCCGATAAAAACAGAGTTGCTTACACAAACCGAATTGGCAAAAGCCGCTTGTTGCGATTTGGCAGGTTGTTTTGAAACACAAACCACCGTGCAAGCGCAGACTACAAATGTAATTACAAATTCTAAAGAGCTTCGTATACTTGGGCTTTCAGGCGTATATAATCAGGTGTTAATTAATGGTTTTCCCATGATTCAAGGTCTATCTTACACCTACGGTATTAGTAGTATTCCAGGAACTTTAGTCGATAATATTTATATCTCTAAAGGCGCAAATAGTGTATTGCAAGGCTTTGAAAGTATTAGTGGCCAGATAAATGTGGAAACCAAAGATCCAGCGCATACCGATATGCTTCTGCTAAACGCCTATATAAATAGTTTTTCAGAAAAACATTTTAATGCCAATTATGCGTTTAAAAAAGGAAAATGGAGCAATCTTACTGCAGTTTCTACTGTGCAACCCGCCAATGCATTCGACAAAGATGAGGATACCTTTTTAGACTTACCTAAACTTACCCGCTATATGGTTTTTAATACTTTAAAATATGGTAACGAAGCACATTGGGGTTGGAATAGTGAGCTTGGTTTACGCTTTGTAAACGAACAGCGTATTGGTGGCCAAACTAATTTTAATGCAGATACCGACAAGGGAAGTCATGATATTTACGGACAAACCGTGAATTTTAATCAGCCGGAAGTGTGGACTAAAACGGGCTATAGAATGAACGATCAACATAATTTTGTATTGTACGCCTCTAGTTTTTACCAAAATCAGAATTCTTATTTTGGAACAGTAAAATATGACGCCGAGCAAACAAATGTTTTTGCAAATCTGCAACATGAATTTAACTATGGCGCACATACCTTAAAATCGGGAATAAGTTTTAAACATTTAGATATTGATGAGGATGTTGCCTTTACCTATAATGCTTTAAACCGAACTTATGATGGTGATTATTTTAGAAATGAAAATATAATTGGTGCTTTTGCTGAAAACACCATGACATTATTAGATGATAAATTAACGTGGATTGCCGGTATTCGTGTCGATAATCATAATGAATTTGGAACCAAAGTAACGCCACGTACACTCCTAAAATACGACATGACGCCGAAAACTATTATCCGTGCCAATGTTGGTACTGGTTGGCGTACGGTAAATTTATTTAGTGAAAACATTGGTTTATTAGTAAGTTCCAGAGATATTGTTTTTAAAGAAGCTTTAGAACCTGAACAAGCATTAAATACAGGAATAAATATCACCCAAAAATTTGAAACCAATAACTTCAATGGATTCTTTAGTGCGGATTTTTATCATACCAATTTTAAAAATCAGATTTTCCCTGATTATGATACCGATCCGACAAAAGCTATCATAGAAAATTTTAGAGGGAAGAGTGTGAGTAATGTATTTCAGGCGGAAGTATCGCTAAATATATACGAGCAATTCGAATTTAAAACAGGCTACAGTTATTTAGATGTTTATCGTGAAATAGATGGCGAAAAAGAATTACTCCCTTTTAATCCGAAGCATAAGGTCGTGACCAATTTAGGGTATAAGCCTATATCTAATACATATAGAATGGATGTAAATTTTCATTGGTACGGGGAGCAACGTTTACCAGATACCCAAAGTAATCCTGAAGTGTATAGACGACCAGATTTCTCTGAAAATTACGCTATATTAAATGCACAATTTACCTATAATTTAAACCGTGTCGAATTGTACACTGGTTGCGAGAATATTTTCGATTTTAGACAAGAACAGCCCATTTTAAGTTGGCAAGATCCGTTTGGCGAATATTTTGACACCAGTTCAGTTTGGGGTCCAACCCGGGGAAGAGAATTTTATTTGGGTGTGCGCTATAAAATCCCGACTAAATAACATTCTAATTAGAACACTTAAATCGGTGTTAAAACATCACGAGAATAGCTGGAGATTAATTAATTTTCAGCTATTCTTTTATCTTTATATCCGTTTCATAATGGTATATTGTATACGTCACAGAACTAACACAAAATCGAACCAATGGGAGTTTATCAATTTCAACGCGAGCAATTTTTTAATCAACCTGTAGATGTTTTATGGGAATTTATCTCGAATCCTAAGAATCTAAAAACCATTACACCGGATTATATGGGATTCGATATTACTACTAAAAATTTACCGGACGCTATGTACGAAGGGATGATAATTAACTACAAAGTCTCCCCTGTTTTGGGTATAAAAACCACGTGGGTTACAGAGATTACACACGTCAAACACAAACAATATTTTGTAGACGAACAACGGGTGGGACCTTATAAATTATGGCATCATCAGCATTTTTTAGAAGAAACTGCAGGAGGCACTTTAATGAAAGATATTGTAACCTATCAGCCACCATTTGGCTTACTTGGGACTATTGCCAATAGTATTATGATTAAAAGTAAACTCGAAGAAATTTTTAAATACCGCAACACTGTTCTAGACGAATTATTCGGGAAATAAATAATACCCGCTTCAATTTTAAACCGATTACCACGTTTAGCTCGTTATAAATTTTCACCATTAAATAGTATCCACTGAAATGCCCATCATTGAAAACTCCAAATATAACACACCGTCATTAATTCACAGAAACCCCCATTTTTCTACTATTTATGCCGCTAAAATAAAGCAGGTTTCACCACCAAAATATGCTACCGAAACTTTAGAATTAAGTGATGGCGATTTTCTGAATATCGATTTTGTTATTAAGGGACAAGACAAAGCTGTAATTTTATGTCATGGTTTAGAAGGCGACTCTAGAAGAACGTATAATAATAGCTGTGCAAATTATTTTGCTGCACAAGATTTTTCGGTATTTGCATGGAATAACAGGACCTGTGGCGGACGAATGAACCGGTTACCAAAAATGTATCATCATGGTTCTGTAGATGACTTGGAGGCCGTAGTACAATTTGCTTTTAGTCAGGGAATGAAGTCGGTTTACCTTATTGGATATTCTATGGGTGGTGCACAAGTTTTAAATTATTTAGGTCAAGGCAAAACAGATCCACGAATAACCGCCACTGTCGCCGTGTCTGCTCCTACTCATATAAAAACCTGCTCTGAGACGTTGAAAATGGGTTTTAATAAAGTGTATTTAAATAATTTCAAAAAGGAAATAATAAAAAAGCTGAAGCAAAAAGTAATACAATTTCCAGAATTAGCGAATATTGATAAGATAAACGTTTTACATAGTTTCGACGAAATAGACGATTATTTCACAGCGCCAATGCACGGATTTATCGATAAAGACGATTATTACGAGCGTGTCTCACCAGAATTTGTATTACAAAATATTTCGACACCCGTACTTATATTTAATGCTTTAGACGATCCGTTTTTAGGCGATCGCTGCTACCCGATATCACAAGCTAAAAATAGCGATTATGTCTATTTAGAAATGCCTAAATATGGTGGTCATTGTGCCTTTCCTTTAAAACATTCATCACAATCTTATGCTGAAATCCGAGCTTTAGAATTTTTCAACAGCATATAATAAATCAATTCAAATTATTCAATGGACTAGCTCGGACACAAGCGATAAAATAAGGTATGATGTATTAGAATTTAATTAACGCATAATTATTCATTTGGTATACGGTAAGGACACTCATCGCGGACAAACCCACTTTTACTTCTGGTAATAAATCTGCTTTATTATACCCGCCAGACGTCATAGATTGACCACACAGAAACACATCGACACCAATAGCAGAAAGCGACTTTATTAAATCTACATTCGGATTATCTACATTGTATTTCTCTTTATATACTGCCGACGCTAATGCATCTTTAACAGCACCACCATGCAAAACAAGAGCAAGATGAATCTGATCTTGTGGAATACCTGCTCTTACATGCATATTATAATAACGGTGCATACTAGAAATAACTCTATTGGGTATACTCGCATCTGCTTGTTTATTATCGATATCGAAAATGGCTTTTAGCTCCTGAGAAGCGTCCGGTACAAAATCTAAATCGTTTACCGTAAATACGGCACCAACCGAATCGAAAACAGGTCCCGTTGTAGGTTTAATCTTTTGTGAGTAGGTTATATGTGCTTGCGTAAGAAACAAGACGATAAAAAAGAAACGTTGAACTGAATTTTGCATTTGTAATTATAATAAGAAATGTACAATAACACAAGAGAAAATCTATTAAACAGCCTTAGACTAAACCTGAAATTCATTTAGCCCGAGACTGTTTCATTAAAGAAAAATGCCCTATACTTTATAAAATATGCGTTTAAAATAAATAATAGAATATAAATCCACCAATAACGGCGATAGCCAGAATAGAGCCCACAAAAGCAACAACTGCTTTAGGTTTTAACATGGAAGATACTATAGCAATCTCCGGTAAACTCGCCCCCGTTCCACCAATTAGTAAAGCCATAGCCGCCCCCATACTCATTCCTTTTCCTATGAGTACACTTAATAACGGAATTGCCATTTCAATTCTAAGGTATAAAGGCACTCCAATTCCTGCAGCTAAAAATATGGCTAACGGATTATCGTTTCCTAAGTACTTTTCTACAAAGGCATCAGGCACAAAAACCACAGATATTGCACTAATTACAGCACCAATTAACACATAAGGCATAATACGCTTAAAGAGTGACCAAGCAAAATCTAGTGCCCCCCTTACCTTTTCATTTTTTACTTTAGGAAATGTAGACTTTGAATTTGATTCACAACTTAAATTTTCAGCTTGTGCAGTACATGATGTCTTAGAAACTGGAATAGCCGAACAATCGGAAATTAAAATAACCGGGTCCTCACAATTTTCTTGAACTGTCCCCGAACAATTCTGTGTGCTTGCCGGTTCCGCAGTACAAGGATTAACTTTAGGTTTAGTTCCCATAATTTTCACTTGATTTACCAATGACGTTTTACCGACAATAGTTCCAAAAACCACTGCACCAACAAAAACGATAATAAAATACACCACCGCGACTTTAAGTCCAAATACAGCAAAAATAAATGCAACGACCACAAAATTGGCTAAAGGCGCCGATAACAAAAATGAAAATACCATGGATAATGGCGCTCCCATTTCAAGCATTCCCATAGAAACAGGTACCATAGATGCACTACAAAAAGGTGTAGGAATGCCAAGAATAGCTCCCATTACACCACTATACTTACCCGTTTTACTTAATCGTTTTTGTAATTTATCTTGTGGAATATACGCCCGTATAAAGCCTGTTAAAACAGATACAAAGGCAATAATAAAGAACAATGCAACACTTACATGAATAAACTCGTCTAGTGCAATATTTAAATTTTCTGACATTTTAAAATAAATTATAATTAATGATTAGATATTAACATATGTGATATTTCGCATATATTAGGTTTTAAAAAAACCAATACACATTGGTTTTTTAATGTAGATTATTAGTTAATAGTCACGTTCAAGAAGTCGTTGTTTACAACGTTCTATTTCAATAGTCATGTCTTTTTCAGAGATTGTACTTACCGCATTTTTAATGTGAAGCATAAACTCACTGTCTGTAGATTTAATGAAATAATAGACCCATTTCCCTTCTTTACTCTCGTCGATTATATCCGCTTTTTTTAGTATTCTTAAATGACGAGATACGTTGTATTGCGGTTCGTTTAAAACTTCAATTATTTCTGAAACACAGATTCTAGAATCCATATTAATTAATAACCAAATAATTTTAAGCCGTGTCACTTCCGATAACGCCTTAAAAATATTTAAACTGTTTTGTAGGTTGGGCTTCATTACGATTCTAATTAAGTCAAAATTTAAAACACATGCTTTGTTATGCATATATAATGCAAATGTAATTTTTTCAGTTATAATAGCAAATTTTTATTACGTAAAAAGTGACATTATACGAATCCTATTTAGTAAAAAGCACGCAATTAGAGTCTAAATAAAACATAATTAAATTATACATGCACACATCATAATAGCTATCTTTAGTTCCTATAAAACCCCATTGAATTGACTTTTGTGACCTGAAATTCATTTTATTTTTAATCAATAGGTTAAAAATTAGACCATTGTTCTATCATACATTTTAAATATTTCTTTGAAAAATAGTTCCACATAAATCCATATCTTTTGTTTAAACACGCAATTGACACCATTAAAAGATGCATAAAACCTTATTAATATTACTGATTTTTGTCACAGTTTTATCATGTGAAACAACAAAACAAACTGAACTAATTGTTATTGGAACACTTCATAAACCAGAAACTAATTTTAACTCCGAAATTCTATTCAACATATTAGAAGATGTCCAACCTGATTTAATTTTAGAAGAATTAGACTCTACTTTTTTCACTTCAGATTTTAGACACAAAAATGTTTCTAATAGTAATGAACGTATGGCTTCAGAAAAATATATTAATAAATACCCAACAACTATGTTAAGACCATATGAGTTTGAAGGTAGAAATGAATATAGATTAAATATTGGCTCGCGCCCCACTGATGGATTAACCACAAAACTTATAGATAGTTTAGACAAAGCTGGCTTATTATCTCCCACAGAATCCGAAATTTATAATACATATAAAGCGCTGTTAGACCCCTTGGTAGAATTAGCTTCTCAAGCGCCCGAGAACTTTAATAATTCGTCTACAGATAGCATTTGTGCAGAGAGGCAAAATTATCAATATAAAAAGCTGACAAAAATAACGAATAATAGAAATGAATTTGGGACGCGTTTTCATACCAAACCAAATGGCGAAAAAATAAGTTTTCGAGATGGTTATCAGCTGGCTGGCGATTTTTGGGATTTAAGAAATCAAACAATGGCTAAAAATATTATGAAAATTTCGGAACAAAATCCGGGCAAAAAAATTGTGATACTCTGCGGGTTTATGCATCGCTATTATATTTTAAGCGAATTAAAGAAATTAACAGAAGGCAAAAATATAATTCTAAAAGAGTTTTACGAATAATAAAAACAGCTACTAAAATAAATATAATTCAGTCCTTAATATACTCTACCAACCTTATAGAAAGCCCTTGAAGGGTGTGAAAAAAATAAGCCATACCTTCAATTGCCAATTAATTTTATAACTTAGTAATCCTATAAACTGAATATCGATTAAATGCTAACCTTCTCATTCAACCATATTGCACTTTCAGTAAAAGACGTCAATGTATCTATTGCATTTTATCAACAGGTACTTCAACTCGATGAAATTAAGAATACGGCTTCAGACTCCAAAACGAGGTGGTTATCTCTTAATGAAGGGAGACAGCTTCACCTTATTCCACGTCCAGATTCTGAAATAAAAACAAATAAAGCAGTACATTTTGCTTTAACCACATCCGATATGAATTCTTTTGTAAAAGAGTTAAATGCATTAAATATCGAATACTCGGATTGGCGAGATACCCCAAACAAAGATTACATACGAAAAGATGGGATTAGACAAGTTTACTTTCAAGACCCAGATGGATATTGGATTGAGATTAACGATGACGTCCGATAAATTAAATTATAATCAGTCTGATTAATATACGGCAAAAACAGCAATACTCATAGACTTTTTATGTATCTGAGTAAATCAAAATAAGCACACCTTAACTCATTAATGTATCCTTTTTATAAGTGTATCGCCTTATAATACTGATATTACTATTAGAAATACGCCTTTATAAATCGCACATAACTTGTAAATATCTACCATTCTACATTTAATAAACAATGCAAAACCTTAGACAGCAATTCACTTTATTTATTGAAGAATCGAGTGAGAATATTGAAAAAATCAGAGCGACCTATAATCCCGAACAATACCATTTAATTCCTTGCCATATTACCCTTTTTCGCGAAGACGAAATAGATTCCATTGCCAAACTAATTGAGCGCATTTCCACAATAAATCTAGAAAAACCACTCCGCATTGCATTAAACGGACCAGAACGATTTGCAAATGGACGCGGTGTTTTTTTACCTGCAAACAATAAAAACACAGAATTTAAGGCATTAAGAGAATGCATTTTAGGAACACATTTAATACATGAACAACATCCTCACGTCACACTAATGCACCCTAGAAATTCGGCTTGTACCGAATCTATTTTTTTAGAGATTAAAAAACAAGATCTACCCACTGAATTGTTTTTCAATAAAATCAGTTTAATAGAACAAATAAATGGAGGAAAATGGAAGGTATTAGATGAATACCCTATTGTGACTAGCCATTGTGTCTAATGATAGTAAATCTTAATTGAATATTTATTAGATAGAAACACGAAGATGTAACTTTTAATATACATTCAACTTTAAAGTAAAATGAATGCATTATCCTCCGTTATTACATTTAGATTTTATTTACTCCCCTACTTCCTGATGATTCAATATTGAATTATACTATGTTATCACTTTAAGATAGTATACCTGCAAAATTTCAAAATAAATTTAATTTGACACATCACTATTAAAAAAAACAAATAGTTTAGTAAACAGGCAGTCAATATACTACAGTTTAAAAGCACATTAATTATGAAAAGATTCTTGTTTCTCGCCTTCGCAATGGTTTTATATAGTTGTACAGAAGCAAAAAAAACAGAACAACCTAATAATAATTTTGAACAACTAAGCCTATATGATCTCAATACAGATATTGTGCCACGAGCCATATCGTTCGAAAACCCCACAGGTGAACCAGGTAAATCTGGCATGTCTGCTAGTAATCTAGGCGTAGGACGCAAAGGGTCTCCAAATAGAATTCTCAAACCTAACGAGGAGGTGGTGTTATGCGATATTAAAGATTCTGGTACCATCCGACACATATGGATGGCGGGTGATTTTATTCATATGAATTGGATAAAAGAAAAACCACAAGAACGCAATAAAAAATTACGAAGTACCATTATTCGGGCATATTGGGACGGACAGGAACACCCTAGTATAGAATGTCCGATTGGAGATTTTATGGGATTAGCGCAATCCAAACTGACCCCATATGAATCTGCCGTCCACTCCATAGGCGAAAAAGGAGCTATGAATTTTTGGTTACCTATGCCGTTTTTAAAAGGAGCCAAAATAACATTAACAAACGAATCTGACACGAATCTAAATGTGTATTATCAAATAGATTATACAGCAAACGACAATCATAGCGAAGACGTTGGAAGACTTCACACACTTTTTAGACGCGAAAATGCCACCACATTAAAAGAAGATTTTGAAATTTTACCCAAAAGAACAGGAAAGGGGCGATTTGTAGGAGCTGTCTTAGGCATAAGAACCTTACATCCGGACTGGTGGGGCGAAGGAGAAATTAAATTTTATATGGATGGTGATACCGAATTCCCTACACTCTGTGGCACCGGGGCAGAAGACTGGGTAGGTTTATCTTATGGTGTACAAAATACAACTTACAAGTACCATGGGGCTAATTTAGTAGTTAAAGCCGATACCTTAGTTGAAGCCATGTCTCTAAATAGAAATAAAAAGAATAACAACATTGTGCAAATGCAACCTAGCTATATATCGATGTATCGCTGGCATATACCTGATCCTATTTATTGGAAAAAAGAAATGAGAATTGCAATTCAGCAAATTGGATGCTGTTATTATGAAAGACAAGACGATTGGTCCACAGCTACATTTTGGTACGAACCTGTGCCAAGTGCACCACTTCCTCAACTTCCTAATTTAGCTGCACGAACAGCTGATTTAGATATTATACTTAACGAAAGCTATGAAGCAGATTAGTTCAAGAAATATTGCTATGAAAATGCGTTAATACATTTTAGTATGATGTTCTTTAATTGCTAATTCGGCTTAATTTGAAAGCAATCTAACTCAATCTATCGATAGCACTATCTATTTGTAATTGCGCCATATCTATAATATTTGCAGTATATTTAGGATTCAATACAGATAATTCGGTACACCCTAAAACCACAGGATGGATCGCGGCGTAACGCGCTATACATTCATGAAATTGCTTGACAAGATTAGACGTTTCTGTTCCATTATAAACCTCCTTTCTTACAGTATCTATAAAGGCCATATCATTTTCCGAAGGCAGAACAACTTCAATAATATTGGCTTTAAAATACGATCTAATATAATCTGCTGTCATAGAATACAGTGAGCCAAACAATACAATTTTATCACAGTTATGCTGTTTTAATTTATTGACAGTTAAATGAAGTGGATGAAGAATTTCGGAATCCATATGCAATCGATCTACCGTTTCATGAAGCGTAATATTAGGAATAATTATAGCATCAGCCTTAAATGATATAATGTCTTTTAAATACCCTTGCACCAAACCATCTAATGTTTCTGAAGTATTTGGTAATAACGAATTTACATCATTAAAATCTACATTATAGACCAGTAACGGGCAGGTACTATAGTCACCATTTTTCTTGTTATATACCGCATTCAGTTCACCTAAATAATATGTCGTTGTTCGGCTACCAAGGCCTAAAAGAACAAGATTATTGCTTACCATAATTAATATCTAGTAAGTATATAATCAGCAAAATAAGCTTTGCTATCCAAAATTTTGGTATCTAACTTAAAATCTGTATTCAAGATAATTTTAGATATAAGTACATCATTATATTTCCTTGAAACCTCGGTCTGTATTTTTTCACCTTTTTCAAAATGAAATGTTTTACCAATGGCTTTAATCTCGACACTTTGTTGCTTGGTACTTTCAATAAAACTGCTAGCAATACCTTCTTCTTCGTCGTATTCAGGACTGTGTTTAAACTGATTTAAATTAAAATCTGCATCCAGTTGGGTATTAATTCTATCTAACAAATTAATATTAAAAGCAGCCGTTATTCCTTGACTATCGTTATAAGCTGGTAAAACAATATTTTGGGGTTTTATTAAATCTACTCCCAATAATAATTTATCTCCTGCCGAGAGATTCGCACCTAATTTACTAATAAATGCCGAAGCCATATCGTCGGTCATGTTCCCAATATTAGATCCTAGAAACAATACAATTTTAGGCTTCTTGCTTAATTTTAAAGCATCCAACACTTTAAAATAGTCCCCTTGTTTTGTCTTTACCGATACATTTGGTAACGTAGCATTTAGGTCTTTTTCTAACAGGTCTAATGCGTTAGAAGAAATATCTATAGGTAAGTAATCGAATTTAAAATTATTTATGTCTAAACACTTCAGTAATTCCTTTGTTTTTAAACCGTCTCCTGCACCGAGCTCAATTAATTCAAAATAAGAATCTGCTTGCAAATTCATTGCTTTAATTAATTGGTCTGTTTTATTCTGAAAAATATCCAACTCACTACGCGTTAAATAATATTCTGGCAAATTCATGATATCTTGAAACAGAGCATCTCCCTTTTTATCGTAGAAATACATAGAAGGAATGGTCTTGGGACTACTTTGTAGTCCGTTTTCGATATCCGACTTAAATTGGTCTAAATCCTTGCAGTTTAAGTTCTTCTTCTCTACGCGATTACTTTTAACTATTTCTATCATCTATTTTGCTAATCTTATTCCCGTAAATTGCCATCTTTCGGTAGGGTTAAAAAAATTACGATAAGTATCGCGGCTATGGTTCGGCGATGTGGCAACGGAGGCACCTCTAAGTACCATTTTATTACTCATAAATTTTCCGTTATACTCACCAAGTGCACCATTTTCCTTTTGAAAATTAGGATACGGTAAATATGCACTATTGGTCCACTCCCATCGTGTTCCCCAGTTCAAGGCTTTAGACGCGACTTCCCATTCAAATTCTGTGGGTAAACGCATACCTTTCCATTCGGCAAATGCCTGGGCTTCGTAATAATTAATATGACTTAAAATCGCATTTTTATCTACTTTTTGTAAACCCGAAAGGGTGTAATAATGCCATTCTTCTTCAATTAAATGCCAATACATCGGAGCATTAATTTTATGGGTATTAACCCAAGTCCAGCCTTCGTCTAACCACAAATTAAAGTCGGAATATGCACCAGATTCCATAAATTCCATATACTCACCATTAGTAATTAAACGGTTCTGAATTTCAAAATCGTTAATATAAACCTTGTGAACACCTAACTCGTTATCGTAACAAAATTCGGTACCTTGATACCCAATTTCGTATACTCCAGCGCTAATCTGTATACTATCTGTATATTTATTATGGTCTTTAATTAAATGGTATTCGCTATTAAATACTGGAAAAATGGGATTATGACCTAGCATATATTTTACATCGGTAATGAGTAATTCCTGATGTTGCTGTTCATGATTTAATCCAAGTGTTACTAATTCTATCAGTTTTTTGTCTGAAACATCAACTAGTAACTCATACATTTTAGTGTCTACATATGTTCTGTATTCTAGAATTTCGTTGGTACTAGGCCGAGACATATTACCACGGTTAGACTGTAAAACTCTATCGCCTGCATTGTTATAATAACTATTAAAAAGGAAGTTAAAATGAGAATTAAATTCGGTGTAATTATCGCAATACGCTTTTAAAATAAAAGTTTCAAAAAACCAAGTAGTATGCGCTAAATGCCATTTTGGTGGACTCGCAAATTGTACAACCTGAATGGTATAATCTTCTATATGTAAATGATTGCAAAATTTGAGTGTTTGTTCTCTAACTTGTCTATAATTCATCAATACACTCATATCTACTAATACATTTTTTTACTTGGTTAAAGACTGTAATACCAAAACTTATCAGGTTATTTACAACAACCTAAAGTTATAAAAATTTAACTGAAGCAAAATTATAGCATTATTAAACGTGCGTTAACGCAATCCATTATTTTTGTAACGCTACTGATTCTGTATTAAATTTTACTATTCCAGATTAATCCAATCGCTACTTTCAAAATTAATGATCCTGATTAGCTAAACGAATTAGAACTCGTGCCAGTTTTGGTTTATTTTAGGTTTTGGTCGGACTACCACCCGATTCCTTATGGAATTTTAAAATAAAGTGCAAAGAAATTGTCTTACCCTTTTAATTTGAAAGTGTTACAATTAATATTTAGCCAATGTCTTCATCTTCCAAATGCAAGATGATTAGTTCTGAAAAAAAGCAATAAATATGAATAAGAGGAATATTACTCCAACCAAAAAAGAAATCTAACAATTTAAAATTCTAGTTTATATTGAGACAATCTTAACTCGACCATAAATGATCTTAATTTTTTAGATACTTCTTGAAGTTCGTCGGTCATGGAAAATACTTTGGGGTCTCCTACAATAATTAATTTATGTTTGGCTCGAGATAAGGCTACATTTAATAGACGTTCGCCTTGAACCCCTTTATAAAGTCGCCCAATATTTTTGTCGCTATTATCTACTATATCATAAATAATCATATCGAAGCCTGATCCTTGAAAAGAATGAATAGTTCCTATTTTAACCCGATCTAATTGCTCCTCCGTTAGCAAATCTATTAATAGCCGTTTTATATAAGTAACTTGTCCATTGTAAGGTGTAATAACCCCCACATTAATATTGCTATTTGCACTAACTATTTGAGTAATTAGTTGGATTATTACTTGCCCTGTCTTGGCATTTACTCGCGACATACCCGCAGTAGACTTTACTACCGAACCTTGCTTAGGATGGACAGGTATAAAATAATATGGAGCCTGTAATGTTTCATTATTAAATTTTAAATGCTCGAACTCCGGAGTATAATGTGTGGTTAATTTCCCATTATAAAAGCGATCATTTATCAGTTCACAAATCTCGGGATGCATACGTCTTTGTTCGGTTAACATGACTTGAATTGTATCTTCGTAATGTGTTTCATTCTTAAAATAGTCGAAAATATCTGTATTAAACCAATTATTAACAGCCTCTGTTTTACCAATACTTATGGGGCCGAGTTGTTTAAAATCGCCTGCAACAACAAATTTATCTTTTGTAAAACTTGCCATGCTTAAGGTCTGTACTAAAGGCATCATTCCAACCTCATCGACAACCACAAGATCAAATTGTTCGTTTTCAAAATGGTCACCAATAAAACACTGTGCAGCAGTTGTAAACACCAATTGCGACTGCCCAATACGTTTCTGATTAATTTGTTTAATCTCCTTTTTTAAAAGTACCTGTCTATTTCTAAGTAATGCTTTTTCTTCTAAATCTTGATTCTTTTGTGCTCTTAATAGCTTAAGCACCTCACCATAGTTTTTACGTAAATTATCAACTAAATCCTTATCCGGATACAACCGGTTATCCTGAACTATTTCCGGCAAAACAGGATATCCGAATCTCAGTAATTTTCTGCTATTAATTAAGGTTTTAGACGTATCATTATATGAATCGAATTCTTTTATAATCTCCTGACCAAGAATATCTATGGATACATTAGAAATTCCAACGGCAAGCACTCGAAGACCTAAACAACATGCTTTAGTAATTATTTTCGATAAGGTATACGTTTTACCTGTACCTGCCGGTCCCCAAATAAAGGTCACATTTTGAGAAAACACGCGATCTAGAGCCTCTTTTTTAGATGTATTTAATCCCATAAAATCATTATCAATCTCATGTGCATTACGGCGTAGAAAATCTGTCTTATAAAACAGCTGATTGGTTAAGCTTGATTGATCTGAATGTGCACTATAAAATCGTCTTTTAATATCTTTTAAAAAATTTATTGGCTTAGGCTTAAATTGGAATAATGTATTTAGGTGTTCTGCAGATAATTCATAAGAAACCCTAAAAATCATTGAAGACGATTTTCTGTAATACGCTAAAAAGATCCCTTGGATATTATGAGACTCCGAAACCTCTTTCCACCACAGATTGATAGGTACACCTTCTTGACTAGGCGAAGCCACTGCATCTGGTAACGATATTCGGGCTTCATATAAAAATCCGAAACTCGAATTGGGAATACTTTTAGTAACTTTAGCAATAATCCATGATTTTGCTTGATCGTCTTCTAAAGCATATTCTTCATCGGTAAAAGCTTTTAAAACGTCTTGCGTATTATCATTTACTAAACCAAACCATGACGGAAAATCTCTTAAGATTTTATCCCATTTTGGAAGGAATAAATACCGTCTTACCCGATCGAAATAGATACTGTATTCTTCTAATGCGTTTTCAACAAGTTCTACATCAAAATTATGCTTGTACAAGACATTTACAAGCTGTTTTTCGTTATACGCATGTTCTTGATGATCTTTTTCATACCACTTCTTTACTATGTTCTCAAAAACTACTTCCATGATAAATACGCCTTTACATCTCAACTATTGGTTAACAACTTAATCTTATTTTCACTTTTTCTATTGTGGACTGAGAGCGTTTAAATATATAAAAAGCTAATAAAAAAAGGGTTGATAACCGATAATAGTTATAACGTAAAGGCGTATTAAATAGATTGATTTATTTTAACAGAACGTGAGTTCTTTTTTAATAGTTAGCATATTTCCGCACTTTGAAAATTTCAGACTTTTTATTTGTAGTTTCTGGCGTAAAATCCCAAACCTCATCGTCGGCATCTGTAACCTCTATAAAACGTCCTTCTACTCCAGAACAGATTAAGGTATGCCCAGACGCTAATCGTTGTGCTCCTGATATATGGTCGGAATAAAAGGTATTTGAATACGACCAAACCACTTCATCAGACAGCGTGATTTCTAAAACCGCAGATGTATTGGTACCGGCTTCATTATTAAAAACAAGTAGGTTTCCATTATCTAAAAAGGTCGCATCATGCTGTCCCGATAAAGCCCCAGAAGCCGTAATAGTTTGCGTAATGCTTTTATTGTCTTTATTAACAATATACAGTGTATTCTGACCTCTTGAACTTATAAGAATGTTCCCGTCTTGATAGTCAACCGAATTAAAATGTAAATAGTCTGCTTTGTTGGTGTTATTAGGAACAATGTTTCCATCGTCCATTGCACTCCATTCCCAAAGTATAGCGTTATCCGTTTTATCAATTATAACCACTACTTCGTTCCAATAATCAGACTCATTATATTCGCGAAGTTGCCAAGTTAATGCAATGATAGTGGTATCATCTATTTGTTTAAAGTCATGATGAAACGTTGCATCGTTGCTAGTTTTTTCAATAGACCAAATCACTTGACTGTCGTCGTCTAATTCTTCAATTCTTCCAGCAACTAAACCACCTGTAGCGAATGAACTATTATTTACAAGTGGGGATTTAGCCATATGTAATAAAGTATTGTTTTCCGACAAATAACTACCTCCTGAAGATGTGTAGGCCGACGACCATGTTTTAACATCTACTCCCAAAGAATCGATAAGATGCGTTGTACTGTCTCCAATATAAGAATACAACACATAACCGTCTGTTATGCTCGATGATGATTCCGTATCAGTTTCCGTTTCTGTAGGTCCTACCTCATCCGATTCGCAGGCACTCACTGAAAACAGCAATACAAGTAGTAATGATATATTAAAGCAGTTGATTTTCATGGGTATCATTTTTAAAATGTTTTATTATTAAGTACTGTTGATGTTAATATATTCCTGAATCACTCACTAACATTCTCTTGAACTAAATCAAGTTTTGACATCCTATTAATTCGCGTCTCTCACACATCTTATAAAATTATACACCTTTCGAATATCGCCTTGCGGACCAAAGGTATCGGGAAAATTATCTGTACTCCCCGCTTTAGGGTCGTTACGCTGTGCTCCTGCTCCATGTACATCTAATAACTGACCGTTCATTAAGCCTTCGGCTTCCCCGAAACAAAAATAGACCGCATCGGTATAAGGCGTTGGTCCGTCTTGCAAAGGAGAACTTGACCAATAGTAACCGTATTGCCCAGGATTACCGTTATAATCTAAAATTGATGTGCAGGTAAATAAGGGGTCTATCGCAGGAGAGTTTGTGGTTTGTGGCGAACGTGTATAATCTACTATACTTTGTAGTTCTTTGGCATTTGGCATTCTCCAGTCGCTGTGACCTCCAAGCGTTAATGATTCTGCATACGCTAAGGCATGTTCCCAGTCGTAGTTTTCACCATTATCGGCTTGTTGCCACATTAATCCTGTAGCGTGGTCTGTAATTGTTCCGTCACCATTATATGTAAAATTGTTTTCTCCATAAGCTGTATTTCCTCTTACCATTCTAAAGTACATGGTATTTGGTGCTCCAGTAGCTGGGCTGTATTTAGGATAGCCTTTCAATCGTCCGTCGACAAAGTTATACCCAAAAACAGCTTCATCTCCATTCATTACGCGTCCAACATATTCTGTGATTGACCATGTTTGTCCGTCAATTTCTCGTTCACCAATAGATTCGTCACCTATAGGCTGGTCGAAATATTCGACATCGATAAACATATCAACAGCATCATCTCCGAAACAACGACCAGTAAAATTAGATAGCGAATACAATTCTTTAATTGTAGGAATTCTCCAATCTGAATAACCTCCTAAATTAAACGTTTCAACTAATGCAAAAGCATCGGCGTACGACATTTTATCGCCCATATTTTGTTGCCACATTAATCCCGTAATATTATCGGTTACTGTACCATCGCCGTTATCTGTATACGATGGCTGATTCCCGATATATGTAGCATCTTGTCCATAAAAAGCATCGCCAACACTTGGTGCCGAAATTATAGCATCGTTATCGTAAAAATCTAATACACCCGTATCTACAATCTCGTAACTCAATCCTGTAAATTCAATTTCTCCTCCGCCGTCTTCGCCATTATCAGCAGTATCGATAGTATCGTCTCCACAAGACATTATAGAGCACACAGCAAGTAAACTTAATGTTGTTTTTAAATATTTGAAATTCATGTTATTTTGTTTTTTGGTATTGATAAATTAAAGGTCTTAAATACCCAAGTTTAATGAAAACGCTATCTATAGAATCGTGCTTTGAATCAATGAAAAATGCTTTGAATTAATCCGTTTTTTCTTAAGTAAGAGTCAATAGAGTTACATCTCGATGGTCCGTACGCTTCGTACATAATTGTATACATAACGCACATCGCCTTGAGGTCCGAAATACGTTGGATATTTATTTTTACTACCACTTTTAGGGTCACTTCTTTGGCATCCTGCACCGTGCACATCCATAAGCTGATTTCTCATTTTCCCTTGTCCTGCGCCAAAGGCAATATACACAGCACTAGAAGTTGGATTTACACCATCTAAATGCGTGGTACTGGTCCAAAAGAATGGATATTGCCCAGAGTTCCCTTCGGGGTCATTAATTTCTGAAGTCGAAAATATAGGATTTATAGCCGGAGAATTAGTGGTTTGTGGCGACCTAGAATAATCTACTATACTTTGTAATTCTTTGGCATTTGGCAAACGCCAATCGGTATGACCAGCAAGTTCTAAATGTTCTGAATACGCTAAAGACGCTTCCCAATCACGACCTTTACCATCATCTGATTTTTGCCACATTAAGCCTGTAGCATAATCACTCACTGTACCATCGCCATTATCTATAAAGTTGTTTTTTCCATAATCCGTGTTTCCTCTAACCATTCTAAAATACATGGTATTCTCACTATTTTTTCGTTTATTAAATTTCGGATAGCCTTTTATACGGCCATCCACAAAATTAACTCCGAAAATGGTTTTGTCGCCATTCATAGTCAGACCTACATATGCTGTAGACGACCACGTTTGCGCATCTATTTCGCGTTCTCCAATATTGGTGTTTCCTAAAGGTTGATTGAAATAATGCGTATCTATAAATAACTTGCCAGACTTCGCGCCTTTTACCTGACCAGTAAATAAGATTAGAGAATATAACTCTTTAATTGTTGGCACTCGCCAGTCTGAATGTCCACCTAAATTAGAGTTTTGGGCTTTTGCAAAAGACGCTTCAAAAGACATTTTTTCGCCCATATCTTTCTCCCACATTAAACCTGTAACATTATCGGTAATGGTGCCATCGCCATTATCTGTATACGACGGCTGGTTCTCTGGATAATTTGCATCTTGACCGTAAAACTCGTCGCCACTTTGCGGAGCGGATATCACATTGTTATTACTATAAAATTCAGTCACTCCAGTATCTACAATAGGATAAGTTATTTGTCCCACTGCCGAATACCAAACCGCCATACACATGCCTAAAGTCACCAATGTATTTTTTATCCTTTTTTCCATAACTATAAACTTAACATTTAACGTATGTAAAGTTCTACATTCATGTTTTTAAAAACGAAGAGAATCAATAGAAGGCGGATTTCCTTCAACGAAATTTATAAATACGAGATGGTATAATAATGGTCACCTTAAATTAGCATCAAGGTCTAGCGCAGTACTTAATCTGTTTACAATAAGATGAAATGATGACATCTATTCAGCATGACGGCATTTGGGTTTTATTAAAATTTTAGTCTATTGAGATTTAAATAAAAAAATTATTATTCAGGAAGGTTTTAAACGCGTCCTGATAAGTATCGCTAACCACAATAAATTCTTTTCTGCTGTAAATAATTCTATTGCGTTCTACCGTTACAATATGATTTAGGTTCACGATAAAAGAACGGTGAATACGCATAAAATGTTCCTTAGGTAAAACATCTTCTATGTTTTTAAGACGAAGTAAAGTTTTAACCGGTTCGCCATTCATTAAGTTTATAGACACATATTCTTTCTGAGCTTCGATATATTTAATGTCTTTAAAATTGATTCGGATATGTTGCTGTCCCGATTTTATAAATAAGAACTCGTCATTCTTTTTCACTTCGGTTACAAACTGTCGCTCCTTAGTTATAGTTTCTAATGCTTTATTAGAAGCCATTAAAAAATCGACATATTCTATCGGTTTCAATAAATAATCTATCGCATTTACTTTATAGCCTTCTATCGCATATTCGCTATACGCCGTGGTGAAAATAATGCGAGGCGGATGCTCTAAGGTTTTTGCTAATTCTACCCCGTTTAAATCGGCCATATGTATATCCAGAAATAGTAAATCTACTGGATGCGCCTTCAGGAAATCACTAACACCTAATGCATTTGTAAATTTTCCTTTAAGTTGAAGAAATGGCGTTTGCTCTATAAAAGACACTATTTGTCTAAGCGCCAAAGGCTCGTCGTCTACAGCGATGCACGTTATCATATCGGTATTTTTATGGTTGAATTATACACATTTTCAATTTCGGAATATGTAAACGTATAGTTATTATTATATAATAATTTTAAACGTTTTTCTGTATTTTGAATGCCTATTCCGGATGCTTCTGTGGTCTTAAATTTATCGTGAACACTGTTTCGAATTGTAAATTCGAGTACACTATCGTGGATAGAAAGTGCAATATGTACAAAAGATTTCTGCTCGTAACTTATACCGTATTTAAAAGCATTTTCAAGAATATTAGTAAATAACAATGTTGGAATAGAAATATTTGGCGGATTTTCAGGCAGGTTCAATTCAATTTTCACATCTTCATGAAAACGTAATTTCATAAGTTCTACGTAGCTCTCTATAAATTTAATTTCCTTGGACAATGCTATAGGGTTATCGTTAGATTCGTATAACAAATGGCGCATTAAAACAGATAATTTTGCAATGGAGCTTTTGGCTTCCTTGCTATCAAAATCTACTAAAGCATGAATATTATTAAGCGTATTCATTAAAAAATGAGGACTGACTTGGTTACGTAAAAAAGCCAATTCGTTTTTAATATTTTCTTTTTCGACTTCTGCTTTTTGCTGTTGGGTTTCTGCCCACTTTACAGAGAGTTTCATTCCCGTATCAAAACCAACCAATAAGATAGATAACAAAATTAAATTGATATACGGCGGATACGTTCCTGCTCCTGCTTGCCGTTCTAAACCACCTTGTGGCTTTCCTACTTTGTTTGAATTTGGAAATTGAAGTCCGACATGCTTTTGCGACTGATTTCTATTCTGAGATGGCATGTTGCTTCTAAGCGACATAGACCCCATTACGGTAAGTGCAATAACAACAATTACAGAAGTAACATATAGAATTTTCTTATTTCTGAAAAGTAAAAAAGGTGTTAAGATAAATCTGTTAATGCAAAAAATAAGTAATAGTGGTAAGTAATCTATCCAAACATTAAAGATGACATTCCACCGGATGGTATGGCTATTAATCCACTGATAAAATAGCGGTAAAACGAACAATAATATCCAAAACAGAAAGATAAAAGTAGACTCGAAAAATCGAGACCGTTGTGTATTTAAGATTGTTTTATTCATTTAAACCCGTTTATGCTAAAACCAATTGGTAATAAATCAAAGGTGACATTTCTATTTATAGAATTCAAATATTATCAATAGAAAGTGGTTTTGAATCAATGAAAAATTGTAAAACACCAATTTAAACTCGGAGTTCGCATAATTTTATATCCGCCCTCTTATCGTTATAACAAATCCTTATATTTGGATTCTCACTAAATACAACCCACTTACATGCCTAAAAAAATACTCTTAAGCTTATTGCTTCTAGCCAATTTTTTCGTGACTAAAGCACAAGACAATAATGCATCTGCACTTAGCATAAAACAAATTATGCAAGGCGATGATTTTATCGGTCATCTACCGTCTAATGTGCATTGGTCTGAAAACAGCAATACCATTTACTTTAACTGGAATCCAGAACAAGCATTTAGCGATTCGCTGTATACATATCATACCACTACTAAAGAAATAAAAAAGGTTTCTTTTGAAGATGCTTATAATATCCCGTCTTCTCGCGCCACATATAATACTACAAAATCTAAGAAAATATACAGTAAGCATGGCGATGTCTTTTTGATGGATATCCCATCAAAAAAAATCACTCAAATAACCAACACACAAGCGTACGAAAGTCAACCGCATTTTACAAATAACGAAGAACATGTTGCTTATGTTTTAAATAACAATATCTATACTTGGGATTTGCATACTGGCGTCACCAAACAAATTACAAACTTTACCAGTACTAAGGATAAAGAAGAGCACCGTAGTGAAAAAGATGAATGGTTATATCAAGATCAGTTGGGATTATTCGATGTCTTAAAAACGCGTAAAGCAAAACAAGACCAACAGGATCTCTTATACGACAAAGCCGATCTAAAGAAACCACTTCCCATTTACACCGACGGCAAATCTATTTCAAATTTACAGTTAAGTCCGAACGAAAATTACGTGACTTACTTAACCATAAAAAGAGAAAAGAACAAAGGAACTATTACCCCTCATTATGTCACCGAATCTGGTTATACCGAAGATCAGAAAACACGTTCTAAAGTTGGCGACGCTCCAGACACTTACGAATTACATGTATACGATATTGCGAACAGAAAAACCTACCCTGTCGTTTTAGATAATTTGGAAGGTTTAGATTACATTCCTGAATACACAAAAGAGTATCCAGATAAAGACTATAAAAACGACAATAGAATTGGCTACATTAGTGGTCCAGTTTGGAACACAGATGGTAGCAAAGCGATTTTAAACATTAATGCAAACGATTATAAAGACCGCTGGATAGTGTTATTAAATGCTGAAGATGGAACAATTACCAACTTAAATCACCAACATAATGAAGCTTGGATTGCAGGCCCAGGGATAGGTGGATACGGTAGTAGCGAATTGGGATGGATGCCAGACCAGAAAAGCATTTGGTTTCAATCGGAAGTTAGCGGATATTCTCATTTATATTCTCTAAACACATCGTCTAAGAAGGCAAAAGCGCTGACTTCTGGAAATTTCGAAATTTACGATCCGTTTATTTCAAACGATAAGAAGCATTGGTATTTTACTGCCAATAAGAATCATCCTGGCGACCGTCAGTTTTACAGCATGCGCATTAATGGCGGAAAATTAAAACAACTTACGGATAAGGTTGGAGGCAATGCCGTTACCTTATCTCCCGACGAAACACAAATGGCCATTTTGTACTCTTATTCTAATGTGCCAACGGAATTATTCTTGAAGCCTAATCCGTTATTCAGCACCACCAATACAAAAGCGATACAAATCACCAACTCTACAACCGACGCTTTTAACGCATACGCATGGAGAGCACCAAAGGTTATTACATTTACCGCTACCGATGGCGCCGAAGTACACGCCAGACTTTACAACCCGGATGCCAAGGTAAAAAACAAAGCTGCTGTTATTTTTGTTCATGGCGCAGGGTACCTTCAAAACGCACATCAGTGGTGGAGCGTGTACTATCGCGAATATATGTTTCATAATTTATTAGTAGATAATGGATACACTGTTCTAGATATAGATTATCGTGGTAGCGCAGGTTATGGTAGCGCATGGCGCACGGGAATTTACCGACATATGGGCGGAAAAGATTTAAGCGATCAGGTAGATGGTGCGGCATATTTAGTAAAAGAATTAGGCATTGATAAAGACAAAGTTGGTATTTACGGTGGTTCGTACGGTGGCTTTATAACCTTAATGGGTATGTTTAACGAAGCTGATACTTTTGCCGCTGGAGCCGCCATTCGTTCGGTTGGAGATTGGGCGGCATATAACCATGGCTACACCGCGCGTATTTTAAATACACCGGTAACCGATAGTTTGGCTTACCGAAGAAGTTCTCCCATTTACTTTGCCGACGGATTAAAAGGCGATTTACTTATTCTTCATGGTATGGTAGACGATAATGTGCATTTTCAAGATATGGTTCGTGTTTCTCAACGCCTTATTGAACTAGGAAAAACAAATTGGGAAATGGCTGTATATCCTGTAGAACGACATGGTTTTGTTGAGCCTAGCAGTTGGACCGATGAGTATAACAGAATATTTACGTTATTTAATAAAAGTTTACTTCAAATTAAAGATTAAAGCACATATGCAAATAGGTGCGTAAAAATAGACACTTCAAGGTGTCAGAAATATAGAGTTAAAGAGATTTAAATTATAATGAAATTGTTAATTGATTTTGCAATCAAGACGGTCAAGGTCAAAATGCCTTGCTTCTAAACGAGCTAAAAATGAAATTCTTTCGGTTAAACCAACCTTAAGAAATGCTTTACTTTAGTTATCGAACAAATAGTTAATTAATAATAAAAACATTATACTTATGAAACCAAGTACACTATTAGGAGCCGCATCTGCATTAATGACTAGTAAAAAAGCTAAAATTGTCTTTGTAGCCTTACAGCTAGGATACTTAGCTTACACCTTTATAAAAGATAAACCAGAAGAAAATGTAGAGGATGTAGTAAAATAATTTAAACTACACTTTATAATTAATAGCAAAGGGTGATATAGTAAATCTATAACACCCTTTTTTTATGGGATTAATCTTGGTCTTGTTTAGTGTTTGATTATAATTTTTACTATTCGGTAGCCACTTCTGGACGATCACCTTTCTCTTCTTCTCCTTTTTCAATCATCTCTTCAACTTCTTCCTCTTCTTCTTCATTAAGAGTATCTAAATCTTCTTTAAGCACATTGTCCTTTTTACTTATAAAGAAACTACAAAACAAAGGCAAATGATCACTACCAACATATCTTAATGTGTTAAAATCTTGAATGACTATATGTGGTGAATGAAAACACAAATCTATAGGAAATCTAAGCAATTTATATTTCGCATGATATGTAGAGACAAATCCGCGTCCAATTCTAGGATCTATTAACTTAGAGGTTTTTCTAAATAAAATAGATGATTTTGCCCAAGCAACATTATTAAAATCGCCTACTACAATTACAGGTCCTTCGGTATCTAAAATTCTTTTTCCTAGAGCCAGTAACTCGCCATCGCGTTCTTTAGAGGTATCTTCTTCGGTTGGACTTGGTGGTGGCGGATGAATTCCGAAAAAAGTAAATTGCTCATCATTTTCTAAGCATATACGCGCTTCGATACTTGGTAAATCATCCGAAATAAAATGATGTATTTTAACTGATTTTACGGGTAGCTTGGTGTAAAAATGCATTCCATATGTATTCTCTAAAGCTATTTTTTTATAGTTTGGATAATCGTCTTCTATAGCTTCCAATGCATCTTCCCAGGCCTGATTAGATTCCATCGTTAGTAAGATATCTGGCTTGACTTCTTTCACCAATTGTAACAATTCTTCGTAGCGTTCATTAAACTGATAAACGTTAACCGAGATAATAGAAACCGATTGCGTCTCTTTAGGAATATTGTTTACTTGTTTTTTACCATACAGCGATGTGTAAGGAATTAAGATGATTAGGTTATGAATTATTACCGATAATAATACAAGGGTGGTAATTATAAACAACGTGTCTTTTTCTGCGATACATAACGCTCCAATACCAAGCGTTAATAGCTGAATAATCATTAATTGTATTCTTCCAAATTCCCATACCCGAAACATCCAATGCTGAAAGGGTAATAAAGGCAAAAGAGAGGCAAAAATACATATTCCTGAAAAAATATAAAAGGCTAATATCATGGTTGGGATTCGTCGTGGTTTTAATTAAAGTCTAAGGTCTAAATTTAAAATTTACTAGCTATTATAATTATAATTATAAGGTAATCAATCCGAGACTAAATTAATAAATACAAACGGAATAATTTTAAAATCAAAAGTGTAAAAATTTTTAAAGTTAACTATAATATGGATTGAGCAATCGGATACCACTATTCAGGAGTAATTTTATCCTGTAACTCTGTATAAAGGAATTAATTAAAAATCCGAAGTACAATAAAAACAATTAAAATGGCAGAAATTAAAATAGAAAAGAAAAAGCCAATTTGGCCGTGGATCTTAGTCATCCTAATTATTCTGGGAATTATAATGTATGTAGTCTATACTCCCAACCACGAAGACGTGTATCCTAACGATACTAATACGTATAATAGTACAGATACCATTATACGAAATAACGAAAACGAGTCGGCATATCCAGCAACTACAACTCAAGAAACTATGGTGAGCTACGAATCGAGTTCTACGTATTTAGTACAATTACAAGAAAATCTAGATGGTTCGACAGCCATTGGAACAGATTCTGTACAAACGCGTAAAGCCTTATATAACTTAGCCTATGCTACAGCATCCAAAGCAGAAGAATCTAATATTTACGATTCGGATGCTCTAAAGAATTTGGAATCTCAATTACAAAAACATACAACTTCTAGCACTAACGATGTAGATATGACAAAGGTTGAGACCTTAGATTTTAACACCATGAGCTCGGATATTACAACCGTTATTGAAGACATTCAAACCAATCATGCTCCTGAGTTAAAAGAAGATATGTCTAAACTTAAAGAAACCTCCAATGCACTAAGTACAAGCATGGCATGGTCTGAGCAACAAAAAAATATTGAAGCGTATTTTAAACAAGCGCATGATATACTTATCAATATTCAATCTTAAAAAAACTTATTATGAAAACAGACGAAAAGCACTTATACGATTTAAACGAATTATCGGATTATAAAATATCTGAAGGCTATGCCGATATTAGAGGTTGGAATGTAATTGATGCCGATAATCGCGTTATTGGTAAAGTAGATAACCTTTTAGTAAATAAAGATGCGCAACGTGTGGTTTATATCGACGTAGAAGTAGATCAGTCTTTAATAGACTCTAAACACGATCCCTACAGCGCTTCCGGAAATAAAGATCTTAGAGAATTTATTAATAAGGATGGAGAAAATCATATCATAATCCCAATCGGACTAATCGATATTAATTCTGATGTAAAACACGTGTATACGCATACCGTTAATCACAGAACGTTCTCTAGTACCAAACGTTACCGCAAAGGCGAAAATATAAATAGAGCCTACGAAGTTCAAGTACTGGATTCTTACGAACGTAACCTTGTGCGTCAGAATCTGAAAGATGAATTAAGTCCTAAAAGCACAGAAACTTTAGAAGATACAACCATAGTTGAAGAAGCACGCATTAGAGAAATTGTACGTGAAGAAATAAGAAATTTCCATAATATAGGAACGTCTTATTTTACAAAAGTTGAAGACAACGATACAGACTCTAAAGAATTAGACAACGACCCATATAACGAAGAAAGTTTTTACAATAGACACGAATTTGAAAACAATCCGTTTAAGAGCAGAGGCTCAAAAAGATGATTTTAACTATAATACCAATAAAAGGCTCATTCTATAATTTAGAATGAGCCTTTTTATATGCGTTTGATGTGCTAAAATTCGATTACATTCTATTACAAGGCCACCCTCTTGTTCTGTCTTCTTATTTTAATTTCCAACAATATAAACGATAACCCTGCGAACACAGCGGCAAGAATCATCATTGCTTTTATTTGAGGCATTAAATCGGTTAGATTTGCGTGGTACAACATAAGCTTTCTTAAGCCCTCTAAAAAATGAGTTAAAGGAATTGTTTTAGCAAAGGCAACCACATAGCCTGGCATCTGACTTAACGGCCATGTGAATCCGCTCACCACAAAACTAGGTGTAGCTATAACCATTAAGACTTCGGTCGCTTTTAACTGACTAGGAATAGCCACACTAAACAAGACACCTAAGAAACTTACCGAAACCACCAGTGCTGTTATTAAAGCAACTGCCGCCACTGGATTAATATCAAAAGGAATACGGAACAACGTAAACATACCACGAATAAGTGCCAAAATAACAATCCCCATAAGCCAAAACGGAATGGTTTTTAAAAACATGGCATTCACCACATTTTTTGCCTTTGGCATAAATTCAGTAAAAAATGTGCACTCTTCAAATTCCCGAGCAAAACTTAAGGCTAAGGCCAACATAAACACTTGTTGTACAATAACACCAATCATTCCTGGCCATAAAAATTCCATATAATTAGCTGAGGCGTTAAAGAATTTAACGTAACTCACATTAAAAGATTCATACTGACTACTAGCGGTAATCGCTGGCACGCCTTGTTTTTTTAAACCTTCTATTTCAATTCCGGCATTAAGAGATCCTAAGACAATTTGTATGGCTTTAGAGGCATAATTGGCAGTAAGAATATTGGCTGTATTCACTTCAACTTGAACTTCTGGATGACGTTTTTGAATGATATCGGCTTCAAAATGTTCAGGTATGGTAATGATAGAGCTATACTCCGTTTCGATAATTAAATGACGAATATTATTTTGATTGTAGACCACGTTTGGTGTAACCACTTCATTGTCGTCTAACATATCTATTAGATTATGACTCATGGGTGTATTGTCCAAATCGATCACCAAAATGGGTAAATTATCGACTTTCCCTTTTTTGTAAACGGCACCAAATAATAATCCATATGCTAAAGGCGCACCCAAAAATATGGCCATGATTACCGAGTTGCTCGAAAACAAACGGAACTCTCTTTTAAGTAATGAAATCCAATTTTTCATATCTGTTGTTTACGGTAAAATCACTGTAATGTTCGCATACAAATCGTTAGCAGATGTGCCTTCAGGAACAATTTTAAGTTCGTAAGTAGCTTCGCCCAATTCGTAATCTGGAAATGCAGAGGTAATATCGGCATAACGTGTTAATTGTTTAATAGATACTAATTTTCCTTTGTACGAGGTATCTGTAAAAGGAGAATTAACAGTATATGTCTCTCCTATTTTATAATTATTAATTTTACTCTCTGGCACAGTAAACCTAAAAAATGTACTGTTTATTTGATATCCCGTGAAAATACCATAACCTGGTAGCGCCAACTCACCATCCTTTAGAGCAATGGTCTCTATAGTCATATTTTGAGGCGCTATAATATAACGTTCGTTATAGGCTACATTGGCTTCCTGCAAGGCGCCTTGAGCACGCTCATAACTTCCTAGTGCCATTTCTATTTTTTCGTTTCGTACTCCTTTTTTAACCTCGTCGTATTTGGCTTTTACACCAACATATTGCGCTTTGGCTCCTTGATATTTCATATACACTTCATCGTGATTTTGATCGGATACCAAACTATCTTGATACATGGCGTTTACACGGTTATAGGATTTTTCAGCAAATTCGTATTGCTCGGTTACCGCATCTAGTTTGGCACTAATTTGAGCTAGCTGATCTGAAGATGCACCGTTTAAAGCCAAATCATACTGCGCTCTAGCAGCATCTAATGCACCCTGTGCTTGTTGACGCTTTGCTTCTACTTCGGGTACTTCTAACAAAGCTAAAGTATCGCCTTTATTTACTTGAGCGCCCTCTTCGACATAATGTTCTAATATGCGTCCAGGATATTTGCTTACCACAGTAAGGGCGTTACGTTTTGCTTTACCTTTTACGCTTTCCAGTTTTGTAGACGAATTACAAGCCACTAATGAAACAATAGCAAAGCCTGTAATAAAAATGTTTCTTGATTTCATAAAATTAAAGTTTGTCAATATGTAAGCTACCCGTAGCTTTTAGTAATTCTAATGCGCTATTTCTTTGGTCGCAAACCGTGGTATAATATTCTAAAGTCGTAGTCATATAATCCGATTGAGATTCTAAATAATCCGACACATCAACCAATCCGTTTTTATATTCTTTATAACTAATTTCCATAGATTCTTGTGCCGTTTCCATTTGCTTTTCTTTTAGTTTTGCTTGAGCAGAAAGGTTAGAATATTGAGACACGCTATTTCTATAATTCAATTCGAGTAACTCCCTAACCTCTTCTTTCCTATTCTGAGTTTGCTCTACTTCCATCTTAATTTTCTGACGCTCGTCACGGGTATGAAAACCATCAAAAATATCCCATTTCATGCCTACACCTACCATATTTAACGGATACCCGCTAATTTCATTAAAACCTAAACCCGCAGTTTCTCCATTGGTTAAACCTATGTATTGATGCGAAGCAAAAGCCTGTACTTTTGGAAGATATCCATTAATTTCAGATTTGTACTTATATTGCGTCGCTAATATGGATTCGTCTAAAGCTAGTAATTCCGGACGGTCTAAATAAGATTTATCGGCGACTTCACTTTCTAAGCGGATATCTATATCCACTTTAATCGTTTTAAGCTCGGTGATTTCTACACCTGTTAATTGATGAAGTTTTAAATACAATAAGTCTTTGGCGCCTTCATACTCTAATATTTTAGAAGCTATATTTAATTGTGCTATCTCTATTTTCTGATATTCATGTTTTGTAATGAGTCCCAAACCTAATGCTTTGGTAGCTCTTTCACTTTCTTGCTCTAGCCTTTTAGATTGTATATCCAGCACTTTCTTGGTCTGTGCTAACAAGGCAATTTTATCATAAAGGGCCGCTATTTCACTAATTAAATCAGCTTCTTCTTGCGTAAACATATGTTTTTGAGCCTCAATTTTATGAGTCATGGCCTTAGACAAATTACTTGCCTTGAACCCTGTGAAAATAGTCCACTTCGCTGTTATTCCAGCAATCCACAAATTCCCATCAAAATCTAAGGTTTGATCTAACGCAGGAATGGTAATTGGAAAACTAGGAATAGTAAATACGGGCAGTGAAGGAATACTTGTAGGAAGTGAAATACCTGGAAATTCCAGACTTGCCGACTCCGTATCTATATTAAATTTCCCTGCTGTATAAGCAAATTTTCCATCGGCTTCTAAAGTGGGTAGAAACGTATTATTGATTTGCGATTTTGTTTTCTCACTTATCTGAATTTCGAGTTGCGCATTTTTTAAGCCTACATTTTTTCCCATCGCCTTATAGACTAGCGATTTTAAACTCAATGAATCGTTTTCGGTTTGCGCGCTGGACAGTAAAGGCAACCCGAACAGACTCACAAACACTAACGTATGTAATTTATTTTTCATCGTATTATAATTTAATGGCATCCCAACAAGCTTGTGCATAGGTTTCTATTTCTGTATCTGAAATGGTTAACTTTCCGTAATTCGCCATTTTTACTAGTGAAGTAATCGGACTGTGAGATAAAGCGACTAATGCACTGTTCGGAATATTTTTTATGATGCCTTCTGCTTTTGCTTTTGTAAAAATTTCTAAAATAGGTTCTAGCAACACATCGGATTGCGTGTCTGCTTGTGAAATAATATAAGGGGAATACGTAAATTGAGTAATAAATTCCGGTTTATTAGGATCGTTTATATATAAATGTAAAATGGCTTTCCAAATATTAAAAAAATCCTCCTTAAATGAAATATTACTGTTGTGGGTAGATTTTATAAGTGCATTGATTTCTGCTCCAATGTGTAGGTATAGCTCTTTTATAACCTCCTCTTTATTTTCAAAATGATTATAAATACTACCTGCCGAAACTTGAGCCGAAGCGGCAATCATTTTTATACTGGTGCCATGAAAACCATACATCGTTATTTGCTCGAGAGCCGCTTGCAAAATAGCACTATGCTTTTCTGCCATTTTTGCTTTTCTAGAAGATATTATTTCGTTTTCCATAATGCAAAGTTAATAAATTTGAATGAACGTTCATTCAAATTTATTAAAGTATTTTACCTTATAGATGTACTGAATCTAAAAAACTGAACACCAAGGCTATTAGTATGCACAAATTACTACTAATTGCACTCAGTTAGATTCTTAAACCGTAATTATTTTTTTTAGGTGACTGATAACATTTAACCTACGAAGCGGTTAGATTTACTAATAAATTTCATCATTACTTATTGAAAACATGATTATTATAGGCAGGTACTTTAAAACAACACGTATACCACCAACTTTTAACTTAAAAAGAATCGGGGAATGTATCCTAAATTAGACGCTTTATAATAGTATTTGGTGTGTCATTTTTGATTTTGAAATTGTTTAGAATTCATACTGCGTCTTTGTCCGCTTTGTTGCTGATAATGCGCTTCGAACCAATCAGGTTGTTCTATCTTAAAATCGTACATATACTCGGCAATTTGCGCAATAGATGTTTCTGGATAGGCAAGTTTAGGCATGAGTCCGAATTGGTTTACGGCACCATACATTTTTACGTTATTTTCATTCGGATTCTTAATCCAAACCTGCATGGATTCAATAAATGCTTCTTTTGACATATTCCCATTTAAGTATCTTTTTTTTATGGCAATCATAGGCGGACCAATCCTATTATTTTCAGTTTCCGATAAACCATGGCATGAATAACACAAGGTTTCCATTAATTTCTTACCGGGATGAGCTTGTGTTTCCACCTCTTCTACCTCTGCATATTTGATATCGCTTTTCTTAGTGCCATTACAAGACACCAAAACTATTGCTAGAGCAACACAGCCTATAAAATTTTTCATGAGAAAATAATTTTATCTGAAAGTACAAGCAATAGTTTACATAAAAAATGACCAATGTCACACTTGTGAAACTTTATGGTTTACAGTGAAATGTATTTTTTATCTCGTAAATATATTTTCTGTTGTAGTAAATGTTTTCCAATATGTTACATAAAAGCACTTGGTATATACCTATATGTTAGCCTATGCACTATAGCGTTTGCACACGAGTCTTTTATGACTACAAAATCCCATTAGAACATAAAAAAATGCATAGCATCCAAAACCTACAAGAGGTATATGGAACACTATGCATTTTTTGATACTAGTTTATTATTCTACTAAAATTTTAACTAAAATTATCAGCGTAAAAAAGTGCTATAACTTTAAGTTTTTAACTCTAGAGTATTAGTCTTTATCTGCGAAATAAGATGGACCTTCACCAGTTAAGAAATCTTCTCTTACAGGGCTAAATGTATCAATTAATTGACCTTCTTCTAAACACACTGCACTATGTAATAAGTTTGGTTCGATGTATACACCATCTCCAGCTTCTACGATTTGCTTTACGCCATCAATTTCAAATTCAAATTTACCTGAAACAACATAGGTAGCTTGAGTATGGAAATGTTGATGTGGTGCTCCTAATGCTCCTTTATCAAATTTCACGCTTACCATCATGATTTGGTTATCGTATCCTAAGAATTTTCTTGAAACTCCTCCTCCAAGAACTTCCCATTCCATATCTTTTGTTACGATGTACTTTTCGCTAAATCTTTTCATTTTTTTTAATATTTTGCTTTATAAATTGTTTTATTGTAATGATTGAAGCAAGATAATTAATTTCTTATTCTTAGCGAAGTAAGAACTGAAAATTTTAAGACTTTTGTAGTCATTTTTAACCTTCCTTTTGCCCGAAAGCCCCTTATCATAAAAATTATGAGATTCGATAATTTATATTTCAAAAACCTATGACTTTTATCAGTTATTGCGTAGCCTAAAGTCATATTCTCTAAAAACTAAGCCTAATATTTAAAAGTGTTCATTCTAGAACTCCAGCGTCTCTTAACGCGGAATACTCAATTTCAATTTCTAAATATTAAACGTTTTCTGGTCTGCTCCTAGAATGTCATTATCCGTTATAAATCAGAACGCGCTGTGTAAAGTACAAATCATGTTTTCTGTAAAATAGCAGATGTGAATTAATCACTTACTCAACAATGATAAAAACGTGGTGGAAGTTGAAGTGTAACAAACGTCACAATTAATATATTATTTAAATATTACTTTTATTTGAGATACCTAAAAATCAATTTTAAATGAGAGGAGATTCAAACACTATGATTTATATTATCGCTGGCGTGGTAATTCTTCATTTTATCGTGGGCTTTATATGGCTTATTGTGAAGCTTTCTAAGAAAAAAGACAGTTAAGCGTGTTAAATTATTTGTCAATTATATGGTTTAATTGAAAATTTTTAAACAAATTAGATTATTATACTTTATATAAAGATGAAGTAAATGGTTATGATTTCATTTTATCTTTTTCCTCTTCAATTTTGTCATCGGCATCTTCTTTAGACAATAAAGGATGTTCTTCGTCTCCAAGACCGATAATAGCGATTAAATTAGTAACTGCATTATATAGCATTAGTATTACAGTAATCATCATACCGCTAATAATCGATGTAGACGCTAAAGTGGTCCAATAAATAATCTTAAACCAAGATGTTGGAACATTTTCCGATTCGGCAATGGGAATATTAAAGAATTGAAATAAAATTAATGCCGAAATGAATAAGATCACATCAAATTTTGCGATGCTTAAAACTTGCTGATAATGTTTCTTTTTTAAAGCCGTCTTAGAGTCGTCACTAACACTTAATAAGGTTAATAAAAGCGCCAGAATTGTTGCCGAAGCTAACACAATAGTGTTACACAGCATATTTAAACTATTTAAAGATACTTTTAATAAATGTTTGGCTTCGTAGCCTGAAACATTACCTAAAAAGAATATGCCTATTCCTGTAAATACCGATGCTAACAAGCCACCATACATGGCGTTCTTGTTATTACGAAGAAATTTAAACATGCAGATAGTCTGTCTTTACATCATTAAGGATACGATAATCCACTCCTTTTTTCTCACTATTATGTATCACTGAAATATCGCCAGTACTTTCAAAAATAACGGCTTTAACTTCATCAAAATCGTGCACATTAGCTTCTCTTAGTTTTGCAATAAGATTGTCCTCGCTCACATTACACGATTTAAGCTTTTCATGTAAAATTTTACCATTCCACATAATGATCTGCGGTTTATTGGTAAATATTTTCCGGAAGAACTCACTTTTTCTAACCAAAAAAGCAAACACCGTCTGAAAACCTATAATAGTCGCCAAGGCAATGCCTCCTTTTACAATAGAATAGTCGCTGTTTAAAATTATTGAGGCCAAAACAGAACCAATAGCCACCGTAGATGCAAAATCAAAACTCGACATTTTGGCAAATGTCCGGAGTCCGAAAACACGCGTTAAGACAATAATTATAGTAAAAATCCCTAATACCGATAAAATAAGTAATACTGCTTCTGTAAGTGTCATAGTCGTTTTATTTAACACTAAAATTATAGTGAATCCACCATACCTATTAATTCAAAAAATAAAAATTTTTAACTCAATTAGGCAAACCTAAACCCTGACTGACAAAATGTATTAATCGGATACAAAATACTTCACCTTATTAATTAAGTGCTGTAGCGAAATCTACTGATAATTTACTATAACAAATTCTTAACATATTACAAATCAAACAAAAGCCAGTAAAATCAAGCGATTCCAAACTCATTTTCAATACAGCACACAACAATATCGTTTGCATCATTTTAATGCTAAACACCTTACTAATTTTACAAAAACAAACAGATGTTTAATCCACATTAAACACTTAATCTAAAAAATAAAAATTATGAAACCATTTAATGAAAATACAGAAAACAAATTAAACGATCTTGTAGAAAAAGCATACGATGCAGAAAAAGGATTTAAAAAAGTTGGAGAACATGTAGACAATCCGAGACTGAAAAAGTTTTTCAATCAGAAGGCGTTAGAAAGAAGTGGCTATATTAACGAATTAACCAGCACACTCCGCGCTCAAGGAATGAATGTTACCGAAGATGACGGAAGTGTAGCCGGTACTTTACACCGTGCTTGGATAGATACTAAAGCATTTTTCTCTTTCGATAACGACGAATCTATGTTAGAAGAAGTTAGAACAGGAGAACAAGCTGCCGTTAAAGATTACGAAGACATAATTAACAATTACGAACTAAATCCTGCTGTTAAAAACGTGCTTCTAAAACAAAAGAATGCAATTGAAATGAGTAGTAAAAAAGCAGATTATTTAGAAGATATTCACTAAATACCAGTTAAAAACCATAGCGGTTAGTTATTAAGAGTTTAGACTGTACGGTGTACAGTCTAAACTTTTTTTAAAATAAATTTGAAAAAGATGAAACATTTAAAACTTGCACTTATAGGTTCCGGAGCATCGTCTATCTATTGTTTACAACATATTTTAAACCATGCAGACGAGCTAATAAAACAGTTTCAAAATATTTCTATTTTCGAAAAAAACAAGCATATGGGTTTTGGCATGCCATATAACCCAGCGCTAACAGATAAGTATAATTTATCTAATATTTCTTCAGAAGAAATTCCTGCCTTACCACAAACCTTTGCAGATTGGTTAAGGGCTCAAGACCATAATTTTCTAGAGACCCTAAACGTACATAACTTTCCTATAGAAGATTATAAAATTTATAGCAGAATAGCATTAGGACATTATTTCCACAATCAGTTTAATCTCTTAATTAAAAAGCTTAAAGCCTGCGGATTTGAAGTTAATGAATATGTAAACCATCAGGTTCATGATATTATTCCAAATTCGGATAGTACTTTTAAAATTATTGCGAATACATCGGAGTATAATTTTAACCGTATTATAATTTCTACCGGACATAACATATCTAAAAAGGATAAACCAGACACTGGATACTATGATTCGCCTTGGCCTATTAAGAAAATAATTCCTAAGGAATCGACATACTACAATTTTGAAATTGGCATTCTTGGTGCGTCTTTAAGTGCTTTCGATGTGGTGTCTTCTTTAACACATCGGCATGGTACATTTCACAAAGAGAATAATCGGCTAACATATACACTACATCCTAAAGCTAAAGACTTTAAAATTACGCTTCACGCCGCCGAAGGTTGGTTGCCACATTTACAATACGAGCAACAAGAACCGTTTCGAGAAATTTATAGACATACCACAAGAAATGCCATTTTAAATCTATCAAAAGAAAACGGTGTTTTAAGCATGGAAGATTATTTTAATACCATTTGCAGACCAGCCCTCAAAAAAGCATTTAAAAAGGATAAAAATAAAGCGATGGTAACGGCCTTGGAAAATCCCCAATTTAGCTTCGAGGATTTCATAAATACCATGTCCGATTCTCATGATTATATTGATTGTTTCGATGGTATGAAGACAGAATTACCTCAGGCAAAAGCATCAATACGTCAAAACAAACCCATTCATTGGATGGAGACTTTAGACGATTTAATGTACACCCTAAACTTCCATACAGAACTTTTATCTGCCGAAGGACATCTATTTTTTAACACCATAGTAAAACCATTTTTAATGAGTGTTATTGCCGCACTTCCTTTAGATTCGGCTCACATATTATTAGCCTTACATGAAGCTAAGGTAATAGATTTGGTAGCGGGTAAAGTAGAATTAGATAACACCAACGGGAATGGAAATACCGCCATTACAATTCAAACAAAAGATAGTGCCACCACGAAGACGTATAGAATGTTTGTTAATTGTGCTGGACACGATACGGTAGACATGGAACACTATCCTTTTAAATCTCTGGTAAAACATGGTGTGTTAAGCAAAGCTACAGCAAAATTTGAAAATAAAAATAAGGTTCCTTCAGACTTACAAACAAAAAATAAAACCTACTTAAAACTACAAGATGCATACCTATATATTGGAGGTATTTCCGTAGATAGTGCCTATCGCGTAGTTAATCAAGATAACCAGGTAACTCCAAATATTTACGATATTTCGTTTCCTCATATTTATGGATGCCGACCATATTCTTACGGACTTCAAGCGTGTAATGCCACAAGTGCCATAGTAGTACAGTCTTGGTTGTCTGCCAATACACCCAAATATTCCAAAATATCCAAAACACAAATTACAGATATCTACGAGTCTGAGCAGGACTTATAAAAGAAAGGCTTCTGAATCCATAGTTTTTTATAATCCTTTATTGCTATTTAAAATGCAATAGAGCAATTAAAAAAATCATTCAGGTTAATCACAACAGTTGAAAATTAAGAATTTAGAATCCCAATTTGAAACACAATTACAAATTCTAATATCTCAACTCAACGACCATGGCAAAAGAAAAAAAATCAGAAAGTCAAAGTGAAAAAATAGAACAATTAAAGGCCTTCGAAAAAGATAGTTTAGGAAAAGTCCTTACTACAAATCAAGGATTAAAAATAAACGATACTCATAACTCCTTAAAATCTGGAGAACGTGGTTCTACCCTTTTAGAAGATTTCTTACTTCGAGAAAAGATTACAAATTTCGATCATGAACGTATTCCTGAGCGCATTGTACACGCCCGAGGAAGTGGTGCTCATGGTTATTTTGAATTATACGAGAATTTAGAAGAATTTACCAAAGCAGGTATTTTTACTGATACAAAACGAAAAACACCCGTTTTTGCAAGATTCTCTACAGTTGCAGGCTCTAAAGGTTCGACAGATTTAGCAAGAGACGTACGAGGTTTTGCTGTTAAATTTTATACGCAGGAAGGAACTTGGGATCTAGTAGGTAACAATATGCCTATATTCTTTATTCAAGATGCTATGAAATTCCCAGATCTTATCCATGCTGTAAAACCAGAACCAAATAAAGAAATTCCACAGGCGGCATCGGCTCACGATACGTTTTACGACTTTGTTTCACGCACTACAGAAACCCTTCATAATCAGATTTGGGTAATGAGTGATCGTGCTATTCCAAGAAGTTTAAGAATGATGGAAGGCTTCGGAATCCATACCTTTAGATTAATTAATAAGGAAGGAAAATCTCATTTCGTAAAGTTCCACTGGAAACCCGTTTTAGGTATACATTCTGTAACCTGGGATGAAGCTGTGAAAATTAGTGGTGCAGATTCAGACTTTCATAGACGAGATTTATGGGACGCCATTGATGCTGGACAATTTCCTGAATGGGAATTAGGATTACAAATTATCCCTGAAGAAGATGAGCATAAATACGATTTCGATTTATTAGATCCTACAAAGTTAGTACCTGAAGAAATGGTACCTGTAAAGATTGTAGGTAAAATGACATTGAATAAAAATCCTGAAAATTTCTTCGCTGAAACAGAACAAGTAGCCTTTTTACCTGGACATATCGTCCCAGGAATAGATTTTACTAACGATCCTCTTTTACAAGGCCGTTTATTTTCTTACAGAGATACGCAATTATCGCGTTTAGGCGGACCAAATTTTCATCAGATACCAATTAACAGACCTGTTGTAGATACGCACAATAACCAGCGCGATGGTTTAATGCAAACAGAAATCCCAAAAGGACAAACAGCATATGCTCCAAATTCTTTAGGAGGTGGTTGTCCACATATGGCTAAAATGGCTGAAGGGGGATTCACATCTTATGAAGAGCGTATCGATGCTAAAAAAATTAGAACGAGAAGCGAAAGTTTTAGCGATCACTTTTCTCAACCTGCTCTGTTTTATAGAAGCTTAAAACCGTGGGAACAACAACATATTATGGAAGCCTACAGTTTCGAATTGGGAAAATGTAAGCAAAAAGACATACAAGAACGCATGCTATGGATTATCAATCAGATAGACCACGAATTAGCAGAAATGGTAGCCGACAATCTAGGTCTTAAAGTTCCTAAACAGATCGAAAAACCTATTAATCAAGCCATTGGAGCAGATGCCGATCCTAAGAAACATGAGCCGGCTAAAAAGAAAAATTATTTAGACCAATCTCCTGCTTTAAGTCAGACAAAATCTAAATACGACACTATAGCCACACGACAAATTGCTGTGTTAGCTGCAGATGGATTTAACGAAAAGCAATACAAAAAAGTTGCAGATGCTTTAGAGAAAGAGGGCGCACAATTAAAAATAATAGCTCCTCATGGTGGCACCATAAAAGGAGATGCAGGTCAGGAATATAAAGTTCATGAATCCATTATTACCACCGAAAGCGTACTTTACGACGCCATATTTATTCCTGGAGGTACAGCCTCTGTAGATTGGATAAAGAAGATGAAGAAATATGTGAAATTTATCAATGAAGCGTTTAAACACTGTAAAGCCATTGCTGCAGAACAGGAAGCAGAAACCTTAATAGATATGACATACGTTAAAGATTACAAAGACGATGAAGCTGTGTTTGTTAATGGTAGTCATACTGCTTTTAGAGACGCTATTGCTAATCATAGAAATTGGAATCGACTATCGGTTACAGATAATATTCCAGCTTAAACATTGTATTTAGTAGTACCAAAGACCTTTTGCTTTATAACAAGTAAGAGGTCTTTTTTTTCAATTTGCTACTATTATTGTTAGTTTAATAAAGTTAATTCTTATTTTTTTTGGAGCAACGTTATAGACCTCACAGTAGTACCTTAACCGTTAGATATTTAAACAAACAATACTATGGAACAGACAGATAATGAACACAATAACAATCGCGAACAAGAACGTGAATACAGAGCACAAAACGATCATTTGGATTTGAATGATTTACAAAAAAAATGGAATGAAATTCAGAATGAATACAGAAAAAAGTATCCGTCGCTCACTTCCGAGGATGTAGATTATCGTTCTGGAGAATTCGATTCTATGACCGATCGTTTAGCACAACGCACCAATAGAACGCGTACAGACATTCAAAATGAAATTAATGATTGGGATTAGCTATTAATCTCAAACTTTCTTAAGCTTCATCCTAACCAAATGAAGCTTTTTTTATGTTTAAACGCGAATAAGCATCTTATTACTACGATAAAATAACAATTTAAATTGTTTCATATTCTTGTTTGGGATCCGATTCTAAAACTCTTCGTACATGTCCCCAAAAACTCCGTAGAGACCCCGAAGATTTCTCAGAAAATGAGGAGAGCATAAGTAAATTATTTACAAACTGAGTCGAAAATTGGTCTTCTGGCCTATGAAATGCCATACTCCATCTATTAAAATATCGTTTTTCTACATAATTTTCCCATAACAGCGTAATAGAATCGTGACGATTATCTGCTTTTATTTTTTCAAAAATTTCGAGAACATCTTTTTTTTCACCTTCCAGAATTTGAACAAAACTATGATTATGATAAATTAGACATCCCGTAACATCTTTGCTAGCATTAATAACACTGGCTGTTTCTAATATATTTTCTAATTGGACTAGTTCGAGTTCGGGTATGGATTTAGAATGATAATTTAATTGATACATGAATAATATGGGATTAAAAACATGCCAAAATTCATTGATTGTGAATATCTTGACGCAATCAAGGTATCATTTTTAACCGAATTATTCAAAATAATAGAAAAAGTAATTTTTTTATAAAAACTTCCGAAAGATAAATGAACTTACCAATTAAGTATTTCTCTATTTTAATTTTTTATTTAACAGACATAACACACCAATTTCTTCTCGAGATAAATTTTCATTTAATTTAAGTAATCGAGAGATTTCTTTTTGGAAATAATTAATGGTTTTACCATCTATATATTCATCAATAACACGCGGGTCGATATACGAACTGCGCGCAACAGAAGGCGTATTTCCTAACCGCTCACTCACCTTAATCACAGCTTCTCGAATATTCTTATCCAATTCCTTTTGGTCTTGTTTTTCGGAATATCCTATTTCATCCAATGCTATGGCAGCGATAACAGTTCCTGCCCACGTTCTAAAATCTTTGGCCGAGAATTCTTCTCCCATAACCTCTCGGATATAGGCATTTAGATGTTCACTTTTAACATCCTGCTTGACTCCGTCTTCATCTATAAATTTAAAAATTTCATAGCCTGGTAAATCGTCTATCTCCTGAACTATTTTAGCTAATTTTTTATCGACAATATGGCGTTCTTGCTCTTTTCCGGATTTACCAACGTAGCTGAATATTAGTTCATCGCCTTCAATTTGCAAATGCTTACTCCGCATCGTCGTTAAGCCATAACTATGGTTTTCTTTAGAATACCGGTCGCTTCCTGGTCTAAAATAAGCAGCCTCCAACAACCTGACCATACATGCCAATACTTTTTCTTTGGCAAGCTTACGTTTACGCAAATGCTGACCTGTAACTCGTCGCATACGCTCCAGTTTATCGGCAAATTTTAGTATGCGATTAAACTTTTCCTGATTTTGTTTTTCTCTAAATTTAGGATTATAAATGTACTGTTTACGATCTTTATCGTCCCGTCCGGTGACTAAAATTTTGGCGTTTTTATTCGGATTAATTTCAACTTCTGTCCACGCAGGAGGAATAACCAAGGATTTAAACCATGACTTTAATTCTTTATCTTTTATCGTTATATTATCAGCATCGACATAACGAAAGCCTTTGCCATGTTTTTTTCTGTAGTACATGATATGATTTCAATTAACTCATATAAAATAAGCTGATTTTCTCTACATGCATTAGCTCTAAAGACAGTAAATTTAATGCATTAAAAAAGCGAAGCTTTACCGCTATATTTTACGTCTGATGGAAAGGATACCAATCACATTAAGAATGAAGTGCTATCTCTAAAACCTCATCTTCGGTATTCACAAAAATGCGTTCCCCAGATTTGGGTTTAATGATGTAATTCCCCGTAAACACACCAAACGCTGGAAATATCATCTGGTTGTCTTTCCAATGGAAACAACTTAATTTTAAATGTTGTCTTCCTAAACCTAATAATTGCACGCCTGGATGAATGTGTCCTGAAAAATTATAAACCCCTTCGCGTGTTTCCGGATGATGCGTTAACAAGAAACCGTCGTGTTCCCACTCTTGCAACACCTCTACACCCAATTGTGTATAGCGTTCTTCATCAATAATGTCATGATTTCCTGAAATTAAAACCACTTTGCAATTTAAAGTCTCAATCCACGCCTTAAATAATAACCATTCGTTGTTCATATAACTGTGAAATAAATCGCCTAAAAAGCAAATCGTATCACTTTCGAAATTAGAAATCACCGATTTTAACTGATTAAAATTATGATGTAAAGATGCCTGCGGAATCGCACTACCATGTTTTCTAAAATGCGTAATTTTTCCCAAATGAACATCTGCAATTAACAACATGCGTTTAGCTTCCCAATAGGCTACGCCTGAAGGATGCAGAATGAAGTTTTGATGATTACAGTGTACCCGAAGTGTTTTCATTGTGTATAAATATAATTAGGATTTTTCCAATTGAATGGTCATCCGTCTAATGCGATCTGCCAATTTCTCCGAAGACAGTTTAGCGCGTAATCGGTCTGTAATAATCGGAAATGAAAATGGTGTGGGTTTGGCACACGATTTCCAAATGATATTTTGGTTATTAATACGCATTAAGGCTAATTGTAATCGTCCTTCTTCCAATTGATGCTCGAAGGTTTCTGTAAATGCTTGCTGAAATAATAAATTATCAGGTTCGTAATCTTCGAATACCCCAAATAAGAGTTGCGAACTGGCTTGCAAGTGTTTGCTCTTAACCAATTTGCTTGGAAACCCTGTAAAGACTAATCCCGAAATTACGGCTATATCTCGAAACTTTCGCTTTGCCATTTCGGAAGCGTTGATACTTTTTTCTAAATCACTTCTTAAATACTCTGACGAGAACAAATTATTATCTAAAATAGTCTGAATATCTATGGGTTGATCGGATAATAACTCGAAACCATAATCGTTAAATGCAATAGTAAACGAAATGGGATGTAACAAACTTAAGCGATACGCCAATAAACTCCCCATGGCTTCATGTACAAAATAGCCTTCAAACGGATAGAAAACGGCATGATAGCCTTCTCGAGTTTTAAAGGTTTCAATTAAAAATTCATCGGCATTTGGGACCAAACTTTCCTTGTTCTGTCGTATTAAAATTGGTTCTAAAGCTTTTAATTCTTTGGATTTATCTGCATCATTAGAATTCAAAAGATAGAGTTCTTCACGAATCAGATGACTCATTTCTGAAGAAAAACTCATGCGTCCTCCCATCCAATTCGGAATTTTAGCATTTTTCTGTTTAGATTTTTTCACCAACACCTGCATATTTCTAATTCGGAACAACTCCAGTTGCCGTCCAGCAAATGTAAATACATCACCAGGTCTTAATTTTGAAATAAAACTTTCCTCAATAGAACCAATATAACCTCCTTTTAAAAACTTTACATTTAAAACAGAATCACTAACAATAGTACCTATTTGCAAACGGTGTCGCATAGCTACTGCCCTACTGTTTACTTTAAACTTCCCATCAGATTCTATATCTACACGTTTATATTCGTCGTAAGCTTGTAAACTTTGTCCGCCAAGTGTTATAAAATTTAGAATCCATTGAAACTGTTCTGCTGTTAATGTCTGAAAACAAAATGTACTTTTAACTTCCGGATAAATAATCTCTGGATAAAATCCGTCGGACACTGCCAAAGTCACAAGGTACTGTACCAGCACATCAAAACTATTCAGATATGGTACACGATCTTCTACAACCGTATTAGAAACGGCTTTTATTAAAGCCGAAGCTTCTATTAATTCTAAGGCGTGGGTTGGTAAAAAATAAATGACACTGGTTTTCCCTGGCTGGTGACCGCTTCGTCCCGCACGTTGCATAAATCGAGACACACCTTTCGGTCCTCCAACTTGAATAATAGTATCCACCGGAGCAAAATCTACCCCTAAGTCTAAACTTGAGGTACAGACCACAATTTTAAGATTCCCTTCTCTTAGCGCTTGTTCTACCCACAGCCGTGTCTCCCGACTCATACTTCCGTGATGCATGGCTATATCGCCTGCAAATTCAGGATGCTTTTCTAAAATATTTTGAAACCAAATTTCACACTGCGATCGCGTGTTTGTAAAAATTAATGTCGATTGACTTTCTTCTAGTATAGGAATAACATCTTCTAATAAATGTAATCCCAAATGCCCTCGCCATGGGAATCTCTCAATCTTTTTAGGGATGATTGATAAGACATTTATTTTCTTTCTAATATTGGCTTTTATTAAAACGGAGTTCGCTACACGTTCTTTATCTACGCCTAATAACACCTCACGCGCCTGTTCGAGATTTCCTATGGTTGCAGACACACCCCAAGTGCGTAGGCTAGGCGAAATGGCATTTAACCGAGATAAAGCCAATGTCATTTGCACGCCACGTTTATTAGCAACGAGTTCATGCCACTCGTCTACCACCACACCAATTACGTTTTTAAATATTTTATCGTAGCCCTTGGTGGCTAGTAATAATTGCAAACTTTCTGGCGTGGTAATTAATAAGCTCGGCATGTTTCGTTTCTGCGCGGCACGTTCTTTAGTCGAGGTATCTCCAGACCGAATGCCAACAGTTAAAGGCACATCTAAATCTTTAACAAAGCGTTCGGCGGCCTGTTTAATTTCTACCGATAATGCTCTTAACGGCGTAACCCAAATGGCTAAAAGTCCTTTTTGCGGTTTAGACTTATAATTTGGATGTCTTTTCATATATTCTAAAACGATAGGAACCCATAATGCATAGGTTTTTCCGCTTCCTGTAGGCGCGTTTAGAAGTCCGTTTCTCCCCTGTAAAAAAGCGGTCCAAGTTTGTTTTTGAAATGGAAACGGTTCCCAATTTTGTTGCTTAAACCAATCGTGTGCTATATGCTCTAACTCCTTTCTATTCATATATCAACTAAGCATTAACGATTCTAAATCTTCTAATTTATTCGCGTCTTCAATCTTTTTATCTTGTCTCCATCTTAAAATTCTTGGAAATCGTGTCGCATAACCACTTTTATGACGGCTTGATGGTGCAATGCCTTCAAAAGCAATTTCGAAAACCAATTCTGGTGTAACACTCCGCACCGGTCCGAAACGTTCTACAGTGTTTCGTTTAATCCAATTATCTACTTTTCTAAATTCGGCATCGGTTAATCCAGAATAGGCTTTTGCAAAGGTGACGAGTTTATCATCGCTATCCCATAAGCCAAACGTATAGTCGGTAAACAAGTTACTTCGTCTTCCGTGGCCCCGCATAGCGTACGTTAAAACGGCATCTATGGTTAATGGATCTGTTTTCCATTTCCACCAATCTCCTTTTTTTCGTCCTACTAAATATTTAGAATCCTTTCGTTTAATCATGAGTCCTTCGCTTCGCATTTCTCTGGCACGATTACGCTCTTCAGCAACCGCTTCCCACGAATCGCAATCCACCGTTTCGGACAATTGAAGTGGTAAATTATTGGTATTTAAATGCTGTATTAAGTCCTCAAGGATAAGGCGTCTCTCCGAAAATGGCAGTTGTCTGAGGTCTTTACCTTCCCATTCTAGTATATCGTAAACTTTTAAAATAACGGGTGTTTTTTCTAGAAGCGCTTTACTCACTGTTTTTCTTCCTATGCGTGTTTGCAAATCTTGAAACGTTCCAATATCGTTATTCGGAAAAGGTAAGATCTCACCATCTAATACTGTACCGTTTGGGAGTTCGTCTTTAAACACATGAAACTCTGGGTATTTATCTGTGACTAATTCTTCGCCTCGACTCCAGACAAATAATTCGTTATCTCGGATAATGGTTTGCGATCTAATACCATCCCATTTATGTTCAAAACTCCAATCTTCTATGTTACCGAGGTCTGAAACCGGCCCTTCTAAACCATAGGCCAAGTAAAATGGATACAGTTTAGAAATAAAATCTGAAGCCTTTTCTTGTAACACTAAATCTTCAAAAGATATGGTACTCGGATCCCATTTCCCCATTAATTTATAGGCCAAAACATCTTCATCTACTCCTGTGGCCATAGACAAAGCACGTGTCATTAATTTCTGACTCACTCCTATTCTAAATCCGCCTGTAATTAATTTAGTAAACACAAAACGTTCGTAATAATTGAGAGTGTTCCAATTTTTCGTGACATACTGTTTCTTAATCGCATCATCCTCTTTTTTAAGCGTGATCATTTCATTTAAGAATTGCGTTAAGGACTTATCACTAGTGTTTTTATTTGGGGGTAAAATAAGCGCTATCGTTTCTGCCAAATCTCCAACAATATGATAAGATTCTTCAAATAACCACAGCGGTATATTGGCTAATTCTGAAGCCCAAGTTCTAAGCAATGTTGTATTTATTGGTCTTGGCGGTCTTCTATGAGATAGAATGGCAATGGTCCACACCCGATCTTCATCACCCGCTTGTTTAAAATATTCTGAAAGTGCATTGACTTTTAAGGTCGTTTTAGTGGTGCTATCTAAAGTTCGTACTAATTCTGCAAAGTGTCTCATGCCTCTAGCTCTTTTTCTCGTTTGGTATCCAACTCGTTTAATTCGCCCTCAAACTGTGTATTTTCGGTACGAGCATCTAAGCCCAGGGTTCGTAGATATTTTGAAAACACATCGGTGTATCCGTGCGTACAAATCACCTTTTCTGCTCCTGTAGCTTCCACTGCTGTTAGGAGTTCCTGCCAATCGCAATGATCGGACATTACAAAACCTCGATCTACTGCTCGTCGTCTTCTAGCGCCTCTAAACGCCATCCAACCACTGGCAGATGCCGTAACATAAGGCACCATTTTTCTGATCCACGTCGAACCATGAGCACTTGGTGGTGCCAATACGATGTTGCCTAATAATTCTTTCTTAGTGGTCTCTCGGGTTATGCGTGTAGTTTCTGGAAAATCCATCATGGGACGAATAACCTCTGTCATATTTTCTATAGCTCCATGGGTGTAAATTTTACCGATATTCGGATCTAAATGTTTTAATAAACGCTGAGCTTTCCCTAGGGAATAGCCAAACAATATTGAGTTTTGGTTCGCCTCCTTATTGGTTGCCCACCATGTATTAATGTCGTTAAAAACTTCGGCTTGTGGTGTCCATCTAAAGGCAGGTAATCCAAATGTACATTCGGTGATAAAGGCATGACATTTTACGGGTTCGAAAGGCACAGCAACGCCATCCTCTTCCAATTTATAATCGCCAGAAAACACCCAAACTTCTCCACGATATTCCACACGTATTTGTGAACTTCCGATAATATGACCCGCAGGATGCAATGAAAATTTCACGTTATTAATAACAAAAGATTCGTTATAATTCACGCCACTTACCTGAATATCTCCCAACCTATGTTTAATAATTGGGACATTAATATGGTGCGTAATATATTTTTTATGACCATAACGACTATGATCGGCGTGACCGTGAGAAATAATTGCACAATCTACCGGTTTCCAAGGATCTAAGTACACATTGGCAACCTCACAGTAAATACCGTTGTCATTAAATACTAATAAAGGTGTCTTCATGTGGCTCTTTTTATTAAAGATATAACTATCTAACCAAACACATTTAGAGCAAAATCTATAGCGTTAATCTTTACTTGATTTGAGCACATTAGGACTATGATATATACCTGATAGCCGATATATTTTTGGAAGTCTATTGGAATCCATATTTCTGAGCAAGACAATAAAAAATCGGGTCGAAACCCGATTTAAATATATTATAATTTCAACTTGCCATAATCCATGGTATCCGGTTTATCTCCTGTTACGGCACTCACTCCCAATTTTACCAAAGAGACCAACTTATTATGTTTTGGATCCCAGTAATATGCCTCTGTAGGAGTAATCCCTATAGCGGTGATATTGGGGTCGTCTTTACCTTCAAACCACACACTGTCTGCCTTAGAGTATAAATCTTCAATAATAGTTTTATCAGTTACAATTCTAGCTGTTCCATAGACATTTAAAAATTGCATATCACTTTTGTCGGCATAGACTAAATGTACATTTGAGTCTTTAATAATGTTCTGATTATGGGTACTATTTTTATTACTTAAGAACCAGATGATTCCGTTTTCATCTACTTTTTTAGTACTCATGGGAATCATGTGTAAAGGCAGTGCTTGTAAATTAGTCGCCATCATGGTAAAGTCGATTTCTTCGGCCATGGCTTTAATTTTTAATTTTGCTTCGTCTCTATATAAATTTTCATTGCTCATACTGTTATCTTTTTAAGAATTAATAAACTGATAACAAGTTTACTCAACAAAGATATTTTGAGCTGATGCAATGCGATGAAATATTAACTCAGAAAAGCACTTTTGAAACTAATAAAAATATCTAAAATTATAAATTAGCATTATTGTAAATTTCATAATTACCTATCAATAAGCCTTTTAATTTTACGCTGTAAAAAAAGTTAAAAATACTTTAAAAATTAGAGCTTTATTATTTGGAAAATAGAGTGAAATACATGTAAATTTGCCACCGCTTACCAATACTGCGAGAGTAGCTCAGTTGGTAGAGCGTCAGCCTTCCAAGCTGAATGTCGCCGGTTCGAACCCGGTCTCTCGCTCAAAGCGCTTCATAAAATTATGAAGCGCTTTTTTTTGTGATATGGTGGTGTGTAATTAATCAAAAAAAACGCTTCACTTTAAGGTTCTCGACTCTGCTCGAACACCATAGAAAAGCATGTGATTTTACTATTTTATAGAACTCTAGAAAAGTCGTTGAAAATTAAACTTTGGAGAATTTAAGCAGTATTTGAGCAAAGTCAAGAATTCCAGTGATAATCTAAAAATAAACAAATAATTTTTCATCGCTAAAATTAAGAGTGTGATTCGTGATTGTCAACTAATATACATTTTTACGTTCTCGACTCCGCTCGAACACCATAGAAAAGCATGTAATTTTTTCTATTTTACAGGCATCTAGAAGAACCGTTAAAAAATTAATAATTAAGAATGTAACCGGTATTCCAGCGGAGTCGAAAATCTCCCATTTACCTTTTAAAAGGTGCTTCGCTATCTTCCTCATCAAAATTTCGTTGAGACACTAATTTATGTTCCAATGGCGCATAGAGTTCAGATTTCATATTGCTACCATTAAATTTAGAGGTCCAGTAAACCAATTTTTTTAAATTGAGATTTCTAAAGTCTTCAGATACTTTTTCCGAAAATTCACAACCACTAATACTTAATACTTCAAGTTGTGTTAAACGGGTTAATGCTACAGGTAAAATGGTCTGTTTAAAATTGTTTATTCCTAAAACACGTAGACTTTTCATATTAGCAATCCAAGTTGGTATTTTTTCTTCTCTGTTATGTGCACTGATAAAAAGTGTTTCTAAATTTAACTCAGAAATCGATTCAGGATAGGTACTGCCATTTTCATTTAAGCCTTCTAACCAAACGTGTTTTAAAGAACTCCAACGGGATATTGTTTCAATACTTTCATCATTAATATGATCACAATGTATCAGTTTTACTGCTTCAATAGTTTCAACGTTTAGGTTGTCTATGGTTTTAAGCTCTACACTCTGCATTCTTAATTTTTTAAGCTGAGGCAAACTTACAGTAGGAAAAGCATCAAAACCTGTGGCTTCAAATATTCCTAAAAATTCAAGGTTTGGTGTATGGGTTAATAAACGCTCTAAAGCTTCGGTACTTCCATTATAACCTTCAATTCTTAGTATTTTTAGGTTCGGGTGTTTAAAGGCGGTTAATCCATTGTTATGTTCTGGATTGTCTTTTTTAAATGTGATGGTAAGCTCCTTTAAATTTACCAAGTTTTTAAGTAAGCTATCTAATTGACTCACATCACTAGTGAATTCATACGATTCAATGTTTTCTGGATGTCTAAAGGTTTTAAAATTTAAAACATTATCAACATCATGATTCCGATGTCCAAGATTGAATTTAGTCGCGCTAATTACCGTATGAAATTGCTGTAAATTAAGTATTGGTGTGGATTTTATTTCAATATTAAACACATCAAACGGTACTGTTCCTGCCTCTATTCCTTTTATTTCAGAAATAGTTAAATTGCTAATCTGCTTTGGCAAGCAATCGGTATTTATAACTAAGGCACTCGCATTTTTAATCATCAGGTTTTCTAACTGTACAATTTTTGAAAACACATTAGGTAAAGTTCGAACAGGGAATTCTGTATCCTTAGTATGCCACTCTTGAAATCTGTATAGTTCTACATTTTTAAGTTTTGTACATTGCTCAATCCCTTTAAGAAGCCAATCCAGATTGTGAGCAAGTTTATAATTGAGTGTTGTTAGATTTTTAAATACAGCTAAGCTCGTTTTATGTGGCGTTTCTGGTGCTTCACAATTAACAGTTATCGTTTTTAAATTAGGAAAAAACGATGCATTCTCAAGCACAAAGCTGAGTAGTTTTGGCGTGTCTAATGTAATAGATTCTCGCTGACTTACTTCAGTCATTGGGGCAATATTAATTTCGTTATTGCCAATTTTAGTGAATAATTTAGGTCTAGTCGCATCTCCAAAAAATAAGGTAGCCGATATGCTATCTATCTTAGGTGCTATAAGCTCAAAATGTTCTAATTTAGGTAAATCTTCAAATCCATTTGATAGGCGCGTTATGCTATTTGATAACATCATAAACCGTTCTAATTGCTTTAAATGACTAACATCCTTAGGTAATGCAATTAACTCATCCAAACTAAAAAATTCTATACGTTTTAAAGATGCAGGAAACACCACTTGAGACATATCTTGAACGCCTACATAACGCAGTTTCAATACTTTTAATTTTGTAAGTTTTGTAAGCCAATTAAAGTCCGTTAAATTCAGATTGTCAGCAGAGTCTCTAGACCAGTAAGCACCTTCAATATGTACTTTTTTTAAGGATGTTAACTGAGACATTGTATTTGGGAACCTTTTTAAACAAGGCACAACAAGCTTTAGTTTTTTTAAATTTGGTAAACTACCAATATCTTCTGGTAATTGTTCAAACTCGCCTTCAATATCTATTTCTTTTAAAGATGTTAGTTTAGGTATATCTTTAAGGATGCTATCATACGTATTGCCTTCTCCTTTTAAATGAATTTTCAGACTTTCAATCCCATTAAAACGTCCTAAAACCTCTGGGTGTTCCAACAACTGCACCAAAAATTCTTTCGAGAAACTGTATAACCCCAGTTCTGGCGCTCTACTAATAAGGGAATAGAGTTTAAACAGGTCTAAGTCTTCTGAAAGCAATCCATATTCTAAAATGGAAATCAATCTTGCGTTTACAGATTTTATTCCCCCTTTTTGAGTGAGCTTTTTTCGACTTTTAAAAGCGCGTTGTAAAGCTTCTGGTGCCTGCTTTTTTATGATAGTATTACACGCGGTTCTAATGTGTTTGTCTGCTGTTGATTTTGCAATGACAAAAATTTCATAATAAAAAGATTCAGGATAATTTTCACACCCTTTTATAGCTTCAAAGGAGGCTTCAAGTTCAAAAAAATTAAATATTGGGGTTTCTATAGATTCAGACATGATACTTATTACGTTAATGGTTATACAAACCTATTATAAAATCGTAAGCGTCTTGTCACTGTATTCTGTGATATTTAAAACGTAAAAAAAACTTATAAAAATCACTAAATACCGTGAGTTTATACAAACAGATTTCTTTTAACTTGCCTACAGTAATTTGGTTTGTTTAGAAAAAGACAAATCATTGTTAATGACCATAGTTAAAAATATTTAAGAGATATGATCCCTATAGAAGATGCTAGAAAATACTTGGAGCAATATAAAAAATCAGCAGTAGACCGATTTGAATTCCGTGCGTATTCTGAGCCTTATCGTGTTTTAGCAAAAGTACTTGCAGGTATAGAAAAAGATAAACGCGTCTATTATAATCAATATGATTTTATTGAGGCCTTCGAAGATCCTTTTAATATAAATCCTTGGACCACACCAGAAGGTATGCGTTTAGGAATGCAGTTATACGGCATTATTCAAGCACCATACCTAGCAGCAATGTGGGATTTTATAAATACATTACCCTATCAAGATTCTTATAACAGACAAGCCTTTAGATCGCGAGACGGAGAAGATGTTATACACAAAAAAATAGTAACTTTTAGAGCATTCCTAAATTCCAGCAGAATGGGATTTGGTGGATTAACACTACATGAACATTTTCAATACAGCACCTACTTTCCTCACGGAAACAGCTTGTTTTTAGCCACTTTACTTCATAATGGAAATGGTATGTTTGATGAACTTTTGGACGATATTATTCAAAATGAAGACGAAATTGGTGGTATCAGCGCTGATATTATAAAAGCCCTGCTACTTTCTGAAGACGAAAAACATTGGGAAATGGTGAGTAAATTACTACTCGCCGCCCAACGCCAAGAAGGTTTAAGACAAACCATTTTAGAGTCTTTAGACGAGTCGGGTCTTAGTGCCCTAAAATATATGATTAACGTGGTTTTAGAAAACGACCTGACCCGTTTTTCTAGTGTCACCAGAGCCGTGAGTACGTGGTTTGGCTTAAATTGGGACACGCCTAAAAAATCGGTGATTAACGGCGTGCTAGAATTGGCACAATCTTTAATTCTTAATTTAAAAGAAGTAGACACCTACTTAAAGAGTAAAGATAATTTAGAAGTGTTAGTTGGTTTGTGGTCCATTGGTATTTTAGATGTTGATACAGCTAACAGAAAAGCCCTCGATATTGTTTTTGAATCGGAAGATAGACACAAGAAGATTCTTGCATTATATTTCATTAGTCAAACCGACAAAACAAATGATCTTTTAGTCGAATATTTCAAAAAAGAAGTCGGTAAAGATTATGCATTAGACCATTGGATGGCGGTAAACTTACCACCAACAACTTTAGACAATGAAACGTTTAATCGCTTATTTGCTGTAGCAAAATCGGCCGATGAAAAGGGAAAAACCTTCGAGAGTAAAATATTCTCTTGGTGGAGTTTCACACCCTCGTCTTACTACTTTTACCAGTTTTTAATTAATGGTGCTACAGAAGAACAATTAGAGCTAATGGCAGACGATTTAGAGACTTTGCCAACCGAATTTAGAGAGAATTATATCCGTAAAGTCTTCCCAAAAGATTACAGTTATTCGCTTTATAATTATCATCAAAATGCCAAGAAAAAAGAACGTTTAAATTACGACCAATATTCTTGGAAACGCGCTTTAGCCAGAAAAGCCATTTACAACCGGAATGAACTGGTTATGGCAACGGGATTGAATTTGTTTAATAAAATGCATCTTTATGAAGCCGATTTAGACATTGCAGAAGATTTACTAAGACGAAAACATAAAGATTTACGTACCTCATTAATTCAGTTATTGGTCGAATTACCGGTAGACCAAATCCGAACGCGTACCACAAATTTAGTGACTGCCAAAAATATAGACCAGCGTTTAGCAGGACTGGAAGTGTTAACCCTGTTACACGATGCCAACAGACAACCTGATTTTATAGAAGCGCATATTCGTGACTATAATAAGCGTCCTAAAATCACTAAAAACGAGCAAGTTTATTTAGATAAATTTTCGGACACTGCAGAAGAATTCAACTATAGTAACGGTTTTGGAGCTATAGATTACGATAAATTAACACCGCTATACATCCCAAAAACACGTTTTGAAACGAAGACGAATTTCTTTGATAAATTAGGCATTTCCATGTCTGAATCTTCAAAATTCAAGTTCAAGGATTTTATTGATACCAAGAAAATCATCTCTCAGGTCAATAAATTAATTGCGCTTGTTACCGAACATAAGCAGCATGAATACCAAACAGAAGTTTATGATGGTGAAATTGCAACCACATACATAGAAAAGGGCATTCGTGATATTAAAAAATTAGGAGACGATGCTACTGCAGAAGCACTTTTACATAATATTCCGTTAGCTAACGTTTGGATTGCTTGGTATGAAAAAAGTGGTTTAAATGATTTCGAAATGTATGCGACCATTCGATACATAAATCACCGCAATGCACCATTTGGGGAATATAAAGAATTAGAACCTTTTGGCAGACAATATTATCCCGATTTAAACGGATTAAATTTAGGCGAAAAGCAAGCGTATTACAGCACATCCAATGACTATGTCACCATTTTAAGTCGTTTATTTAAAGTCTATTCAGAAGAAAATACAATGGCCTCTTTTAAATTAGATATTTTAGAGGATATGGTTGCCAATTTCCCTGAAAAACTCAAATTACTTCAATTTCAATCGTCTCGATATCGTTACGAAACCGTGACTTATAATTGGGCAAACATCATTTTACCACTCGCACCAAGTTTAAGTCAGAGTAATTTAAAACATATATCTAATGAAGAACTTCAACGTTACTGGGGTATTCATATGTATTTAGTCGCTCAAGATATTTCACATCCCGATGCAGAGACCGATGTAAAAGTAATTACACAACAAGCTAAAAGACCAGGAATTGTGCCATTTCCTAGTGTTGAGCTCAATTTAAAAGGTTATCAAGCAGGTTTATTAAATGATGATGACTTGCGTTTTCAGGCTTTAAATTCACATGAATTAATGGTCATTATGGATGGTGGCTTTAACTACAGGATGAATTTTAAATCGGTTGAAAGAGATTCCATTCCAAAGCACGTAATTGCGCCATTAAAAACCAATTTATTAGAAACAGAACTAGAACGTGGTGACTTAGCGACGCCTGCAACAGCGTATATGAGTTCTATTTACCGCTTAGAAGGCATCGATTATGTGTTCCGGATTTTGGAACGTTTAGGAAAAGATAATTTTGAACGTGGTTACAGTTATTATGGTGATAGTAAAAAAACAATCTTTAGCGGTATTTTAAAGAAAACTACCTTTAAAGACACCGAAAGTTATGCAGATTTCGCCGCACGTGCAGATGCGTCTAATGTCAGTAAAAAACGCCTTATAGAACTTGCTTGTTACGCCACACAATGGACGGCCTTTGTTGGTGAATATTTAGGTTTAGAAAATTTAGACGCTGCCGTATGGTGGTTTCAAGCGCACGCTTCAGATTATATGAATAGCGAAAAAGAAACCATTATTTCGCGTTATTCAAACATACCAAAAAGCGATTTTGCCATTGGAGCCATAGATATCGATTGGTTTAATAAAGTGTATCAAACCATCGGGAAATCTAATTGGAAATTACTTCACGATGCCGCCAAATACATCACCGATGGAAACGGACATCGCCAAGTTAAATTGTATTCTAGCGTCATGTTAGGTGAAGTAAAAATCACCGAAACCCTAAAGAAAATTAAAGACAAACGCGATAAGGATTATGTGCGTGCTTTAGGATTAATTCCGTTAAGTAAAACCGTGCCCGAAAAAGACGTCTTAAAACGTTACAACCTCTTGCAAGATTTCTTAAAAGAGAGCAAGCAATTCGGACAACAACGTCAAGAAAGCGAAGCCATTGCTGTAGGCATTGCTTTAGATAATTTATCACGAAATGCCGGCTATCAAGACCGTGTGCGTTTTAGTTGGGCTATGGAAGCGAAAGCCACTCAGACCATTATGGAGCAAGCCGTGATTAACATAGAAGAAACAGAGATTGAACTCGTAATTAACGACCTTGGTAAAGCAGATATTAAAGTTACCAAAGCAGGAAAATCATTAAAAAACATTCCAGCAAAACTGCGCAAAGACAAACAAGTTATCGCCTTAAAAGAGCACAAAACGTACTTATCTAGACAATACAGCAGAACGCGTGTTTCGCTAGAAAATGCGATGGTTAACGAAGATGAATTTACGGCAAAAGAAATTCATAATATGATGCAACATCCTATTGTAAAAGTGATGTTGAGCAAGTTAGTAATGTACGTTCCAGAAAGAGAAATTACAGGGTTTTATAACGAAGGAACATTAACAGATGCTTCAGGCAAAACGCATCCGTTAGCAGAAGATGATGTGTTACGTATTGCACACGCGTCACATTTATATCAAGCGGTAGAATGGGATATGTACCAAAAATATGTATTTGCAGAGCGCATTACGCAACCGTTTAAACAAGTGTTTAGAGAATTGTATTTAATCACTAACGACGAACGCGAACACAGCAACCGTTCCGAACGTTATCAAGGGCATCAAATTCAGCCAAATAAAACCGTAGCACTTTTACGCGGTCGTGGTTGGACGGTGAGTATGGAAGACGGCTTACAGAAAGTGTATCATAAACGCGGATTTATAGCCACCATGTACGCCATGGCAGACTGGTATTCGCCGTCAGATGCAGAAGCACCAACTTTAGAAGTCATTCAATTTCACGCTATAGACAGCTACAAAAACATCCCGCTTACAGAGATTCCGCCAGTAGTTTTCAGCGAAATCATGCGTGATATCGATTTGGTGGTAAGTGTAGCTCACGTTGGTGGTGTCGATCCGGAAGCGAGTCATAGTACTATGGAAATGCGTGGTGCATTGGCCGAAGCATCTGCCCAGTTATTCAAACTTAAAAACATCACGGTTAAAGAGCGTCATATCTTTATAAAAGGGACTTTAGGCGAGTATAGCATTCATTTAGGAAGTGGTCAGGTGAGTAAAAACGGACTCTCGTTGTCCATTATTCCAGTACATAGTCAGCATCGCGGACGTATGTTCTTGCCTTTCGTAGACGAGGACCCAAAATCGGCAGAAATTATTTCTAAAATGAAATTACTTTCAGAAGATAATAAAATCCAAGATCCAACCATTTTGGCACAAATTAATAGTTAATAATAGTATTAGGGCGTTACCTCGCTTAGGCGAGGTCGGGCTTTCTGTTGCAAGTCCTCGTGCTATCGCACTGTGGGCTTTCCACGACAATCCCTAACGCAAAAAAAATCCGTATACCAATGGAACTGACATTACAACTTAAAAGACTGGGAAAGAAAAAAGTAAAAGAAGTCCCTTTTACCTTAGAAGCACATCCTAAAAACCTAGAAGAATTATTAATTGGCTGTGTAAAACATCAAGTAGAGGCGTATAATAAAAAACGAACCGAAGTAAACGTCATCGGATTTTTAAGTCCGGCCGAAATTCAAGAACAAGCCCAAAGTGGTAAAGTCGATTTTGGAGATATTACCAATACAACGCTTGCCAATCACCAACAAGCTATAGACAATGTGTTGTTAGCTTTTAAAGACGGTCTATTCGTGGTTTTTGTAGACGATGAAGAAATAACCGATTTAAAAACACCTTTAGTACTCAGCTCAAACAGTGTGATTGCCTTTATAAGACTTACATTTTTAGTCGGCACCTATTGGTAAATTATTTATGAAAACCCTTCTTTGGAGATGATAATACCATGTATTCTAAACTAGTTTCCGGACAAGGCACATTTCAAATTAGTAATCATAAAACGATAGAAATTAAAACATTAATTTTAAATAAAGATTTTTCCAAACACAATAAATAAAACAAACTATTAAAAAACACATCATGAAACATTATACAAACGCCATCATTTTTGGAATTGCAATCGTTGCATCCTCAATTTTCTTAGGAAAAGCCTACACCGACAGAAATAAAATCGATGGTAAAATAGAAGTCACCGGTCTAGGAAAAACCGATTTCTCATCAGATTTAATTGTTTGGGAAGGAAGTTTTGGGTCTGTTAACATGGATTTACAGCAAGCCTACATTTCTTTAGAACAAAAAAAATCGACTATTAATAATTACTTATCTAAAAAAGGGATTAAGCCAGAAGAATTGGTTTATAGTGCGGTTTCTACACATCAAAAATCGAAGCAATTATACACCGTTAATGGCGATTATGCTGGCGAAGAATTTGTAGGTTACGAACTTACGCAGTCTATAGAAATAGAATCTAAGGACGTGGATAAAATAGAAAAAGTCTCTAGAGAAATTACCGAATTACTAAATCAAGGGGTTCAGTTTTATTCGCAAGCACCACGCTATTATTACACAAAACTTGCCGATTTAAAAATTGAAATGATTTCTAAAGCTACAGAAGACGCGAGATTACGCGCCGAAAATATCGCTAAATTTTCTGGGGGACATTTAAGTGAATTAGAATCGGCTAAAATGGGAATCTTTCAAATTACAGGTCAAAATTCTGGTGAAGATTATTCTTGGGGAGGAACCTTTAATACAGCAAATAGAGAAAAAACAGCTTCTATTACTATGAAGTTGGTTTATAAAGTTGACTAATCTCCTACTCTATGTATTTATAATAAAAAGGTATTCCTATCCACTAGAATACCTTTCTTTATATCAGAAACTGAATAACAAAAAAAAGAGCTTCATCTTAGAGAGGCAAAACACATTAATATGGTTGAAATTATAAAAGCAAACCAGACCCATTCGTATCTTATCGTAGAAGTCGGAACACAAGCGTTCAGGGAGTCTCACGGACATAGCGCTTCTAAAACCGACATAGATAGTTATATTTCTAAAACATATAAAAAGGAGACCATCCTAGAAGAATTTAACAATCAGAAAGTTCTTTATCATCTTATTTATAGTGATGGTGTTATTGCTGGATTTTCAAAAATTAAATTAGATACGACCAATAAAAATATAACTGATATAAGCATTACGAAGTTAGATCGCATTTATCTTTTAGAAGCATTTCACGGCAAACAATTAGGGGTTAAATTATTTCAATTTAATGTTGAATTATCAAAAAAACAGCATCAAAACGGGATCTGGCTTGCGGTCTGGACAGAAAACCAAAAGGCGGTAAACTTTTATCAGAACATGGGCTTTAAAATTGTAGGCGCTTTTGATTTTAAAATATCTGAGACGCATAGCAACCCAAATCATATTATGTATTTAGAATACTAAACCAATGAAAAGCGCAGGTCTAGAAATGACAATCGGTAATTCTTCAAAAGAAAAAAGTGAGAAAAACACGTTTTTTGTCATCAATATTTATGGTGCTCAACTGTATGAAAAACCTGCGTTAGATTCAAAATTGATAAAGCGCATTTCAGTTGGAGAGAAAATTGTTGCAGAGCACATTCTTGAAACAAAACAATCCATACATATTGGTGAAGGCTTTCAACTTCATGGACATTTTGTTGAAGTAAAAAACCAAGTCGGTTCTGGGTTTATTCATAGTTCAGACTTGACAACTTTTAGACCTCGATTAGAGCCTATTTACAATGGTATAATTATTCCCGATTTTAAAGGAAAACTCATACATAAATCAACGGATAAGCGCATTGAAAAGTTTAACGACAAGCCATTTGAAATTGAAGAAGATATAACCACCTATGACCATATCATTCACACCTACACGGATTTTGCTGATTGTTTTGAGAAAACGTATCTATATAAGTATATGACATTACATGAAGTCTATCACCAATTACCTGTGCATGATCCTAAAATTGATGTCAATTCAAAAGGAAATTTTATTTTAATGCCTGAGTTTCTAGAAAAGAAAGACAACCAATATATTTTTAAAGGCATAGGCATCACACGTAGTATCGCAATTATTGAAAATGAAGACGGTCAATTTTTAATAACATCGCTAGACTGTCCGTAACTATCGTTAGTCTTAAAACAGGCTAATTATAAAAGATAGAAGCTCTATTTAGATAAACCATTATATCTCATAATGGCTGAAAACCGTGATAAAAAAACTGAGATGCTTCTCTAATTTTGTAAGAAATAATCAAAAAAATCAACATTATGAGCGGTACACTTCACGGTAAAGAAAAATCTCAAAAAGAAGTAGAAAAAATAATAGAGCAAACTAAAAATAGTGATCAAAAGATTTATCCTATTTTAAAACCAGGCAACTGGGTTGGATTAAAGGCAGGAGCTTTGAGTTCTACTTTAATTCCGTCCGAAGATGGCGCTGAAGTCGTGATTGGTTATGGTATAGATACGCCAGACAACTTTGTGTTTTTAACTAAAAAACACTTAGAAACTATGGATGCCAAACAAATTACACAAGAAGCTTTTGAAAATTTAGCAAACTGTGATACGGGATTAGAATTTGTTGGAGCTCTAGATAATAAAGCAGTTGGAGCTAACGGAAACGATTTTTCTAGTGAAACCATTCTTTCTAGAACACATATGTTAAAAGCACATGCCATGTTAGACGCGGAAGAGTTATTAGTATCTATCCCTAGAAGAACTTGTATGACTATTATTTCAAGACAAGCAGATGAAGACACGATTAATAAATTTGCTTATTTACACAACTATACTTGGGAAGATGATAGTTTTGGTAACGCACCAATTACAAATTCATTTTTTATTGTAAAAGATGGTAGTATTGTAGGACATATTCCATTATAATTTAATTTAAAAATACAGATAAAAAAAGGCATTTTTAAAATTAAGAATGCCTTTTTTTATAGATTCAATGTTATCGAAATAAGCGTTATAGCTAGTTCATTACACTTAGAAATAACTGAATCCCGTGATAAAAAACAACAATTGCTTTTCTAATTTTGTACTAATCAATAAACACACAAGATTATGAGCGGTACTCTTTACGGAAAAGAAAAATCTCCAGAAGAAATAGACGAAATAGTTGAACAGACTAAAAATAGTGATCAAAAAATCTATCCTATATTAAAACCAGGGAATTGGGTGGGTTTAAGAGCTGGAGCATTAAATTCTAATTTAATACAAACAGAAGCTGGGCCAAAAGTCGTTATTGCTTATGGAATGGATACACCAGATAATTTTGTATTTCTTACGCAACAGCATTTAGAAACCATGGATGCTAAGGAAATTACAAATGAAGCGTTTAGAAACTTAGGAAATTATGAAACAGAATTCACTTATTCTGAAGTATTACAAAATAAGGTTCTGACTTCTAGTGGAAACGATTTTTCTAGTGAACGCATTCTCAATGAAGCACATATGTTAAAAGCTCATGCCATGTTAGAGGCCGACGAATTATTTGTTTCTGTACCGAGACGGACGTGTATGATGGTGATTTCTAGAGACGCTGACGAAGATCTATTAGGAGCCTTTTTAAACTTACACAAAGATGCTTGGGAAGACGATAGCTACGGAAATGCGCCTATAGCCAATATCCTTTTCACGATGAAAGAAGGACATATCACAGGGCATATCGCTTTAGATAATTTGTCTGAAGACGAATAAAACATGACACTTCAATGAATTCAAACAAATAGAAGAACCACAAAAAGGTATTTACAACTATGTGAATACCTTTTTTTATGCTTTAAACAGAAAGAAATTTATATTAAGAAGCAAACCATTAAATTCATAAATAGCTGAATACCGTGATAGAAAGAGTGGCTTGCTTCAATAATTTTGTGATAAATAATAAAACAAATAAGATGAAAATAAGTCCACTTAATAGAACAGATAATTTAGCAGACATTCAGGCTATCGTAACAAAAGCAAGTCAAGGCGAATACAAAGTTTTTCCTATTGTAAAAGCAGGAACTTGGGACGGTTTAGATGGTGAAATTCTACAAACCACCGCGATAAAAGGCGATACTGAAAACGATCCTTCTAAAATAGTTGCTGTTTACGGTGTAGACACCCCAGAAGGTTACGTGTATTTAACGATGGCCGATTTAGAAATTTACGAAGGCGGAAAACTACTAAATGACGCGTATAAAAACTTAGACGATTTAGAATCGACATTAGAATATGCTGAAGCACTAAACAATAAAGCGCTTATTTCTGCAGATTCTTATTTTGCAAGTGAACGTGTTTTTAGCAAAGTAGAGATGCAAAAAGCACACGCTATGCTAGAATCTGAAGATTTATTTGTGTCGACTTCAAAATATGGCGAGTTAATGATTATTTCACAACACGCCGATAAAGAAACTAAAGATAAGTTTGCTTACCTACATAAGTACAATTGGAGTGATGAGGAGAACCCTAACGAGCGTATCGCCGACTTGGTGTATTCCGTGAAAAACTGTGACATTGTAGGACATATTCCTTTATAATTTTCAGAATCTAATACAGACCTAGTTACCGGTGTGTAAGCATCGGTAATTATTTTACAACTTAAACACACAACAATTGAAAAATCTAGACTTCAGTATTAACGGTAGAGTACAAAATTTAATGGTAGACATTTTTGAGGCTATTAGTACCCAGAAGGAAACCGAAATAAAAATTAGTGAGCTTTTAGATACCCGAAGCATTTTTGAACTCATTTTTGAAATTGTAAGGACCACAGATTTTTATAGTGACGATGAAAACTTCAAATTAATTAAAGCCTTAAATATTGACACAGATGAGGCTAGCAAAGAAGATGCGTTATTTAACACTTGGATGACTATGGGCGCTAATCTAAACACGTCTAAAACTCAAGAAGAATTTAATGCCAAATTCGCTTTGTTTGTGCCAATTATTTTAAAACGTATGGAAGCCATTAACCGTATGTCAGCTTAATAGCTCATTACATTTTTAGATCTACGAAATACCGATAGCCCAAAACAAAACTATGAACATAGAAAAATTAATTAAAACTCGGGAGCCTTACCAAGAAAGGTTATTTGAGAGTTTCTTAATCGAAAATATAAAGTCGTATGAGGAACTTATGGACGTTTATCAAACCTATAAACAAAATCATCCTGACAAGACTGTAATCTTAACGCTTGATGATTTAGGTCAAGCCGAATATACCAGTGGTCACGCTTGTGATTACAATTCTCTGCTAGATACAGACGGTTATGATTTATCTGGACTCGATGAAGCGTGTTATGATGAAGATAACGAACATTTGGGGCATCTTTCTACTCCATCGGAATATTTTATTATCCGAGAAAACTTTTTAAAACAAACAATAGGGATTGATTTTAAAACGGTTTGTGAAAAAGGCATAAGCAATTCTGAAGACGATGTTATCGATTTAGAAAACATAAATGAATCTCCATTAGCTTTTTTAGACCAACAAGTTATCTTGAAAATTCTTCCTGTTGAAAAACCACACGAAGGACTTACTGGCTTGCCTAATGGATATTTTGATGCCGATTTCAGTCCTTTTGAAAATTACGCGCTATCAAAACACCTATTTGAAACCTACAACCTTGAACTTTTTGGCATAGGGGCTTCCTTTTTAGGATTTATAAGAAATGAGCCCTTAAAAGACAATGAATTAAAAGCATTGTTAGCTGACTTGGCAAAATTGTACAACACCACCGAATCAGAATTTGAAAAATTAGCAGACATCCTAAAAAATAAAAACCATTTGTTTTTAAGATATACCGAATAATTTCTGTCTTAAAAAAACTAAAAAGCCCAATTATAAAATTTATAATTGGGCTTTTTTATTATTTACGATGCGTACCTAAAATTTACTCAGAAAATTGTTTTATAATTTCAAACAAGGTTAATTTAGTTCTCTTTATACTGCCATCATCGTGACGAAATACATGCACTTTAGTATTATCATAACAACCAAAAAATAATAAATCACCTTCAGAATTAGCACCAATAGCTTTACCTAAAGCTAATTTTTCTAAACTCCACTTATACCCATCTAAATCTTTAAATGACGGATTCATAAATTCACTTAACGTTTTAACATACGGATTTAATGCATAAATATGGCTAACTTCCATTCCATCTATGTTGGTACGTTTCATCATCTTTTCAAAATTATATAAGGTAAATTCTTCTTCCTCAAAAATTATAGTCCTTGGTTTTTCTGCAATAAACTCCCTGTAATTTTTTCTAAACATTGGTTTTAGTTCATCTACCGAGGTTATAATTAAATTTTCAGTCATAGTTGTAACTTTTTAAAGTATTAGTTCTTAGTATTTTCTTTGGTCTTTGTGTCTACAATCTGTAATAATGTAGGCATTCGGTATTTACCGTGCATGCGTTTTATGGCGCTACAAATCTCATCTCTATCCGTACCAATAGCCGTGACATACAATGGTTTTTTACTTTCGCCACGAAACACTTCTTTAAATACCGCTGTTTTAGACACAAACTCAGATTTTGCAATACCAACAACCGGAATTTTATGGTTTAAAGCTTGGTATAAATACCCCCCTAAGCCCAAGTGTTTTTCTTCTAGAATCACATAACCATCTACAATAATTAATTGTACCTCATCTAAATTCACTTGTTTTAGTAAACTTAAAATACACGGCAATTCGCGTTTATAAAAAGAACCTGGTTCGTATGGTGCTACGCCTTCAATACTATCGGTGTAAATTTGCGTTGGAGCTTCATCTTCCCAATCGTTAAAACTTACCGCAATGGTTTTGGCCTTTCCGTCGTAATAATACGTATCAAAAGCGAGTATCATAAGTGTTGAATTTTGTTTTTTTAGTAACTAAAGTCTTAATCCAATTGGCTATTATAAATCGAATTTTATATGCCATATTGAAAACATTAGAAAAAAAAGTTTCGCTTCCATTTTTTCTCTGTAATTGGTAAAGCGCTTTTTTGTTTAGTATTCCGTTTGATGCTTATAAAAATCTAAAGCATGTGCTCTTACAGATTCTGCATAAGATGTATTATCTGCTATAACTTTTAAAACCTGTAGACTCTTTTCTCGCTCTTCACCTTCTAGCGTATTGATAAATCTGTTAAGTAAAAATGTAGAATTTAGTGTACCATATTCAGAATTGAACTTTATCAGTGCTGGGTAATACATCTTATAATATGGTTTATCTATAGCTTCTATGACGTGGATAAACGAGAAATCTTCTTCTAACGTCGCATCGTGCCGTTTTAGAAAGCCGAAAAGTGATTGAATGAGATGCTCTTTCTCTAAATCGGTTAAAGTACTGGTATCAGGTAAATTTTCTCCAATAGCATCAAAAAATTCACTGATTTCATAATCTTCCATATCCTCAGTAACATGGAAGTTATTAATGTTTAAGATGATTTGTTGTAAATGCACTTCTAATGTATTAAATCGTAAATATTGTTATCGTTTACCTCCGAAATGGATATAAATTTATCTTCAATAATCGTTGTTTTCGTTCCATTGATAGTGGATATTCTTTTTCCTGAGATGAAATTTGTTTTTGTATTCTCAGCACCTTTATGTATCGCATTTCCGTAATTATTGTATGCTGTACCAACAAGCATATACTCTTTACGCTCCTTTTGGTAACGGAATTTTAGCTCATAATCATGGCGCATAGATTGATGGGCTATACTAATTACATTGCTATCTGAGACTTTAATGTTCTGATCTAAATTTCTATAAATAAAAGCATAAGTTAAATTTCCGGTTTCATTTTTCAATGTAAAAGCACCGTCTTCTTGACCTTCAAATATGGCCAGTTTTACCTTGTTAGCATCTATATATCCGACGTCTCTATTTCCGTCTGTAATTAATACGGCATAATCTAAAATGCCATCCTTATTTAAATCTGCATGAACACGGTTTGGCCTATTTTCAAAATAAATCAGGTGATATCCGTTCGGTATATAATTTAAAATATCATGCATTTTAGTAGAGTTTTGGACATCCTCATTGCTATTTTGATTTAAAAACGGAGTGTTTTTTTCGGTTATAAATTCTAGAGCATCAGAATGCAGTAAATGATTATAAGTACCATGAAGTAATTCGAATGTCATAGAACTTTCTGAAGCCTTAATGCGATACACTTTATGGTGCGTGCCTTTTTCTACCCATTTAGAGAGCCTTCTTTTCATCGTACTCTTATTATCCCAGACATAGAAATCGCCTAAAGATTTTTTAATAATCCCATACTCGTTAAAATCTTTTACTTCTGAATTTTCGGTGGCAGTGCAACGAAAAATAATGTCTCCATCCTTAATGTCTTTATTAAAAATCAAATTCACGTTTCCTTCTTCATGGTAACTTATGAAAAACCAACAGAGCGCAAGCGTGTATAATATTCCTATTAGAATATAAGTGAATTTGATTTTCATTGAAAAAATGTTAGATATTAAATTATTCTAAAACGGGTACCAAATGCGACCAATTTAAAGCGATAGCAAAGTCTAAAGCAGTCTTCCCTGTATTGGTTTTAGCCGTTTTATCTGCTCCCAATTCTAATAAAATCTCTACTGCAGTTTTGTTTCCCGCAATAGTTTCTGTGTGTAATCTGGTAACGCCATTTTCATCTTTAGCGGTTACAACATCTAAATTTGCGCTAAAATAATCTCGCGCTGGAGTTTCCATGATTTTACTCATAGGGTGCTCAATTAAATTCCCTTGTTCCTCTTCTTGTAAGTGAGCTACAAGAATATTATTGTAATCGCCAAAATCTAATCCCCAGGCCTGGTCATGTTTTGCTCTAGCCTCTTCTGTCATATCAGAACGTAGGGCTTGAATGGTATAACCACCATAGGTTTTACGGTCTATAGATAACATCCAATCGGAAATTTCTGATACTGTTCTAGTAATGGTATCGCCTTCCGCAACATTCGTTAATCTATTTGGGGAGTTGCTTAGAACGCCTGTAATATATTCGCCATCAAATTCAATTTCGCTAATCCACATATGCTCTACAATAGGTTCTTCTCGACCTCCTACCATTTGTTGAAAAGGAATTTTAACCAAGGCTAAATCGTGTGCAGGAATAACGCGTTTGGCATCCCAATAGATTTCTCTCCAGAAGTAATTAAAGGTCTCTTGGGCTTTTTTATAGGCTTCCTTCATTTTTATATTTTGTTCGGCGTAAATGATGTCTTTAGTATCTTGACTCATATTATTATTAAGGTTTTTTGATGTTTTTATCTTTAGCTATTTACAGTCGATGTTCTAATATTCAATTAATAAAAATCGTAATACAGACTCCACTGCTTGGTATCAGGATTTTTAGCGAACATTAAACTCCCGCTATCGACCACATTTAAATTTATTTTTTCGTCTGAAGAAATTTGAAACACAAACTGAAAGCCTTCTCCAAAGCCCTCTGCATCTCCAATTCCAGATTGACAAAACGAAGGATAGCCACCAATTTTATGGTCGTAAATATGTTCTGAGATATCGAAATAATCGTCTATTATCCCTTCGTCTTCTAATTTTAAAATTTCAGATTCCATATCTATAGACAAACCACCGCCATCCCATAATGGAAAATCTTGTTCTTGAAAATCTACTTGTAATGGAAATGGTTTTAAGAAAGAATCTGGATGGTCAATATTTTTAATGGTAATGCCATCTAAATCTTCATATTCACGGATCATCCAACGGTCTCCCATAGGTTCTAATTGTTCCGGTAACGCTTGTGATATAAAAACCGTTATCAGTTTTGTTTTTTTAATATTGGGGTGTACGTAAGGTAAATTAGGAAGGTAAAACTGGGCTAATGGTAACATTAAATCTCCATTTTTATCTATTGGAAGTTCTTCATCTTCATGAAAAGCGAATACCTTTCCTAACCAACTTTCTTCAATAGTATGTGTTGGTCTAAAACCTCCCGCACGAAACGTAGTTGCTGGTTTTGCAATTTTATTTTTGATATCTTCTACGGTCATAATTATTCGTTTTTAACCAAACATAGTGGTATCTTTAAAGTGTTTCCCGTCGTGAGAATGCGTTACCAAATAGTGATTTCCAAACATGGCATTTTCTGTATAAAAAACATCGATTAAATCTTTATAATAGAAATGAATGGCTGTAACCTCTAAATTATTTTTAAAAGTTTCCTCTGTTAATTCAGGATAACCTTCTTCTTCGTCGGCCCAATTCTCATTATAGTTCTCTAAAAAATCAATCACAATTGCTGTTTTTGCCTTGGTTTCGAAGCTTACAAAATCTTCTAAAATCGTGTTTGCAAAAGCAATCATATCGTCTAAACTCGCATTACCTAAATCAAGGTGTAAGTCTATTTTATACAAATCGCATGCTAGAGTTACTTTATAAGCATCCGAAATGGATTCTAATGTTAGATAAAGTGCTTTTCTCAATCTATTTATGCTATACAAAGGTGAAACTTTGCTTGGTTTTTTAAGTAACGGATTTCAGTGATATTGAATTTTAAAGTTCTTTTTTACGTGCTTTAAGTTTATTAATTAGCAAGTCTATTTTTTTCAATTTTTCTTCGTATTCATTTTTAATAGCTATTTGAGAGGCTTCTATGGTTTCGTTAGAATCGAAATCTAAAAGTTCGACCGTATCATTTAGGCTAGCAATAGTCTCAGATTGACCTGTTGCTTTATGTGTGTCTTTAGATTTGAATAATAAGATATCGGAATCTGCATCACTTATAAGTTCGTCTACTGTAATGACTTTCATAGTTCCAAATTGCGATAATTGTAAAGCATCACCGTCAAGTAATTGATTATTCAATTTAACGCTAAAATTTTCAGACGACGGACTGCGATACACAAGCCCTTCTACAGCATCCTTATCTTCTAAATGTGCCAGCCTATAGTTCTCGATATTTGGTGTCACTATGGTAACCGTATCAATAAGCTCGGTATTCTCCTTAAAAATATGCTTCGGATAAATAGTATGTTGTATGTTACCATTACTTAAAACAGCCCATTGTCCTGTAGGCGATTCGCTAGCAGATGGGTCGATAATGACAGTATATTTTATTTTAGATTTTCTGATGTACGGTTTAAAATCTTCATTAACTGTGGTAATTTTACTTTTGTACATAGACACCAAATCCAAAGTATAATCGGCATCGACTTTAGTCTTTATTCTAGATAAATTATCTAAAATTTCTATAACTGATCTGTAAGCTTGAGCTTCTTTAGAAGAATCTGTAAACGATGATTTTAAAACAGCTTCTGTTCTGCTTATATTCTGTACACAAACATCGGAAACCGTTTCTGTATTCGCTGTATCTGCGTATTCATCTGGATTTAAAAAATAATCTTCAGCAACTTGGGCGCCTTTAAGTACGAAAGTTTTAGACCGATCTGCAACCAATAATTTTGAAATTTTTAAAGGGTCTTCAATCGTGATTTTAGTGGTACTTGAAGTTAAGGCTTGATCCTTTCCATTTTTAAAAACTCTAGGTTCATTTAATGTATAAACAATCTCTAATTTTAAGAGGTTTTTAGGTAAATTATACTTGATTTCATTTTGTGCTAATCGTGTATCTTCCCGATACAATGCCGTATAACTTTTTTGGCTACAAGACGTAAATAAGATTAATATAAGTACGAAATAAAGTAGAGTATTTTTCATTTTGAATGTGTTTATTTTACATGTCAAAACTAGAAGTAATGCCTCTGAATTTTATCCCTGAAAGTAGTGAGATTGAAACATACTGTATTCAGGTAATACCGTTTTAAACATACTAAACTAACAGAAAAAGCACGCTTCTAGGAGCGTGCTTTTTTTACTAAATACTACGGTAAAGCAATAGTCGCTAATACAATGGCATTTATACTTTTCTTTAATTGAAAACGATAGCAGTTTTATTAGTGATACTAAATTTGGCAGCATCTAAAAGTGTTGCACAAACTAAAGTCTCTACCCAAAAATCACCTTTATCGTGTATCCTTTTATTGAGTTCCGGTAAGTTTGAAATACTATCCTGCTCGTTTAATATAATGCCCAAAGGTTTTGTAAGCGTTTTTAATTCTTTTAGCAAATCGTAAGACGATCCAATCATTGCTCCAGGAACAGGTGCTTCATCGGTATCGAAAAGAACTTCTGGTAACTGCACAGGAATATAAAATCCTTCGGTATCGGAATGCGTTAAAAGATGACTAGACATATATGAATAATGCTCTTCTAAAATCTCGTCGCCTTGTGGTTCTTCTTCTGGCGAGAAAGGTGTGGGCACCCAATTTTCCTCATATTCATTCTCCCAAGTGTGGGCAGCAAATCGTCTTAAGTGATGTAAAAAATCATATGGAAAACCTCCAGAGAATAAAGGTGCCTGATCTAAAACATCTGGTTCTTGGTGTGGTTCTAAATTATTTTTTTCTAATATCACATTTATATTGTCAAAAATAGCTTTATACGCCTCATAACCTTCTGGTTCATTCTCTATAAAGTCTGCTAATATGCCACTTGTAATTCCTAATCCCATTATCTCATTGTTTTAATTATACAAAACAAAATTAGAATTTAAGCCCCTGAGTTCTATCACTGAAATTAATGATACTTATAAATACTAAATTCTAGGTTTTGAGTTTTTGAGTAATAATTACTACCACAAAAGCACGCCATTATGAGCGTGCTTTTGTATATTTCGGTATGATATTTTTAATGCATTACAGCCATTCCGCATCTATACCCAAAGCTATAAATTCTTCATAAGCGGACTCGGTAGCATAACACAGTGTCACTTTCTTTAAATTGGGAAATTGTTTGGCATCTACACATGTTTCAATATCCCAATAGTCTACAGCACCTCCCGAAAACGGACATAAATTCATATAAATATCGTTGCCACCGTCTTGATAAAAATCGGTGATTTCAGAAGCCATACGTTTTGGTATGGGTAGGTCTTTAAAATATTGGGTGACTTCGGCTATAGGTTCGTAGCCTTCTTCATCAATATCAATTTCACGACCTTTATGCCAATCTGCAAATTCATACAAATCAAAAACAGGCTTCATTAAACCTTTGGTATACATCAATTCTTCAATCACAGAAAGTTTAAACCCAAAATCTTCAAAAACCAAAACGTCTTCGTCCAGTGGCTTCATGGTGTATTTATCTTCTGGCAGTCCTGCACCTCGTTCATACGGGATGTAAGTATGTACTTGAATGGCATCAATACTATCGTCTTCTTTACTAAACCAAGCACTAATACCACTGGCTACCAAAGCACCACTATCATCGCCTTTGAATAACTTTACATGCTGATTTTTATGAGATGCGTAGTAACTTAAAATATCTTGATTATTAAAATGAAAGATGCCTGAAAAAGGCTGTTTCGGACTAAATTCATAGCTGTCCAATTTGATGGCAATTGTAATCGATTCTGCGATATTACCATCTTTAGAATACGCCATAATACCTAACGCGCTCCAAGTAAAAATGGTGTTACTTTTTCTTTTAAAAATATTTAAATCATCTCCCAAACACTCTTTTAACACGTCTATAGACACGGGAAATTCTATGGCAACAGTATTTATTTGAAATCCTTTTGAAGATAAATGTAATGCAATCATAAGTACGTTTTTGTTCGTCCAAAGATACGGACACCACCTAAAGAGAATATGCCTGTATTCCGTGATATTTATATGTAATTAAGCAAACACAAATCTTAAAATCACAGTTTTCAGGGATAAAAACCACATAGACTAAACCGAACTTTGTTGAAAACCTTTTTTATGGAAGAGCAAGTTAAAGGTGCTGCGTTTTTAGAATCTTTAAAACGTAACAACGAAAAAATAAGAGACGATCGTGCAAGTGCCATTGCAGAAGATGCACAACTCATGTACAAACGCGAAACCGAAGATTTAGCCTTGTCTTTAAAGCGCTTAAAACGCGAACAAGAGAACATGCTAGATATGAGTCCGACAGACGCAAATAGCTTAGTATTAGCATCCGATTTTGATGCTAAAGATTATGTGGCCAAAGACTTAGAGATGTCTGTAAAAATTAGAAACTTAGAAATAAAATTAGAATTAGCCAAAAAGCGTTACGCTCACTTATTTGGTGGTACAATTAACGAACTATAATTATGGGAGGAGGACGATTTAGTAACGATGCATACGCACGATTAAGAAAATCTAAAGACTATAGTAATAAGTCTAGAGAAGAAATATTTACATCCAGACAGATAGATCCTGAAATGGATCCTACAAAAGCGCTTGTTAGAGAGTCTCGAGATTCTGAAGAACATCCTGAAACGGTATCTATTATTGTGGCATTAGATGTTACCGGAAGTATGGGTTTTGTACCCGAACATATTGTAAAAGAAGCGTTACCAGATTTAATTGGCTCTTTAATGGAAGCTGGAATTGAAGACCCGCAAGTGCTATTTTTAGGTATTGGCGATTTTATTTACGACAGTGCACCGTTACAAGTTGGTCAATTTGAATCTTCGGCAGAATTATTAGACCGTTGGTTAACGCGCGTATACTTAGAAGGTGGCGGTGGCGGAAACAATCAAGAAGGCTATAATTTGGCTCATTTATTTGCGGCACGTCATACGTCGATTGATTGTTGGGAAAAAAGACAACAGAAAGGCTTTTTATTCACCATTGGAGACGAACCTGTATTTCCTACTATTCCTGCAGAAATCATAAAAAGATACACCTGTACTAATGAGGCAGAAACAATTACTACCGAAGCCATTATTAAAGAAGCACAAGAAACCTATAATGTGTTTCATATGCATTTAGAGCATAACGAATGGTCGAAACAAATACGTCGAAAAGGAGATTGGAAAGCGCTTTTAGGCGATAATTATATAGAAATTCCAGATTATAAAACGGTAGCAAAACGTATTGCAGAGGTTGTGATTCAAAATCATAAACCGAGTACGGCAACACAAACAACATCGAACAGTACAGATGTTGATGTAGAAAACATGTTATAAATGACAAGATGTAGTCTCGTTATAGATTTAGGGTTTGGTGATACTGGAAAAGGGTTAACTACCGATTTTCTGGCATCGCAACATCCTGAAAAAAGTCTGGTGGTACGATTTTCTGGCGGACACCAAATTGGACATACCGTAAGTACGGAAAAGCTAACGCATACGTTTAGTAATTTTGGTTCGGGAACCTTATTGGGCGTACCCACCTATTATTCGGAGCACACTACCCTATTTCCGCCTGCCATTTTAGACGAAGGTGAGTTTTTAAAAATCTATCAGCCTAAATTATATGTGCATCCGCTGGCGATGATTACTACTTTTTATGATATTGCCTATAACAGAGCGCTGGAAAAACAACAAAATCATGGCTCTTGTGGTTTGGGTTTTGGAACTACTATCGCGAGAAATAAAGAAGAGGTATATCTTTATGCGAACGATTTACAATTTAAATGGATTTTAAAACAGCGTTTACAGAGTATCAAAACCTATTACGATACTAAGTTAAAAAGTCAATCGAAGTCTGTTCAAGAATATTATAAAAACGAACTAAAAGATTACAAAGACGACTATTTTATAGACAGTTGCTTAGCCATTCAGAAGTTTTATAGTGTAGCAACACTTTCAGAGCTATCAACGACGTTCGAGCATTTTATTTTTGAAGGCAGTCAGGGCATTTTACTCGATACCCAACATGGCTTTCATCCGCATACCACCTGGAGTTATACCACGTCTAAAAATGCAATTCAGCTTATTAAAAATCATATAAAAACCATTTCAGAAATTGACATCTTTTATGTGTCGCGTTGTTATCAAACACGTCATGGTAATGGTCCTATGGCTGAAACAGAAGCTGTAACCCTTCAGAATAATGAAAATGAAGCGAATGTGACTAACGAATTTCAAGGCGAATTTAGAACACAAGCTTTAGCCCCTGAACTTCTGAATTATGCCTTGAGTTGCGATGCCATTCATCATCAAGATTTAAACATTAACAAGCACTTCATGCTAACCTGTTTAGACCAATTACCTCATTTTTCTTTTAATAACTTGCTTCAAAAATTAGATACAACATTCCATACTGTTTACGGAAGTTACGGACCAAAACGAGAATGTATTCAGAAGCTTTTAGACTAAGAGTTTAAAGAATTCAACACAACGTTAAATGATTACAGAAAAAAAACACTAAAATGTATTATGACCAAAATAAACAACGACTCTGGGATTGAATTAAGTTCCAAAGCAAAATATAAACCTTTAGTTTTTGCACTATTTATGATAGGGCTTTGCCTAATTTCCCTACAAGATATATCTATAGAAGCAGTGATTCCTTTAGGCTGTGCCATCGTATTTTTTGGTCTTTATGTCTTTAACAAAAAGCTTAAAGTTTTCAAGTTTTTTGAGACCCATTTCGTGTTTCAACCAGGGGTTATAGGTAAAACAACGGTGCCTTATAGCGCGCTTAAATCTTATGCGGTTGTAAAAAAAGTGATCGTAATCACGTATCAGAATCCGAATGAAAAAGAAAAGAAAATAAGATGCCTTATTAGTCAGATTGAACCTAAGCATTTTCCCTTATTAGAACGCACCTTGAAAAGTAAAATTAGTGATTAAACAAGTCGCTTGTTTTACAAAATCACTAGTTTCAGTGATAAAAATTACAATGTTCCAAAGTACCTTAGCATTCTAAATTTACACACGTAAAATGACCAATTACACCGCATATTCAGATAATTTTAAAGATTTACAATGGACGGATTTTAATGTTGAAAACATTCAAATCGATACCTTTCCTGTCCTAGAAGACCCTTATCATTATAGTAACAGTTTTACATTTAGAGATGCCCTTTTAGAAGCTGTTGATAAACATACAGGAAAAACTGTCTTTAAACTCTTATTTATTACGCCAGATTACATCAGTATTCACAAATTTTATGGCATTGCTTATCTTGAAGGTAAAATGGTTTACGCCTTTAAAATAGAACAAACACCGCTTTTTGAGGAATGGTGTGACACTATATTAGATGAAGACCCAAATGAGAAAACGCTAACATCTTCTGTGTATTCTTTTGGACAAAATAGTTTTAGCTCACAACCTATTAGCAATTTAAAGCACATCACCTTCCAAGAGCATACAGGTGCTTTTATTAATCATTTTATTCCCAATCAGTTTATAGCCGAACAATTGGCAAAAGAAAAGGCAGATTTTTTAGCGCCGTTTATTCAGCTGGAAGCTGGTATAGATATGAAAGCCTTGGTAGAATCTTTCATCGGTTTAATTTCAGAAAAAGGGTTAATGCTTCATCCGCCTACAAATAACGAGGCCATTTATAAAACATTTGAAAAAGAAGCCGGCTATCCGTTTCCGCAACTCATAAAAGACTACTTAAGCTTGCATAACGGCATTGACCGTTGTGCCATTATGGGTGCAGAAGACATGTATAACGAATGGAAACAATGGAAAGATATTTATGACGATTGGACGCAAGAAGAGTTGTTGGATACATACTCTACCAACCAAGGGAAAGCGCTATTAATGTACACCACACCCTATTGGATTCCGTTTTTCGATTTAGAAAACGGGAATTTTCTCGCCTTCGATTTTGCGCCGAATACCAAAGGAAACCCCGGACAAATTATCCGTTTTGGTGCCGACCAAGAAATTGGATATATCGAAGCCGACGACCTCGTTTCCTTTTTTGAAAGTTTAAGAAGACCAGAAAGTGAAATTGAAGACAACGAATGGTTTTATATCGCCAAATAAGGATATTAAAAACAGCATTTAAATTTTGAATAATCCCCAGCATATGTCTGCGATTTATAAAGAACACATATTACCTCAATTAAGCACAGCATCTTTTGAGCCGGCTGAAGTAAAAGCCATAATTCAGGCTTTAGAAGCTTTAAATGCCACAGATTATGACGCTTATCACACTCTAAAAAACAATACTGATTTAGAACATGTAACGGCTATTTTTACTGAAAATGTAGCGCAACACATTTATTTTTATCCGAAGTTGTACGCTAATGAAGAACAAGGTTTAGACTTTGTTGCCTCTTGGTTGCCGTTGTTAGAAAAAGGTTTTTATCCTGATGAAAAAAGCACAAATAAACTCGTAGAATTTTTACAGTTTAGTCTGAGTTATTTAAATTCCGAAGCCGTTTCTGAAGCTGTAAAAACCCAAGTGTTTCAGATTTTAAAACATATAGTTCTCAGTGAATCTGAAGCGTCCTTGCCTGTTGCTCGTTTTTTGGTGCATCAAATTTTTGATATTCGAGATGTACTGAATTCCGATTTTTTAATTCAGCAGTGTCTTCAACATGCAATTTTAAATGAAACCTATTCGGTAGTGCATTCTGATAAAACTATCAGTACGTTTTCATTTAAGATAGACAACCATTTTATAGAACATTTCTTTGAAAATGATTGGTTAAAATTTATCAGTAAATTTCACTACATATTACCAGTAGGACGGGTTTATATGCCAGGTGCTTACGATTTGATGTTGCCATGGTTTAGCCAAGAATTAGCACTATTTTACAAAGACCATTTAGAGCAAACCTTTGAACTTCATAAGGCTTTAAAAGAACGTCTGATTTTTGGTGAAGTGAAAAGTCTTGAGTTACTCAATATAAAAACCTCTGAAAATAATTACCCCGTAATCGTTGGTTTAGAATCTAAAGTTTGGGATGCTGGCGATGTGTTGTTGTTTAATAATCGTGATGAAAATATTCCGATACTACAATTAGATGGTTGTTATATGCGATTTATACATTGGTTAACTGTCGATAGCGGAAGTCATTTTTATACAGAAGCTTTTAAAGATTATGGGATACATATTTTAAGCGAAAATTCTGCCGAAGCTCTCCCATTGCAATGCATTCCGTTTTGGTTTAATACCTGTCATCCCAAAACAGGAATTGCGAATCAAACGGAAACGTATAACACCGTATTTTCAAAATTATTAATTGAAGATTGTAAAGACGTACTTCCTACAATGCGTTTTCAACATAAAGATTTTCAAGCGACTGGAGCGTTTTTAATTCAGAATGTGTTTCAAACGCAAGACAACTTCAAAGGTTGGCTTGACGACTTCAAAAAAGCAGGTCTTAAAAATCCGTTAAATCAGTTTTTAGTCCGCACGTTTTTTGATGCGCGCGAGGGGTTAGCAGAGTTATACACTACAGAACAGCAAGAAATTTTACAAGTATATTTATTAGCATTAGCCTATTCTGCAAGAGACACTAATAATGCTATTAGAACACAACATTTACCGTTTATAGTTAAGACACTCGCGACCTTATGTGTAGAGCCAGGGAATTTTACACGCGTTAACGAGATTTCGGCACTAAAAAATATTGATGCTTACGTTGAAGACCTTTGTAACGCCTTTGCACGCGGACATTACATTAATGAAAACCGTCCGCTTAACCTCAGTATCATTCAAGCTTGGTTTAATTATTTAGGCGATTTTTATTACAGTTCCGGACAAGAAGCTGTTTGGATTTCGGATGTTTTAAATACGCAAGGTCTGCGTACTGCAACCTATTTTAATGCCATGGAAGAGGATGTCAGTTTCTTTTTAGACCGAGCAATACATCGTATTATCACCTTTCATAGAAAATGTACACTGAAAGCACTCGATAATTCTATGTTAGGGACTATTGCGACGCAAATTGAAATCTATTTAACCGATTTTCTAGGTGCGTTAGACAAAGACAAACTCAATGCAAATACTGTAAAATATCTGTATGAATACAGTAAGGGTGACGAAGCAGGTTTTAGCAATCTAACAGAATTATTAGTTGCTATTGAAGGGTTTTATGGCATGCACTTTAAACAAGAACCAATTTCAGAACATAATACAACTCTAGAACCTATGCCATCCATTAAAATAGAGATGGAAGTTGAGAACATCAACCAAAAATATGTCGATGCAGTACTTCATAATTTAGAAAATTACAGAACATCCGGTAATTGTGATACGGCACTTTTACAACCGCTAGATGAGAAAATAGAAGAATTTAAAACTTGGTTAGCTGATGATAAAACAGGAATAGAAGCCAAATTTACCCAAGTGCTTTATATGACCTTACTCGATACCGATTTAGCACCCGGAACAACATCCGAAACCTACGGGAATCTTTGCAGAAGTATATTTGTACATCTAGTAAAAGACACAAAAATGGCACCTTCGTACGCCATGGGATTACAAGCGATGGCAAATTCCGGTGCCTATTCAGACCACCTAAAAACCGCTTTATTAGACGTTGTTCACCAGTTAAAAGCTTAAAACATGACACAAGATATTACACCCGAAATCCAAGACCAATTAAACTTATCGGCCTTGATTTTAAAGAAAAATCATAAAAACGCCGACTTAACAAGTTGGTCTGGTTTTGACTTAGAAAACGACATGCAAGTGAAACAAGCCAAACGGCTTTTAAACCTGTACGGTATAAAATCTGGTTTGCATTTACGCAATAGTTTACAACGTTATGAAAGCGGACAAATGGTCTCACACAAGTTCGAAAAACTAGCCATAGAATTTCGTATGAGTACCACAACCGACTTTGATGCCAAATACAATGCCGAAGAAAACCCGAGTACAAAAGGCATCTATAAAATGGTGTGGAAATACCGTTTCAGCCTAAAAAAAGAGAAACTTATTGGTTACGAAATGGCATATTATATTTTTCAAATGCGTTTAGGTCACGTTTTAGGTTTTATAGACACAGACGAAATGATTTTACGTTTAGAAGAAGCGCATGACACCATAAAGTCGACCTTCTCCAGTTGGGGAGATTTTCACAGAAATGTGTGTTTGGGAGACGAATACGTATTGGGAACAACAGAACAAGATATGAGTAAATTTCCAGGAACAGAAACGTTATGGGAATGCTACCAACGTTTACATATAGAACATGCCGATTGGTTTAAAACATGGAAAAAATGAGGTTATCAAGACAAGAGGTTATAGCGCATATTGAGCGTGCAGAAGAATTGTATAAAGCCAATCTTTATATGCATTTGCAACCTTATATACGTGCTATACAAGATAATGTTAAAGCTATAGAAGATAGGTATACAGACCTTGCTAGATATTATCGTATTTACATGCTGTATATAGGTGCTTATGAAGAGATGAATATAGAGGTTTTACAATCTTATTTAGTAGGTTTAGAAAACATGAATCACGTTGAAGCTTCAGATTACGAATATGTGTGTAGCCACTATAAACAATGTGACGAATTGGTATATCAAAAAGCACTTATGTTATATCCGTATAACGACACATTGCACTTGCATTATGCCTTAAAATTACAATTCGAAAATCGTTTTAATGAAGCCATTCTTATTCTGAAATATGTTTTAGAATGTTATCCTGGGCTTACAGAAGCACGTCTGTTACTTTGGGATATCGAATCGGCTCAATTAGAATATTTATGCACATCTACAGAAGAAGCCGATTGTTACGAGCTGTTAGATTTAGCATCAGCTACACATAATAAAACCGTTTTAAAAGGGTTACAATTAGACGAACGTTTAGACCAATCCAGTCAGAATTTAGCATGTATTCAAGTGGACTTATGGGAACGTAAAGCTTCTGAAAATCAAAAGCAATGGGTGTCCGAATGGCGACTATTAGAATTAAATCTTACCACGCGTATTTTATTAGCAGATTATGCAAAAACTTTTATGAAGTACGACATGGTATCGCAAATTTTAAGCGCACCAGAGCAACCTAAATTCCCTGAAGAAGAATATAGCACTTTCGAAGACTATCAAGCCTACATGAAAGCCTTGGCAAATTCGGGTTGGCAATTGGCACAGCATCAATATGTATTGATAGGAAATTCGTCATACTATTATTCAAAAAACAAAAAAACCTTAGAAATTTGTGTTGAACGTGGCTTGGCTTTAAATCCTAATAATCCAATATTACTAGTCTTAAAAGCAAAGTCTTTTTTCTTTAATTTAAATTATCAAGAAACCGGACAAGCCTATCACGAAGCCTATAGAAACGGACTCCGAATGAGTGAATATTTGTTTTACTTATTAGAAGTGAATAGCCGTATAGAAAGCTGGCAAGGCATATTGGATATCGTGGTACAATTTCATAGACGAAAAACGCCAACGCTTAAAACCTTATTTTTTCAGGCCCGTGCCTTAGTGAAATTAGGGCGATTCGATGAAGCTCATGACGTGATTAATGAAGCCCTTAACGATTTTCCGTTACCACCACATTCTTATGCCCCTTGGTTGTATAATTTACGTATGATTATTCACAAACATAATCAAAATTTTACAGCGTTTTTTGAAGATATGTACTCCGAAATCAATTTTTATGAGATTGGAGATTCCGACTATTGTAGCACCATGAATATGTGTGTCGAGGCCCTTATAGAAATGGGCGATTACAAAGAAGCGCATAAATATGCGATTTATAATTACGAGCAAGAACAATTGGCACCCGAATTATATACTGTATTTCAGTGGATTTGTTTTTACGATTACTTACCTAAACCAGAAGATTTACCTGCCGTTAGCCCGGAAGATTTAATAGACCAGCCCACAACATTTTTAGAATACAGAAACAATGGGTTTATGCATTGGATGTTAGGCGATAACACTGCCGCATCTACTGATTTACAAATGGCATCTACCCTAGCCACTAACAAGGCTTATTATTTAAAATTAGCATTATCGTGTGCAAACGAAGGTTTTGGTGATAATGAACCTGCCATTACACTCTGTGAAACCATTCAAAGCCAAGTGCCTCAAGCTCAAGACTGGAAATTAGGTTATGATTATGCAAATTTGCTACATCAAGAACATCGATACCACGAAAGTTATGTGGCCTTTGAAAAGCTCCTGCAAAATTATCCAGATTATTCCTTTTTTCAATTCGAAAAAGACGAATATCACGTCTTGTTAAAAGTGTTAAAAGAGGCTTCTAAAGGTATCGGACATATAGAAGATTACACCAAATACAACGCCATGTTTTTAAGTAAAGACCAACCCGCTGAGAATGCTATATTAGAACATTTAGAGATTGCAAATTCAACTTGTAATGACGACTTGTTTTTACGACATAATTTACTAGAACGCGTTTGTAAACTGGATATCGAATTTGAAAATGATGAACTTGAAACGTTAAAAGAAATCAAATCTAGAATAAGAAATGCATATTTCGCTTAAAGGTATTAAGTTTACCTATTTATTTAAATGAAGCTGATTACAAAACATCATATTTTACTTGCATTGGTATTCTTAGGAATAATCCATGCCACTTTAGCGCAAACGGCGAGTAATACTCCTCGCCTAGATTCTCTGGCTCTAGAATATCAAATTAACCTGAATTCTAATCCGCAAATCGCTAAGCAAGCCGCAACAGCTTGGCTCGAAGAGAGCAGAGAATTAGGAATAGGTCTTCAAGAAGTTCAGGCGCTGTATGCCCTGGGAAACCTAAGTAATGTTACTGGGGATTATAAAAATACGATAAAATATACCACTCAAACTATCGATTTACTGCATAAGCTCAATATTGAAAAAGGTTTAGCAGCCTGTTACAATATAATGGCGTTAGCTTATAAAAACTTAGGAGAGTATCCCAAAGCGATCGATAATTTTATGCAATGTTTAAAGTATTCTAAACAGACAGAGAATCAAGTTCAAGAAGCCAATGCGTATCAAAATATAGCCACATTATATCTCCTGCAAGAAGAATATAAAAAAGCGGCAGAAAACCTAGATCGTGCGGCAAATCTGTATCGTGAAATTGGAGATGACGATGGTGTACTTACGACCTTATTTAATTTTGCTAATATTTTAAAGGAAGAAGGGAAATTTGATCAGGCACGAACACATTACCAAACGGTTTTAGGATATAGAGAAAAAGAAGGTAATAAAGCCGTTGTCGCTTATGTAAACATCAACCTTTCTCAGATGCTTGTGGAAGAAGGCCGTTGCGAAGAGGCTGTAATTGCACTTAAGAAAACATTGGTCCTTTTAGAAGAGTTAAATTTCACTTCGGACATTACTATAGTGTTAAACGATTTGGGACTTTGCGAATCCAAATTAGGACATACAAAAGAGGCCATAAAATATTTTCAAAAAGCCTTATCTATAGGTGAAGAACAATCGTTAATTACATACAATTCTAATATTTGTAAAAACCTTTCACAGCTGTATCAAGATGACGGTAATTATAAAAAAGCATTAGAATTTTATCAAAAAGGCGTGGCAACCATAGAAGATCAGAATGCTTTAGATAAAGAAAAATATGTAGCCAATATTCAAGAGCGTTACGAAACGCAATTAAAAGAAGCGCGCATTCAACTCCTTGAAAAAGAACAAAAATTAAGTGATGCCGAATTGCAAAAAGCAGAACTTAAAGTGAAACGTCAGCGCCTCATTAGAAATGTGTTTATCATAGGATTTATACTGGTTCTACTAACCTTAATTGTGCTGAGATTATTATACATTCAGCGTTTACGGGTGCAAAAAGAGTTGGGTATTCAGCAGGAAGAAAACGCAAAACAAAAGATTAATCAGATGATGAACGATCATAAATTATCTGTTATTGAGCGCTATCAAGAAGGTCAGGACCAAGAACGCGAACGGTTTGCAAGAGAGATTCACGATGGTATTGGAAGTGATTTGGCCGGAATACGGATTGCTTTTGAACATTATGCCGAAAATCACGAAGACAAATCGCAGTCTAAGCGTATTTCTAATGCCATAAATAATGCGTGTATCGATGTACGTAGTTTGTCGCATCAGCTACATCCACTACCCTTTTCCAAAATTGGATTTACGAGTTTTTTAAGTGATTTTATTAGTCAGATTACTCAAAAATCAGACATAGACATTAAGACGTATTTCTTCCCCGAAGAAGACATCGATCAGTTACCACAAGATATCTTAGCCGATGCTTACCGCATTGTACAAGAATTAATTAATAATATTTTAAAACATGCCGAAGCCTCTCACGTCGATGTACAGCTTACGCGACATACCGATCATTTAAACATTGTTATTAATGATGATGGTAAAGGCTTTCAGAAAGGTAAAAAACATGGAATTGGACTCCGAAATATTAAAGAACGTTTACAAAAAGTAAAAGGTTCATTAGACATTGATAGTAGTCCTGGACATGGAACGTCTATTACCATAGATATTCCTCTAAAATAATAATTATGAATAAAACAAACATCATAATAGCAGACGATCACTTAATGTTTCTTGAAGGTATTAATACCATTTTAAGCGACATGGAAGAAATTGGCGAAGTGCATTTGGCCACCGAAGGCAAACAAGTGGTTCGCTTACTAAATCAGTTTGAAATTGGTTTAATAATAAGTGATATTAGCATGCCAAAAATGGATGGTATTGAATTGCTTACCGAAATTAAAAAGAAGCATAGTCATGTTAAAATTATTATGTTAAGCATGTTAGATAATCACAGGACGGTGCATAAAGTGATTCAGAAAGGTGCCGATGGATTTGTGCCTAAATTTACCAGTAAAGAGGAATTACAAAAAGCAGTACGCACGGTTTTAGGTAACGAACAGTATTTCTCCGAAGTGATTAAACAACGCTATATGGAAAGTGTTTTTGAACGTAAGAAATATAAAAACATAGAATTGTCGCCTCGAGAAAAAGAGGTTTTATCCCTGTTGGGAGACGAGTTAACTTCTAAAGAAATTTCAGAAAAATTATTTATTTCGGTGAATACCGTAGAGACGCATAGAAAAAATATTCTTTTAAAAACAGGCTCTAAAACCACAACCGGAGCCGTTAAATATGCCATAGAATCTGGTTTATTTGACTAATACAAAAAGAGACTTTAAAATTTAAAGTCTCTTTTTTTTATCCAAAACTTAAAAGCAACGCGCATTATTTAGTTCTAATACCCTCCGCTTCTATAGTACTTATAATTTGTTTTAATTCTTCACTATACGACGTGGTATCATTCTCGTCGGTTAATAACTCGCCGCGATATATAAATTTAGTATCTAAATCAAAATACACCACATAAATTCCAGTTTGCGGGTTTTTCCATTTACCATTTCCGTTATTTACAATGCGCTTATCTTCTAAATATTGTATCCAAGCCCCTCTAGACAAAGTGGATTTATCCATATAAATTTTGCTGTTTTCAGTCGTTTTAAAATATGGATACGGCCCTTTCAATTTAGCATGTATATGTTTTAAAACCATGGCTTTTAAACTTTCAAACCCCTTCGCCTTTTCGGATAAAAACATAGGATTTTGGATCCGTTTACTATCTTCAATATCTAACGGGATGATTACAAAACCATCCGGATGACTAGCAGTTTTAACGAGTAAACGGAATTGATAGCCTGTGTTTAACGTTTCATAAGATTGATTTAACCGATCTATAAAACGTGGTACCACATCTTCTAAGACTTCAGATTTTACATCGTCATTAAAATTCAGCTCAATAGATTCTGTTGCAAAAGTTATTTCAGGAATTTCATCTTTAAAATCGGCTTTAACAGCTTGTCTCGTTTCATAACGTATTACAGCGTCTTTGTATAAATCATCTACCGTCATATTATCGGAACTAGGATACATGGGTAGGGTATCGTTTTCTAATATATGTTTCAGATTAAGGTGCGTATAAAATGCTATTTCAGGAATCTCTTTATCATAAATAAGCATACCGTACATATTAGGATCCATGGTTGCCGCGTTAAAAAACAGCGTTAAATCGCTAAAGCCAAGTTTACCATCATATTTTTGTTGCAGATAGTCTTCTAAATTTTGAACTGCTTTTTTTTTAGGTATCCCGATATAATTCGCACAACCTGCAACTATAAGCAGGACAATTAAAATGCAAATAACAGATAAAATTGTAATCTTCATAATACTCTAGTCTATCATATAAATGTAGCGCAATATTCATGCTAAGCCCTCACTGAATTCCGTGAGTTTAAATATTCCCGTAAAGACGGTGTTTTTCCGCCAATGGGTTGCAATATCTTTGAGGAAATAATTAAACAAAAAAACCTCAAATCATGGGATTACAAGAAAAAAGAGCAGCTAAATCTATAGAAGATCAATATTTAGGAGCGTACCAAAAAGAAATTAATGAGATTGTAGGTAAGGACTTGCCAATTAATATTAACTGGGATACGTTTGAAATGGATTTTATAAAATTTGTACCAAGTGTATGTTTACAACGTCTTACAGATGGAATAAAATTGGTTTGTAAAGACGATATGGGAAAAGAAGCTATGGCAGAAAGTGTAAATTCTATTGAAGTATACTGCATTCCGAATGAAGGTGCCGAAGCTAACAAAGAATTAAAATTAGAAGATGGTGTATTTTCTTTAACAGCATGTTGGGGTGGTCACCACAGTGGTTATTTTATAGACTTAACCATCCGTGAATATTTAGAAAATAATTTATAGTTTTACGCAGTTGTAAAGACTAATCTAATTCATACAAAAAGGGAAAGCCTAACACGCTTTCCCTTTTTGTATGCCTGAATAATTTTGAAATTACCCTAAAAACCGACATAAAAAAGCCTTTAAGACATGTATCTTAAAGGCTTTTTCTATGATGATATATCGTGCTTAATTTAGTTTTACATCGTTTAAAACGACACCAGTTAAAATCGCATTAAAGTAATAATCTTGAGACTGTACATTGTTCTCTGAAAATGATTGACTGTAATTATGAATTATAGCATTATCAAACACAAAATTTACAACAGGTTGCTCTTGATTCTGATAATAAATTTTTAAACTCCCAGACCAGTCACCTGGTTTGTGAGATAACCATTCTAAAAATAGCGTACTCATCTCGTTTCTCATCGCTCCGGATAAATTTACATCTAAGCCTCTTTCTTGTTCTTCGTTCGGATAATACGTAGAGGAAAAACTGTAGTCACATTGCGAAAGCTTAAATAGCTCTTCGGTATGTTCGTCTTTTTTAATTATTAATTCTATACGCTGAATTACATTTAATTCTGTCATGATCTTAATTTTTAAGTGATGGTTTAAAGTCCTTTTTCTATTAAGCTTTGTAATGTTGTGGCTTTAGGATAGCTTTTTAATCCTTTAGTTGTATCTATAGTAAGAACAACACCGTTTTTATTTAAAGTAGATGTGTTTTTATTACCTAAAGTAAATTCTACTGTTGAAATTGCAGCTGTAAACGCTTCTTTTGCTAAATGATCTGAAGCGATCTTAGAAAGTGTTTCCTTTAGTAACGATAATACTTTTGAAGCATAATACTTATCCAAATCTTCTGGAGTGCCATCGTATCTAAACGCTATAGAAATTTCTTTGTCCAATGCCGTTTGCACTTCTAACTCTAACGCTTTAATATCTTTTTTAAGCTGAAGTACTGTAGGGATTTCACTAGGATCTGGTGTAAACGGAATTTTACCATCAGATAAAAGATAGCCATATTTATTTACATTGCTAAACGATATGGAAGAGATACTATGCACTTGAATATATTGAAACTGTGCATCACGATCGTAAATATCACATAAAAGCACCACCTTTTTCTCGGCATCATAGTTTACAAAAAAACCAGAAGCACTGTCTCCATGTGTGCAAATAGTCACTTTAGGCATACGTGGTCGGTCTTCTTTTCTTTCTATATCTGCTATGTCTTGAAGTATATTTATAACCTGATTAGTATCTAATACAGGGAATTGTAACATTGTTTTAAAATCCATAATTACATATTTTAGTTTCATACAAAGTTGAACCAATAGGTTTAATTTTTTCTAACCGTTTTCAGTGATATTTAAATATCGATTAGCTGAACAAAGAGAAAAACAGAACAGTTAGCGGTAAGCCTCAATTTTCTAAACGTATTCTTATCCTTTATTTTTAAAAGACTAAAAACATTTTATACTATAGCCACTAAATTTTATTAGTTTTACCATATTGAATTAAAAACATATGAAATGGCTCTTGGGAGTTTTAAGTACATCACTGGTATTGGTGTGCTCCTGTCAATCTCCTAAAAAAAAGGTAATAGGAAATTCTAATCAAACTGAAGCCTCTTTAAGTCCTGAATTAATCACAACACATTATAGAGATTTAAATGGGAATCCAGTTTACTTGGAAGATTACAAAGGCAAAAAGCTGTTGCTTAATTTTTGGTCTACACACTGTAAACCTTGTGTAGAAGAAATGCATACACTAGAACGTGCTAAATCAGATCTAGAAACACAAGATTATATAACCATTCTTGTATCTAATGAATCGGTAAAAGAGATCGAAGCTTTTAAAGTACAGCATGGTTTCGATTTAGATTATATACAATATACCGGCAACCTCGCCGAGTTAAAAATTTATGCACTTCCCACAACTTTTATTTATAATGAAAAGGGAGAGAAAGCAGGAAAGATAGAAGGAAAATACAACTGGAACTCCTCCAATACCATTGAAAAACTTAAAGAATTCAAATAAATAAAACGAATGAAATCGCTTAATCTACTTATTTTAGTCACCTTATTTTTATCTTGTAATTCCAATAAAAAGAAATCTGTACAGCATAAAAAAGAAGATAAAATTGTACACGCAATAGATTTCCCTGGCGATATAAAAAGTGAGCTACCCCATCTTACATCTAACCACAATAGTTTGATGCTATCTTGGGTAACACGTATTACTGATAGTACAACACAGTTTAATTATTCTAGTTTAATTAACCAAAAATGGGGCACTCCAAAAACCATTATTACCGGAACCAATTGGTTTGTAAATTGGGCGGACTATCCATCGATTACAGCAAACAACGGCACGCTATTAAGTCATTTTTTAAAGAAATCTTCGGAAGACACCTTTGCGTACGATATTAAACTAAACCTACTTTCTGAAGACGCCTCGGACTGGCAAACAGAATTACCTTTGCACACAGATGGTACCAAAACGGAACATGGTTTTGTTACCGTATTACCACTAAAAGAGAATTCATTTTTTGTGACGTGGTTAGACGGACGAGATATGGCTATGGATCATGAAGGGGAACATATGAATCATAATGGAAATATGACTATTAGAGCGGCAGAAGTATCTCAAGACGGTGTAATTAGTAATCAAATACTTTTAGACGGAAAAACATGTAGTTGTTGCCAAACCACAGCGGCAATTACAAGCCAAGGACCAATTGTACTTTATAGAGATCGAACAGATGAAGAAATAAGAGATATTGCAATTACAAGATATACAAATGGAACATGGACCGAACCCCAATTTATACATAACGATGGGTGGCAAATAAATGGATGTCCTGTTAACGGACCAAAAGTAGATGCTATAGATAATACTGTGGCAGTGGCTTGGTTTACTGCAGCACACAGTACGCCTTTAGTAAAACTTGTATTTTCTGAAAATGGTGGTGCAGAATTTTCAGAACCTATTATTATAAGTGATGCCGCTGTATTAGGCCGTGTAGATATTGAACTTATAGATCATGAACAGGCCATTGTAAGTTGGATGGAAACAGAGGACAACACAACGTATTTAAAAGCCATGAAAGTAAATAAATCGGGAGTAAAATCTATGCCTATTAGTATTAGCGCATTAAATGATTCTAGAAAAACTGGATTTCCACAAATGCAATACAAAGGAGATAATATGTACTTTGCATGGACCTCCATCGCGAACGATATACCAACTATTAAAACGGTATTTGTCCCTTTAGATCAGTTTTAAAACATTACATATCATTAAGTTGTGCATAATATTGACAAACAAAACGCTGAATGAAAAAAACTATATATTTAATTGGAATATTTCTGCTATTCGGACTTAAAATCAATGCGCAGGAACTGACTTGTGAAGACTTTAAAATCGGACAATTTTATATTCCTGAAACGCCTAAAATGGCAAAATATACAATCGTTGAAAATGACAGTATTTCGGAATTTTCACCTGAAAGAGATAAAACGATAAAAAAATATATTGTAATCCGAGAAATAGGAACTCAAATAGAATGGAAAAACGGAATTGGAAACGGAAATCCTGAATATGAAATAATTGAGTGGATCGACGGCTGTACTTACCGACTGACTTATGACTCTTCAAAATCGGAATTGGAAGAAGGAAAAAAATGGGTAAATGACAATAACGGAATTGTTGTCTCCAAAACAAAAATTGAAAATAAGTGTCTGTATTATACAGCAACTATGACAACAAATGACGGACAAAAAATTTCGCAAGACGGCATAATATGTAAGGAATAAAAATACTATGCACAACAATGTATAACCGCAATTACGGCGGATTCGACTACGTCCGAATCCAATCGGAATTGCTAACGTCTATGCTAAATCGAAAATTAACGCATATTAACCCGTAACAGACGGTTATACGAGACCGTTAAAAACAAAAAAACGGCAGTTATACTCTGCCGCTTTTTATTTAAATGATTATAATACTGTATTAGTAGCCTATAGTTTGCGCCATACCAGAAGCTTCAATTTCACTAGCTGGGATGGGATATATTGTTTTTGGAGACGTTGCCGATATATTTAAATTATTAGAATTTAAACCAGTATTTACATGATCACTTTCTAATCGTGTAATATCGGTTCCTGTTCTAATATAATCGTAAACCCCATGTCCTTCTAGAGCTAATTCACGATTACGCTCTTCAAAAATTCGCATTTTAAGCGCGCTCCCTGATTCAGTAGCTTTAGCCGTTTCAAAATTTGTAGTGCGTTTATTAATTAAGATATTTAAATAGATTAAAGCTTGAGCCTCTCCTCCAGTCGCTCCATGAGCACAAGCTTCTGCTGCAATTAAATAAATCTCCGAAAGTCTAATTACGGGTATATTATGAATACTAAGACCAGAGCCTCCGTCTCTATTAATGTACTTAACAAAAGCCGCTGTTGTACCCTCTTTATCTTCGGTTAAAAGGGTTGCTCTTGGATCACCTTCATATACATTTAATAAATCGATAAATGCCTGGGTCGCAATAACATCTCCTTGTCCGCCGTCACGATAATCAAACTGGGCGCCTAAACCATTACTCCCTACAGAGTTTTCATTATCAATACTTATTTCAAAAAGAGATTCACTCGTATAGTCGTTAAACACATAAGAATTCACATCCATAAGATCGGATTCACCTTTAACAGCTAAAACCTTTTCAGCAAATAATAACGCATTTTCCCAATCTTGCTTGTATAAATATATTCGGGCCAATAGGGCATGTATTCCTGTTTTTGTGATGTACTTTGTACTTCCTACAGTCCAGGTATCGTCTGCAATAACCGTTAAGCTTAAATTTAAATCTGTAATAATCTGTTCGTAAGTTGCTTCTAAACTACTACGATCAATCACAATTTCTGTCGCACTTAATTTTAATGGCATGCCCTGCGCTTCTCCACCTTCTTTTATATAAGGATACGAGAAGGTTCTTGCCAAATCGAAATACACCATACCTCGAAGCGCAAGTGCTTGCGCTTTAATTTGGACTCTATCGGTATCGTCACCTTCGGCTGTATCAATGTTATCTAGAATTAAATTTAGATTTCCTATAGTCTTAAAACACTGCAACCATAGGTCTTCTGCACTACCATTATTATTGCTACTTTCTTCGTATTTATACTCGGTTTGTTCGTAATCTCTAGGATTGTAAATGGTTTTTACAAATCTAAAGTTTGGACTTTTCACAGCCGCACGTTTGTACAAAATACGGCCCAAGTAAGCACCATCAGAAATTTCGTTATAAGATCCGGTTAATAAACTTTGTAATTTTTCGACAGAATTAATTACTAAATCTTCAGAAATCACATGGTCTGGCGTTTGTGTTAGAACATCTTCGCTACAGCTTTGAAGTGCGAAGAGTAATGCAACCGCAACCATTACTTTTATATTATTTAAATATTTCATTTTATCTCGTTTAAATTTTTATTTGTAACCCTAGTATTAAGCTAGATGCTGTTGGCGTTTGAAAAAAGTTTACACCATTAGCAATGGCTTCAGGATCATAATCATTTAATTCGGTGAACAAAAACAAATTATCGCCTTGTATATAAATCGATCCGCCTTGAAGTAATTGACTTTTCGAAAAATTATAACTCAGTTTAATATTTCTTAATTTCAGATAATCTGCATCGTATAAATGTCTTGTAGAAACATCGTTAGAAAAACTAGTATTTCCGTTAATTCTAATCGGCACATTAGAATCGGAATTATTCGGATTCCAAGGATTTAATTGCGCGGTTGTATTGGTAAACTGGGGAGAAAATCCGTCATCGTCTCTTTTAAAAGCTGTACGATCGTAAGCCTTACCGCCTACTCCAAACGTAAACAGAAAGTCTAAACTTATATTTTTGTAAACCAACTGATTGTGAAAACCACCCTGAACATCTTGAAACGCACTACCAAAAACACCAAATCCTGCCTCTTCGGCATTGGTTGTTAATTCGCCTGTACGCACACCATCTTCTAACACATAATACTCGGCCATTCCGTTTGTACTATTAACTCCGGCATAGTCTCTTAAATAAAACGAATTTAAACTTTCGCCCACTTTAATTATGGTAGGATCTTGACCGTAACTTGAATCGTAACTCGGAATTAAATCTGCTTTTAAGTCGGTAACTTCGTTGTTAAGCATAGTAAGATTTAATTTGGTGTTCCATGAGAAGGAAGCAGTAGAAATTGGCGTATATCCAAAATCTAATTCCCATCCTGAATTTTTCATTTCACCATAATTTTGTAACTGATTACTAAAACCAGTGGTTGCCGTTACAGGAATATTCATTAAAAGGTCTTTAGTATGTTTTGAGAAATATTCTACTGTGATATTTATTTTGTTCCATAAAACAGCGTCAACTCCAATATTAAAATTATGACTTAACTCCCAAGATAAATCGGGATTAGCCAACTGGCCATAAGATAATCCAGACTCGCCACCGTATCCTTTTCCATCGGTATTAAAAAACGCTAAAGACGCGTAGTACTCGGATGGTAAATTTCCGTTGGTTCCATAACTACTTCTAAGTTTCAGGTAATTTAAGGCCTCTATATCCATAAAGTCTTCTTCTGTAAGAATCCAACCGGCAGACACCGACCAGAAATCTCCCCAACGCGTATCTTTTCCGAATCGAGACGAACCATCGCGACGAAAACTCGCATCTACAAAGTATTTCTGATCGAAATTATAGTTAAATCTAGAAAAATAAGACAGTAAAGAATAATTCTCTGAATACCCCGTCCATGACCATAAGGATCCAATACTACTCGAAGACAATAGTTCGCTATCTAAAATATCGTAACCTGAATTTCGGATAGATTTCATTTTAGAGACCTGTGATTCGAAACCGAGTAAACCATCAAAACCATGCTTATTAACTTGTTTATTATAAGTAAGTAAATTAGAAATGGTATGCTGAAACACTTCTCCTTGAGAAACATACAAAACACCATTCCATACACCACCACCAGCACCAAATTCTTTATTATCGTAAAGTGATTCTTCTAAAGATTGATGATCGATTCCGAAAGTAGATTTAAACTTTAAATTTTTAAGAATTTGAATTTCTGCAAAAGCATCTCCTCGTACCCTAAATTCATTATTTAAGTATTGTCCAACTTCTATAACGCCAATAGGGTTTGCGTTTTTTTCGATATCATTTGGAAGATTTGCGTAACCTTGGTAACCATTCTCATCGTAAATCGGTGCCGCTTGAGGTAAAACACGAGCCATATACAATGGATTTAATCCGCCAGCATAAGTACCGTCGTATTGCCCGGTATTCCGTTCGGTTTTAGAGATTGATAAGTTAACGCCTACATTAAGCCAATCTTTTGCTTTATTTTCTAGATTGATGCGTCCGGAATAGCGTTTAAAATCCGATTTTATAATGGTTCCTTCTTGGTCTAAATAATCTCCAGAAATGTAAAATGTAGTCTTTTCATTCCCGCCACGCGCCGAAAGTCCATATTTTTGAATCGACCCGGTTCGGTAAATGGCATCTAACCAATCTGAATTCGCATTGGTTGTACCGTAAATAGATTCGTAATCACTTTTTGCTATATTTTGATAGTTGGTATACAAATCGGTATCGGCATACACACGACTAAACTCGCCGTTTTCATTATTCTGAATATATTGGTTTAACTGACCTTCTTGCCACAAATCTTTAAACTGTTCATTAGAAATTGTTTCTTCTTCAGTTAAATTTCGAGAAAGACCAAATTCGGTATTAAACGTAAGTTCAGTCTCTCCGTTTTCACCCTTTTTAGTGGTAATAACCACCACACCATTGGCCGCTCGAGAACCGTATAAAGACGCCGCCGCCGCATCTTTAAGTACCGTTATACTCGCAATATCTTCTGAATTCATAGTAGACAGCGGATTTACATTATTTACAGCGCCACTACCTCCAATTCTGGAATTATTATCGGTATTAATCACCACACCATCTAAAACATATAATGGCTGTGTAAGTCCGTTAATAGAACCCACACCTCTAATCTGCATACTCGAGCTTCCTCCCGGTTGTCCCGTGGTAAATACATTTACCCCAGACACATTACCTTGCAATGCGGTCTCGAAACTTGCCGAAGCTGTACGCGTTAAGGTCTCGTTAGAAACTTTGGTTGCCGAACCTGTAAAACTGCGTTTATTAGAACTTCCATAAGCCGTGACTACCACTTCATCTAAACCCGTTGAATCTTCTAACAGTGTAATGCTTAGGTTTTGTCTTGTATCGATAACAATTTCCTGAGTAACAAATCCAATATAAGACACCACTAAAGTAGCATTAGCGCCGACTGTAAGCGTGAAATTCCCATCGAAATCGGTTAAAGTGCCGTTAGATGTTCCTTTTTCTACAATATTAGCACCTGGCAACGATGCACCAATATTGCTTAGTACTTGTCCTGAAATTGTATTTTGTTGAATTATGTCAGTTCGATTTGTAAGTGTATTGGAGCTGACAGCTGAAGCTGAAAAACAAAGTAGCAACACCAGCATACTACGTTTTAAATATGATGCCTTATGGAATTTTTGTCCCATGTACATGCGAAATATATTCATATAATATTAGGTTAAAATGACTTCGATTTTAATCGTATTATAGACTTATTAGGCAGATATCTTCGTGTTCACTAGAAGATCCAGCCAATGCTAAAATCTTAGTCCGTATTAAGTAAAAAAAATTTAGGTATTGGTTGCGCTTTGAATACATGGAAGTAATTAAGAGCGCTTTAAACTATTTTTTGGAGAAGAACTTGAGGTGGTTGTAAAAGATCTAAAGCAAACAAGTCACCAATACATGGTGTGTTCCACTTGTAATACTTTTTAGTAGATTGGAAATATAATACAGGTAGTTTATGCGGCTCTTTAAAATGAATCATTTCAATTTCAAACTTTGAAAGTTCATTCCAAAGCGATGACTTTTCTCCGTGTTCGGAAGTCTCAGAAATCCGTTTTGCTAAGTAACACTTTCCATTACACTGCAGTTTAGGCTTGTCTCTATTTTCGCATAATTTTTCTACGATATAGTCGTAATTGGCCACGTATTCGACCAACAGCCAAACCGGCTTAAAGAGCATAAATAAAACAAGTATAAAAATAAACGGTTTCATTAGAATCTTTTTTTCTTAAAATGGACTTGTTATTTGATATCTAATGTGCTTTAAAATAGCCATATAATTGATATATAAACAATCCGATTCCGGCTATAATTAAATAAGTGTTAGCCGCTTTATAAAAGGCTGTGTAACTTTTTATTTTTTTCCATCTTGAAATTAAAAATACAATTGGAATTAAGGCCAAAATCTGCCCCACTTCTACACCTATATTAAAACAAATAATTTTCGCTAAAAACTGCTCATTTCCAACGTCGAAAGATTGTAAACGCGTCGATAATCCGAAGCCATGAATCAATCCAAAGATAAGCACCATGAGTAGTAGGTTTGGAGATTTCACTTTAAACACTTTTTCGAAACCGCCCAAATTTTCAAAACCTTTGTACAACACACTTAAAGCAATTACAGCATCTATTAAATGTTCGTTAGCCGTAATTCTTAGATACGTTGCTCCTATTAGTGTTATACTATGCCCTATTGTAAATACGGTGATAAAGCGAAAAATATCTCTAAAATTACTTAAATAGAATATTACACCCGCTAAAAACAACAAGTGGTCGTAGCCCGTAACCATGTGTTTGGCACCTACAAAAATATAAGATAAAAGACCGCCGTTATTTAAAATGGCCTGATCGGAATCACTAACACCATGAGCAAACAGAACAACGGGAAAAAACAAACATGTTAAACTAACTAGACTTTTAAATGTAAATCTACCCATCTAATTTTTCTTCCTATTAAACATAAAAAACAAACCAAAAACAACCACAAAGCTACCCAACCAAAAGACATACGAAGGAATACCATCGTCTTCATGATCTAGGTGCGAGTGTTCAGACTCATCATGTCCGTGTACGACTTCAAAGGTTAACGTAGACCAATTAGATTCATGAGTCAATCCAGGGGCTTCAGAATGCACTAAATTAATAGTACGCAAATACCAGATACCATCGGCTGCAAGTTTAACGGTAATGATTCCATTTTCATCTGTTCGAAGTTGATCTCCGCTTGTATGCTGATGAGGCGCCGCGCCCTCTCCATGACTATGTCCTGTTTCGTCTATACTATCATGATCTTGCTGATGTGTATGGATTTCGCCACCATCATGACTATGAGGTTCAGTATGACTATGGCCATCTTTACTAGCAACGTAATTCGCATAAACCAACTGATTCACTAAAGGTTTCCCTTTAGAAAGTAGTTTAACCTGAAGCTCGTCTCCTGTATTTAAACTATATGGATTACTTAAAGGAATAAATTCAAGCGGATATCCCAAGACGGTTTGCCAATCGTCTGAAGTTTTATCACCAACCTGAAAAATAGCTTTAACATATTTAGAATATTGTTCTGATGCATCCAAACCAAGAGCATCGTTTTCCCGACGACATGCTAACATATCTACTACACCATCATGCTCTAAGTAACCGTTAAAATCTTCTGCGGACATATCAATTACTCGAGGAGCTGTAGATAAACCTGCTACCCATGTACCGGCTTCACCTGTTTTAAAATCTAAAATGGTTACACTGTCTTTTTCTCTCCATTGTGCTTCTCCAACATGAGTTCGAACACCATTCCCAACCAAACTAACATCTGTCATGCGGTCGCGATCAATTACATTTTCACTCTTTTGGAATGTTCCGTTGAATAATTTAACAGATACCGACGTATTTGGTTTTAAAAAATAAGAGTCAAATTTAAGATACATATCGTGACTACATAATAACACGATAAAGGCTAAATACATGCATATTTTTTTCATAAGCTAAATTAAAATTTTTCGGATATAGAGTGAATAAAACGATTTCAAATATAGATAAAACATAAGCGTCTTAAAACAAAAAAATAGATTTAGTGAGAAATAAATGATCCTTTTTTCTCAACTACAAATCCTGTAGGATCCGTAAGGGTTTTTAGAAAAGCAATTATATCTTTAATTTCTTGTTTTGATAAGAGCAATGGCTCTTTAGACAGGGTTTGATTGTCAATATCCAATCCCATGCCTGCGCCACCACCTAAATTATAGAATTCTAAAACATCTTCTAATGTTTTAAATGATCCATTATGCATATAGGGTGCTGTTAAAGCTACGTTTCTAACAGAAACCGTTTTAAATGAATTTTTGAAATGAGAGAATTTATCTATTTGAATACCATTAGCTATTCTTCCCAGATCTAAATCCAGCTTCGGATTGATAGAATCAAAACCTTGAGTAATCCCTAATACTTCAGATTCTGAATCTAAATAAAAAGGTGGTACAGATCCATTAAATACAGGCGCAAAATGACAACTACCGCAAGCTCCTTTTCCCATAAACAAATTAAATCCTCGTTTAGCACTCTGCGGGTAATCTTCAATTTCGTTACGTACATATTTGTCAAATGTACTATTGAATGATTTTAAAGAATTTACATAAGCCGCAATAGCATTACTTATTGATCTTTGATTAATATCTTTTTCACTAATTCCTGCATAAGCGTCTTTAAACAGCTTTAAATATTTAGAATCTTTATTTAGTTTCTCAATAATTGCATCAAAATCTGTATTGAATTCAAGCTTATTATTTATAACATGTCCAACTTGCGTTTCAAGATTAGAAGCACGCATATCCCAAAAGTATCGCGTAGAGTAGCCGACATTTAATAAACTAGGCGAATTTCTTAATGTGGTGAAACCTTCCTTATTAGACAAGCTTTTTGGTAGGCCATCACTAAATCCTTTCTTGGGATTATGACAGCTTAAACACGACATTTTATGATTACCAGATAATTGAGGATCTTCAAACAACAATTTTCCTAAATAAATGGTTTTATCGTTGTCTAACGGCAAATAAACTAACTCTGAGTAAAAATTAGTATTCAGAAAATCGATATCAAATAGGTTTTTTGCTTGATAGTTTTGTGCATGCTTTTTATACGGTTCTAACCTTATATTATTTAAATTCTGAAATTCTAATAATTCTGCATATAATGGGTTTATAATATGTTTTAAAAATGTTAGTCTGTTAAATTCATTAAAATTATCATTAGATTTTAATAGGTCTTCTCCTTCTAAAAATAGGTTGACAATAGATTTAAATTTTGGCCTTGCCTCGGGATATATTCCTGCTTCAAACGTCATGAATGTTTTTCTCATTCTTTTAAAACTAATATAACTCTCGGTGATTCCATTTACCGATCCTGGGGTATCAAAACCTGTAACGCCTAGGGTAAAAACTCTGACAAGCCCTGATCTTATACACTCTATTATTTGACTGGACTTTAACCTAATAGGCAAATGAATTTCTGAAACATGATCTACGTGTACCTTAAGGTCTTTAGCTAATACTTTAATATGATTAAAATTCTCTAAACTATAATCTTCATAAACGGCTTCATCTAAAGCTTGTAAACCACTAGGTGCTATAACATTCCCTTCATCAAAATATTCACTTATTTTAGGTAAAGGTGCGCCATTAATAAATGTCCCGTTATATGGTGTCTGATAATAATCAAAAATAAACTCAATTTCTTTATAGGCTAATCGGGTGGTTAAAACTTGCTTTTTAATAGAAAGAAATACATCTTTACTCCTTTCAAACGTCGTAAGGCTCTCTAACTTATCTACTTCTTTCTGAAAATTTAAAAAATTTATTTGATAAGATTCCTCTACCTTTTTCGTAACCATAATTGATTGGTAAGGCCTCTCACTATTTTTCCCAGATAACAGTATAAAACAAATCACAATAGTTAGCACTAAAAGACTTCCTTTTTTCATTTTCAACTATTTTAGTTTAATAATTATTATTTTTAAACCTCTTTTCTCACGGTAAATAATGTTTAAAACCCCAATAAGAATAAACAAAAAGGGTATTCTATTGAGGCTTTAACATTAAACTAAGCAAGGTGTTTATTCGATAATAATCGATTTGTAATAAGTGTTTTTATCACTTTTAATTTCTATGACGTACATCCCTGTAGCCAATTTGCTAACATTAATTGTTTCACGATTAGTTTCCAAAATTAGCTCTCCTATACTATTATATATTTTTGCTAACTCTAATTTTTCAGCTGGATTCATTTTAATATTAAGTAACTCATTAGCTGGAACAGGGAATATTTTTATACTTTTTTCGAAAGATTCTTCTTCACCTATCTCAAGTGTTACTCCTGTTTTATTAATAGTGAAGTAGTCATCAATATCTCCATTATCTCTAATAAACTTTACATTAAGATTTTGTCCGCCATTACCATCATCTTCAATTTCCATAACACAAGAACCAAGTTGATTTAAGGATACAGACATCGCTTGATGATTTAAATCTCCTCCTGAGATTTGTCCTGCAGATCCTGTAGTTATATATACCGTTCCCTCTGCAGCATCTATTGCTTTTTTGTAAGCTCCATCACTATCGGTTTTACCGTCTCCAATTCCATTCTGCCCTACTGTATGTCCGCCATTTGTAATGTCATTAGGATTAAAAGTATTAGAGAATCCTTGATGACCATTTATAAAATAAGAGCGTTCGTAAGAGTGGCTATGTCCGTTTAAAACAAGATCTACACCATTAGCTTCTAATATTGGCATAAAATTTTCTCGCATATCAATCAATCGCCCTTCATAATCAGAATCATGTGATCCTTTAGAGTAAGCTGGGTGATGGAATAAGGCAACTATCCAATCTTGTGTGGTATTCTGAATATCGGTTAAAGCCCAATTATACTGACTACCTCCTACCTCACGACTAGATTGATGAGAATCTAATACTATAAAATGGATGTTAGCATAATCAAAAGAATAATACGCCTCTGTTCCAGAAGCAATTCCTCCTGCTTCTCCTGCTGTAGGGAAGGTGAATATATCATAATAAGGTCCTGACTGTGTCTGCAAATCTGAAGTATAACCATCATGATTCCCTAAACAAGACCAAGCTACAGATTTTTTCAGCATATCATCATACACATCAAAAAAGTAGGACTGATGTTCGGCATCGGTTCCATTACTATACGCATTATCTCCTAAAAACAACATCATATCTGTTTGGTCTGCATGAGTTGCAGTTTGAGACACATAATTATAATAAGCATCCCTTACATTCCGTTGATTAACGCTTCCCGTTCCTGCATCCCCTAAAATCCATGCACGCACAAATTGATCTGTACCCGCAACAGGCGCTGTTTTTACAAACATTTCCCCTGTAACACTTTCGGCCACAACAACGGATTGATTTGCAATATTGAAATAGTACTTTGTATTTGGTTCTAGTCCTGTTAATTTAACCTCGTGTTCCGTGGTTAAAATCGCGTTTGTTTCGTTCAGATACAAATTATCCAATTCAGTTCCATAATTTACAACAGATGCGGTTTCTACATCGGTTCTCCACTTTACAACCACACTTGTTGGCGATCCGCTTTGTAAATAAGGCCCTCTTTCTACAAGAGTTGGTGGTGCTGAAACAGCATTTTCGCTTGGCACCAATTTAAAATCAAAACTAATATCAGAACTCATAGCATCCTCTTGATGTATTTCTACAGCAATAATGTTTACACCATTTTTTAAAGCCGAAGACGAAACACTGCGATAGTTCCAAACACTTTCATCTGAACCACTAATCCCAGTTAAAGCGACATCATTATAAGTAATTGGCCCCTCTTCTGGCATATTATCTCTCCAAACCTCAACATCATTAATATAAACAACAATACCGTCGTCTCTAACTGCTTCTAAATCGATACTGTTAAACATAGAAACATCTGGGATATCTATAAATTTTCTAAAATATGTAGTAATTGGTCTTGGCGATTCTGGCTGGCCAATATTTGTAACTTCATCACCATCACCGTAACCAATTTCGGTTACAGCCTCTACCCAGTTACTTTGATCAAAAGTTAAAGTTCTCCATGCTGTGCCTTGATCGCCACCGTTACTTAAATAAAACCAAGCATCACCTTCTTTAATTTCTGAAGGAAAAACAGGGTCCGTTCCTTGTCCATGGACATTAAATGTAAACGCATTTTCACCAGGCACATTACTACTAATTGAAATGGTAGATGCGTAGTGGTTTAAAGTTGTTGGAATTAATGTAACTCCGAAAGATATTGATTCTCCAACATTAACTGTACTGTCACTGCTGTTTATAATAAAATCTGAATTACTACTTTGAATTGAAGATATGGTAATCATACTATTACCTGTATTTTTTATAGTATAATTTTGGGTTTCACCTATATACGTATAGACCTCCCCAAAATCTGTATGATCTAAGCTATCGGGTGTCGAATCTCCGTTTACTATAGATGTCGAATTTCCCAAAATATCTAATGCAATGACTGCAATTTCTCCGGTGCCCTGAATATTAAAAGTATAGGCACTTTCATCAGAATCATCATTTGCGATCTTAACTGTAGCTTGATTTGTTTCGGCAGAAGTTGGAGCATACTTGATAACAAATTCTACAGATTCTCCTTCTTTTATAACTGAAGAACTTGGCTGTTTTAATACGGTAAACTCCGCGTCTCCACTAATTGAAACCAATGGATTTCCTGTTAAATTTAAATCTGCTTTACCAACGTTTTTAATGCTATATGTTCTGGTAAGGGACTGATTAATCCCTCCATTTGGAAATTGTGTATAATTTGAAATATTAGGCGTCGTATCTCCATTAATTATAGATTTATTATTACCTGTTACATCTATTTCATTAGGAGGAGTAACATATTCTATATGTATAGAAGGTTTACCGTTTGAAAAGCTTGAGGCCTCTCTCCAGGCGCCCTCAGATCTTGAAATCCCACTAAAAATGAATGCCATATTATTACCGACAGACCAACCATTTCTGGATGTAATCTCTGTAAGTATAGGACTAATATCTGGAGTTCTTTGGTTGACTGTGGCCTGGCCTTTTTGCCCTTCCCAACTTGGTATGTCCCAAATAATATTAGCATTGGTTGTAGCTCTGCCCGAAAGACCAAAGTTCCCGTTAGTTCCAAGATAAGTAGCGTTATCACTAGCATCTCCTTTAATATTTACTGTTACATCTCCTGCACCGTTTTCATCGACTTCAAATTGTATATAAGCATTTGTAATGGATGCATCTTTTGGAAGCTCAATATTTTCAAAATGAAGACCAATAACTTGTTCGGTAGAGCCATCATAATATAATTCTAAGTCAGAACTAATAGTACTAACGTATCCACTACCTCCGTACGCTTCTTCTGCAGAACCACCCTGAGAACTAATAGATACATCGATTTTCGAAATATTAATTTCTGAAGGCACTAGCGTATACTCTACATGAAGCTTAGGTGTGCCTGATGCATGACTTGAAGCTTCTCGCCACGCGCCATCTGTTCTTGAAACTCCAGAAAACAAAAAAGCCATACTATTTCCAGCAGACCAACCACTTCTAGACGTAATTTCTGTAATTATACTGCTAATATTTGGTGTTCTTTGGTCTTCTGAAATATTTCCTTTTTGCCCTACCCAACTTGGTATAGCCCAATTTACGGTTGACGCTGTAGATGGTCTTACCGACAAACCGAAATCTCCATTTGCACCAAGAGGTGTAGCGTTATCACTAGCATCGGCAGTAATACTTACAGTGACATCTCCTGCACCTTCCTCATCGACTTCAAATTGTATATATGCATTTGTAATGATGGCATTATTTGGTATGTCTATACTGTCAAAATACAGACCTATTATTTGTTCTGTAGCACCATCATGATAAAATTCTAAATCGGAGCTCGACGTACTTACATAGCCATCGTCGCTGAAAGCTTCTTCGGCAGAACCGCCACTGGAACTAATTGGAATATCTAAGGTAATGGTTTGTGAAAATGAACATACTGATAACAGTACCATCATCATCATTAATGTATATTTTTTAATCATAATTTCTTTTAATTAATTGATTCTTCTAAGTTTTTTATATCTTCTTTTAATTCAAGTATTGAAGCCATATTTTTAAATTTAGCATCCAATTGCTGTATAGACATGGTTGCTAATTTTAATGAAATTATAGCTTCTTGATTTTTATTATGCTCTACTAAATATTGAGCTTTTTTGAAATACCAAAATTCTTTTCTAGTATATTCAAGAATGAAGTAATCGTACTGCTGTATGGCTTGTTCTAAAGCATTAGAGGCTTTTAAATAATCTAGCTTTTTGAGTTGAAGTGATAAGGTATTTGCTCCCAACTGTTTTAATCCGAATTCAATAGCCTTTAAAGCATCATCATAATTTTTATTGTTTTCTGCAAGAATAATATCGGTGTACTCAATTATATCTTCTGGACGAAGATCTTCCATAGTATTCATAACATATTGGTAAGCGACTAATGATTGCTTATATGCCTTTAAATTAAATAATATTTGAGCCTCTAACTTTTTCGATTTCACATCGGTACTTTCCTTGTCCAAACAAGCCGTAATATGTGTTAAAGCTTCACTATAATTTTCGGTGAGATAATACACTTCAGCCATATGATATTTTAAGACTTTTTGTGTATTTCCTAAAGCCTCAGATTTCAAATAATCGTCTATAGCTTTATCGTATTCTATATGTTGCTGGTATAACATACCACGTTCGTGATACAATTTAAAATTGTCTGGTTCTTTTAATATCTCTTGTGTTTTATTTTCTATCCGCACCGATAAATCTCCATGTGCCAAGACTTGTAAGGAAAGAAGTAAACATGTAAGTAGTGCTAAATTTCTTTTAAGAAGGAAATGTAAACACTTATTTCTATTACTAATCATAATAATGTGTTGTAGTTTTTTTTGATCTGTTTTTACTTTAAATAGATATTGTTATCTAACTAAATTTTATATTAAGCATAACGTCTAAGCTCTTTAATCGATCAGAACAGATTTGTAAACTGTTTTTTTATTTGTTTTAATTTTCACTACATAAGTACCACTAATTAAATCACTTACATTTACAGATTCATCTTTAGTCTTTTTCACTTTTTTACCAAGATTATTATAAAACTCCACTTTTTTAAGGCGTTCATCGTCCGATATTTTAAGATTTAGCATATCATTTATAGGTATTAAAACAGAGCTTTTGTCATTTTGTTCAAGTAATATATCCGTCTTGTTTATAGTAAAATAATCATCTATCTCACCTGTTTCTCTTAAAAACTTTAGGTTCAAATTTTGACCACCTTTACCATCATTTTCAATCTCCATTACACAGGATCCTAATTCATTTAAAGACACAAACATCGCTTGGTGATTTAAATCTCCTCCAGACACTTGTCCTGCAGAACCGGTAGTAATGTAAACGGTCCCCACGGCAGCGTCGATAGCTTTTGTGTAAGCACCATCTCCATTTGGTTTACCATCTCCATATCCCGTTTTTCCAACTGTATGTCCTCCTTTATTAATCTCGTCTGAATTGAATGTATTAGAAAACCCATGATGACCATTTAAAAAATAAGAACGCTCGTAAGAATGACTATGTCCATTTAAAACTAGATCTACCCCGTTAGCTTCTAACATGGGCATTATGTTTTCACGCATATCAATAAGACGTCCTTCGTAATCAGAATCGTGCGATCCTTTAGAATAAGCTGGATGATGGAATAAAGTAACAATCCAATCTTGTGTGGTATTCTGAATATCTGTCTTAGCCCAATTGTATTGGCTACCTCCTACTTCACGACTGGAATGATGAGAGTCTAAAATGATAAAATGAATATTAGCATAATCGAACGAGTAATAGGCCTCTGTTCCGGAAGCGGTTCCTCCTGCTTCCCCTTTAGTAGGAAAACTAAATATATCGAAATAAGGTCCGGATTGCGTTTTAGAATCAGAAGACTCGCCATCGTGATTTCCTAAACAAGACCATGAAACCACTTTTTTAAATATATCGTTATATACATTAAAAAATGCATTTTGATATTCTAAATCTGTTCCCGTATTGTAAGCATTATCTCCTAAAAACAATAACAGATCCGTTTTATCTTCATGCACAGTATCCAGTTCAACATAGTTATAATATGCATCCCTTACTTGTCTTTGATTATCATTTGCAGTTCCAGGATCGCCTATAATCCATGCACGAACAAATTGACTTGTTCCTGCGATAGGCGAAGTAACGACATACATATCGCCGTTAACGCTTTCGGATAAAACTTCCTTTTTATTACCAACATTAAAATAATATTTGGTCATAGGCTCTAACCCTGTTAAGGTGATCTCATGATCCATTTTTAAATCGGCTTGCGTTACGCTTTCCTGTAATGCATCTGGTGTTGTTCCATAATGTACAACAGATTCTGTGGCTTTATCTGTCCTCCATTTTAGAATCACACTTGTAGGTGTTCCATTCTGGATATAAGGTCCTCTAACAACTACAACTGAAGTTGAATGTTCTGAAACTCCTATCGTATCAGAATCATGAGAAGCACTCGTTCTTATAATTTCTGTTTCAGACGTTTGTGAAAAGGAATAGACACTAAACAGCATTATTACTATTAGCACACTTTTTTTAATCATAATTTCTAGGTGTTAATTGGACTATAAATACTTTTAATTCTGCAGTTTATTTCGCTATTTATAGGCATTTGTAATTATTTGCACGCCTTTTTTATGTATTAAAAAAAACGTGCAAATTATATATACAAAACGGTTAATCTTAGAATGAAGGATTCTGAATAAGATTATCATTTTTCAGCATTTCCACCTCTGGAATTTGGTGCAGAATCCGGTTAGATGTAAAAGGGATAGCACTTGGTCCAGACCAACCTTGCCATGACATGTAGCTTCTATCCATAGTTTTCTTATTTCTAAATACATCATGTGTACGGTGTGCCTCGTGAGCAAACTCTAAACGCGCCTCGTCTAAAACGATATCTAAAACAGAATCGTAATTTTGCAAATTAGCTGTACTAAATAACTGCTCTCCATCTAGCCCTGCACGCGCTCTAATTATATTTACCATATCTAAAGCCAGATCGTCTTGACCTAATTTAGCATAAGCTTCTGCCTTTATTAAATACATTTCTGCCAGTCTAAAATAAACTGGAGAATGCAACATCGGCACATCGTTCTGATACGTGAGTTTCTGAGTCCAATATTGAGGAATACTAGAGCTTTCTACAACCTTATAACCGTAGTATTTATTTTCAGGATCTGGAATTTTATTACCATCGGAGTCCAATTCAAATTGAGCATCAATAAAATTAATTCTCAAATCATTTGGGTTCTTAAACAATAAATCCATGTATGAAGACGATACCATTATTTGGCCATATCCTCCATCACCATGCATCATTCCGCCCATCATATATCGACCTACATTTTCAGTTTCTAATCGTCTTACTGCAAAAATCGTTTCAGAATTAGATTGCGGTTCTAAACGATTAGATCTTGGAAAAACAGAAGAATTTAATAGTTGGTACCGTCCTGAATTAATCACATTATCTGCATACTCAATTGCTTTAGTATTGTCTTCCATAAATAAATACAATCTAGAAAGTGCCGCTAAAACCACTTCTTTAGACACGTATACATTTCCTTTTTGTTCTACCAAAAGGCTTGCTGCCTCTAGTAAATCACGTTCTATAAATTCATACGTTTCCTTTACAGATGATCGAGAAAGACCTTCGTTGTCTGTAGACGTTTCGCATAAAATAACCCCTAAATTTGTTTCTGGACTATCGTGAGAATACGGTCTTCCGTAAACGCGAACCAGATCAAAATAAAACATGGCACGCAAAAACATATTTTCTCCTTTTAACTGATCTCTTTTTAGCTGATCTTCTGAAGATAAATCTGTTAGATTATCAAGGCCTTCATTGGCCACATTAATAGAATATATCGCGCGATACGAATACTGCCAAAAGTCTTGTGAACGCTCTGAGGCTGAAGTGGGCTGATAAGTTAATGAATACGAGAAATGATTACCACTCCATTGGTTTAATATCACATCGTCGCTCATATATTCTGTAACATCATAACGTGTTCTATCGTAGCCATACTTACCATCTGCTAAACTTAAAAATGCATAATTCCCTACCACGGCATTTTCAAGTAATTCTAAGGAGCTCGTAACTTGTTCTGTTGTAATTTGATTTATAGGTTCAAAATCTATGTCACTTTCAGAACATGCACCTAAAAACACAGCAAATACACTGATTATAAATATTTTAAAAATTCTCATGATACTATATTTTATTATTTTGTATTAGAAACTAAAGTTCAGATTAAGTAAAAATTTTCTTGTTGGTCTAAATCTGCTAGAATCGGTATAAGGATTTTCAAAACTAACATCCGAATCTCCAAAAGAGTAGCCCGTAATAATGGCTAAATTCTCGACAGAAGCATTAATTGTAAAGTCTTTAAACACGCCCAAGAAGGTTTTTGGAAACGTATATCCTATGCTTACTTTCTGAATTTTTAAATAACTAGCGTCTTCAAGGTAGAAAGAAGAGGTCCCACTAAAATTATAAATATCGCCATACATTAATTGTGGTATATCGGCATTATCACCAGGATTTTCCCATCGGGTTAAATCTTGCCAATCGGTAAGTTTAAATCTGTTTGTATTAAAATCACTCGCATTCCAATCTACATAGTTGTAAACGGTTTGTCCGATGGCGAAATTTGTTAGAATGTTTAAATGAAAGTTTTTGTATTTGAAATAATTTGCAAAACCACCTGTCATTTTCGGATAAGCCGAAGATGTTGTAATATAACTCGCCTCCGATTGATAATTGGTAGTGGTTACTACGGCAGGAGAATCGGTATCGTTTCCATTAATTTTATTGCCTTCGGCATCTTCCCATCTTGTATAAATTGGCGCTCCGGTTTGAGAATCTACACCCTGATATTCAGGAAGGTAAAAACTTCTTAACGAATGTCCTTCTCTAATAATCATGCCGTTATCGATAATATCTTCTCCACCGTCTAACTCTAAGACTTCATTTCTATTAATATTAAAATTGAAATTAGATTTCCATGAGAATTCACCTTCAATATTAGTTGTGGTTAAAGACAAATCAATTCCTTGATTTTGAATAGATCCAATATTACGAACCTGACTTGTAAAACCTGTTGTCGCTTCTAATGGTACAGATTGTAATAAATCATCATTTATACGGTTATAAAAATTCACTTCTAAAGATACACGGTCAAACACACTAACATCGATACCTAAATTTAATTTACGAGCTGTTTCCCATGTTAAATCTGGATTGGGAAGTCTAGAGGGCCACGCACCAGCACCTCCATTATAACTAGATGACGATGTGAAAGAATACGTTCCCATAGATAAATAAGATTCTATATTCGCGTTTCCTGTTGTACCGTAACTTAGTCTAAGTTTTAAAAGATTAAGCCAAGATTTAGAATTACTTAGAATGTTCTCTTTATTAATCATCCAACTCCCTCCAATAGAGTAAAATGTACCCCAACGGTCTTTTTCTCCAAATACAGAAGATGCATCCCTACGAAATGATCCTACTAAATAATATTTATTTTTATAATCGTAATCCAGCTGAGCAAAATAAGAAAGGAAACCTGTTTCGTCTAAATCGCCTCCAACAGACCTGGCACTACCTACCGAACTTAACGCTGTCATATCTCCAACAATACCAGTTCCAACCGCATTCACAAATCGCGATTGATCGTAATTGTATTCCTGACCTAAAATTCCATTTAGATTATGATTTCCAAAACTTTTATTTAAGTGTAAGGTGTTAGAAGTAATAACGCCCAGACCATAAGAATAAATCCATTCCATGTATCCATCGTAATTATATCCAACCCAGGTCATATTAGAATATGATTTAGAATGGTCGGAACCATTTAGTTCTACTCTATTCGATGTATTAAATCTTGCCCAATCTGTGATTTCGTAATCCAATTCGAACATTAAGGTTGCTCCCCAATATTTCTTACTATTCTCAGATTCTTCTCTTTCCATCATATAGTTAACTCCTGTACCACGATACCAAACTGGAACTTGTTCTAAATCCATTGCAGGAGTTGGTGTAACGCCATCAGGCATATAAGCGGCATCTAAAGGCACATTTTGATAGGCTTGCGTGTAAGGACTCGGCCAATTAAACTCTGACTTCTCACCATATTGAGCAGTCATTCTAATATTCGTTTTTAACTTATCAGAAATTTTATGACTTAAATTTCCTCTAAAATTATATTGATTATTGTACGTATCTAATGCCACGCCTTCCTCTTCATTAAAAGAACCACTAAAATAAAATGTAGTTCTCTCTGAACCTCCTGACATAGATACCTGCGTCTGGTTTAAGAATCCCGTTCTTAATAATAAATCCGTCCAATCGGACGTGTAATCTAATGCACTTTCAGGCACGACACTATTTCTATATTCTTCGAAGGTTTTACTCGTAAAATCTGGATTACCCTCAGACACTCTTAAATTATATAGGTTTTCCATTCCTGTGCTCCACTGGTTATATAACCCTTCGGCATCATAAACTTCGACTCTATCGTCCCAGTTAGAAGTCGGTCCAAATGTACTATTCACAGACACTTTAAATTCTCCAGCTTTACCATCTTTAGTTGTGATAACAATAACGCCGTTGGCGGCACGAGATCCGTAAAGACCAGTTGCCGCAGCATCTCTTAAAATAGAAATAGATTTTACATCTTTAGGGTCGTATTGCCCTCCAATAATACCATCGACAACGGTTAGAGGGGAACTATTCGCTTCTAAAGACCCCATACCCTGGATGACCATAGATGCACTTACGCCCGGATCTCCACTACTACCAGAAACTTGCATTCCTGGAACACGTCCTTGTAAAACATCTTGTATACTTGTCGAGCTTACCGAACTTTGTATTTCTTCTTCTGAAATAATTGAAACGGAAGAAGACAGTTCTGATTTCTTTTTTCTACCATAACCTACAACTACAATTTCGTCTAAGCCCGCAGCATCGACGTCTAATTTAATAGAAAGATTAGTCTCCCCACTTAATGTTATTTCTTTAGTAGAATAGCCTAAATAGGAAACTAATATTGTACTCGTATCATTAGTTACACTAAAAGTAAATTTCCCATCAATATCTGTAGTTACACCATTGCTAGTCCCTTTTTCAACAACACTTGCTCCTGGTAAAGGCATATTGACTTCATCTAAAACTTCTCCAGAAATAATAATCTGTTGTTGTTTTCTCTTTTTGGTGTTCTTTTTAACAACTACAGTGTTATTGGCTTCTAACTTGATTTCGAAATCTCCATTAGATAAGCTTTTGTTTAATAAATCATTTGCGGGTTGTATTCCCTTTTTAACATTAACTTTTGGAAAATCTTTAAATAAACTTTCTTGATAAATGAACTTATAATCTGTCTGCTTCATAATTAGCTCAAGCACCTCATCTACCGTTAAAGTACTTTCGGATTCAATATAGATTTCTGGATTTTGAGAGAGCACATTAATTGGAGTAAATCCAAAAATGACTGAAACATATAAAAAAAGTAATGTTCTCATAATGTTACGCATCAGTCTCTTTATAAAACAAAAGAGATTACTGTTTAATTTAATTTTCATAAATTTGATAATTAATTGATTAAAATTTTTTAATTGATTAGTGATTAAAAAGGGAATACAGTTTCTACTTTGCACGGTCTTAACTTAATTCCCTTTACTTTTTTCTATTTTAAAATGAGGGTTTTGTCATGTAAATGGTAGCTTTTAATTATACTTAGGTTTTTAATTGTTTCTAATATTTGTTTGAGGTCCTGATTTTTTGCTAATACACCATTAAACCTGATGTTTTCAAGATTTTGATTTTCAAACTGAACATCGACATCATACCATCTCGATATAATTTTCATGATATCTTTTAAAGTGTCTCCTTTAAAGCTAAAGATGCCGTCTCGCCATGATATTTCAGATTGGACATCGACATTATTAATTGTGACATTATTATTTAATAAGTCTAGTGTTAGCTTCTGATTTGGGATTAATTTTCCGTGATGGTCTTTAGAATCGACTACCACTTTTCCTTCCACTAGCGTGGTGTAAATTTTAGATTCTTCTTTATAAGCTTTAATATTAAATTCGGTACCTACAACCTGAACACTTTGATTTTGATTATTGACTTTAAATGCTGCTCCGGCATGTTTACGACTCGGAGAAATATCAAAATAAGCTTCACCATATACGAGCTCCACTTCACGAGTTTTACCAGCGATAAATGCCGTAGGGAATTTTAACTTAGATTCTGAATTTAACCATACCTGAGATCCGTCTGCTAGTTTTACAAAATACTGACCTCCCCTAGGCACCGTTAAATAATTATATTTAATTTGGATACTGGCGGAAGCGTCATCAACTGCTGATGTATTGTATACTATTTTTTCGCCATTACTTTCTACAGCATTTGTTTTGTAATGGGTTTTATCTGTTAAAACCACATCAGTTCCGTCCTCTAAAGTTAAAATAGCCTTATCTGTCCCCGCAGGAATAGATTCTGAATTCACTATACTATCTACAGGCGCTTTTATTACGGATGTGTCAGGATGCTGCATAAGCATAAAAGTTGCAGAAACAAGTAATACAACTGAGGCCGCAACCGCATATAGGTTTAATTGAAATAGTTTCTTTTTAGAAGCCTGAGGCTTTAAGTGAAGTTCTGTAACTATATGTTGCCAAATCCTTTCTGTAGTTTCGTCGGGTTCATAAGATTTAGTTGAGGGCACCTCCATGTTATCGGCGGTCCAACGATCGACCATATGCTTTTCTTTTTCGGTAGCACTGTCGTTAAAATAGCGTTCTAATAATTTAGTTACCCAAATTAGTTCTAACCATTTTCTTTTATTAGTGTTCTTCATTTATATAAGAGTTCAGTGCTTTTAGGCATTCATCTATATATCGTTTCGCGGACACTTTTTTTTCCCTCCAAAGTGATTAACAAAACGTTAACTAAAACAACTAACTGGTATTCAGTTTATTAAAATTTCATTTTAACCAAAAAGGATTAAAAACTCGATTTTCACATGTACTTTGATAACATTTTAGTAATCTAACTATCAAATTTCCGAAGACAAAAACATATTAAGTTTGTAGCTACAAAGCACTCCCAACAAAATGCATCGTTCAGATCAGGATTTACTAAATGCCATTTATGATAATAAAGACGAAATAGCTTTTAAAGTCTTTTATGACAAGTATGCCAAATTATTATTAAACTGGGCCACGAAGCGGACTGGAAACAGAGATCTTGCCGAAGATATTGTACAAAATTTCTGGGTTATATTTTGGTCTAAACCTCATACGATTAAAACCGATGAATTTGGAGTCGCCAGAAAATATCTAATCCATTACTTTACTTACAGAATGCTGGATTACTTACGAACCTCGGCTTCAAAATTTTCAGGCCACGAATTCGTATTAGACACTATTGAAAATGAAGATAGTTACCAACACATTATTGAAGATATCCAAGTAAAAGATATGTTAGACATGATAGATCGTGTCTTGGTAAACTTCCCCATACTCACCCAAGAAATTTTTAAAAATATATGGGAACTTAATTTTTCCGTAAAAGAAACTTCTAAAACCTATGGGGTCAGTGAAAAAATTGTAAGAACCCATTACAAAAAGGTGCTTAGTCTTATTCAAGATCAAACTAAAGCATTTATAGGAACAAGTTCTAAATCATTTAAAATTTTCCTAGAAATTCTCATTCTTGTTGGACTAATAAAATGAAGCACACAGCTGCTTCACATCGCTAATTAGAATGAGTTAAATACAAGCAAATCATCTTGCTTCCCAGATTGTAAATGGATATTTCGTGATAACGCCGACGTATGCCTATTTTGAAATGGTAGTACCATTATTCTTTTCAAACTAAGAAACTAAACCTGCTCCGATAATAAACGAACTAAAGCCCCTAAACCATTAACTTATAGTCCATACTTGGTTTAACTCGTAAATCGTACACTCAATGTTGAAAAAAAACTATATATTTATATTATTTAGAATTATTCTAATTATCATTACATAAAATATAGTATAAATCCCCATTTATAAGTACTTCAAATAAAAATTAACATGCATATAGAATTTTCAGAATATATAAAAGACTTTAAAACGACTTTAAAAGATGTTTTTCATCAGCGCTATGATATTCATCAATTTAGCAAAGAACGCAGTTTACCTCCTGTAGCCTTAAGAGATATAATGGCGAAATCGCCATTATCTGTTGCTATACCTGAAGCTCATGGCGGACGAGGCGTTAAAGTCGATGAATGTCTAAGAATGTTATCTGCGGCCTCTTACGAATCTTTACCCTTATCGCTAACCTTTGGTATTAATATCGCTTTATTTTTAGAACCGGTAGCCAAATATGCCAATCCTGCGGTAAAGGAAAATATATTTAAACGCTTTCTAGAAAAACAAAATATGGGTGGTTTAATGATTACCGAACCTGATTTTGGTAGTGATGCACTCGGCATGCAAACCTACAACGAAAAAGTAGGCGATTTATATAATGTTAAAGGAACCAAACATTGGCAAGGTTTAACGGGAATGGCCGATTATTGGCTTATTACATCTCGTGGTAAAAATGCAAATGGAAATTTAAATAGAGATATCGATTTTTTTATATGCGATGTGAGCGAACCTAAGCAGCAAATTGTAGTTGAAGAGTATTACGATAACTTAGGACTTTATATGATTCCTTATGGAAGAAATAAAGTAGATGTACAGATTCCTTTACAGTTCAAATTAGAACCACATAGTTCTGGCGTTAAAATGATGCTAGATATTTTACACCGAAGCAGAATGCAGTTTCCTGGTATGGCTTTAGGTTTTATAAAAAGAATGCTAGACGAATCTATAACATATTGTAATGAACGTATTGTTGGCGGAAAAAAATTATTAGAATTAGATCAGGTTAAATATCAGATTTCTACCATACAAAGTGCTTATACTATTGCTTCTGCTATGTGCTTTAGAAGCAGTACGAATAGTGGTATTGAAAATGATTTAGCGAATAGCGGTATAGAAGCCAATACCATGAAGGCTTACGTAACCGATCTTATGCAGGAAGCAGCACAAACCTTAACCCAATTATCCGGATCGAAAGGTTTTAAAATGGAAAATATTGGCGGACGAGGCATAATGGATAGTAGAGCATTTCAGATTTTTGAAGGCTCGAACGAAATGCTCTATACTCAAATTACCGAAATGTTATTTAAACTAATGAAACGTAAAAAGGAGTTTAACATCTACAACTTCTTAAAAGAGTATGAACTTACATCAAAATCCTTTGCGTACTTCAAAGAGTATATAAATTTTAATGTGGACACAGATTTAAAACAAAGAAAAATGATTGATTTAGGAAAAGTTTTTTCTAGAATTATATCTCTTAATTTTGTCCTAGAAATGCAAGAAAAAGGCTTTAGACAAGATTTAACTGCTAACTGTATCGAATTATTAAAGCTAGATGTTTCCAATTTAATTAACGCGTTTAATTCGAAAAACACAGTAATACAAATCGAAGATTATAACGAAAATAGTGAGTGGTATAACTTTATCTAGTCGAGAAAGATTAAAAGCATAGCATGTTTTTAGCAAGCGTATAGCATTAATCAAATCGATTAGTTCTATACGTTTGCTCTTTTTATTCCTATTTAAGAATTAGTGTATGTAAAGGATTAAGAAGCCATTTTGGTCGTTTCAAACTCGGTCTTTATTTGTGCTATCCACGTTTTCAAGCGTTCATCGGTAAGCTGAGATTCGTTATCATGATCTAATGCCAAACCATAAAACAAATCGTCGTTGTCTTCAATAGTTGCCACAGATTCTGTATGCGTATAACCAGCCGTAGGCCAAAAACCAATCACTTTACCGCCATGTTCTAAAACCACTTTAGCGAGTATTCCAATACCATCTACAAAAAACTCTCCGTATCCAATTTGATCGCCTAGTCCGTAAATAGCCACGGTTTTATTTGTAAAATCAATGGTTTTAAAATCATCGAAAAAATCTTCCCAATCACTTTGTAAATCGCCGTCGTACCACGTTGGTAAGCCCAGAATAAGTTTATCGTAAGTTTCAAAATCCGCTACTGTAGCGTCTCCCACTTCCATAACATTCAAATTATTATCGTCCCAAAACGTAATTAAATCTTTAGTCACATCATCGGTTATTCCGGTATCCGATCCATAAAATAAGCCTATTTCTTCCATCATAAATCCTAGATTAGTGCAAATTAAATCTGCGTTATTAGCTATTTATAAATCCAAATATACTTATTATTTTTATTAAGTCTAAATAAGTTTTACTATTTTTGAAGTGTTTATTTCAGTATTCCTAAAAAGGGTATTATAACGAAAATCAAATCATTCTAATAGTATGTGCCATAAAGCAAAGGTCTTGAACCAGACCAAAAACGGATTTCTAGTATCATGCGAATCGTGTATGGTGTATCATTTAACGTTTGGTCACTTTTACTTAGAACTCACAGAAATGGAATTCGCCTATTTTGGTGCATTTATAGACAAGATAGATGTAAACCATTGGCATAACACCAACTGTGATAATAAAATAAAAAGGAAAATTCCCATCCCAACCGAGCAACCTAACCTTTTTTTAATGTTGAATCCTACAGAATTAAACGAATTAAAACGTTTGGTATTCTTTAAAGAACAAGAACCCTTTCAATTCATTAGCGCATCCGATGTCGACTACGACTTTATTAAGAATTAACAGCCTTGCTATTTTTGATTAAAAAACGAACTACTTGTAGTGCTAAACCATTTACGAGCTAAATCAAGGAAAAGTAGAGTATTTATGCCTTATTCTATAAGCTTATGAGCTTTCAACCAATTTTCGCAATTACGCTTCCAATGCAAATGTATATCGTCTTTACTTAACCCAAAACCATGACCTCCCTTTTCAAACAGATGCATTTCTGTATCAATCTCATGCTCTTTTAATGCTAAATAATAATGAACACTATTCTCTACGGGCACGGATTTATCGTTTGTGGCATGCACCAAAAATGTTGGAGGCGTAGCTTCATTGACTTGCAATTCATTAGAGTAATAAGTTATCATATCTTTGGTAGGAGATTCACCCAATAAATGTAAGCGAGATCCGTTATGCGTCAGCTCATCTGTCATTGAAATCACAGGGTAAATTAAGATCGAAAAATCAGGTTTCGCGCTTATCGCATCAGACTCATACACAACATCTGTATAATGTGTAGAAAGCGTTGCGGCCAAATGTCCTCCCGCCGAAAATCCTAAGACACCAATTTTGTTCACATCCAATTTATAGTCGGTGGCATGCCTCCTAATATAACGCATGGCTTCTTGCGCATCTTGTAATGGACCAATCGTTTTATCCGTCATAATCGCATCACTCGGTAAACGATATTTTAAAACGAAAGCCGTAACTCCCAAACTACTCAGCCATGCTCCAACTTTAAGTCCTTCTTTATTCATGGCTAAATGCTGATAGCCACCACCGGGGAAAATAACAACTGCAGTTCCGTTTTTAGTGCCTTTTTTAGGCGAAAACACGGTGAGTGTTGGTGTAACCACTTGCGACGTTCTTGTAAGAATCTCACCCTCATAAATTGGGGACTCTACATAATTCTGATTACTAATGGCATTCGGAATTTTAGAATTCCAAAGCGGTATTGTTTTTACCTTCTGACTAAATAATGATATTGACATGCCTAAACTTAATAAAAAAACGAGACAATTGGTCTGAATATTACGGTGGTTTTTTATTATCATACAATCTTGTTTTAATGTTCTATTTCTGAATTAATATCTTACAGCCTAACCTTGAATCTTTAAAGCGATAAAGGAGTTGAACGCCACTAATTTAGACACAATTTTATTAAATGCGCCTGATAAATTAAACACTACATACTCTGAACGAAGCCTCTTTAAAAATAAAAGCTTGACTTAAAATACTAAAAATAGGTTTCACTAATCAAAAAATGAAGTAAACTAAAAACCGATATCATGACAGTTTTTAATGTACTCTAACATTTGCCTATGGATTTAGCAGTATCTCTTATAAAATGCGATTATTTAAAGTTTATTAGTGTTTATTCCCTTCGAAAACATAGGCTTCTCCAGGTGTAAGCTCTATTGTAAATTGCTCCGAGCCGTATACCACTTTTTTCGATCCGCCTGCTTCAGAATAGAATACAGCTTTTGTCAGTTTCCCATTGTTCCAAGTGATATCACATTCAATATCGCCTCTAGCTTTAAGACCTGTTATGTGCCCTTCGCTCCAAGCTTTTGGCAGTGCTGGTAATAATCGCAGCGTTTCATTATGCGATTGCAATAGCATTTCTGCCATTCCAGATGTGCCTCCAAAATTACCATCGATTTGAAATGGCGGATGACTATCAAATAAATTGGTCAACGTCGATTTGGCAAGTAAGGCTTGAATATTTTCATGAGCCTTTTCTCCATTCTGTAATCGTGCATAGAAATTTATAATCCAAGCGCGACTCCAACCGGTATGTGCCCCACCATTTCCTAATCGTCGTTGAATGGTTTTTTGAGCCGCCTCAAAAAGTTCTGGTGTATCTGCCGTAATTTGTGCTAGCGGATACAAACCAAGTAAATGAGACATGTGCCTATGCCCGACATTAACTTCTTCAAAATCTTCAATCCATTCTTGGATAGTCCCATTTGCTCCAATTTGTACTTTTGGTAGTTTTTTTCTGAGGGTTTCAATCTGTTGTGAAAACTCATGATCGGTATCCAATATTTGAGACGATTCGGTAATTATATCAAATAACTCATTTATAATCTGAATATCAATAGTAGCGCCATACGTTAAAACTGAACGTTCTTTATTATCACTTCCAGGAATAAAAAAGGCGTTTTCTGGCGAATGAGATGGGTTTGTTACTAGATATCCTTCTGGAGATTCCACTAAAAAATCGACTATAAATTCTGCAGATCCTTTTAGCACAGGATAAATGTTACGCAAGTACGCTTCGTCTCCCGTAAATTCGTAATGCCTGTATAACGGAAACGTCATCCAAGGTCCTGCAAGTGGCGATACGCCCCAAACACCATCGGCAACTCCGGTGCGTCCAAATGCATCGGTGAGATGATGCAACGTCCACCCCTTTGTACCATACATTTTCTGAGCCGTTACACCACCCGGAACAGTAAGTTTCTCCATGAAATTAGCAAGAAGTAAACTGGTTTCTGGAAGATTACAAACCTCTGCTGGCCAGTAGTTCATTTGCAGGTTTATGTTCGTATGAAAATCTGCATTCCAGGGCGCATTATAATGCTTATTCCAAACCCCTTGAAGGTTGGCTGGTAATTGTCCTGGTTTACGCGAAGATCCCATAAGAAGGTATCTCCCATATTGAAAATAAGTAGCCATAAGACCGTTATCTACAGCACCGTCCTTAACACGATTTAGTCTCTCGTCTGTTGGTAATGTCGCTAAAGTATCTTGTCCTAATGAAAAGGATACCCGATCGAACATGTTACGGTGATCTTTTATATGATCTGCTTTTAAAGTGGCAAAAGATTTATCGTTTATAGTATTCAAAATCTTTTCAGATGTTAGACTCGGATTAACGCCTTCTGCAAGATCTAAGGTATCGAAATCATAGTTTGTTGTAGCAGATAAGTAAATGGTTAGCGTTTGGACTTTGTTACACGCTATGCCTTCGTTTTTAGATTCTAAATTACCACCTTCATGTTCTACTTTAGCCGTAGCAGCGAATTTCATATGTGCTCCTGCCGGACCTGCTTTTGGATTTAAAGTATCAATAATTTGACCTATCATTTTAATGGTTCCATTCGCTTCGGATTTTATTTCTACATCGCGTTCACGCTTTAAAGCAACATCTACATTAAAGGGCTGAGTTGCCGAAATACGCACCACTATCACATTATCTGGTGCCGATGCAAAAACTTCTTGCTTTATAACATTATCATCTACTTTAAACGTAGTTGTGGCAATTCCTGAATGTAAATTCAATGCTCTTTTATAATCTTTGGCATCGCTTTTCCAATGATAATCTAGCATTAAATCGCCAAACGTCTGGTAAGAACGCACTTTTGGAGGCGTACCCACCATGTGATCTGACGCCATTTCACTGGCTTTTTTAAATTCCCCATCAAATATAAGTTGTCTAATATCGTCTAGGTGCTCTAATGCTTCTGGATTATTATTATCGACTTTACTTCCTGCCCACAAGCTTTCTTCGTTAAACTGTATACGTTCGGTATTGGGATTCCCAAATATCATAGCTCCTAAGCGTCCATTCCCTACAGGTAAAGCCTCCTCCCACTCTACAGCTGGCTGGTTATACCATAAGCTGTACTCAAAACCGGGTTCTTTTTCGGGATTGGAACACGAGCAAAATAGCAATAAGGTAATACATAGAAAAGTTGTTACTTTCATGGTTTATTAATTTAGAGGTTGGTTAAATATTTATAGTTAGTTATATTTTGTAAACGGCTTAAGTTCTGCGCTCAATTGTTTTTTAATACTTAAATAGCCTGGATTATTAGTAAGGTTTACCTTTTCGTCCGGATCATTGGCATGATCGTACAATTCTGAACCTGCCTCACCACCATTCCATTCTATATAGCGCCATCTTTTGGTTCGAATGGTATAACCTTGCGCATTTTCATCGTGAAATACTTGAGATATCGCTGGTTTCGCCCATTTGTAATCGGATTCTTGTAAGAAAGGCACTAAACTATTTCCGTCTAATTCCGTTGGAACCTCATGTCCTAAAGCATCGACTAAAGTGGGATAAATATCCAATAACTCTACAGGGGAATTCACCACTTTGTTATGTGCATTTACACCATATCCAGCTAGTATTAATGGCACTTGTAACGCGCGTTCAAAGTTTTTACGTTTGTACCATAATCCTTTTTCTCCCAAGAAATATCCGTGATCTGACCAGAACACGACGATAGTATTTTCAAGGAGATTGTTGTCTTCTAAAGCATCTAAAAGTTTCCCTACTTGGGCGTCGACAAACGAAATACTGGCATAATAGGCTTGTTTACATTTTTTAGCTTCGTCTACCGTGACATTGTAATAAAAAGGCCAACCTATGGTATCGCGTTGTATGGCCATAGCCGGCACATCTTCTAGGTCGCGCTTGGCTTCCTCCAAATCAGGCATCCTTATGTTTTCTATGGGATATAAGTCGAAGTATTTTTTAGGTGCAACGTAAGGACAATGCGGATTAAAAAAGCCTGCGGCGATAAAAAAGGGTTGATCTTTATGTTGCTGTATCATCTCTACAGCTCTATCGGCCACCATACCATCTGTATGCTCATGGTCTTCACTAACCGGATCCCAATAGGCCATGGAAACACCCAGTCGTCCTTTCTTTCCGGTTGTACCACCTGGAAAACGAATAATGCTGTCTTCATATATTTTATCTATACCTACTGGGTTAAATTTCTCGTCCCATGTAAGCGGATCGTCGTGACCATCGGTACCGATATCTCCTGGGTTTCCATGATGAAATATCTTTCCAACTCTCCCAGAATAATAGCCTTTATTTTTAAAAAACTGTCCGAGTGTTACCACATCAGGCTTAAGTTTTCTCAAGTCGTCTCGAAGATGCACAAACCCCGTCGTATTTGGTCTTAAGCCACTCATAACGCTGGCTCTACTCGGACCACAAAGTGGCTGTTGTGCATAAGTCTTATTAAATCGAACGCCCATTTTTGCAAGCCGATCTATATTTGGTGTCTCAACCTGATCACTTCCATAGCAACCAATATCGATGTTTAGATCGTCTGCCGAGATAAATAAAATATTAGGAGGTAAAGGCGCTTTTTCGGCACATGAAAACAACGTAAAAACAGCTAAAAAACATAGTCCTAGAATAGCATGTACACTAGGTTTAATATTGATTATTTTCATAAAACTTCGTTTACTTTTTTAGTTTTTTAAGCGCAGATTTACGCCGTTACAACCCTGCTTAGCCAAGCTAATACGCTAACAATGCACTGAATATGCAAAGTGATTTGAATTTTAAAGATATGTAATCTCAATTAATTGTTTTAATTAAACACCTTTACAAAGAACATTTATCAAAAAAAATAAAAAGTGATGTCGATATCTAACCAATTTATGTAGTTTTCTTACAAAATCCGTGTAACACCAATTTTGAAGTGGCGGTTTTCACTTAAAATTTTATCTTTTTAAACATAAAAAAAGCTTACAAAATCCATATTTTGAATTTTGTAAGCTTTCTTAAAATGTTTACTCAAGCGAAACGAAAGACGTTTAACTAATATCTAGAAGTAATCATTATTATTGTATCGTACGTTTAAACAATTCGCTATATTTCTCATAACCATTGTATTTTACGCCTTCGGTTTTCCAGTGATTTAATTGCTCATCATACACTTTTCTTAGTTTAACAAGTTCAGATTTATATTCGGACTGATTCGCCAGATTCACCAATTCGTAGGGATCATTTTCGATATCAAATAATTCTTCTGTTGGATAGATATCTTTGTTTTCATCTTTATAATACCAATAAATATACTTAAATCTGCTATCCATAACTGTTAAACAATGTGTTGCTTGAGGTCCCCAAACTTGAATAATTGGAAGTGTAGATCGGATTTCAGTTTTAGGATTTTCTATTAACGGACGCATACTCTTACCGTCGTAAAAAGTTGGAATGTCAACGCCGGCATAATCTAAAATGGTCGCTGTAATATCTACATTTCCTGTTATTGCGGTAGTGGTTTCCGCTTTATGTTCTTGTCTCGGATCTACAATAATAAGTGGTACTCTAGCGCCTTCTTCGTAAGGTAAAACTTTAGAACCTAGTCCGTGCGAGCCGTTAAAATAACCGTTATCGGACGAAAATATTATAATGGTATTATCATCTATATTTAATTTTTTTAACTCTGCTAACACCATACCTATAGAATAATCTACTCCATAAATTAGCTGATGGTACTTACGTAGTGCCTCTTGATAGGTATCGTCTTGACTGTATCCCCACTCTTCAAATCTTGGGTACTGTCTTCCCATTTTAGATTGTTTTGACAAATGTGCTCCCGCTTCTCTACCATAATTTGGTAATTTATCGAAAACCACATCTTTATAAATATCGTCGAACATCGGGTCCGGCTCTATAGGCCTGTGTGGCGCTTTAAAAAACAGACTCATACAAAAGGGTTCGCCTTTATCTACAGACTCGTTAATAAAATCGATAGTTGCCGCACCATAAGCACGTGAACTATGCGGATATTTTTCGGCATATTTAGCGATTGTCGGATTATTAATGGTTTGATATTCGGTTTGTCCAGGACCTCCTGCCCAAAAATCGAAATCGTGTTGGGCGACCTCTCCTTCCATTTCCCATTTTTCAGGTTTGTCTGAAACGGCGAAACCAAATTTCCCTGCAAATCCCACACGATAGCCAGCTTGTTTAAGCAACAACGGGTAACTGCTAGACCATTGTTTTGGTCCTAAAGAACCATGAGAGAAGTTACACCCGGTTTTATATTCCAATTGTCCTGTCATAACATTAGCTCTACTTGCCATGCAAATCGCGGTTGTATTATAATGCCGTTTAAAGACCACTCCATTTTCTGCCAGCACATCTAAATTTGGTGTTTTAACTTTGTTGTTCCCAAAATCTTTTTGGGTATCGTAAGATTGATCGTCCGAGAAAAAGAAAATAATGTTGGGCTTCTGTTCGGTTTTACTTTGCGCATAAGAAGATGGCAGGCCAAAGTAGCCAAGCATTAAGCATAAGCTAAGCGTAGTTTTAAAAATCATATTGTTATTAGGTATTAGGGTTGATATGCGATAATCTTTTCCTTAAAAGCACCTGTGGTTAAAAGCGGCTTTTCGGACACTATTTAAAACAACACCGTTAGACGTGTTGGAAGCAAAAGATAAATATATAAAAAAAGCCCATAACATCCACAACTTGGGGCTATAAGCTTACAAATACACCGATAACTGTTGTTAAAAATGCCCTATTTTTGATTATCGGTTAACCAAGGAGATTGAAACGCTTTTGTTTTGGTTAGTTCCTGTTCTAATCGCTCGCGATCTAATTCTAATTCCGAATATTCGAAGCGTTCATAAAGAAGGTTATAAGCAGATTGATGGAATCCGTACGTTTTTAATATATCGAAATCTTTATTTGCCTTTTCAGAATTCAGATTATCGTTATCAAATTCTATCGATAGAAGATTAACTAAAGTGTCGTTTACAAACTCTCTTTCGGAAATGGGTTGAAATGTATCGTCCTGTAAAGCGTTAAATTCTTTGAGGATAGCATATACCATTGCATCATTTTTTTCTGCTTTTCTACGCTCCCAAAATTCGTTATAATATTTACTTTGTAAGTCGGGTGTGTTGTAGGTTAATTCTAAACTATCCATAACCGTTTTAAAATTTCGCTTGATATAGATACCTTCAATTAAAAATGCATTTTCACTTTTAGTAATCAGGTTTTCGAGTTTATCGTAACCAAACGTTTTAAAAGATTCATGAATCATTTTTAAATTCGTCGTCTTTCTTATCCATGTATTTTTTGTCCAATCACCATGTCTTAATGCCGAAAACGAAGCCTCATGTTCGGCGTAAAATGTAGCCTCCCGCTTTTCTTTTTTCACGCAAGATGTAAGTACTATGCTACAGGTTAAAAAGACTAGTATCGATTTCATTGTAATGGTTAAATGGATGAAATAAAACAGATTTACAAGTGGAGATAAGCGGATGCATACACCCCAATTAGGTTATACTAAAAGGACTTTAACTCTGAGGTTTATAATAGTTTTTCTGAAGCCACAATCTAATTTCCTTTCGCAAAGACACTTCAGGTTTTGGCAACGGAATGGTTTGTCCGAACTGCTTGCTTTTGGTAAATTTTGAATAGTTCGCTTTATGTTTCTTCCAAACTTCTGGATACAATTCTAAGAACGTATTAAAAAAACTTTGTTCACTAATTGTGCCTTCTATTTTAGAAAGTACGTCTTTAAATTTTTGATCTTGATCTATAAACATTGTAATGGTATGTGGTAATGAATAAAAGAGTGGATGATTTTTGGGTAGCGCGCCTAACCTAATATGCCACAAATATAAACGATAATCTAGTAGCGTTTCCTGAGATTGAAACTTTTTAGTTTAGCATAAAACATAAAATGCTATTCTAAACGTCCAACATCGCTGTAAGGCCGGACTAGAATATAACACGTCCCGACGGTATTACGCCTTAAGGTCTGTAAGTTTTTCGATAGTATTATAAGCGATCCACGCTTTTAACCTGGCCACATAAAACATCTCGAGATAATTCTTAGATAAAAAGATGTTTGACCAATCAAAGCGTTGTGCCTGAATTCCAAGATAAAAGACATGAACCGCCAATCCCGCTTTTGGGATGCCTTGCAATTCGATATCAGATAATGGTCTTATACTCTGGTAGCCGTCTAGAAAGTGTGTCTTTTTTAGTTCGTAAGTGTCCTTATCTGCTTCAATATGAAATAACTGTTTACAGAAATATCCAATATCTAACACCTGTGCCCCATTGCCACAAAAATCGAAGTCGTAAATGGTAACATCTTTCTCCTGTGTAATCGCCATATTATCGTACCAAATATCCATATGAACCACGCCAGTTGGCACATCCTCAAAATCGGATGTCTGATAGAAATCACGAATCTCTTTTATAAATTCCATCTCTGGTAATGCTTCCGAAAAATGTGTTTTAAGGTGCTCGTAAGGCTGTTCAATAAGCGTTTTTTGGTTGTAAGATATACGGTCGATCTTTGTATTGGCAGTCTGTTTATGAATTTTAGCCATTAACGCACCAATTAAAAAACAGGTGTCCTGATCGATAAATCTAATTTTATCGCCTTCAGCAAACGAAAACAGCACGACATACCTAATCCCTTCAGGAGCTTGAATCTCCTGAATGTATGCGCCATGTTTATCTGGAATAGGAAAAGAAACACTTAAATTATTGTTGTGCAAAAGATTTAAAAGTGCGACCTCTTCATTAATTTCAGATTTCGACCTCCAATTATGACTATACACCCGCAACACGTATTTTGTTTCGTTGTCCGAAAGCATATAGGTGTGGTTCATTCCTGTCCGGAACAGTTTACAGTCGTAATTATCATGAAATCCGTATTGTTCTTTTGCAAATACGCCCAACTCTTTTTCTGAAATTGTAGAGGCTAGTACAGGAAATACTTTCATTATTATAATGGTAGATACCTTATTAGGTTTGGTTTGTTGTGTGTATTAGCGACGAATGTATGGAATTAAAAAGCAACATTAAATAGGCACGCTATTGCATCCCCTATTTAGTACGGCTCAAATATTGTTTTGGTTATTCCATCAGAGCTTTCTTCCACCAAATTTTCACCATCTTTATAAAACGTAACTATCTGTCCTTCTTCCTCTAGATACCGAATGCGATATTGATTATTTCCAAGATTACTCCAATGCCATCCCAGTTCAAAAAGGATAATTCCACATTCTTCAGGAAAATCGGCTGTAATTATTTTGTCGCCACGAATAGATTTATCGGCTGTATATTCTGTGTACAAATGAGGTAGGCATATTGGTAAATCGACTTGTATGTTGGATTCATACTTTTCTATCGCTCTCCATTTTCCGATAATGATATCGGTTTGTGTGATAAGATTTTTGGAAGAAAACCAGAAGCTAGTAAACCAGCAATTAACTTTGGTTTAGCTAAAACTAGCATTTTTTGATACAGTGTTGTGATTAGTGTTTTTTTTATTCTGTTTAGTTTTTAACTCTTATTCGGTCAATTCTATAATTGAATAGTTGTGTTTGTTTTTAGTAATCCTAATATCTTATTTCGATCGGCAATATTATCGTAAAAAATCCAATTTGATATTGTTCCAGTTGATTTTTTATATCGTTTTTCTAATGCAGTAGTATTTCTGTTTATCCAAGCATCGTTGCTCAAGTTATTCAAAATTTCCGAAATTAATTTGTCCGCATATTCATCATCAATTTTCGCCCAATTTTCGATTTCAGGTGTAGTTAATAATTCAATAAAATTTTTCAAATTGGTACTTCTCCAATAGTTTCGTAAAAAGTCTTCGTCTATCTTTAATGAAGTTAGTTTATTAATTTTTTCAAGAGTTTTTTGAGCAGATTCCTTTCCGTTTGCAAATCCGATTATTAATTCCTTTATTTTACTTTTTATTTCTTTCATTGTCGGTTTAGGACATTAATTATAACGGTCTCGTATAAGAATAGTTGCGGGTGTACGTGCGAGGATTTTCCGCAGGAAAATCAGACGTAGTAAACTTGCAACGACCATTGGTTAAGCCCAAAATTGAGCGATTATTTTTATACATTATTGTACGTAGTTTTTATTTTCAGATTCTTATTTTTCAAAATGTTATGTCAAAAATATAGTCAAAATAATGATTAGAATTAAGGCAGTCAAGGCAATTATTATTCTTTCCTTTTTTCGTTCCGATTCCGCTTTCTTTCTAATTTCAGTTCTAATTCGAGCAAGTTCCTCCTCGGAAACTTTTTTAAAGGTCAGTTTTTCAGTTTCACCACTTGAAAAATTCAACTCTCTATTATCAGATTTAAATTTCGGCTTGTTAGATGTTTTCATAGAACGATTTTGTTTCATTCTATTATTCATATCCGCAACGTGTCCAGCTCCTCCGCTCATAATTAATACTTTATTTTCTATTTCAGTTCGGTTTTTCTCAAATTACGTACTACTTCTTTTATAAAAACAAATATAACCGATAATCATGTCGCACTTCCAGATATCAATGCTTTTTTGTCCTTCAATAAAAAAAGCTTACAAAATCAACTACTTGAATTTTAAAGCTCTATATAATTATGATTGATGTTTTTGATATAAATGACTTGTGTTTCACCTCAGTATGCTGATATATTTCAGTTTTTTTTATAACGTATTTCTAACCTAAAATAGTCCAATTGAAGCTCATTCAATAATTAGTATTAGCTGATCAGATTTATTACAAAAGTTAATTTTGATATGAGTTGAAATTCGAAACTACCAAATTCTTAAACCAGTTGCATAGCCTAAACCGATTGACATTACAATTAAGACTCCTATAAGGATATAGATGAATTCTTTTCTTTTTAAAATTTTTTCAATTGCTTTATTACGTTTACCTAAACTACTCATTTTTATAAATTTTAATTCATTTTTTTTGTTTTCCGTCAGTCGAATTTTAATATAATAAAACCTTCAACACAAAACAAATACAGCTCAATTTCTAGATTTGGCAATCCTCTCCAACGGTCCTATCCTAAAATAGGATTACAGGTTTACTACATAATTAGACTGTGAATTAATATGGCTATTTGAGATGTTTTAATTTAAAGATAAATTTATAAAATGTTATGTCTAAACGGTGTGTTCTCTGTCCCAATTAACACACAAATAATGCGCTGGGTTTAATTTAGGTTTATAGAAATATATAGGTTATTTTCATAGTAAATTTTAAATTTCTATGATAAGACCTGAGCTTCCTGAGAATGAATGTAATAGACAATTAGCTGTAGATAAATACCAGCTAATAGATACTTTACCAGAGGAAAGTTATGATAATATTACAGATTTGATGGCCTACATTTGCGATGTTCCCATATCGTTAGTAACGCTATTGGACCGAGATCGTAATTTTTTTAAATCATATTACGGCGTACCTTTCACCGAAACAACTCGGGATCTTTCTTTTTGTGGTCATGCCATTAATTCTGATGACTTACTTACTGTTGTCGAGGATTCGAGACTAGACGAACGGTTCCATGACAACCCTTTGGTACTCGAAAATAATATTGTGTTTTATGCAGGAGCGGCTTTAGTAAATCCGGAAGGTTATAAATTAGGAATGCTTTGTGTTTACGATACCAAACCAAGAACATTATCGGAGGAGCAAAAAAAGGCATTACTTGCCATGGCAAAACAAGTCACTATGCTCATGGAACAGCGATATCAAAATATTTTGCTTAATGAGTTGCAAGACAAATTAAAAAAAAGAAATGAGGATTTAGAAAAGTTTGCAAGGGTGGTGTCTCACGATCTTAAATCGCCTTTAGCCAATATTATTTCTTTAACAGAATTGCTAGAAGATGAAAACCAAGGAAATCTAAACGAAGAATCTCAGCAATATTTAGACTATCTTAAATCGTCTTCTTATTCTTTAAAAAATTATGTCGACGGCCTACTAAAGTACTATAAAAGTGATGAATTAACCAATCATACCGTAGAAAACATAGTAGTCCAAGATCTTTTTGATGAATTAAAAAAAGTGACCAATCCAGAGAAAAGTGTTGTTTTTTATCTTGAAAGTAATGCGACAGCACTTGAAGCAAATAAATCGGCTTTAATGCATGTTTTAATTAATTTGGTCTCAAATTCTATAAAATATAACAGTAAACCAAAAACAGAAATTACTATTAATATTTCGGAAAACGAATCTGATTATGCCTTTTCAGTCCAAGATAATGGAGATGGTATTCCTGAAAAATTTATCGATAAAATCTTTAATCTTTTTACTATTGTTGGTATAGAAGATAAGTACGGAAATATTGGTACTGGTATTGGCTTAGCTTCGGTAAAAAAAATTGTAGATCATCTTGGTGGAGATATAAAGGTGACCTCTACATTGGGCGTAGGTAGCACGTTTTTATTTACAGTTTCAAAAAGACAAACTGGCCATTAGCATCCATTCTTCTATTATCGATTTTCCTTTTAATTTGTCACCAGAAGTCCATTCCTAAGTTTCGTGAAGTCAGAAATTTGTCATTTTTTCTCTTAATTCCAAGAAATTTGTAAGTGAATCTAAATCAATAATTCCGATTTCAATCTCCGATAGAAACCTTATATAATCTTGGGAGTATAGATCGTTCAGTGGTTTTTTCTCTTCAAAATTTGAGCAAGAACTTAAAACCAGAAATAAAATTAATATGTAGTTCAGGTTTTTCATCAAATGCTTGTAGGTACGCGTACTCAGTTCCTATGATTAAAAAAACCAAAAATGCAAATTATATTTTAACCGGGATTTGTAAAAACTGCTTGTAAGTTTTAAACTGCCTAAATAAAATTATTTAGGTAGAGGTTTAATCCCAAATTTCATTCGATTTTGTTAAAATAACAGGATAGTTGTCCGTTACAAGTATGGTGTGTTCGTGTTGTGTTACGTAGCCTCCCTTATTTCCCACTAAGGTCCAACCATCATTAAGTTCGACAGCAACAGTCGAGTTTGTCGAGATAAACGTTTCTATAGCTACTGTTGTGTTTTTCTTGAATCGTTCATTATTACTTTTAACCCTGTAGTTTAAAATGTTTTCAGGCTCTTCGTGTAAACTTCTTCCCACACCGTGACCAGCTAAATTTTTAATGACTTTAAATCCTGATTTTTTTGCTTCAGTTTCTATTAAATATCCTATTTCAGAGATTTTCACGCCACCTTTAATATTTTGGATGGCTTTGCGTAAAATATGTTTAGACGCATCTACAAGCGGTTGGTGATTATGAATATCCTTGCCAAGTATAAAAGAACCTCCATTATCAGACCAAAAACCGTTTAGTTCTGCCGATACATCAATATTAATTAAATCTCCTTTTTTTAATATTTTTTTCTCTGACGGTATGCCGTGTGCCGCCTCTTTATTTATGCTTATACAAGAATAACCAGGAAAGCCATACGTTTCATAAGGTGCAGATTTAGCGCCGTAACGCTTTAAAATTTCACCACCATAATCATCCAGTTCTTTAGTCGACATACCAACTTTAGCATATGCTCTCATTAATCTTAGTGTTGTTCCAACAACTTCACTAATTTTTTTCATTCCTACTAATTCTGATTCTGATGTTATTGACATTTTGTATATATATTAATGGCCTCAACGTTGTAGTATAAGCTATATTAGGTGTTTTAAGCAGTAAAGTTAACAAATAAAAACGGAATAGAATTACCGTAGGATTTTAGTAAAAAGGCCACATAATAGCAATAAAAATAGGTTATGATCCACAGTATTTATTTTTCCAACTTCAATAATTCCGTATATGGATTTCCCTCTAGACCTAATAATTTGGCAAAGGCAGGCTCCGTTTTTATTCCGGTTGATTTTAATTTTTTTATTCTCTGTTTAAATTCAGAACCTTTTTCTTTTAAAATTCTATTTTCAATAATCATATGCCGATATGCATTTTGCTTTTCGGTAGGTATATTTTGACCAAAAATCTCAAACAAAAAATGATCCGTTTTAAATGCCGCAATAGTTGAGTCTATTCCATTTTGTTTTATTGAATAAACTTTAAAGTCTTTTTTGTCAGAAAATTGAGCTAATAAATAGGTCCTAAACTCAGAATGATTTTGACATTCACAAATAATGTCTAAATCACTTTCGGGTATATCAATTTCGATTGGAATAGTTCCAGTTAAAATCGGGTTGTATTTTTTAAGTTTCTCAAAAATATTAAGCTTTTTGATTTCAGAATATGCAAGTCGTTGTCTTGCGTTTCCAGATTTTAAATATTCAATATCTATAAAATTTTCAATCAATTTATGTCTTTTTTTATAAGTCTTGTACTTAAATATGGCTACAGGTTAAAATTGAATTTACACTGATAATTAACACACCGTATTTGGTGTTTTATAATCTAAAGATAAATGAATTGGTATGTTTCTGTATAAATTAATTGCATTTATTAAGGCTCTTTTTAGAATGCGTAAACACTATATTACTTGTCGTACACTTTATGAGCGCATATTACATAAAAATAAGAGCAATAAAGTCGCATTTACAGCCATGGGAAATAAGCTTCTTTAACCTTGTTTTGCCATAGCAAAATCAGGATTATTATATGAGGATGCTCACAGAAGTGCTTAAGCTAAACATTCATGTAGTTTTAATTATTTTTTTTTACCACGGTACTTTATTGTGCGTTAGCTCTATTTTAATTTGGCGAATGAAGTCCTATTCTATTTCCCTCCGTGTCATGAAAAATGGCAAAAAATCCACTCTCATCAGCGTGAGGTGTTTTAGGAAGTATGATTTTACCTCCGTTCTTTTCTATTTTGTCAAGTATAGTTTGCAGATTATCTCCACCATTCAGGAAAATAGTAACTCCGCTCGCAGAAGGTTCAGAACCTTCTCCCTTCACAATAACTCCTGTAACCATTTGGTCTTGATAGGGAAATAAGCCCATTTCCATTCCAGGTAAATCTAAATTTTCAATTTCTATATCTAAAATTTCTTTGTAAAAGTTGATTGCTCTTGAAATGTCAGTTGCTGGAATTTCAAATATTGATATAAAACTTTTCATATTTTTATCGTTTTTGATTATTGTTTCTTTTTTTGGATTTGCTGGGGAAGCAGAAGTATTTTCGTTTCTACATGATACGACGCCACAAGTCAAGGCAATAACTGTGATGAATAAAGTGTATTTCATTTTCCGTTTTATATTTACGGAACAAAATTAGCAGTAGAAAGTCGCTTAAAATTGTAAAAATGCGACACCGTTAAACTATTTATAAAAAACAGCGGAAAGAGCTAAATTTTCGTGATTGATAAACTCTTTGGGATTTATTCCTACAAATTCCCTAAAGTCTTTTATGAAGTGCGCTTGGTCGAAATATTTGCTTTCATAAGCAATATCTGTCAGGTTTTTCGACTTTTGGTTAAGTAGCATTTTTAAAGCAGTTTGTAATCGAATTACCTTTCCCAATTGTTTAGGACTAACTCCAATTTGCTTTTTGAAGTTTCTTTCAAGCTGTCTTCGCTTTGACAAGTCGTCTTTGAGGATTGAGTTTATTGAAGTACTTCCGTTTGCGGATATAAGAGAGTCGATCGTATTTTTTACAATTCTATCAATTGTTTTTTCGTTATTAAGTCTGTCTAGAAGAAAATTTTCAATAATGCTTATTCTTTGTTCTGTATTTTCTGATTTAATTATCTTTTGCTCCAACTCATCGGCGTTTTCTACTTCCAATAGTAGGTTTATAGGCGTTTCTTTATTTGCTAAATTGCTGATTGGTACAGAAACAAAGTTTGCGAACCCATAAGGATAAAATCGGATAGCAAATGTTTTAACAAATCCAGTGGGCTCAATATAAAATGGTTCAATAGTTTGCCCGAGCACCATTGCCCGTGGCTGAATTATAAAATCTTTTTCAGATGTGTACCGTTTTATGTCATCCCCAAGAATAAATGCCAATTCAATACAGCCATCAGGCACTATGCGCTGTTTTTGCGGTTCACACTGTTTTGGAACTTCCAAAGTCCAATAACAACTAACAAGTGATTTTAGGTCAGAATGTGGTTCGAATGTTTGGTAGTTCATTTATTGTTCGGATTTTTTTAGAATGTCTAGTCCTTAAATACAGCTACAGTTAAAATAAGTTTCAAGCTGATAATGAGTACAGCATTTTTAGCGCTTTATAATCTAAAGATAAATGTTATCTTATTTCGCTGTACAAATTAATTACATTTTTTGTAGCCCTTTTGATTAAGCGCAAACACTATAACACTTGTCGTAGACTATGTGAGAGGGTAATAAAAAAAACGTATGAAAGTAGCATTATTAATCGCTGTAACTAATACGTTACTTATACAATGCTTTTCTATTTATTCAAGCGTTTTATTTGTTCTTTCTCTATTTAATAGAAAACTCATAATTATAATAATACTTATTCCGACTACTACTAATCCGTATTTGAATAATCCTGTAAGAAAAAATGTAGGGAATCCACCATAACGACCTTTTTCTGATAGTTTAACAAGTTCAGATATGATGTTGGAATGCTCTAATAAGAAATAAGAAACAATGCAGAATACGCCAATTATGTAAAGTCTTATGATTTTCAATTTTCTTTTATTCCGATTGAATGTCATCTTTAGTTTGAAATTTTCCATCTAAACCCGCAGAGGTTATTAAAAATCCTTTTCCGTTTTCCGATATCTTAAATTCATATTCTCGATTCCAAGCGTCTTTTTTTTCAAATCTTGTCTTAAAGGACTATGTCCAATTAATTCATTTAAATCCGCTGGGTATTGTCCGAGATTTTCATTCCAATTTTTCATTCTTTCACTCATTTCAGATATTTCCTTTTTTGTTTGTTCTGGAAAAACTGATGTGCTTTGATAAGTAAAAAATAGGATAGCACTTAAACTTCCAATGACTAAGACAGCAATTAGCATTAAAGCACTAGGTTGCATAAAATATTTTTGAATTGGTCTTGTAATTCCGTCTTCTTTTTCCTTTTTATTTATCCGATTTTTATGTTTATAATCTCTACGAATTAGTCCAAATTCAGCTAAAGTCGAAAGTATTAATTGTATCATTTGGTTTGTTTCTCAAATGTGGTACAACGTCTTTTATAAAAACAAATATAACCGATAATCAAATCGCACTACTCGATATCAGTACTGTTTATTATTTCTTAATTATTTTCTTGGTGGTATACGTACCATCTTTTGAATACATCTTAACCAAATAAAACCCTTTACTAAGTGCCGAAACATTTATGTTTTCGTCGTTTCCCTGATAAACTAGTACCGACTTTGTATCGTAAATTTCGACTGAAGCCACGTCTACTCCATCAATAAACAGCACATCTTTAACTGGGTTTGGATACAATTTAACACTGCTCGTGGTCTGATCTGTAATAGATAATACATTGTCGTTTGTGGTAAACGAAACTAATTTTGCATTATTAGATATGGGACCAATACTAAAGGTTTCGGACGTAATAAAATATCTATCCGCTTCAATATAAGTTATCGCTTCTGCTTGCATAAACCCTAGGCTCGAAAGCAACGTTTGCGTGTTTGTACCTGAAAAAACATCACTATCTGTAAATTTTTCACTCACCCAAACAAAAGGTTGTAACACCGTATTATAGCCTACTAAATATACCTTTTGGGTTAACGGATTATAGGTGGCCCCAGTTATTAAACCGCCACTAGCTAAAGTTGTTGTTAAGGCATTGACAGAGAATGTGCCGCTATTTTTAGGAATGGCGTAGGCTTTTGTGGTCCCATTTACCCAATTTTTAGTGAACAAAATCAAGTTATTGGTATCTAAAGCAATAAGTGCTTCTGCATCCCATGCTGTTGCATTGGGCGTGGCCGTAAAATCGTCTTGATCTGAATAGCTAAAGTTTGTAATTTCTGCAGTTACCGCGTCGGCACTTAGATAGTCACTTTTATTAATAGTGTAAATTTTTAAATCGGTTCTATTTCCACTATTGTTTCCTATATCGCCTATATAAATAGAGGTGTCATCTTGAGCAATATCTTCCCAATCTATGTTTGTAGCATTGGTAATTGTAACGGTTCTTGTTACTAATCCAGAAATGGTATCTAGCTCATAAAGTTTATTTTCATTACCCGAATCGTTGTGGAGAATAAGTTTGTCGTTAAAAAAAATAGCTCCAGACGATTCATGTAATGTTGTGGGTAAATCAAACTTTTCTTGAACATTCTCGACTTGGCCTAGCATATGGTAGGTGCTGAAAACAAATGCGGTTATTATAATTATATGTTTCATAGGTATTTATCGTTTGTAGGATTTGGGATTAAAACTCTATGTAATATACATATGTTTATTTGAGATGAAAACAATCCGCTATTATTTTTATGATATACATAGCGGCATACAACATACCTTTAGTATATATATGCAAGGACAACCGGATCACTTAAACACCTCATTTTTAAACAAAAGAGGCGTTTTAAATGAGTTTAATAAGGCCATAAACTGTGCCAGACTTCGTATTAAGTCTAAGACTTAGTTTTACCCCGTGCTATTTTAGTTTATATGTTACTTGAACATAGATACTATTTGTCCTGAACTTAAAGGTATCTGTTTTATATAACTCTGATAGGGCAAACTGATGGTTATATCCTATTCCAACATCAGAACGTTCCAAAAGCTTGTAAGTGATTAAAGCACCAACAAAACCCTCTAAAAAATAACCGTTACTATGTGTTTTTAAATCATTTTTAATTTCAATATTATGATTCAATCCTGCTTTTAAAATGGGTTTAAAATGTCCTGATAACAAACTATAATCTACTGCAAATGGAATTACTAAAAACCTCTGTTTTATATGCTCTGGGGAATACCCTGGAAAAGTTCCTATAAAGTCACAGGTAGCACAACTATACGTTCCTGTAAAATCTTTATTCGCGTATAACAGTCCGGATGATACTCTTAGTTTTTCCCTAATATCGTATTGTGTATTTACCCCAACACTATAATTAGTCTTGTTTAATTTAACGGCGTAGCCATTAACGTTTCCCTCCGTTACAAGATAATCGTTTCGCTGTCCGTTATCGGTAGATAATTTATCTATTGAATATTCTATTCCCACATGCCATTTGGAATCGGATTGTGCATAAACGCCAATCTGAACTAACAGAAATAAAATAAGTAATCGTTTTGTCGTGTCTTTCATACTTTTAATTGCCATTACTATATATCATGTTCTCTAAAGCGTATGTACCTGTATCGTTGAAGATTTTTAATAAAAATTGTTGCATGTTTACGGGCTCTGTTTTTTAAAGTTACCGTCATGACTAAGCATTAATTGTTTATGGTACTCACGGTAGACTAATTTTTAATGAGTTTAATACGTTTTTTTCATTTTCGGATAAAACGCTGTTAATTTCAGTCCAATTATTGTTTTCTACTAATGCCTTGAGTTTATTCCATTGCTTTGCGATGTCTATATTTTCTAATCTTTGGTGATACTCTATTTCATGTTCTAATATTTTAATAGCCTCTTTTACTTGATGCTGTTTAAGTTCTGAAAACAAAATTAGAAATTGTGATTTATAAATATCCTCTCCTCCACACTTTGAATAAAAAGGAAATATGTAAGGCTGATTTACTATTTTTTCGGTAGAATTATAGGCCTCAAAAAATGGAAGAATATTATTAATGATGCGCTCGGACAAGTAATGCGCTAATATTTCATACTCTTGAGATATTCTAAAATGTTTTCTACTAGTTGGATCAATGTCCTCTATCTTTTTTGACCCTACTACATAATATGCATTGGTTAGACCTTCCCAACAGTATGGCACTAATCCAATACGGATCTCTAGAGTGTCTGTCGCTCCGGACCAACTACCGCGATTATCAATATCTATAACTTCTAGCAAATCGTTTGTTAGTCTGTAATGCTTTCTACCTTTCTTTTTAAATCCGTATGCCTTAAGGTTGGCACCAATTATATTATTTAATGCGTTATAAGCCGACTTCCATTCTGTTTTTGGCAAGCTCCTAAAAACATTAATCTGCTCAAATTCCGATTGTTCAGATACCGAATTTGAGCTCTGCTTTTTAGTTTTACCAAAAATATTGAAGTACTTCATTATTGATTTTTAAAGCTTTTAACTAACGTATGCCTGAAACTAGTTTCAGTTATAATCTCCTAAAATAATAAACATGGACTGAGATTATCATGATTCCGAAAGAATTTTATTTAGCTATTTTTTTTATCCCATGTATACACCCGTATATTTTCTAATGCACGTTTTCTTTCTAAAATCAGATTTATGTTGTCTGTCCATTGGAAGCCCGTTTTGTCGCTATAATTCAAAACCATGTTATCGGTCTTAATATGGTTTACTAGGATTGATAATTCAGACAATGCATTATCCATATCCGCTTCTTCATAACAAGAGATATACGTATGGAGGTCTGTTTTTCCGCTAGGATCTTCCAGTCCTATTGTGATTTATGCATTATAGGTAGCTACCCAAATAGAGAATTCGTCTGTCGGGTTTCTGCAGTCACAATCAAAAGATTTATCCCCATTGTACCTTATGGTTTTAACAAATTCCGGAAAGTTTTCAGTCAAAAATGATTTTACTAATTCCGAAAAACGATCTTGAATCATCTTGTTTTTATAAGCATTTTCTCTATTTTACAAGACTTAAAATCTAACATTTAAAACAACTCCAGCATGCTTGAAAACTAAACATGAGGTTGTAACCATTTATGTAATGTTTTAAACAAGTCTTCCTGTGCCACAGGTTTTACTAAAAAGTCTACACATCCCATTTCAAAGCATTTCTGTTTTTCGTCTACCATAACATTAGCGGTTTGCATAATAATTTTGGCTTCTGGATCTAAAATTAAAATTTTACCTAAAGCTTCTATTCCACTCATTTCTGGCATGCGTATATCTAATAAAACAACATCTATTTTTGGTGTATTTTGGTAAACAGCTATAGCTTCTTTCCCAGTACTTGCAAATAAAATGTGCGCACCCGTATTTTTTAGTATTAACATATAAAGTTTCTGAAACAACTTCCCATCTTCTACTATTAAAATAGTTTTCTCCTTAAGAAAATCGATGTCTCGAATATTAAATTTTTTGGTGTTTTCGTCTTGGAGCTTTTCTATTTTTAACGGAATTGTAAATTCGAACAAAGAACCAGCCCTAAATACTGAGCTCACCATTATATCTCCGCCCAATAGGTTAACAATACCTTTACAAATAGAAAGTCCTAAACCTGTACCTCCACCATATTTTTCACTACTCTCGTAGTTTAATTGTTTAAAGCGTTCAAATATTTCAGATTGTTTATCCTTTTCAATTCCTATACCTTGATCTTTTACAAAAAACTTTAAATAATCTCCTTCTACATTAAAACCAAAAAATATTTCACCTTGTTCTGAAAATTTTAAAGCATTATTCAATAAGTTAGAAATAACTTGTTGCAATCGATGTTCATCTGTGAGTAATACTAAATCCCGATATGCTTCTGGGATGTGTGTTCTAAATGTAATATTTTGCTTAAGTCTTACTATTTTTAACTGATTGTAAGTAATTTCCAGGTTATTAATTAAATCTGGAATATGGCAAGGCTTTTCAATAATTTTAATTTCATTAGATTCTATTTTAGCAATATCTATAATGTCATCAATTAAATTTAAAAGTTGCTTAGAATTACTATCTATAATATCCAGATACTTAATACGTTCCGGTTGCGGTAAATCGTCATTTTTCAACAATTCAGAAAATCCTAAAATCCCACTCATTGGTGTTCGGATTTCATGACTCATATTTGCTAAGAAATAGTTTTTATGAAGATTTGCATTTTCAGCGAGTTGTTTAGCTTTTATCAACTCAAGTTCATTGCGCTTTTGTTGGGTAATATCTCTAGCGGCACCGCGTAAACCAACAACATTACCGGTTTCATCTTTTACAATTTCTCCTTGTGTCCACATCCAGCCAAGCTCGTTATTATGCTTAATTATCTCTAATTCTAACTGATAAGGTTCACCTGTGCGTTTGGTGTTCTCTATGGCCTTGGTTATTCTTTCCCAGCTCTCTTCTTTAAAGAGTTTTTTATGTTCTGTATATTCCGGAACAGATTTATTAGGATCTAACTTATACATTTTATAAAGCTCCGAAGTCCATGTCACATTATCAGTTGCTAAATCTAAATACCAGCTACCTACATGTGTTATTTCTTGAACTCTAAACAGTTCTTTTTCGCTTTTCTTAAGCGCTTCTTTTTTATGAAGTAATTCGGTTATATCGGTAAACGTCGCACCAAACTCGCCTTCAACGGGAGAAAATAAATGAACATAAAAGCACTTACCATCTAAGGTTCTATATTCTTCTATGGCTTGCTCTTCTCCAGTTAAAGCTGTTTTTCCAAAAGTAGAAATCCACTCGGTTGGATCGTGTTTTAAGTAATGAATAACCTCATTAAGCTCATTACCGATTAGTAATTTTTTATCTACTCCTAACAGTTCTTCGTATTTTGGATTTACATCTAAATATTTCCAACCAATAGGCACGCCTTTTATATCTGTTACAATTTTGGCGTGCAGAAAACCTTCGTTTAAATTTTCAAAAAGCCTCTGATACTTTATACCTGTAGCGACTAATTCTTCTTCAGTATGCTTCAGGTCATTAATATTATACAACGTAATAACAACACCATTTACCGTTTTATTTTCTGTAATAAAAGGACTAATTCGTTTTAAATAATAATTATTATTAATATCCTTTACTTGCTTTTCTATAACGGTAAGCTTATCTAAAACAAGCTTAGAATCTTTAATAATTAAATCCCTAGTTTCTTGGGTAAAATTTGAAGTAAAACTAGAAAGCGGACGCCCATAATCTGCTTCATGCAAATTAAAGACCTCTTTAAGACCTGGTGTAAATTTTCGAATACGTAAATCTCTATCTAAAAACAGCGTGGCAATACCCGTATTGTCTAATAAATTCGAGACATCATTATTTAAATTGGTTAACTCTTTATTTTTTTCTTGCATTTCGATATTTACCGAATACAATTCTTCGTTAACAGACTGTAATTCTTCATTAGCACTTTGGAGCTCTTCATTAGATGCCATTAATTCCTCATTGGTAGATTGTAATTCTTCATTACTTGTTTCCAATTCTTCTATAGCATTCTGTAACTCTGTTTTCGCTATTTTTAACTCGTTTTCTAAATCTTCTAAACGCTGACTCGACACATGGTCTAGATTTATGTTTGTAATCTCTAAAGGCTGGGGAGCGACCTCTTCCTTATCGTTACTAAACTCTATCAAATAACAACTATCCATGTTATCGTCGATATTCGCTTTATGGAAGTATAGATCGAATAAAAAATTACCATTATCCGTTTTATTTACAACATCCTTAATTACAATGTCCTGATTTCCTTCTTCAAGGCGTTTAATACCACTTCTTATAATGGTAGCAATATCCGGGCTTACAGTTTTTAATACGTTATGCTCAAAGACACCTTCGTTATGTGTTAATCGCTTTCCTGCATCTCCTTTAATAAACAGAATATTAAAATGTTTATCGATAAAAATAGAGGCCGGACTAAACTTTTTGCTTAAGAATTTATGAAAATATAATTCCGGATTGCCTTTGGTTTTATACAGAGGCTCAATATGTGGTGTCAGTGCAGACGGGTATTTATGGGCAATGGTAGAAATACGTCCGCCGTTATTAGAATGCAATGGTATTTGCTTGGACTCGGATATGTTTTGGAAAATTTTCCACTTCACATCAATAGGCTTAAAACAATCCGATACTTCTCCTAAAGATTCGCTAGTTCCTAAAAACAAATATGAAAACTGATTTAAAGCAAATTGAAAGTTAAACATCACTTTCTTTTGGATTTTATTGTCAAAATAAATCAATAAATTTCGACAAGTAATTAAATCCATTCTTATAAAAGGTGGGTCTTTTATTAGGTTATGATTGGAAAATACTATTTTTTCACGAATGCGTTTTATAATTTGGAATTTATTTCCAATGCCCACAAAATAAGTATCTAAATATACTTTTTCTATATCTTTTATAATATTTACATGATACATACCATGTCCCGCAATAGCGAGTGCCCTAGAATCTATGTCGGTTGCAAATACTTTAAAATCTATATTAAGCTGATGGGTACGAATATAATCGTCTAGTAAAATGGCTAGCGTATATACTTCCTCACCCGTAGAACAGCCCGCAACCCAAACCCGTATGGTCTCATTTCTACTTTTAGATTTACATATGTTAGGTATAACTTCTTTTTTTAACCGAATAAAGGCGTCACGATCTCTAAAAAAACGCGTTACACCAATTAAAAAATCTTCTTTTAACGCCTTTTGTTCTGCGGTGTCACTGGATAAAAACGTCTTATAATCCAATACATGTTCAATATTATTAATGTCCATCCGTTTTTCTAAACGTCTTAATAATGTGTTGCTTTTATATTCTCTAAAATCAATACCAGAATACTCATAAATAATGGTAAGAATATCGTTGACTAAGGTTTCGTTCGAGGCGTTTTCCTCTAATTTTGCGGTAAGTAACCCCCTATTAATGGGCTTTTTACAAAATATTTCTGCTATTTTTTGCGGATTTAAAATGTAATCTACACAATTGGTAGAAATGGCCGCATTAGGCATTCCATCAAACTGAGCCGTTATAGGATTTTGCACAATAATAGTCCCGCCAGCTTCTTTTATGGTTTTTATTCCTCTGGATCCATCAGAACCTGTTCCAGATAAAATAACACCTATAGAATTATCTTTATACGCTTCGCCTAAGGTGTGAAAAAAGATATCTATTGGGAGGTTTAAATTAGGTTTAGGTTCTTTATCTAATACATAGAGTTTCGAACCCTGAATGTGTAATTTTTTACTACTCTGATTTAAGTAAATACAATTAGGCTTTATAGTCTGCTTATCTTCTGCTGTAAAAATTGGCATACTGGTATGCCTACTTAACAATTCTGGCATTAAACTTTTAAAATCGGGAGAGAGATGCTGAATAATAATAAATGCCATGCCGGTATTATTGGGGATGTTATCAAACAAGGTTTGTATAGCATCTAATCCTCCGGCAGAAGCGCCAATACCAACAACATAAAAATTGGATTTTTTGTTTTTCATAGCTATTAATTGAAATTACAATTTCTAAAGTACTGCTTTTTTATTTTGTAAAGTTTTGAATTGAAACCAGTCAAAAACACAAAAACATTAATCGATTGATAATCAACACCATGGGCTCACGTTTTTTTAAACACATTTTTTTCTATTACTACAAACACCCCATCCACAAGTAAGCTTTTTCTTTCTTTTATGGCTATAAAAATCTGTAAATGATATTCTTAGAATACAAACGAATTACCCACACAGTTGTATCGCCTTTTAAAATCCGTACACGAATAATTTCAAATAATACGGTTTAAGGAAAGAAGTCGTAGTATGAAAGAGCATTACTTTTGCTGTATGTAGCGTTAAAATAAAAGATAACATGAAGTTGTGTAGATAGTATAAAAACTAGATGTCGTAATACTCAAAAATATATTAAAATATTCCTGTAAGGCCGACTTTAAGTCAAATAAAACCGACATAAACTGCTACTGAAAACAGAATAAAAAAAAGCTCAAAACACCATATCGCTGATGTTCTGAGCTTGATATACTAACGGTTTACAATAACGTAAACTGTATCGTGTTCATTAACCGCCAAGTGTCACGTATTTTAGACGATTTTCTCATGGTTATAAGAAACGATGTATCGTGACTAATACACTCCATTACAAAGTCGCCACGCTCTATATCTACATTCGGATCTGGATTAGAGGTGTATCGCACCTCTTTTAGTTCGATATCTTTCCACACCACGCCAAAAGCAGTACCTTTTTTGCTTATTTTTCTGAAATCTTCTAAAGTTTTCATTTTAAATGTGGCAATTACAGCATCTGCTTCTGGGAATTCATAATCAGGTTGTGCCTCTTTAACTATCGGGATTAGATACTTAATGTCGTCTAATGTAGGCAAAGCCTTTAAAGCCTTTTTCTCGTCCTGATTCTTTAGTGCTTTAAATATGGTGCTCACTAATTTTGTATCCTTATAGTCTTCTTGAGTAAACGCCGTGTGGGATACAAGAAAAGTAAACATAAAAATAAGTAAGTGTAAGCGGATGTTCATTATTACAGTATTTATTAATTATTTCATTAGTGCGATCTATAAGGTTGTAGCCTCAAAAGCCATTTGTAAACCTTATAAGTTAGGCGTTGCGTTAGATTTTACACGAATTAATTGCACCTTAATTATTTAGGATACATTTAAATCTATTCCTTTTAATACAAGGTTTCAAATATAAGATATAACGCCTTTATGGGATAATATACTAGCAACGTTTTCATGGAGCCATACAATATTTAGAACATAATAGATGATGAGTACACCCAAATACACACAGCTATAAGTAGAAGAACCACGAACCACCCATCTCAAGTTATTTTTAATATTAGTACAGAACTGCGACTTCAAATTTTGTTACTAGAACGCCTACACGGTTTGTATTATAGTCCAATAAATTTAAATGGTGTAGTATTCACAAAAGCACTCGAAGTCTCTCCCGAATAGGTTTTATTATTAGATAAATCCAATTTTCTCACATGACCTTTATTACTAAAATCCACCTTTTTTAAGTCCACCCAAAATGCATTCGGCGTTAAGGCTGTTTCAAAATAATAGACCAAGTTTTTCTGATCTGCTACGGCTCTCCAACGCGTAGTAGATAAATTAGGGTAACCTTCTATTTCAAATCCGTAAGGCACAGATACGTTTCTTATCACACTAAATACACTGGCAACGGCCACACGTGTATTGTCGGTTTGTGGGATAGCATCTATAAAAAAGGATGCTCTAGCAAAACGGTCTGCCGAAGTTACCGAGCCCGGTAAAAAAGTCTTTCCAGGAATATTTTCCCAGTATTTAGAAATAGCCAATTGCGCTTCGAAAGTCGGATCGTTTGTCATCACATTATATGCAGCGTCATGATGAATTACCAATTTACCTTTAATGTATTCTAAAATCGCGCTATCTCCCGTAGCATCGGAAATTGATAAATGTACAGTCGTAAATTTATCGGTACCAGGTATAAAATCTGAAACTACAGCAAAGGTTTCTTTTTCTAGCGCTTTAACAGCTTCAGAAACGGTAGCAAAATTATCTAAAACATATTGCGCCCATAACGAAATAGCTATACCTTTTTTATCTCCGCTCTTCTCGAATTTTGGATATTCAGACTCTACCAACCATAACATATTGGCAACCAATCCCTTTTCGTTCATCCCATCGGTAGTAGATATATCCCAAGAACTTACGGCTAAACTCCCATATTTAGAGGTCCATTCTAGCGCATTTTTTCCGACTTCACCATTTCGTTTTATACCTCGAGGAAAAATCCATTGATTTGCTGGAATTTCCATAGAAAAATCCATGGTTCGGCCTGTTAGCACGGTATTATTCGGACCTTTATACACGACTCGTGTACAAGCTCTGGATTCGGGTACATACCCAATAACAGTCATTAATAATGCTAGAGTAACGCTAATTATTTTTCTCATAGTAGGTGTGGTTTAGGTTTGGTTTTTTTCAGTTTATTATGCCATTTGCTTTAATTATTATCTGAGTTTTTTATAGGTTTTATGCAGCATAACCAGAACATTAACATATCGTACGTATTTCAAATATAAGATATTATGTGCAGTATCTCTTACAAATTATGTCCGCTAATCGCGCTTATTCAACACAATACTGTCGTTTAATTAATGCAATAAAATATATAATAACACTTCGAAACGACCTGATACAAGACTATTACACTACTACTTGCGTATTCACCTATCGCTTTCTAATCATCTATTATTATATTTCCTTAGAAATAATGTAGGCTGTATATATTAAATACCCCCCAACAGTAGGCCTGCTTCCCACCTATCCAGTTTTTTTCTTTTACCGGTAAACATGGCAATAATTAAAAACGCTGTACCACCCATTAAGATGTATATATCTTGATTAAAATTCGGATTGAAACGTATCGGATTCACAAATGTGCTTACCGATAGTATTAACAGCACATTAAAAATGTTAGAACCAATAACATTACCAATGGCGATATCGCTATTCTTTTTAAACGCCGCAACTACCGAAGTCACAAATTCCGGAAGCGATGTGCCTGCCGCAATTATGGTTAACCCAATTATTTTCTGACTCAACCCTAATTCTGTAGCCACCTCTACACTATGGTCTACTACCAGTTTACCACCAATTATAAGTCCGGACATCCCCACAAGTACCAGTCCCCAAATCTTGAAATTCGATTGCTCTGTATACGGTACCACTTCGGTTTTGTCTTGCTTTAACCGACTAAATACATAGTATATAAACCACAAAAAACCAATTAATAATATAGCGCCATCCACTCGAGAAAGCATGGGCGACCGATTCCCTAAAAAATCGTTAGCCAAAATAAATAACAATAAAGTGACCAGTAGCGAAATCGGAATTTCTTTCCAGGCAGTAGACGATTGCACCGTAATCGGATAAATTAAACCGGCGATACCCAGAATTATAAACAAGTTAAAATTATTACTACCAATAACGTTTCCAAATACAATATCCGAAAGGCCGTTATACGACGCAACCGAATTCACAACCAATTCTGGTGCCGAGGTCCCAAACGCCACTATGGTTAACCCAATAACGAGATCGGAAACGTTGTTTTTTTTCGCTAAAGACGAAGCGCCATCTACCAACCAATTTGCGCCATAAATTAGACTGACAAAGCCCGCAATTATAAATAGTGAAGATATTACCATACTGCATCCAAATAATTAACTTAAACACACCAAAACCAGAGTTGGCACATCTCTATCAAATATAAGATTTCTACTCTAAATAACTAGTATATAACACAATAGAACACTAAATATTTAGCATCACTTAAAGCAACGGTATAATACTCGTGCTGAAACAGTTAGAACATATGTTCTAAAAAAACGTACAATTTCGGTGCTATTTAAAGGGCTATATCAATAACATAAGTAATACAGCTAATCCGTTTTATACCACGCGATTTCAATCATGCCTATAATTTTAGCGCATTATAAAACATGCTCCATAATGCCTCTTTCTATTTGAAGTTGTAAAAAAAAAAGAGCCTTTGTGTTATTAGCACAAAGACTCTTTTTACTTCTGTTTTAAAGATTAAATGGTTTCCACATTTAAAATTTCCAGTTTTCTATCGCCATCTTTAAAAGGCCAATTAATTACATCGCCTACTTGCCTGCCAATAGTAGCCACGGCAACATCGCATAAAATAGACAGTTTTCCTTTTTTATTGTTTGTTTTAGTCGTAGCCACAAACATAAATTCTTTTTCTTTGTTTTCGGTATGATCTTTAATTGTCACACGTCGGTTTACTGTAACCACATCCTCTGGCAAATCTCGTCTAAAGACCTGATTGGCGTGTTTTAATTCTAAAAGCAGAAGTTCTTCTTCTTGTTTGGTTACTTTTTTTCTTCGGATATGATCTTTAATCATATTGTATATTCCGGTTGTTAAGATTACATTTTTGTCTGACATTGTATTTTTTATTGCATTCCCGACTGTAGACTAAGTAGTGTAGACTCAATCATTCAAAATAGTGCGCAACATAACGCGCTTCCAGTGTCGAATGATTCTAGTAGTGTAAAGCAGAAATAAGATTAAAATTTAAGAGTAATTGAGAGTAGCCCTGTTCTGAGTCGTAACAGGGATTAATTTATAAACTCTTTGGAATGTTTTAAAAAAATATCGTCGTGACGGTAATATAACGACAGCGCTATCCTTAACGTTTTTTTTACTGTATATAAAAAATTAACTGCTGTCATTTGTATTATAATTAACGAGTTACGAAGCTAGTCATTATAATTAAGATTAACAATGCTTATGCGAATTAGTATATTAAAGTGTTAATTGTTGTGGGATGAAAAAAGCTTACATTTTCAAGAGGATTGAAATTGTAAGCTTGATGTAATTTTGTTTATTAATTTGATGTTTTTCAGGGTGTACTTTTAATAATCTTTTTGTTCTACGGCCTTGGTTATGAGTAGTTCCGTGGTTTAGCCCTGAACTTAGCAAGTACACACCTAACTGAAAATCTGAGAGGATTTTGAGAAGTAGTCGAGAACAAGCAATTACTTATAGCCATTGCTAGGCACAGTTTTTTTAACTAGTTTTTTTTCGGTAATTTTCAGAATATTCTGACTTTAAAGAATCAATATCTAATTTGTTCATATTAAGGAATTCTTGAATTTTCTCGTCCGTTAGAGATTCAATTTCATACTTGTTAAACTCTTTAAAAAATAACTTAACATTATTTCTCAAAGATTTTAACTTACCTCGTCTCATAATATGCACTTTATGAGTCAAATCTGCGTGATAAGAAAGGTTATTAGTTGGTATAACTAAAATTCTATGAACTGGCGCGTCAGAATATTGACCTTCAAACCACGCACAATGTGTATTCATTTGACCAGCTTCGTGTTTATTGATTTCCGTTCTTTCAATTTTGACTTCACTTTTGCATTCAAAAATGAAATACTGATTCGCAACACCACACCACAAATTGTCTGGACCTTTTTTAAATTCTTTATCAGGTCTTTCACTTAAAAAACCTAACATGTGTCCTAATTCTTTAAATGCAGTTTCAAATTTTTCAGCTGATGTTCCAAATTCTAAATCAGCAAGTACATCCTCAACTGATAACATTAAATCTTCAAAATCTTGATGTTGTTTTACCCATTCCAAAATACGTTTAGTACGATTTTCGTTAATGAATTCTAAACGCTTGTATGTAATACCTTCTTTAGGTTTTAAAAGCTCGTGATTTTTAAGAAAAGCACTTTTTTGTAGTGTGTTAGAATCGGTTTTACTTAAAAGATAGGTATATCTAGCCATAATCTGCATATACCAACCTTTTTCACTTTCATCTGTGCAATGTTTATCAACAATCTCTTGAATTAAATTTCTTGCTTTTTCGTATTCGCCAGTATAATTTAAAACTGCAGCTTTCCTTTCAAGAGTTAAAACGTCATAAATTTTACTTGAAGAATTATTAGCTTGAATTTTATTCATTTCTTCTTTATAAAATTCTTTCCAACCTTCATCCCTTTGAATTGATTGAAGCATTAACGACCTAATTACTTCATAGGGTTCAGTTTTGTCACTAATTTCCTCTGAAGCCATTTTTGCAATTTCCATTCCTATTTCAATTTGCTTTTTTGTTTGAGAGGAAAAATATTTATTTGTTCTTGAACTTTTGATGAACTTAATTAAATCAGCGCCAATTAGAAAGATTAAACAATAGTCTTTTTCTCCTCTGACACTTCTTCCTAATCCCTGTTCAATTTTTTGAGCAATTTTAATGTTTAAAGAATCACTTCCTAAACGATTTGACTCTTCATATCTATCTGCAAGAGAATAAAAATAAGGTCGTCCATCTATAATAAGAATTCTACAGGTTTCATCAGGTAAATCTATCCCATCATATCTATTTGCAAAAACTACTGTTTGTCTAAAATTTCTCTTTTTCAGGTGGTCAACTGCAGCTCCTATTTCTCCCGATTTTGGAACAATAGAATCAAGTTTATTATAGGTTCCTGTTTTTTTGAAAGAAGATACAAGTGAAACAATACCAAATTTCTTTTCACTTGGTTTAGCCATTATATTTACAATTTTATCTCTATCTAAAGTATCATCTATTAAGGAAGGAATAATAAGCATTTTTTCTCCAGACCATAGTTGTTCGGGATTATGTAATGGATTTTGAATAGAATTAGCATTAAACCCAAGACCTTTTATAAAAAAAGAATCATCTTGAGTTGTGGCTGACATTAAGATTCTCTGACTTGCATTATTGAATGAAGAAAACTTCTCAATCGGTATGTGAATTGGTGCTATCTCAATGTTATTACCAGAAACAAATACTTGACAGTTTTTTATGCTATCCTTAATAAAAGGCCAAGAAAATGCGATTTCATTTTCAGTTCTATATTTTGATAAAATTTCCAACGCTTCTTCAGATTTATCTATCCAATTCCAATATGGAATTGGTAAGAAAGAATTATAATCTCCATTCGAAATTTCTAAAAAAGTTCCCTCTCCTTGTTCTGGCAAAGCATCCTTAAACAACATAAACAATTCTGAATATAAATCGTGTTCTCGGGTAATATTTATTGTAAATGTGTTTTTAATAGAATCTATACAGGCGTGTGAATCATCAAGAATGATATTTGAAACAGGAATATAATCGTTACCTAAACCAAAAATTGTTTTTCCATTAAAAAGTTTTTGAACATGTGTTATTAAAATTTTTTCTCCATCGATGAATTCATTTGGTAAAGAGCCATCATCCTCGATTGAACAAAAATTAATTCCAAATTTTCTCGCATCTCTTTTTACTTGGGCTACTAAATATTTGTTTGGACATACGAAAAGACAAGGTCCATTTCCAGAATTTATTTTTGATTGTAAAATTAATAAGCCAATTAGAGTTTTGCCTTCTCCTGTATGTAGCTTAATAATTAAATCTTTTTCATTTAATCTGGAATCAAACCATTCAGTTAGAATCTTAAGTTGTGCAGGTCTTAATGGGCCAGCTACACTTCTCCTATCCAATGAGCTATAAATTTCAATTGGATTAATTTTTTTCTCTATTTCAGGCTTATTAAGTCTTTTTCTAAAATCTACCATTATGTTTATTTAAATTGCACCTAACGTTAGTATATAGCACAAACATTCTACACATCTCAAATATAAACTATCTCTACAAAATCTCTCATATAATTTACTGACACTTATACATCTAATCAACTTTTCATTTTTACTCTCCCATTTCCTCCTCTAATTCACCAACAAATTAACCTCAAAACCTCCAAAACACCACCACCCCCCAAACCCCTTTTCATCACCAAAAAAAAGCCATTATTAGGAGCATCTTGAGATCTCATTCGCGTCTAATTCGGAAAACGGTGCATTTTTAAAATATACACCCGAAGCGCTACTGAACGAGACCCGAGCAAGACTCGAACAAAACCCCTTGCCGACCACAATATCGTTTCACCAGCATTCTACCCCGTTCATAACCGTTCAGTTTGTGTCACCATGTGTCAAAACGATTAGAAACAACCTACAAATTAAAATGCTAAAACGGTGCTATTTTCCTCTAAACAGCTAGAGTAAACGCGGGTTTTCAGGGTAACGAAACACGTTTTTAACACGGATAATCATCAGCGTTTAAAAGGATTCTATTTTGGTCTGTTTTCACACTCAAATACCATCGGTTTTAAACAAAAAAACGAACTTGATTAAAAATGTCAATCTGACATTTACAGCAATGAAAAATTGACATTGGTTATGTAAAAATGACACCGAATTCTGTGTTTTTTAAGACAATTTTTAGAGCTCATTGGCCGTAATGCGTTTTGGTATTTTTTTTGTTTTATAGTAAGCGAAATCAAGAGGGATTTCAAATTTGAAAATATGTTTAATTTAAAATTTTATAGTTATGAGCAATTTAGTAAGTGTTCCTAAAAATGGAAGTTTAGCGAACAGAAATTCAAATCAAAATTTTCCAACCTTATCAACTTGGTTAGACGATGTTTTTAACCGCGATTTACCATCGGTATTTACATCTAATTTTAATACAGGCATCTCGTTGCCTCAAGTAAATATTAAAGAAACGCCTGATGCGTTTGTAGTAGATATGGCTGTTCCTGGTCTTAAAAAATCAGATTTCCATATCGATATAGACAATCAGTTACTATCCATTTCTACAGAAGTTAAGGAGGAAAACGAACACAAAGAAGATAATTATACACGCAGAGAGTTTGGATACTCGTCTTTTAAAAGAACCTTTACGCTTCCAGAAAGTGTAAACGACGAAAAGATAAATGCGACCTATAAAGAAGGTATTTTAAGTGTGCATTTACCTAAAAAAGAAGAGGCTAAACAAAAGCCTGCTAGAAGCATTACCATTTCTTAAGCCATGCGCAATTTTATTATGTAAAGTGTAACGTATAGTTGGAGACCGTGTATGCGGTCTCCGCTATATAATAACAGTTGTTAAACCTTTAAATTTTGAATGTTATGCCAAGAAAATTTAAATCTGGGGATTGGGTTAAAGTTAAAGGGTCACGGACCACCCAAAAAATGCAAGTTTTAAAATATGTCCCTAAAAAAGACGGCTTCCTGGGCAGTATAGATTACGATAATTACTTGGAGTGCGTCTGGTATAAACATGGGGAACGTAAAGTAGAGGTTTTTCACCAAAACAAACTGATTAAAACCATGGAAACGGGTGGTTTATATAACACCTTTTCTAGACCGCGAAAACGAAGTGTAATCTAAAACATACAGATATGAAAGCATATGTTTTATTAGCCATGATGGGCTTACTTAGCGTGAGTTGCAACGGACAAGAACCTGAAACACAAAAACGCGACAACACGGTTGCAGAACAACCTAAGGGCTCTTGGAACGTGAACAAAGAATTCGATGCCGACGGAAATTTAATTAGTTACGACAGTATTTACTCTTGGTCGTCGCACGATACATTAGATAACCTTTCGGAGGTAGATCGGGATAGTTTGCTCCATCAGTTTAAATCTAGATTCTTTACAAACTTTTCGGACTTTGAAAACGAAGGGTTTGAGGATGTGTTTACCAAAGATTCGATTTTTAGTAAGCATTACTTTAATGACGATTTTTTTGGTAGTGATTTTGGAAACGACTTTATGGACATCGACAAGATTAGACAACATATGTTGGCGAGACAAAGGGCGTTTTTAGAGAAATATAATGATGCGATTATTAAACCAGAGGACGAAGACTAAAAGTTTTCGTCTTTTTTGTTTTAGGCGTTTGGTTTGTTGTTTGTTAGTGGTTTTTGGCTTTTGGTTAGCACTTTGATAAGATTCTAGAATAAGTAATGTTCATTTTTTCCATCGATGAAAAAACGAATCCACCCTTCGACTCCGCTCAGGACAAGAATAATCTAGGCTGACGAAACCTTATCCTTCGATAGGCTGAGTAATTCGGGATTATCGTGTTTCTATACTTGTTAAACTAAAGTTTTATTTTAAAGACCACCCTTTATTAACCACAGTATTTCTCCCTCAAATCTTTAGCTTCTTCGTATGTTTTATAGCCGTGTAATAACAGGCCTTCTGTACAATTAATTCGTTTACTAACTATTTGACTGATGACATAAGACTTATATTTTTCAGAGTTTCTAAATCTATCTGGAATAAGTTTAATGGCTTTTTTGGAATCTAGATTTTCTAATTTTCCATTAGTTATAATGGAGTATAAAACGTCTTCCAACTTGTTCTTGTGCCCCTCGTCTTCTAACTTAAAGTAGAATTTTATAGCGTCGTATTTCGTTTTAATCTGTATTTCGTTATTAACGCCGAGACTTTTATGTTCTGTTGGAGTTCTATATGATAAATTAATTCTCTGATTATAGTATGCATTTATCACGATGTTGAGTTCTTCAATATCTGATAAGAGAATTTCTTTTTTATAATTCAAGGTGATCGATTCGTCACCGATGTTCAAATATTCTTTATTCGAAACATCAATATTTTCGTAATCAAAAAACTGAAATACATAAGAGAACCCAATAGGTATAAATCCCACAATAAAAAACAAAAAAATCAATGTCCATAACTGATTTGTTGGAGCTATATTATTATCGATTAAGAATATTAAGAATCCTACGCCAGTAATAATCAAACCAATCGTCATAGATTTGTTCGTTATTGAGGATCTTTTTTTTATACTTTTATGGCTTGTGGCTGAAAATTCCAATTTTATTAATGAGGCTAACTCCTGACTTCATCTAAATACGTGTTAATTAGAAATAGATAAGGAGATATTGTTATTTAATATTCTAAAGATATTCATTTCTAAAACAATAAAAACACACTTGTCTTTAAAACATAAAAAAAGCATACAACATCAATACCTTGACGTTGTATGCTTAAATCTAAAGCTTTTGAAGACAGACAGCTATACTTCCCTTCTATCTGTAATCTATTTTGTTTTGCTTTTTAGTTTTTGCTCTATAATTAACCACGCATAATTAAGAAATACCGACCACGCACTTAAATTCGGGTTAGGTTGTTTCCCTTGTCCGAGGCGCTTTATTTGTGTTTCGTACCAGATAATATTCATAGACCCATCGATGCCTTTTACACCTGTCTTTTTAATGTCTGTGTTGAAATTAGGTCGACTGTTGTTAATGATTTCATTTCCCATGTTTGGGAATATAGCAAACGGACGCGCCACACCAATAATATCTAATTGATTAGACGCCACAGCATCTTGCATTACCGACGTTGTACGGAATCCTCCTGTTAGCATTAAAGGCGTTGTGGTAACCTGTCTAACCTTTTCGATGTAATCCATAAAGTAAGCTTCCCGTTTTATGGTACTATCTTTTTGTTTTCCCATCATCGCTGGTGCTTCGTAAGTTCCACCTGAAATTTCAATCAGGTCCATGCCTGCTGCCGACAAGATTTTAACCACTTCCATAGATTCTTCTTCCGTAAAACCTCCTTTCTGAAAGTCCGCGGAATTTAATTTAATCCCAATAGGAAAATCCTTTCCAACACGTGCTCTTATGGCGTTATACACCTCAACAACAAATCGAGCTCTATTCTCCAAACTTCCGCCCCATTTATCGGTTCTTATATTGGCTTGAGGCGATAAAAACTGACTCACCAAATAGCCATGTGCACCATGAATCTGAACTCCCGAAAACCCAGCGTCTTTTAAAATAGCAGAGGTATTGGCAAAGCCTTCAATAATGTCTAGAATTTCTTTTTCGGTTAACGCTTCAGGTATTTTTTTAGTGGCATCTTTTCTACCTCTCGTTTTTAAAGCGACTGCAGAAGGTGCTTTTAACACCCCATTAATTTGCTCCATAGCTTGACGCCCAGGATGATTTAATTGCGCCCACAATTGTGTTTTAGTCCCTTTTACACTTTCTGCCCACTGTTTAAGCAAATCCATGTTTTTACGATCTTGAACAACCACATTTCGAGGTTCTCCAACGGCATTAGGATCAATCATAATGTTACCGGTAATTAGCAATCCAGCGCCACCTTGAGCCCATACTTTATAAGCATCTATAAGAACCGCAGTGGGCTCCTGATGTTTGTTCGATAAGTTTTCACTCATTGCAGATTTAGCAATCCTATTGCTTAGGACAGCCCCATTTGGCAAAATCATCTCTTGATCTAATATATTCATGGACGTGATTGTTAATTGTAGTATTTACATTGAATATTCAAAGGTAAATCTAATTCAACCATAGCTTGCATCTCCTGCTCTTATTTATGAAAAGTATATGATTTAAACCGACCATTACACGCTGTAAAACATAGCCCGTTGAATAGCAACACTTACAATTTCAACTTCTCTGATGCCATTCTTGTCCCTTCTACACGTGCGGTGATTTTAGCGAAAGCGGTATCTCTACTAGTGGCTAAATCGTCGCTAAAAGGTGAGAATCCACAATCGTCTGTCGTTCCTAATTGGTTTACAGGAATATATTCTGCAGCCGTCATAATACGCTCATAAACCTGTTCTGGCGTTTCGATTTCTGCATTTATCACATCTATAACTCCCACATAAACCCGTTGATTCGGACGAATGTTTTCACCTATATGTTTTAAGGCTTTTGCTGGGTTTTGCTCGTTGGCCATTTGCATATAAAAGTTCCCCGAGTTTAAAGTTAAAAACAGTGGAATCAGTTCGGTGTAATCGACATCGGCACTATGGGTACTATCGTGATCGCCGCCAGGACACGTATGAAATCCGATTCGCTGACGCTCTTCGGCAGTAAAGCGGGTTAATACCTGATTGTTTAAATCGATGAACTGTTTTAAAAGGGCTTTAGAGGGATCTAATTTAATAGCCAGACGTGCTTCGGTAAAATCGACTTGCACATGAAGAGCACCATTATCGAAACAACTTCTAATATCGGCTGCCGATTGATTGACAAGGTCTGTGATAAATTGTTCTTGCGAATAGTTAGCAATCCCGTCTTGCGGATACAATAAACTCATAGCTGAAGCCGAAATCACCGCTTGTTTTAAAGGGCGTGTAGCAAACTTTTTTGCTCTTGGCAAATAACTCCCAGCATATGTTGAATAGTGAAACGGACCAGAAGTTATTCGGGGTAATTGACGGGCATGTCCATCTTCAAATGGAATTGAAATCCCATCTGAAGCTAAATTGGTAAGCCCATCTAACGGATACGTTACAAAACTGGTTTTGGTTTGTTCGCCATCAGAAACTATAGGCGATCCGGTTTGTTCCATACGGCTTATGGTATCCTTAACCACAGCATCGAAGTGCTTATTCATTTCGGTTTCAGATAAATTACCTTGAGAAAAGGCAGTCATAGCCTCTTGTAATGCTTTAGGACGTGGTACGCTTCCTACGGATTCCGTTGGTATTAAATTCATATGTAAAAGGTTTTTTATTTTAGTTTTAATTGATAGAACTGTTGTATGCTGTAAATTCAGGCATAATTTAAGTATTTAATTAGTAAGCACAATACTATTGCTAAAATTCCAGAACACATCACTAAGTTAACCGCATTATAAGAGCTTATATTATCGCAATACAAAGCTGTGGGCTTACCCGAATCACTCTTAGAAATAAAAACACAAAGAATTAAATGAACTAGAAAATTACAATCCACCGTGCCTAAAGCCTATCCGTTTTTATTTGAAGTAGACATCTATTGGATGTCGTCCTACAAACGACATACTTTGGAAAAAAGAATCGTTATAGACTTTTCTTGCCAAAGTATGTTTTACGTATACTTACAATTGCTTAGCAAATTCAGTGGGTAATGCAGTAACCGACCTGATTTTAATGTCTTTATAATAGATTTCTGCGCCTTCACTCTGCAATTGGATTTTCCCTTTGGTTAATGGTTTAGCAACATCGTTCTCATTGTAAGTCACCGAGTTTTCCATGACCAATACTACTTTTCCATTAACAATATGATAGGCTTTATCGCCCAAGCACACCAAATCAATCTGATTCCACCCTTCTAATTTTCCGTAGTTTTCACTTTTTCTACAACGTCCGTCTTCACCAGTTTTAAACTGCTTATAATCGCTATCTGGATTGTAGATAAAAATATCCCAATCTGAGTTTGGATTTTCTTTCTTTATCGCTCTTATATCGGCTCCAGTACCGGCTATGGTATAATAATCGCCACAATCTTCTTCTTGAATCTGAAATTCTTGAGACTGCATCCAACAGTTCCAAAACGCACCTTCTTCGCCAATAGCATGATACAACACACCGCTATCCATAGGCTTGTCTAAACGCGGTTCGTATTTTTTATCACCCCACTTAAACATCAAACTTAAATGGTAGTTTTCGTATTCTTTTTTTGTGGTCACCGCACCGTATATTTCTCCCGAAACTTTCAGCACCGGTTCACCATCCAGTTCTACTGTGGTAAACACGTTTAACGGATCGTTGTTTAATCCTAAGGGCGTGCCTTCGTCCATACCATTCCCTTTTTCGTACCCTTCAATAGCTACGGTGTGATGCGGAGCACCAACAAACGCGTCCCACTTACTCAGTTCTAAATCTAAAAGGGGTTCCCAAGTGTCGGCTTTGGGCGGATTGGAATTCCAAGAGGTCAGAGTTATACAAAGTAAAATTACGGCAGTAGCCAAAAGGGTTGGTTTTAAAATAGTTTTCATAGATAGATGTTTGTAATGATGTTTGTATTATGGTTTTCGGTTGATGAGTTTCACAATGAAGACATTGTCTACGCCTTTAAATTTAGGGTTTACAACCAACCAACTTTTAAAGTCGACTTGATACGGCTCGGTATAAATTCCGGTAAGCGGATTAAACCATTGAATTTCTAACTTCTCGGCTTTTGGCAATCCTTTTACAGCAAGCGCACTGTTGGCTTTTGGCATGTAGTATACAAATTCGCCATCTTCAGTATTTGCTAAACAATAGCCACTAGAATTGTAGCGACTGGTAGGTTGTAGTTTTTCAAAGTTAACTTTGTCTAGAAACGCTTGAAAGTGTTTGTAATATTCAAATTTAGGTTGCACGGTGACCTCCTCGGCAAACGGATCGTAAATAACCACATTCCACGCCATCCCTTGCCAATAATAACTGGTATACGTACCCGCAAAAGCACATTGATAATTGCGCTCTACGCCAGAAATGGGATGGCTGTAATTACTGTCTAGAAAAATGTCGTACTGACAGGCTTCATACGCCCCATTTTCAAGATTTATAATGGGTTTATTGGGGTATTCTGCTTTTAAATTCAGCATTTTACTATAAATATCGGAATGCCAGAATTGCGCAGAAATAATATCGACTTTCTCCGGATTCGCCTCGCAATACTCGAAATCGTGAACCGTAACTAAACGGTCATAGGCGTCTAATGCTTTTAGTCGCTCTATACGCTCGGTAATGTAATTGGGGTCGTCGTAACCATAACGCAGGGCTTCTTTAGAGATATCCCAAACCACATTACTTTTTGCCTGATAACGTTTTACTACATAGTCGAAATACATATTGTCGGCCTCCGAATTTGCTTCCGGCCAGTTCACCATTTTATTCCACACATAAATCATAATATGTGCAGAAATGCCATGGTCTTCAAGTAAATCAATCACACGATCATAATGCTTAAAGAACTCCACATTTAAGGCCGAGTAATCTGGGTTTTCGTTATCGCCTAGAAAAGGAAAAATCTCTTTTTTAGACCCGAAGTCCCATTTAGGATCAATGTTCTCGCTCTGTGTCCAATCTAAATCGTAAGCGTAAACATTCATTATAATTTGATTGTATCCATTGGCAGAAATCGCTTCCACTAAGGTCTTTGTCTTGGTTAGATTGGGGTTACCATAATCTAGAGCGAACAACCAATCGACCTCGTTCGCCACCAAATTATAAGGTGAACCGTCTTCATATACAAGTTTCTGCGGATCTGTTTTACTCACGGTAATACCACCGTGAACGTCTGCATGTGCAGGAGACACTTCGATTATATGTGTAACACCATTTAGCTTTTTGATTGACGACGTACTTACGGACGTCCACGTCCCCTCTTGATTCGGATTGAAACGCACTACCCATGTGTTATTATCATTGTAAAAACCCGGCACGGTTAGTTGTGAGCCATCGGGTGCTTGAAATGTAGCTGATAAATCGACTTGAAAAGGTTTAGCAATATGGTCTCTTGTGGTAAACGTGATATCGACCGTTTCCCATTTATGACCTTGAATTGTTTTTTGGGCATGAGATTGGCACGCTATGGTGAGCAATACGCATGCGAATAGTAAGAATTTCTTCATGTGTTATAGTTAGTTTTGCATGCATTAGGGTGCTGTTTTTAGAATAGAACGCAGGTTCGTATTCAAGGTTTTTAGAAGCAAGTTATGCACCTCTAAATATATTGATTTTATAGACCTTAGAGAAATGAAAATATAAAAAAAGCGTTTGCTTTTTTAAGAGAGTAGGAAATGTAATATTAGGGTTTCGTCAATCTGGAGGCGATTCAGGGTCTTATAACCATTACTCATCACCATGATGAGATTCGAAAATAATTAATGTTCATTTTTTCCATTGATGAAAAAACGAACCCACCCTTCGACTCCGCTCTGGACAAGAATAATCTAGGCTGACGAAACCTTATCTAAATCTATTGTTTGACACCTAAATTTCAGGAACTCGCAATAAAAATTATAGATAATAAAAAATATGTCGTGCTCAAACAGCCTGAAATTTTACGGTGACTTCACTTCAGATTTTACGATAAACTTTCGATAGGCCAGGGAATTCACGATTTATAAAAAACCATCATAGTGTATTATTAAAATAAATTACATTCTGATTGGAGTGTCGTCAACCTGAACTGGATTCAGGTTCTCATGAAGGCTGGCTATTAATATGAAGAGATTCCAGTATAAATGATGTTCATTTTTTCCATCGATGAAAAAACGAACCAATCCTTCGACTGCCCTCAGGACAAGAATAATCTAGGCTGACGAAACCTTATCTAAATCTATCGTTCGACACCTAAATTTCAGAAACTCGCGAATTAATTCATATATAATAACGACATACGTTTCGCTCAAACAGCCTGAAATTTTACGGTGTCTTCACTTCAGATTTTACGATAAACTTTCGATAGGCCGGGGAATTCACGATTTTTGAAAAGCGTAATGAGATTCTGAAATGAATTTAGAATGACGGACTCTAATACTTCACAAATAGCCTGAAATTTTACGGTAGCTTCACTTCAGATTTCACGATAAACTTTCGATAGGCCGGGAAAGGGCGTTTTTAGTGAACAACAATAATGTTATTATTAAACCTAGATGGAATGTTTAGGGTCTCGTCAACCCGAACTTGATTCAGGTTCTCATAAAGGCTGGCTATTACCATGAAGAGATTCTGAAATAAGTAATGCTCATTTTTTTCATTGATGAAAAAACGAACCCACCCTTCGACTCCGCTCAAGACAAGAATAATCTAGGCTGACGAAACCTTATCTAAATCTATCGTTTGACACCTAAATTTCAGGAACTCGCGAATTAATTCAATTGTAATGACGACATACGTTTCGCTCAAAAAGCCTGAAATTTTACGGTGTCTTCACTTCAGATTTTACGATAAACTTTCGATAGGCCAGGGAAATGACGTTTTTAGTGAACAACAATGTTGTTATTTTTAAACCTAGATGGAATATTTAAGGTATCGTCAACCTGAACTGGATTCAGGTTCTCATAAGAGTTGGATTTTAGCGTAATGAGATTCTGAAATACATTCAAAACATAAAAATTACAAATACGAAAAACTGTTAACAGTGCTGTTTTTATACACTAGCCTTAGCCAATTCCACCACTTTCTTGGCTAAAATTAAAGTCGGATCAAGTAAGGCGATCTCACGATCGAATTGGGTTACTGTTTGGGTTTGTGGGAACATGAGAGGTAATTCTGTGCATCCTAGAATAATAACCTCAGCTTTATTTTCGATAAGGTGCGACACGCCTTTAAGAATTTCAGTTTTACAATGGCCGTCGTTATAGCCCGCCTTTACGCCTAATGCACCATAAATACTGTCCATAACATAATCCTGATGTGTAACATCTGGAACCACTACTTGAAGTCCGTAATGCGTTAAAACGTTATAATATACCTGACTCTGTATGGTGCCACTCGTGGCTAAGAGTCCGACGTTTGTGCCCGCTCCAAAATGTTCTAAAATATATTCGGCGGTGGTTGTAATCATATTAACAATAGGCACATTAAGGTGTTCTTGTATTTCTTTTACAAAAGCATGTGCGGTATTACACGGTATGGCTATAGCATGAGAACCTGCGACTTCTAACTTTTTACAGGTTGAGAATAACGCCAAAGTGGGATCGGTCTCATTCTGAATTAAATTGGCGGTTCTATCGGGAATTTGTGGATTTTGCTCCACAATCATTTTAATGTGGTCTTGGTCCTTTTTAGCCGGTGTACTTTGAATGATTTTATTCATAAAATCGACTGTTGCCGATGGGCCGACACCACCAACAATACCCAATTTAAACGGTTTTAGTTGTGGCACGTTATCTTTGGCTAATGCATAATCGGCGTACACCGCGTTTACATCTATAATAGAAACGCCTCGCGCTCTAAGCGGATTGACTAATAGCGAGATTTCGGTAATACAAGGTAAAATCACCTCGCAATCTTTGGCTTTGAGTTCCACACAGGCGTCGTACACATACTCTAATGGCAAACCGTCTAAATAGCCGTTTTTTATACCCGATTCGCCATAAATGGCATCCATTAACTGACTCTGGTTTTCGGGATAAACCAATTCGTAGTCTTTAAAATAGGTTTTTAATAAAGGGGATTCTTTTACAAAACTAGACGTCAGTACCCCAATTTTAGTGCCTTTCTCATGTTTTAAACTCAGATAATTGGAGATGGCATCAAAAATATTAACAATAGTAATAGACGTTTCCTTTTGCAATTCTTCGATAAACGAATGACTCGCAAAACACGGCATCAGGATTTTAGACACGGCTTTTTGTTCGAAATTCTGACATAAATTAAAGGTGTAAAACTTCCTAGACTTGATATCTTGCTCGGTAAACAAAGCAGAAGTGATTTGACTATACGGTTGCTGTTCGAACATAAAGTGATAGTGTTCCTGATTTTTTAATGCGGTTTTATTTTTCAACAGTTTAAAAAATAAATCTGCTCCAGACAATGCCCCTAAGCCACCAATTACTGCTATTTTTTCCATGCGATTTTAAATCATTTATATCGTATTCACGGCGTTGTACTACCACTTCTTTACGAGTTATTGCGATACGGCTTTTAAGCCCACAATCGAGCAGACTAAAGTAGTAATAAAAAATAGTCTTAAAAACGTTGCGGGTTCTTTAAATACGAAGATACCAACTAAAACAGTGCCTACTGCCCCAATGCCTGTCCAGACCGCATAAGCCGTTCCGATAGGTAAAACTTGAGTGGCTTTAATTAGAAGTCCCATACTAATACCACAAGTGATAAGAAACGCCACATACCATAGATACATCTCGTTTCCAGTGGCCACTTTAGCTTTACCCAAACAGAATGCAAACACCACTTCGAATTTGCATCGTTTCTAACACCTAAAACATTACTTAAATAATGATCGTCTGTTGTTCTAGGTGTATTCCACGCTGCGTTGGGAAAAGGTTGGGCTACTTTGGTTTCGGCATCCATAATCATAACTCTATTTTCTGGTAAAAAAAACGGATGATGACTATACACTAAATCGCCTGAATGTGTAAACGTAATGTTGCCAACAGCCTGATTTGTGGTTGCAAAAACTTCGATATTCTCTGTCTTGGTAAGCTCCGTATGCAATGAAACGTCTTCCTTTTCTTTCGGATTGTTTTTACAACTCATAAAAACAGATACAACCACCATGAGTACAACTGCTTGCTTCATATCGGTATATAGTGTTAAACCTTAAATTAAAAATCTACTTCTTTTCTTTTTAAATACAACTTGAAAACTCAAGCATATTCCTATTTCCAAGTAACGATATCGTTAAAATCGCGTCTTGATTTTGGATGAGCAGGATCTTCTTTTCTATGTCCGAATGCCGTCATAAAAGACAAACCATATTTATCGGTGTCTATTCCAAATTTATCACTTAATACTGCTTCTGCTTTTTCCTGATGAAAACCCTCTATCGGACAACTATCTATACCGATTAATGCTGCGGCAGTCATCATGTTTCCTAGGGCGATGTATGTCTGTTTCGAAGACCAATCAAAAAGTTTTTTATCGGTGTCTAAAGCAAAATCACGCTCCTGAAATTCTCTGTAAAATTTAGAATACATTTCGATAGCTTCTGCAGGAAGTTGTTTTACATCTTTCATCATATGCATGATATAATCTGCATCGTGTTTTATCATAGGTGCTTTCATACTCAGACCTAAGATAAAATGACTTGCTGTATCTAATTTAGCCGGTGCACCCCAAGCCACAGGTTTTAGTAATTCCCGTAGTTCTTTGTCTTGAACCACTACAAAATGCCAAGGTTCAAATCCGAATGAACTCGGAGATAAATGCGCAGTTTCTAAGATGAAACGAATATCCTCGTCCGATAACTTTTTAGTGGCATCGAATTCTTTAGTGGCATGTCTAAATTGAAATGCATTAATGATGTCTGTTTTTGAAATGTTTGCTGTCTTCATATTTATGATTTTATAACACTATACTTTTTATAGTTGCAAATGTAAGTATAGTAAACTATCTTTGCAATAACGGTTAAAAAGGATAGTATACATTTATGAAAACAAAAGACACTACAATGATTAATTTTAAAGGCAAAAAATATCCATGCTGTGCAAGTTTAACCATGGGACTGATTGGCGGAAAATGGAAAACGGTAATCTTATATCATTTAACACAAGACACTTTACGCTATAACGAATTAAGAAAATCGATGCCCACAGTTACCGAAAGAACGCTAAGCTTACAACTGAAAGCGCTAGAAGAAGACGGCCTAATTAAGCGAAAAGTATACACGTCTAAACCGCCTTTAAAAGTGGAGTATTCATTAACTGATTTTGGAAAAACATTGATTCCGCTAATTAAATCGATTGCTGAATGGGGCGATTTGGTGGTTGAGAAGTATGCTTGATTGAGTAAGATAAAAAAAGCTCAAAACATCAATAACTTGATATTTTGAGCTTCATATAATGGCTATTTCTATTTATTGTGTTTTTACATGTATATAGTTAATCCAGGAAGAAAAAATTATAGCTTCTTTATGTTCTCGACTCCGCTCGAACACCCTATAAAAACATAGGGTTTGACTATTTTACATTCAATCTAGAAGGTTCATTTAAAAATTCAATGATCTTCCGACAATGCCAACAACACCTTCATCGCTTTGTCCGCATCTTTTTTATCTACGAAAATATGATCGTGATTCTATGTAATCATAACATATTTCTAATATATGACTCGTAATCTAAAACACAATCTAGAACTACTCATGTTCAGGCTTTAAGGCAGTTTCTGTTTTCCATAGAATGATATCGTCTATATCATTTTCAGAAAATGCTCCTGTAGTACTTCGTCCGGTTTTAATATCTAATTCTAATTGTTTCAACAGTTTTTCCGCAATATCAGGACGTGTTTTATAAACATTACGTGTTTCGGCTGGATCTGTTTCTAGGTTGTATAATTGCGCAATAGGCATGGCTATAGATTCTTTTTCGTTTGGTGATGTCCAACCTCCAGACCCTCTTGCTAACAGCAATTTCCACTTTCCTAATCTGTATGCAAAATGTCCAGAAATGGAATGATGTATTACACCCGCTCTTGTACTTATTATATCTTCTCCATGTAGTGCTGGTAAAAAACTTACACTGTCTTCGCCACTTTCATTTGGAAGTGCAACTTGCGTAATCTCTGAAAAGGTCGCAAATATATCTGTTAGACATATTAACTGATCACTTATTGATCCCGCTTTTACCTGACCTGGCCATTTTACAATAAAAGGCACACGATGGCCACCATCCCATAAATCGGATTTTGACCCGCGATATCCTGCGCTAACATAATGACCTTGTGCTTCTAATTCGGGAATATTAGCGACCTTTGATGCACCATTATCACTCGTGAATATTACTAATGTATTTTCTGATAATCCACTATCATCAAGTGTTTTTGTTATTGCTCCTACTGTCGCATCTGTTTGCATTACAAAATCTGCATAATCGCCCATACCACTCTTACCTTGCCACGCTTTTGAAGGCACTATAGGCGCATGAGGAGAACCTAAAGGGACATATAAGAAAAAAGGTTTACCGTCTGTATTTTGCGCTTTATGTTTAATATAATCTACAGACTGACGAGTTAAACGGGGAAGCATATTAATAACATCGTCATGAAGAATAACTTTATTGTTCTCTATAACGGCTTTCATATCTCTTGCATGATGAAACCCATGATAATAATCGAAACCTCTAGCAGTAGGTCCATCTGGAATTATAGATCCTATAGGTGGTAAATATGTTTTTGACTGCTTTACTAAAGGTGTTTTTGAAACGGAATCTAAGTACTGAAAATTAAGATGCCATTTCCCTATTAGAGCCGTATGATAACCTTGATCTCTTAGAAAATCTGCTATAGTAGGGCGATTTTCTTTAATCAAATCTGGAGCATAACCTTGCACCACACCTTTCTGTAACGTTGTACGCCAACTATAACGCCCTGTCATAATACCATACCGTGTTGGAGTACACACCGACGATCCAGAATGTGCATCGGTAAACACCATACCTTGCTCGGTTAAAGTATCTATATGCGGTGTTTTAATTTTACTGGTTTCTGGTGCCAAACTTTGTACATCGCCATAACCCAAATCGTCACAAACAATGAATACAATATTGGGCCGATTTACACTTGTCTGAGCAATACCACCCCAAATTACAGTTACTAGCATTATAAAAATTAATGTAACACTACACACATTTGATTTTTTCATAACCAGTTATTACTTCTATATTTAGATTTAAACTTACCATATTCATGCAATACATTTATAGTAACTGCTGTATGAATAATTTACAGCTCTAAATTTACAAATTCAAGGTTATAAATACTATCGTATACCTACTTTATTTAAGTATTGAAAAGCTTAAAATTCTTTTTTTAATGTATTTAATTTTAGGTTCTTATTTATCTTCCGACAATGCCAACAACACCTTCATGGCTTTGTCTGCATCTTTTTTATCTACGAAAATATGATCGTGATAATAGCCCGCAATCACATTACAACTGATATTATGTGTTGCTAATGCGGTTGAAAATATAGCAGTCAATCCCACAGCATCTAGCGAGGAATGAATGGTTAGTGTTATCCATGATGCAATATAGTCGTAATTCAAATTTAACTCGTCTGCCTTACTTTGTTCTATTACAATAGTGGTTCCCTCCTCTTCTAGAAATTCACATATGGTATCGTTTCTACTAATATGATCTAAATCCTTAACCGTGCTAAATACGTATGCTCCAGGATGTAGTTTGGGTGTCATGCCTTTTAATAATTGAGCGATATCGGTTTCTCCAGCCATTTTAATTCGTGTATTTTAGTTTTTATAATTCCTATTTAAAGTCTTTTATTATCTCTAAAGTAGATTTATGTGGTCTTCCTGTCGCTTTTTCAAAATCAGACGGCACATCATTCGCGCCATGTCTTATCCCTTCGTAAATCCCTGCAATCACGGTACCTAAAAAGTCACCTAACTCGTTTTTTCGCTCTTCCAAATAAGCGTCGACCGAAACAGAATGATATACTAAATTTGTATTGTAAACAGCATTAATATACGTTGCCAATTGCGATTGTGTGATGGGATCGCCCACAAGATTGTAAGTCTGCCCATTATGTTTGTCCTCTAATAACATATGTGCATAAGCCGTCGCTAGTTCGTCTCGACTCGTGTAGGTACATAATCCGTCAGCCGCACAATTTTTAATTTCACCGTCTTTTACATAAGTATCTATATATTCTAAATCGGGTTCTATATAAATGCCGTTTCTACCAATTACCCAGTCCAATCCAGCGCTTTTTACATCTAATTCGGTTTGTCTATTGGATTGCACAATCGGACTAAACGCATTGTGATCTTTGTCGCCAATAATACTGGTATACACTATTTTTTTAACGCCATTTGCTTTAGCGGCTTCGATAACATTGCGATGCTGTTGGATTCTTTTTTGAGGTTCGTCCATGCCAGACAATAGCATAACTACATCTATTCCTTTTAAAGAGGCTTCTAAATCTTGTGGTTTATTATAATCGCCTTTGCGTATTTCTACACCTAAATGCTTTGCTTTTTCTGGAGTTCGGGCTAGGCCTATTATATGATCTGCTCCTATTTGGGTCCGTAATTTATCTATAATTGAAGATCCCAATTTACCACTTGCCGATGTTACTGCTATATTCATTTTCTATGTTTTTTATAGAGTCATTTGTTATTTATAATTATATACAAAACGACTTCTTTTTTACTACAATTAAAGTGTAAAGCGTTTATTCCAATCCTTTTTTATCGGGATTCCAGAACGGTTTCGTTTTTATTTGTTTGGTATTCCACTGTAATTCATTCTTGAAATATGAATTTAAAGCGACACAAACTCTACTATCTCCCGCAATATATACCATTCTATTTCCTTTCATTTTAGGTATCATGTCGTTTACTAATTTCAAAATGTCTGCTATGGCATTTGGCTTTAAATTATAAAAATTAAATGGATTTGAGCCGTCTATATCTTCAAATACATGATTTAAATCACTGTAAATAATACTTTCCACCTGCTTATCCTCTGGCAAATGTCTATTAAGCATATACAAATGAGACAATGCCGATACATCACCAATCATTAGATAACTATCTGCGCGGTTTGGTCTAATAAGAAATTCCCTTTTTTCCATTTAAAATATACCGTTTCGCCTACTTTACAATTCATAACCCAATGTGCACCAATGCCGCGGCTTTCTGTAGCAATAGCCAAGTCTATAGTTCCTTTGGTTTTATCAATATCCCAAACACTATAACTTCGTACCTTATCTTTCATGGCTAGGGTGTCATTATCGATTCCTACACCTAATCTTAAAAAATATCCTGGCTCAAAATCTGCGGTTTTAAAACGTTCGCTTTTAAGTTGAATCTTATAAACCGAAGGCGATAATTGTGCTTTACCACTAATACTAGCGGTTTCTAAAACGACCTTTTTTAATATGTTTTCTATTAAGCTCATTATAAAATTAATGTGTTAATACTTGTTTTCGTTTGCGTCTTTCTAAGAATTTATCTCTAACTATTGGCATTCTAACCACAAATCCTAAACTCACAATAACCGCGTAAATAATCCACGTTTTATCGAGTATGGCAAAATGGAGTAAACTTAAACCAACAGCAACATACGCTAAGCTTTGTAGTTTTTTCCAGTTCTTTTTTAGTCGTTTCATTGATTTCCTTTTAGATGTAATAAGAAGTGGAATAAGTATTAAAACAGCGATACCTCCAGCGATATAATTAAATTGTGTAAAGGTTTCTAAGAGGCCTTCAGCCGATATAAAAATTATAAAATGCAGGATGCTCCATATAGCCGTAGCGATTCCCATAGCTTGCCTAACAAAAAGATGTTGTATTCCGAAAATTATAAAAACTGGGGTTAACGTTAATACAGCAGTCATCCACCGGATCGCAAACTCACCTGAAATATGATATAGCATATCAAGTGTAGTTTGTTCTTCACCCATAGTGTTTTCAACCAATGAAATTGAGAGTCCGTTACCAACATCTACCTGAATCATTTTACTAATGATAAGCATAGGTAATAAGGCCAATAGACTCACAATCATCCAGCCGTAATTTCGTTTTAAAAAAGACATTTATTGTGTTCTTAAAGTGTCTAACTCCTGCTCTAAAGCCTCGGCTTTATCTTTAAATTTTTGCATCGCTTTCTTAAGCTGACCCACTTTTTTTATAAGTTCATCGTCTTGTAAAGCGACATAAGTGGTTTGTCCGTTTGCTTCTTTTATTACTGATTTGCCTCCACATGTTGGGCAATTTGCTACTGTACTCATATTATTTAGATGTTTTTAAATGATCGATAACTCCTGTTAAAAAAACCGTTTTTAATGGTCTATCAGGCTGATTTTCATATCCCACAATTATCGAAGTATGGATTATCATTTTATCTAAGTCGAAGATAATAGTTAGATAATCTTTTAGCCCCGTTTCGTGCCAATTTACGAGATAGAGGTTTTCTCCAATTTTACGAGAACGGTACGGAATATCTGAATTCCCTTTCCCTGTTCTTGGTCCGCTAATCCATTCATATTGGGCTTTCCCTTTGTCAAACGCCATATGCAAGGCTTTCCCGTCTTGGTACTGAAAACTTAACGAATAGCCATCCATATAATGCTCTGGAGTATTAAACTGAAATTTAGCATCTTCTGTTGTTTTTGTTTGCGCAAAACCTTGTCCGATACCAATGACAAGAAGACAAATTAATGTGACTAATTTTGATTTCATTTTATTCTGATTTAAAAGTTATAATTAAAAATTAAATTTTCCGTTGTTGTTTTTTCGTTCAGATTCTGGCAAGATGGTTTCAATGGTATCCCAATGCTCTGCAATTTTTCCGTTTTCTATGCGGAACAAATCATAAAAAGATGTTGGTATGCCTGCAAAAGTGCCTTCGCTAACAGTTAACACAAAATTACCTTCACCCAGCACCATATGATTTTTATTAATCACCATAGTAATGCCTTGTTTTGCCATGTCTTCTAGCGCTTTCCCCAAACCAGAAACTCCATCGCCAATCCTTGTATTATGCTGTATGTAGTTGTCGCCATCAAAATAGTTGTACATTTTATCGAACTCCCCATCAATTAAAACGGTATTTACAAAGTCTTTTACGAAGGCCTTATTTTCCGCTGTTTTATCTAAATCTGTTACCGCTGTAACACCGTCCGTTTGTGTTCTTCCACTTGGATTTGTAGTCGCTAATTCTGAAAAATTATCCCAATGTTCTATAATCTGACCGTTTTCAAATTTAAAGATGTCGAACCCTATTTTCGGTCCGAAAAAGTCGTATTCGGTATGCGTAATCGCATAATTCCCATCTTGAAAAGCGCGTACAACATTGGCTTTAAATCCGCCTTCTGGAGCGTGATGTAATACATCACCAAAACCTTTCAATCCATCGGCAACGGCAAGATTGTGTTGGGTGTAGTGCGTTGGATTAATATAGGCCATAGTCGATTTATCGCCAGTTTCTAAACTTGTAATTAAAGCTTTTGCTTTATCTTTATTTGATATTTCTGAGGTGATTTCCATCTTTTCTAAGTTGTTATTGATTTGCTGTTGACTTTGTGCATGGCTAGTAGTTGTTAAAAGCACAACAGCAACCGTTGTAATGATGTGTTTCATGTTCTTGGTTTTAATTATAGTACAAAGATGAAACAACTACAGCGTGTAGAAAAGATGAAAACAGGTATTAAAATGGTTAAAGTTGAACCACTACTGTTTTATAAGTGAATTAATAAACTTTTTTGGGGTTAATCCTGTGTTTTTCTTGAAATATTTAGTGAAGTTGGTGGGATCTTCAAACCCTAAACGATAAGCCAATTCTGAACTTTTCATGCTAGAATTGATTAGGTTTCTTTTCGCTTGAAGAATAATATAGTCATCAATCACATGTTTTGCCGTTTTATTAACCAACTCTCTGCAAACGGCATTTAAATGCTTGTAAGATATGGCCAATGCTTCGGCGTAAAAACTAGCATTCCTACTTTTTGATAGGTTTAATTCTATTAGCGAAGTGAATTTATGAAATAGACTAATTTTTGAAGCATCCTTAATATGAAAGGTTTGGTGTTGCTTGATATCTTCAGCTTTAGATATTAAAATAGTAAACAACGCATTGATAATATTTTTCTGATTGAAGGAACCAGACGTGTTATATTCTTTTTGCAAAAGATTAAAATAATCTATAAAATCTGAAGTTTTAGGAATCTGTGATATGGGAGAAAAGAGTTGCGGATTAAATAATCTGAACACAAAATCTTTAGACAAGTTAGAAAAACAATCCACAAAATAAGCTTCGGTAAAAATGATACAAAACCCTTTTAGTGTTTCTGAAAACTCGAAGGCATTAACTTGTTCTTTGGTTAAATACACTAAACTATTTTGTTGTACAGGAAACCAACTAAAATCGATAAAATGTCTTCCAGATCCTTCTGTAAAAAAAATAAGATTGTAAAACTTAAGCTGATGCGGTAATTCTGGATTATGACTCCCCTTCTTTTTAAATTTTGCAATTTTTTCAATAGGCACAATTTCAAAACCGAAATTTTTAGAGATTTCAGAATCAAATTTTTCAGGATTAAATGTAACAGATGGAATGTCTTTTGTCATAGTATCTAGATTCCCTTTATAAAGAATGCACAATCAAATTTTAAATCACTAAATATATTACTTTCTATTCAGATAAAAATTCAAAGCACAGCGTATTGCATAATTACGACTTTATTAATAGCTAAAAGGAATTGAAAAACCACTACGCGTTATATAAAACATGTTTCTTGTAAAGGACAAAAGCATGCTTGCTTAGAATTTCATTGATACAATAGGCCGTTTCATTGATAGTATACTGTTTTATCACTTACGGCAGTTATATTTACCTCCTTGACCTAACAACTAAAACAAATAGTAATACCATTAACCCTATGATGACAAAATATTTAAAGTACTACGCCCTAATACTTCTATGTTTAAGTCTAATTAACTGTAGCGCATCTGAAGATCAAGTAGACACGGAAGCGGATTCTGATGGAGATTCAACTACGGAAATTACAGAGACGACGGATGTTCCGGAGGTATATTCTAAAATTTACGGCGCCACCAGTATTACAAGCGACGGCAACTATATTACCATTAAAACTACCGGAACACCAGATCATAAAAGTGTGTATTACCCAACCTCAAGTGATTTATACGAGGATTTTAGTGGCACCACTTTTGAAGGCTATACCTTCAGAAAAAATCCGAATACGATAACGGCTTTCGACTATACGTTTAAAATTCCATTACATCCAAAAGTTTCCACTAATCATGTCGCGACACCCCTAGGTGCGATAGGTGTTTCATTAAATGGTGTGCCTCTATTTAATCAGTATGCAGGCCCGAATCAGCCACTGACCGACGAGTTTCAGAGCTTCGATAAGTACTGGGGACATCCCACAGGAAACGGCACATTTCATTATCATATCGAACCCTTATATTTAACAACCGTAACAGCTAGTAAGTCTGCTTTATTAGGATTTCTACTAGATGGTTTTCCTGTGTATGGTCCTGAAGAAAATGGCGAAGACGTTACAGGATTAGATGCCTATCACGGACATGCGCATGCTACAGAAGATTATCTTGATGGGATTTACCATTACCACATTACAAATACAGATCCGTATATAAACGGAAACGGATATTATGGAACGCCTGGAACCGTAACACAATAATGAAATATAGCTATTTAATATTCTTGTGTATTTACTTGTGTTCGTGCAATAGCAAAACGAACGACGTGATTGTGGATAAAACCATTCCATCGTCATTCGTTTTAAAATCTGCAACGTCAACTAAAAACAATATGCTGTATGTACATGATACCATCTATTCCGGTTTTGTGTATGAGCTCCATCCAAAAACTGCAGACACGCTACTAATGGAAGGCTATTATAACGGATTAAAAGAAGGCGTTTCTAAAAAATGGTATGCTAAAAACCAAGTTATGGAGATACGCCATTATAACTCAGGACAAAAAAACGGAATGCAAACTGCCTATTGGGAAAACGGATTTAAACGCTTTGAATATACTGCGAAAGATGATGCGTATGAAGGTGAATTAAAAGAATGGAAAAGCGAAGGCTTCTTATTTCATTTGGCAAACTATAAAAACGGACAAGAAGACGGGGCACAAAAACTGTGGTACGATAACGGAAAGATTAGAGCTAATTACGTGATTGTTGAAGGCAAAAGATATGGATTATTAGGAACTAAAAATTGTGTAAATGTATCGGATCGTATTTTTATTACTCAGTAGTATTTTAATTTTAAGCTGTAATCACAGCAAAAAACAAGAACCTAACGTAAAGGAGACATTAGCGTTGCCCTATTATAACGACCCAACGTTTACACCGGTATTTATTCAGGACACTTCTCGTGTTACAACAGACATCACGCATACTATAGCCGATTTTGAGTTTTTAAATCAGGATAGCATATTGGTGAATCAAGATTATATAGACAACAAAATACACGTCGCTAACTTCACTTTTACAAGTTGTGGTAGTATTTGCCCTGTTATGACGGAACATTTAAAACGAGTAAGTGATAGTTTGCAAAATGATGACACGGTGGTATTTCTATCGTATTCCGTGACACCTTGGGTTGATACACCTAGCGTGTTAAACGCCTACAAGAAAAATCAGGGCATAACGAATACCAACTGGCATTTTTTAACAGGTGCTAAAAGTGACATCTATGCCCTAGCCCGACAGTCGTATTACGCCGAAGAAGATATAGGTTTTAGCAGAGACAGTACAGAATTTCTGCATACCGAACATCTAATTTTAGTGGATAAAACCAAAAGAATTCGTGGAATTTATAACGGCACTGTCGCTTTAGACATGACAGCCCTCAATAATGATATAAAGATGTTGTTGCATGAGAGGTAATGGATTTAGTGTAACAAATCACTAAGTATTCATTTATATATGATTAGGCCTTATAAATGTTTAATGATTAAAGCATATTCCACACAACTTTTATTGGACATAGGTTATAATTATCTGTGTTCGCTCATAAAAAACAATCTATTCGTATTTTTAGAAGCAAGCATAAAATACTGTAATAAAACTCTTTATATCGACTTTAAAATTAAGAGCTATTAATACGAATTTAGACTACGGTATCCCGTAACGTATATTTTTTTAAAAGATTTACATTCGCGCCTAATTGATAATTTCAAAAAAAGGCCAAATAGACTTCCTGTTTGGAATTATCGATAGGATAAGAATTCGACCAGAAAAATCCTTAAAATAAAGTACGGCAAATATTTAAAAATACATTTATAATGAAAAAAATTACATTAGTTTTAGCTGTTTTTTGCTCAATGTTTTTATCAAGTTGTGCCGTTCACGAAGGGATGACAAGCAACTTAAACAACAATACAACAGAAGTTGTCTTAGCTAAAAACAATTACAAAATCCTTGAAAGAGTACAAGGTGAATCTCAAGCAAATTATATCTTCGGTTTTGGAGGTCTTTCTAGAAATGGATTAATTGCTGAGGCTAAAGCGAATATGCTCGAGAATGCTGATATTCTAGGAAGCTCGAAAGCTATTATAAATGAAACTGTAGAATATAAAAGTTCTATTTTTCCATTCTTCGGAAGTAAAAAAGTTATTGTGTCTGCCTATATTGTTGAGTTTACAAACTAGACGTTTAGAGAACACTTAGCGTACAAAATACATTTATATATTTTATCTCCTAAAAAGGTAACAGAGCGTAATCCGCTTTGTTACCTTTTTTAATTTTTAAAGCAGTAGCGCTTTATATTCTTAAATAGTTATGCGATAACAAAACTAAAGGCAAAACTATTTTTGAAGGTAATTGTAAAGGTATCGACAGTATATTTCAAAAAACCACAAAGCACAGTAAGCCAATTTAGATGTAGATTGACCACTTTATTTTTTATAGATAAAAGGAATTTTACTATAATATTTAGGGGTTTCATTTTTATCCCATAGCCCCCAATAGGCGCCCACATCGCCTTCTGTCCCCACTTTCCAAGACTCATCAAACGAAGAAAAATAAAACAAATCTATATCGTCTTCTTTAGACCATTCTTGGGCATTTATAAAATATTTAATGGCGTTTTCGTAAGAAGGTTTAGCACCATGCAACCCTAATCCTTGACTAGGCCAACCGGTTTCTGTAATGATTACGTGTTTACCTTGAGCCACTTTTTTTGCTCTATTAAACATATCTTTCATATAAATAAGAGCATACTCCTGAGCGCAACCTTCCCAATACGGATAACAATTTGCTAAAATCACATCGCAAGCTTCTGTTATTTTTGGGCGGTTTACAAATTCGTAGTAGGCATCGACATAGCCTATGGGAAGTTCAGGAATGGCGGTTTTAACCTCCTTCATATATTGTAATAGTTCCGCTTCAGATAAATCCTTACGATATAAGACTTCATTTCCTACTGCTGCTATATCGACATGGCCATTTTTTGCCAATTTAATTAAGCCTGCAATTTCTTTTGCATTGATATCATCATCTTGTCCTAACCAAGCACCTACAAGTGTTTTTAGTCCTAGTTCTTTAGCAATTTCAGGTATTAATTCATTACCATCTGTACACGAAAACGAACGCACCCAACGGGTATGAGGTTTTAAAATTTTTAAACGTCTTCTTATTTGAGCTTCACTAATTTTATCTCCTGCTTTCTGTCCTTCTTCGTATGCACTAAAACAAATACCGTGTACACCTTCTTTTAAAATGCGACGGCATGTATTTTCTAATCCTCTTAGTGTTTTATCCTCGTGACTACCACCAGAAAGCGATAAAATATTCTCTTTTCTATAAGACATATTATAATGCGATTTACTTATCTTTCTTGACTTTACGTTGTTCTAACGCCACTCTAATTTCATTTGTTTTTTCTTCGGTAAGATTGTATTTACGCATCACTAAAATAGCTATTAAGGTACCTACTATAGGTAATCCCGAGAAGAAAAACCGCAACCCAAATATGGCATTATCAGACTGAGAACTCGCATCTGCATCGAATCCAATCATCGATAATATAAGTCCGCTTAATAGGCCCGCAATGGCAAATCCAAATTTTACCATCCACCAGTAAATGGCTCCAAAAACGCCTTCTCTTCGTAAACCCGTATTTAGTTCATCTAAATCAATAACATCGGCAGTCATAGACATCATCAGAGTAAATAGGCTTCCTATTCCAAAAGCAAAAAATGGTAAAGCAAAAATAAACATATAGGGTTTTCCTGGTATAAACAGAAACCAAAGTAGAATATATCCTAAAATGGAAATACTTTGAGATGCTAAAAACGCATTTTTCTTACCCATTATTTTAGACATTTTTGCTACAATAGGAATTACCATAAACGTGGTAGCTAAGGCACCTAAACTACCGAATAATGTCGGCCATATTCCTGCGGCACTAGCATCGCCATTAAACAAATAGTAAACCACAATAAAAAAGGTAAACGCAGCTACTGTATTAAAAGCATTAAAGACTAAAAACGTAGCCACACATAACTTTCTAAACGGCTTATTTTTAAAAGCTTCTTTAAATCCATCGATTATGCCATTAAAACTATTCCCAATATTTTTCATATTTAAGGGCGCATAATCTTCGTTTATCGTAGATCTACTTTTAATAAAAATCGCTGGAATCATAGCGAAAATCATACAGATTATTCCCACCCAAACGGCAATACTTCGTGTGGCCACATCGGCAGATTCAAACCAATCTTGATCGTACATAATAACCCAAAACCATGGCGCAATAACCCATGCCCATTGCCCTATCCATTGCGCTACAGCCATGATATTAGTACGTTCATGGAAATCGTCACTCATTTCGTAGCCCATAGCCACATAAGGCACACTAAAAATGGTTAAACCGAGATAGAAAATAAACGACCAAATCATGAAATAGATAAAGTTATAATCGATACCATCTTCTCTATGCAATTGCCATAAGACTGAAAACGAAATTCCCATTAAAATAGCTCCAATAAAGACATACTGTCTACGGCGGCCCCACTTCGATTTTGTATTGTCTGATATAAATCCCATAATTGGATCGGTAATGGAATCGAAAATACGAGGTAAAAAGAAAATCACACCCCACATCCACCCTGGAAATCCTAAATCTTGTACTAACACAACCATAAAAATCCCCATTGCAGCTGGAAACATTTGATTCGCGAGCATACCAACTCCGAAAGCAACTTTTTGACCGAACGGAACTTTATTTAAATGAGACATCTTTCTAGTGTATTTTAGTTAGTTAAACGCTTGCTGAATACTTTTACAACTCAGTTAGCATCACGGTTTGAATGGCTTGTGCATCAATTGAAAACTCTACTGTATTTTCATCTAATGTTAAGCTGATATTTTTTGGCGTTTTAGTTTCATTAAAAATCACAACTGCAATAGAACCATCTGGATTTTTAACAGAAGATACCATCAATGAGTCATCTGAGTTTTCAACACCGATAACCTCAGCTCCTGGACGCATATATTTACTAAAATGAGCCATAGTGTAGTAAAGTGGCGTAAAATAAACTTCGTCTGCATCAGGATCTACAATAACCGGCGCTACACACCAATTTTCAAACCAGTTTGGTCCGCCTTGTCGGTCTAACACCATGTTCCAATCTACCCAACCGTCTACCCAATTGTTAAGGCAACCAATAATATCTCTCGCATACCGATTTACAGGCGCGTATTTTGGGTGTAAATGTTTGTCCTCTGGAGAGGCCCAATCATATCCCCAATCTGTAGCTTCTTTTTTCCAATACCAAGCATCGTCTTTCCAAACGGGAACCTGAGAATCTATACAACCTTCCGTTTCTATTAAGAGTTTATTTGGTGCTTTGTTATGTGCATATTGTAAAGCTTCAGGGAAAACTTCATAAGTACTTTCATACCAATGAATCGCCGTACCATCGAAATATTTAGATGATGATTCACTTCTATACATTTCATCTACCCATTCGTTTAAACCGGCTCTGTTTTGATCGTATCCTAAAATAACTTTATCGCCGTAACCATCTTTCTCTAATTTTGGTCCTAAATGAAACTCGACAAAATCGGTCATTTCTTTTGGAGAAAAATGCATACTTTCCCAATTATTACCATTGCCATGAGGTTCGTTTTCTACCGTGAATCCCCAAATATCAATACCTTCAGCTTTGTACGCATCTAAGTATTTTGAGAAAAATAATGCCCAAGTATCGTAATATTCTGGCAGTAATTTACCACCAACCCATTTTCTATTATCTTTCATCCAAGGCGCGGCCGTCCATGGTGAAGCAAAGATTTTAAATCCGTCTTCAGACACGTCCATAGCGTCTTTTATCATCGGAATTAAATCGTCCATATCTTCTTCAATCGTAAAATGATCTAAATTTTTATCACCCGCTACAGGAGAATATGAGTAATTCGTAAGAGAAAAATCGCAAGAATTCATATGTGTTCTGGTTAACGAATAATTCGCGCCTTCTTTAGCAAAATAGGCTTGTAAAATCGTGTCGCGATTCGCTTGGCTTAATTTGTTTAATAAGTATGCCGAAGATTCTGTAAACGCCCCGCCGAAGCCAGTAATGGTTTGAAATGTTTGCTCAGGGGATAGTTTTAGGTGCACCGTATCTTTGTTCGACTTAAAAGTTTCTAGTTTTGTAAGACTGTTACCTTTTTCGGAGGTTTCATAGACTTCAAATGTCATAGCGTTAACGGTTGTGTCTTTGGGTTCGGTTTTACAACTGTGTAATGCAATCATCATTAAACAGAAGGTTACTAGGTTTAGTTTGTTCATATCTCAATTATTTTATCTGATTGTATTTTGCTTTTATAACAGTAAAAGTTTCTTTTTTGTTTCTATTGATATCTACAATGCCCCAGTATTCTTCGTTCGGAGATCCATCGTAAGGCACGCCACTACTGTTTGGCGCCCAACCACCAATATCTTGTTGGTCTGGATGCCCCGCTTTCCACCAGCCATCTGTGAATGAAAACATAGTGACTCCTGCACATAGATCTAGATTTTCAATGATTTTATCTAAAATCATAGCATTAGCTTGCGCTTGAGCGTGCTGATTTTCTCCTTGCTTAAAGCCGTCGCTTTCCATAGTCATATAACTATCGCCACCAGCTTCAGAGATATACATGGGCTTATCACTTATTGCTGTCCATTGTCTAAAAATCTCTTCCGGATTATCCCAACGGTACACATTCATACCCCAAACATCTATGTTAGGGGAAAGTGATAATGCGATATCGTCTGGCAACTCGCCATGTGCCGTTGCCACCGGGTGATTGGAATCGTTTTTATGAATTAAATCTGCAGCAGCATTCATGGCTTTATACCAATTGTTTACATCGCCATTAAACCATTCGGGATGATAATTATATTCGTTCCCCAATTCCCACATAAGAATAGCAGGATGATGTTTATAGGTATTTACATAATCTATAAAGCTCCCAGAATACACATCGAAAAACCCTTTTTGGTCGTAGCCAAAACCGATAATAACTTTTAATCCTGCGGTCGCAATTTCATCTAAAACAGCTTCATCATCTATAGGTGCATACGTTCTAATGGTATTTATTCCCGCTTCCTGCATTAAGGCTAAATCCTGACTTAAAGTCTTAAAGTCTCTATGTTCTGATCCTTGTGGTACGGGATGATAACAAATGCCTTTAATGGTATACGCTTCATCATTTACCTGTAAATGTCGACCAGAGATTGTAACCTGCGAAGCAACCGACTCTTGCTTACAGCCGTAACAGCTAACAGCAAGAAGTATTATTATAAGTGCGTGTTTCATAATGTTAATTTTTAATTGGTGGCACTGCAACGGTTTCCATTAAAGCCACTTTATTACCTCCAAAAGTTTTTGTAATCGGCTTTCCATTTCTGGTCAATCCTTCAAAAACGCCTTGATCGACTAAATCCCATAAAGCATATTTGGCTTCTCCATTTAAATTGATAAGGCCAAAATGATTTTCGGAACCTAAGGGATTATTGGCATCTTTCCACTGCTCGTCGAAAGCTTCAAAATAAAAGCAAGACATTCCATTTTCGTTTGTCCAGTCTCGCATAGATTTGTAATACAAGGCTTCTTTATATTCGTCTGTAGCCTTGGAACCCATTTCTCCATACAATTCGTTAGACACGCTCGCCCAACCTGTTTCTCCAATATGAATTGGCTTATTTACGCCTAAACTCGTCATGTAATTGTAAACACTATCGTATTGCGATACGGCATAGGCTTTAGCGCGTGCCATAGCAACTTCAATCTTTTCTTCGTCTGATAAATCTGCTTCACTGTCTTCAACACCCCAAAATACAGGATGATAATGGGTATCGTGCATTGGGTAGGTATGCATAGAGATATAATCGACAGTTTTAATTAGTTGATTTAAATCTTCTGTATGGTATTCGGCATCGCCTCCACCCCAAGACGCAAAATTGTCTGAGCTTGTAATCCATAAATCAGTTGGTAATTCTCCTGATTGTTTTAAGTCTTGTAAATGATGTACCCATTTTAAAATCACGCCCGGCTGTACGTAATAACTCGTCGCCCATTTTACCATGGCTTCATTACCCACTGCAATAATTTTAACGATGTCTGGATATGCTTTTGTTAACTGAACAGCCGTTTCTATCTCAACAGCATTTCGTTCACTTTCTAGACTATGGTCTGGCTCGCCGTTAGCGGAATTGAATGCATTTTTACAATCTATCCACACGCCAAGCATCACATACATTTCAAAACTTGGATCCGTTGCTTTTAGTTCACTTATCGCTTTTAACAGATTAGCCGCCTGATCTAAATGCACATTATAGGTCCGTAAAACTTTTATGCCCATGGCTGAAAGAATCTTCAAATCGTCTTTCAATTCTGCCATAGTAGGTTGCACATCGCGAGTGGTTTCACGGTAACCGCCATAAGACATAGCCAGGTATTTTGGATTCCCTAAAATAGCTGCTGCCGATAATTCCTGCGCAATCTGAGTTTTATTGTTACATCCTAACATCATACAAACTATAAAAAGTGTTATACAGGTTTTTAGATTACCCATGCGCTATTATTTATTTACAAAAACTTTAATATGATTGACATGTCCTTTACGTTCGAAAATGGATTTAGAAATAATATCATCTAAAGTGTTCCCTTCAAAAGCACGCTGTGTATGGTCGTTAAAAACAACTTCAATATGTGATGTTTTAGCACGTTTATAAATCACAGGCACCTGACAATATGTAAAACCTAATTCACCTTCTTGAAGTGCGATAGTTTGACTTTCTTTCTGAATAGTAGTTATACTAAACGATGCTGCTGCTTGTAAAAACTCTTTAGTTTGTAATAACCGTGGATTAAATACAATTTTACCCGCTTCTACAAACACCCCTAATTCTCCTGCTCTACTTAATACATCTTCCTTAACTTGCCCAGTCATCCCAGGTTGTTGTGCCCCTTTGGTTGCTGGTGTATGCGAGTACGGATCTGTTGGGAAGGCACCATATAATTCGGGTGATTTATGTACGCCTATACCGGCATTGATTTCGTAGTAATGATCTAAAAGACGACCGATAACTTCATCCGATTCTTGGTGTTTAATGGCCAATAAGCAATTCTCTTGTACCGCTAGTAACAATTTAGAAACCATATGCCAGTAAATAGAACCTAAACCTTCGTAACCAAAAAAGGTTCCTGAACGCCCAGTAAAGGATTTATGATCGAAAATATCCTCGAATATTTGTAAAACTAATACGCTATCTTCTTCTACTAATGCTTTATATTTTTCATCTAACTCTGCTAATGCAACATCTAAACTTTTTGCATTATTAAAACCACCATTAAAATGATAATTCCCTAAGAAATCTTGTTCTATAACCTGTCTGTTTCCATCTTGAACTAAGGTTTTTAATAAGTTAGATTGTTCTACACTTTCTGATGGAATATTATTTTTTTGATCAAATCGAGGTAAGTCTTTGTTAGGATATAAAATGTAACTGTATTGATCTGCTCTAAATAACGCACTTTGCTTTAAACTATCTAATAAACTTAAGGCTTGAGTTGCCGAAAGATACTTAGAACTTAACACAGCAACTTGACCTTCTAACATTTCCGACAAGTATGAAATAGATACTTCATCCTCGTTTTTAATCGTCATTAAGTTGTAAGCATGATACATATTATCTTCGCGCTTATTGGCATCGATACTATGTTCTAAATATGTAGTTGTAATCGTAATAAAATCTAGTAACTCTGATTTAGTCACTGAAGCTTTCTGACTAGAAAAACTAGAGTTATAAATGGTTTCTCTATACACACTTCCTGCAGTTCCTAAACCGTCTAACACGGTTTTTCTATTTCTATCTGAAACCCCCTCTGCAAGAATGCCTTTATTGTCTTCTAAAGTTGACACGACGGCTTTGAAAAACGTGACTAACTCCTCAGAAATGTCTGTATGCTCTACATCAGATTTCTCTACTAAATCCTTAAAGAAGTCTAGAAAACGTCTTAAGTAATATAACGTAACCATAGATACACCATTTCCTACCAAAGCATTATTGGCATCGTTCCATTCTGGGCGTTGTGTATTTAACCAAATACCACCTTCAGGAATAAAATTAGACACCTTTGCTAATACGGTAGCTAGTAATTTCTCTATTAAATTAACACGATAAATGGTCGCGTTTTGGTCTACCAATAAAGCGCCATCTGCACCTAATTCGGCACGTTTTTCGTCTATCGCAGTATTTAATTTATAATCGAAATCTATAGTGTCTTTCGGATTGTTTAAAATGTCTGTATACGACTTGATTTTATAAGGTACGTTAGCATATACAAACACATCCTGATTAAAGCGTTTTGCTAAAGTTCCTGGATAATAATCTTCGCTAAATTCTAAAAATTTAAGGAGATAAATAATTTGGTGATCTCCCCAATACCCGATGTAAGACCATGGATCGTCTTCTTCAATCACTTCCCAATCAAAACCACTTTTAGTCACACGATAAGGATTATAGCCTTCGAACGTCGTGGCATTTAAGAATTTATGAATCATGCCCTCAATAAACTCTGGATACGCATGTGCTAAAGCTTCCCAATTCTGGAAGATATCTCGCCAGTTCCCTTCGTAATCTAATATTTTAGAACCGTCTACTTCACTTTGTGTGTTTATAGAAAATTTATTCCAAGGCCTGCTTGGATCTCCATGTCTTCTACTAAATTTAAGTGGTAAATATTCTAAACATAGGCGTTTAAAATCCCGATCGTTACTTAATTCTGCTATACGTTTTATGTCGTCTAGTATAAATACATCTGGTAATTCGTTTATAATGCTTTCGTTTTGTTTGAAAACATGTTTATTTGCTTTGGACAGATATGTAATAAAATCGGCTTTCTCTATCTGATAATTATCATCGAAAATTCCACCACGCATAATATTAAAAAGCGTGTTAGAAAAATGTCTCATGTTAATAAGTGGGTCTGCAGTAACTTGTAACCCATCTGCCGCACCCGACAATGCAATTAAACGTTTTGTACCGGCATCGATATCCTCTTGAATAATACTTGCGATGTTTGGTTCTTGTTTTAAAAGTTCAGAAACTTTAACGACATCTGAGATGGTTTGATTTACATTGGCAACAAACATCCAGTTTTCTGATGTATTGGATTCTAAAACTAAATCAGATGAAATAAAGTAAGCTCCTTTTTCGGCTTTAACATCTATTTCTTCCGTAATAGTTTGGTGTGTTCTAAAGGCATTTAGTTGTCTTGAAGACAATAAATGTGTTGCATTACTAATCCCAGAAGACCATACAATATTGGCTTTTAAAGCTTCGCTAGGTTCGGCCTTATCGACAATAACTGCACTTAATGCAAAAATTCCTAAACCAACTTCGGTTTGCAATTCGCTTTTCTTATATGCATCTACTAAATTACTACTGCTGTTTTGTAATGCTGAAGTCACTCCAGATGGCAATAGGTTTTGAAGTCCGTCTAAAACCGTAACTTTAATGGTGTTTTTTGAATGATTTTCTAGTGTAGATTTTTTTACAAATCCGAATTGATTGCTAGAATTCCACTCGTACTTAAAGGTTAATTTTAAATCGTGATTTACCTCCTCGAATACCACTTTATTTCCATAGCTATTCTTATAAACATGTCTTGAGATTTTATATAATCCCGTTTGTCTTTCCGAAAACGGTTCCCAAATAATAGATTTCCCTTTTATATGGATTTGAAAGATGGTTTTACTTCCCGTTATATCGGCTAACTCCGTGATCTTATCATCGGTATAATACGGAAACAACGCCGATTCTGCATTTTTACGTCCTGCAGTTAATCCGCCATTACTTGAAATAAACATCCAATGGTTGGAATCGCTAACAATGCTCATAAAAAACGGACGCATGCTATCGCTATTCGAAATTTTATAAAATGTTTCGCCATTAAGAGTGACTAGTTTTTTGTCGGAATTAGTAGTATTAAAACTATTACTTGTCTTAGATTCTTTATGCATTGTATTTTTCATTAATCTTGAATTATATTGGTATTATTTAAAAATTTAAACACCATATAGCCTTTTAAAATCCCCAGTATTGTACTGCTTATTAAAGACCACTTTTTTAGGTTAAAATTTTGTTTTTGGTATATGCTTGTTTTGTTTGTAAAGGGCAGTGTGATTAAGCTAACTGCCCCTTAAAAAAACAAACTACAAACAATATTATTGGTAAACTCTTACGTAATCTATTTCCATGGAATCGCTAGTAAAGTCTGGATCAATATCTCCTCCTAAACTACCGCCCATGGCCACATTTAAAATCATAAAGAATTCTTTATCATAAAATGGCAAATCTGCATTATTGTCTAATTTTACCACTTGAATATTATCGACTAGAATAATTAAGTGTTCCGCAGTCCATTCTAATGTATACAAATGGAATTCCGATGTCATTTCACTTACTGCTAACGTTTCGCCGTAACTCGCATTCGCATTTGTGCTCGATTCAAACCAATGGAAAGTTCCTAGTGAGGTGTTTTTATCCCATCCAGTTTGTTCCATGATATCTATTTCTCCACACAAGGGCCATCCCACGGTTTCAAAATTGGAACCTAGCATCCAAATCGCTGGCCACGTACCTTGAGCATCAGGTAATTTTGCTTTCGCTTCGATACGACCGTATTTAAACGCTTTTAACCCCTCAGATTTAAGTCTTGAAGATGTATATGCATTTCCATCTTTTATGGCTGTAATCTTTAGCAAACCATCTTCCACAATAACATTACTAGCATCGTCTGTATAGGTTTGTACTTCCTGGTTTCCCCAACCGCCTGCACCTAAATCGTAGGTCCAGTTTGTAGCGTCTGGTGCGCCATCGGTATCAAATTCATCTGACCATACTAAGTCATTAAATTCGGATTCAAAATCAACTTCACCTTCAACAGGTTTACTCGACGTAAACACTTGGTACCACGCTCCAAATCCTGGCTGAATGATTCTAACATGTAATGTGTTTTCTGTTACTGAAATAATATCGTAGCTACTCGCTCCAACGTACCAGCCCATAAATCCACCATCAGATATTTCGAAAGCGGTTCCTCTATAAGGCATATCGTTATAACTTCCTTCTAAAGCGGCCTTAGAAGTCGATGGTAAAAAAGACACGTTTTTAACACCAAACATATCTGTCGCTACAGTTTCGTCATGACATGTATCTCCATCAATACCAAGTTCGTCGGCATAAGCACCAGGAACAAAAGCAGGTCCTACAGTTTGTTCAAAAGTTAATCCCTCACTTGTACGTGTAAATACAAATTCATTAGTATACATACAATATTTCTCTTCATCCCAAGGTTGAATGGCATTCCACCATGCTTCATAAGCAAACTCACCATTTCCATAATCGTCTTCAATAGGTCCTAAACCTACATGTAAAGGTATATTCGCTGCCCAATACCAAGTTTTAGAGTCCCCTACCAGTTCTCCTGCCATTAATTTTTCTGCATCGACATCAGAGAACGAGCTAAACACCTCTACCTCCATAGCGGTACTGGATTTAATACCTCCTGTTCCAACAGCATTAACCACTACAGTATAAGTATTAATACCGGTAGTTGTAAAACGGTGTTCGGTTACACCAGACGGCGCAACACCTGTTTTTCCATCTCCAAAATCGAATTGATAAGTGATTTCGTTATTCGCTGTAGATGTAAAAACGACAATACCGCTCCCATCACCGTAAGGATTATCTGCATCTACGCCTAGTATTTCTGCAGATATAGTCACTGCAGATGGCGCCATAATTTCACCTATGGACACATCGTCTTCTTGGCAACTTGTAAGCAAAAAGGCAAACGAAAGAAAAAGTCCTATATAATATTTTATGTTCTTCATAATTTTTAGTTTTTATATTCTTACCAATTTATATTGCCAGAATGTTCCTGATCCTGTTCCTGTTTCTACAGTAACACGTAGTGTATTGTTATCTATAAACGTCACGTTGTAAGTAATAGAATCGGGTGCATTAGCGGCATCCGAAAGTTCACCTTCGTTATTTGCTTTTGCCAATCCAATGAATGATCCTTTACCATCTATGGTTAATACACCATCGTTATACATATAGGTTGCTGCAATAGAACCGTCGAATGGCGCAATAGGTGTGCCGCAACCATCAGTACCACCTTGCCAAGGTTCTAACCAAGTCGATCCTCCAAACTCATTTTTAAATGAGCCATCTGCTCCAAACACATAAACATCATCGTAAAAACATGCCCGTTCTGTAACACATGCATCGTCGCAATTCCACCAAGATACATCACCTATACTAGGGCCAACGCCTAAAGAACCTGCATCGGCAGACAGTTGCCAAGTTCCTGTTAGCGGCGAGCTTACTACGCCCTCTCTAACTAGAGTAAACTGCCAATATGTACCTGAACCTGTACCGGTTTCAATACTCACTTGTATCGTATTTGGATCTGAGAAAGTGGCTTTATATGTTACGGAATTTGGTGTTTCGGAAGCATCTGTTAACTCACCTTCATTCGTAGCTTTTGCTAGTCCTATAAAGGCACCTTTACCATTAATAGTAATCTCATTTGTGTTTTCATTATACGTGTAACTCGCTGGATTAGATCCATCGTGTGGTGCAATTGGCGTTCCACAACCATCAGAAACACCTTGCCAAGCCTCTACCCAAGTAGCATCTCCCATTACATTTTTAAATGTTCCGTCTTCGCTAAATACATACGTATCATCGTAATAACAAGCACGTTCTATAACACAAGCGTCATCACAATTCCACCATGTAATATCACCTACCGCTGGTCCAACACCTAATGCACCTGCTGCAGAAGACATTTTCCATGTTCCAACCAAACCTGTATCAATGCCTGAAGGCACTTTATAAAAGAATACATTGTCGATAAATAGTGTACCACTTCCAGATGGCACACCTTCTAATTTAAATTGTATGGTATTTGAAAAATCTAATGAACCATTTGCATCGGTAAATGCAGTAAGCGGAATATCGAAAGAGGTCCATTGGTCTTGTTTTAATTCTAGATCGTAAGGCGTTTCACTTGTCGTTCCGTCTGCTGTTGCCGTAATAGGAAATAATAAGGCATTAAAATCTGCTTCGGCTGTCCATACATCAATATGAATAAATTCCATTGCTGAAGCATTAATAGGAGCGCCACTAAAATCGATACCTTGATACGTAATATCTCCATATTGAATGGTATTATTCCCTCCAACCTGAATTTCTGTATAGGTGGTAGTTTGTCCCCAATTTGGGTTGTAATCTATAGATTCCGGATTAGTATAAGAATCACTGTAAATTGAAATCACATCACCTTGTGCTCTAATTGGTACTGGAGCAGCTTCTAAAGGTTGAAGAATTGCCGTTACTTCAAAGGCTTCAGAATATTCTGTAGTTTCTGCGGCAGCACTCATAGCCACCACTTTAATAGTATACGTTCCTGCGTCTTCATATTGGTATGAAATCGTTTCATCTACATTTAAAGGCACCGGTTCTTCACTTGGATTTTCTCCGAAATACACTTCAAATCCAGTTGCAAAATCTGCTGTTGCAGACAGATTGACTTGCTTAGAAATAGCCGCATCATTTTCAATAGTCACGACTAAATTCTCAGGCGTTTTAAACGACACCACAACACTCTGCGTGGCCGCTGTTGTTAAACCATTTAGAGACACTGCAGTTATGGTAGCCTCGTACACACCTTCTTTGTAAACATGCGAAGCACCTTTTCCTGGGGTAATATTAACTTGATTTTCTGAACCATCTCCAAAACCGACATCGTAACTCACGGCGCCTTCTGCTATAGGCGTAATAGTTACTAAGCCCGTATTGTCTTGCGTTACGCTAATTGAAGCGGATACATCTGTAGGCGCTGCAATATCCTTTACGTAATCGGTATTATCGTCTTCCGTACACGCAATTGCTATAAGCGCAATAACCGCTAAACTGAATGCGTATTTTATAAATTTCATCATAGTGTGTTAGTTTTAATAGTTTGCATTTTGCTCCCAGTTTCCATTAGAAAATTGAATTTCTTCTATTGGAATAGGAAATACCTCGTTTTTACCTGTTGTAAATCCGTCTATTTCCGAACCTCTACCTGTTCTTACTAAATCGAAAAAACGATGACCTTCTCCAACAAGTTCTACACGTCTTTCGTGTGCAATAGCATCGGTAAGTGTTGCTCCTGTTGCTGTAACATCGTTTGCTGTACCAAAAGCTCTTGCTCGTACTCTATTTAAATATTCTTGTGCTTTTACATCGCTAATGCCACCACGGTTATAAGCTTCGGCAGCCATTAATAACACATCTGCAAAGCGAATGGCTCTGTAGTTGTTGGGATTTGTTAGGTTTTGATCTCCTGTATTTAAATCTCCTTTTCTAGCAATGTATTTTCTGTTGTAATAGCCTGTATGTTCATTACCTTCTCCGTAAGTCGCATCGTTTGCAGCGGCCCATGCCACGATATCCAGAATAGCAACATCTTTTCGTAAGTCACCGTCTTCAAATTCGTCTACAACTTCTTGCGTTGGTAAATTAAAACTGAATCCAGAATCGAATACAGGTCCTGTATAATTTCTAATTCCGTTGAAACCAACAGCTACATTTCCTTCACTACATACTAAACATTCGAATCCTGCACCTTCGGCATCTGAATATTGCACCTCGAAAACAGATTCACTATTATTTTCGCCGTCTGTTTCAAAAATGCTATCGTAGTCACTTACTAAGTCATACGGTCCGTTTGCAATAAGATTATCTAAAACGGTAGTCGCTTCCGAGAATTTTTCTTGGTATAAATAGGCTTTTCCTAAAAGCGCTTGTGCAGATCCTTTTGTCGCTCTACCTGTTTGTGGTGCGGTATAATTTAAGTGTTCAATAGCATAATTTAAATCGGCTTCAATTAAAGCATACACATCGGCAACTGGAGAACGTGGTAGTACGGTTTCGTCTCCCAACTCGAATCGTGTTTCTTTTAACGGCACTGGTCCAAACCATTTTACAAGCTCGAAATAGTAATATGCTCGTAAAAAACGTGTTTCTCCAATAATAATTTCTTTACCGTCGAAGTCGGTTTTATCTTGAAATTCTAAAATAAAATTAGTTCTATTCACTCCAGCATACATCCAATCCCATAGATTTTTTAATTCACTATTTACAGGTGTATGTATCATTTTATCTACTTGTTGCCAAGACACAACATCGGTCGCACTTTCTCCTCCTGCAACGGTATTATCTGAAGCAATTTCGCCTAAGATGACGTTTAAATAAGTAGATTGTAATAAGTCGTAAGCACCAACTAAGGCATTATAATAATCGTCTTCAGAATTGAAATAACTTTCTGAATCGATACTATAGCGATCGACTTCTTCTAAGTAAGTATCGCTACACGAATGAATTGCAAAGACACATAGACATGCAACTAATCCTGCTGATATTTTGTTTATATATTTTTTCATATTGCTTTTTTTTAGATGGATAGGTTTAAGCCTAATAAGAATTGTCTAGAAATTGGGTAGAAACCATAGTCTACTCCGCCACCTATGGCATCACCATTAGTTGCAGCGGGGTCGTATCCGTTATATTTTGTAAGTGTAAATGCATTATTTACAGAAACATATAATCTGAATTTACTAATCCCTAATTTATCAATCACTTGGTCTGATAAGGAATATCCTAATTGTATATTCTGAATTCTTAAGAACGCAGAATCTTCAACATAAAAGTCAGAGAATAATTTGTTTGAAGTCGCTCCTGTTGTTGCTCTTGGTACTGAATTACTAGTTCCTTCTCCGGTCCATCTGTCTAAATATAAATTCAGTCTGTTTACATTAGGTTGGTCACGCTCGTAATTACGAACAGTTTCTTTGCCTAATTCGGCATACATATAACTACTAAAATCGAAGTTTCTATATTCGAAATTTAAATTTAATCCCATGATATAATCTGGTTGAGGTTTCCCTAAATACGTTCTATCATCTAGAGTAATTTCTCCGTCACCGTTAACATCTACAAAACGAATATCGCCTGGAGCGGCAGTTGCGCCTAAACCAGATTGTGTAGGATGTGCATCGACTTCTGCTTGATTTTGAAAAATCCCATCGGTTTTAAGTCCGTAGAAATACCCTAAAGGTTGTCCTACTTCCATTCTCGAAATAAAAGGTTGCCCAACACTAAAAGAACCACCTTCAGAAACAACACCATTACTTACAGATATCACTTCGTTATTAATATGCGTCACATTATAACTTACTCCAAAAGAAAAATTATCGTTAACAGCTTGTTTATAATTTAAGAAAAGCTCGACCCCTTTATTTCTAGATGTTCCTGCATTTACAGTTGGTAACCCTGCTCCTGGAGCACCTCCTCCTAAAATACCTGATACTGGAAAGTCTTGGATAAGTAAATCGTTTCGGTCTTCCACGAAATAATCGGCTACAACTTCTAGTTTGTTATTAAATAAATTAATATCCAAACCAATATCTAATTTCTCGGCTGTTTCCCATGTCGCATCCGGATTTGGAATTCTTCCGTTAGCTGTTCCTGTTACTAAAGATCCGTCGAACACATAAGTCGCTTCACCTGTTAATAACGATCGGTATAAATCTTGTCCGTTATTATTATTTCCTAACACCCCATAACTGGCTCTTAACTTTAAAAAATTAATGGTGTTAGAATCTTTTAAGAAATCTTCATCAGAAATTTTCCAACCTGCCGTTGCCGAAGAGAAGTAATCGATTCTATTGTCTGTAGAAAAATCTGAAGCCCCATCACGACGAATCATACCTGAAATTAAATACTTACTTTTATAATCGTATTGTACTCTTGCAAAATAAGACGACAATCTAGAATCGTAAATGTAAGAGCTAGTCGACTTGGCTTCACTTAATCCGTTCGCTAAAGAAATATCTGCAAACTCCCAAGAGTTATTTGGCACATCAAAACCTGTGGCATTTAAATTATCTCCCCATGCACGTTGCGCCGTGGTACCTAATGTAAATGACGTATTATGGTTTTCTCCAAAGGTGTTTTCGTAATTAGCAAACGTATCCCAAGTATAGGAGTTGTTTGTGTTTTTAGTCTGAGTAACCGTACTTCTATCGGTATTAAATACTTTCCCAGATCCGTAATTAACTATAGGAGAAAATACCTTGGCGTTATCGTTATAAGATTTTACACCAATACGAGACGTTATAGTTAATCCGTCAATAGGTTTGTACTCTAACTGAAAGGTTCCTTCAATAGAACTTCCTGAATATTTATTATAGGTATTTGCAATTTGAGAGATGGGATTTACCACTTCGTTTCCTAAAAATCCTGAAGTATCTTGCTGATCTATGCTATACGTTGGTGCATAGTTTAAGGCATTAAATAAAGGAGTTCCTAATGCATTCTCTCCAATGGTTTTTCTATTATTATTAAAGTAGTTTGCCGAAGTGGTGACTTTAAGTTTATCGAATACATCGAACGCTAATTTAATTTTCGCATTTGCTCTTGTGTAATTTGACTTATCGCTAGCGACAATACCATCCTGCTCTAAAATAGATCCTCCGAAATAATAGGTGCTTTTTTCTCCACCACCTGCTGCAGATAGATTATGATTTGTAATTGGAGCCGAATTAAATATTTGATCTTGCCAATCTACACCCGTACCTAAATCACTCACATTAGGAAACGGTAAGGCTTGCCCATTAGCTGCATAACTTTCGTTTAAAATTAACGCATATTCTGTGGCATTTAAATACGGTAATTCGCGAGTCGTTTCTTGAAAACCTGAATACACATCGTAGTTAATTCTTGCTTTAGCATTACGCTTACCGGATTTAGTGGTGACTAACACCACACCATTCGCACCTTCAATACCATATATGGCAGCTTGCGCATCTTTTAATATTGAAAACGTTTCGATATCGCTAGGGTTTATAGAATTTAAATCCCCTTTGTAACCATCTATTATAACTAAAGGCCCATTATCTCCATTAGAACTTACACCACGAATTAAAATATTAAATCCTCCACCTGGAGAACCCGAAGGAGCAGTCACCGAAACCCCTGCCGAAGTTCCTTGTAAAGCCTGAGCGGCATCAACTGGTCTTAATGCCTCAATAGTTTCAGAATTTACAATGGCTACAGCACCAGTTACGTCTTTCTTCTTTTGTGTTCCGTAACCTACTACAATAACCTCATCTAACTGTGCTAAATCTTCTTGCAACTGAATGGTTAATTCGTCGCTACTAGAAATCACTACTTCCTTAGTTATATATCCTATATAACTCACAGAAATTGTCGAACCAATTTCAACCGCGTTTAAAGTAAAGTGACCATCAAAATCTGTAGTGGTTCCTTTACTTGTATCTTTAATTATGATGTTAGCACCTGGAATAGGAAAACCAGTTTCATCTTGAACAGTTCCTGACACATCTATATGCTGTGCACTAGCAAATGTTATAAAGAACAAGGTTAAAATTTTAAATAACGTGTGTCTCATAAAAATTAGTTTTTTTGTTTAAGGTAAAACTAGCATTTATGATTAAAAAATTACTAAATAACACCGCAACAAAAAACATACATGGCAAAAAAACCCGTCTTTATTTAACAAAACATCAATTATACGGCGTTTTCCCAAGGTTTTGTTAAAATACTATAACCCACTAATAAAAAGCGAATTACAGTAGATGTTGTGGTAATGTATGGGTGATTTTGTAGATTGTATTGGTTATTACATCTCTAAAATGTAATCGGTAAGGTTAGATTCGTGAGGTAAATTCATTTTTTTACGCAAACGATACCGTTTAACTTCCACACTTCGTGGCGAAATATTTAATAGTGGTGCAATTTCCTTAGATGATAGATTTAAACGCAAATATGCACAGAGTCTTAAATCGTTTGATGTGAGTTCTGGATGTATCGATTTTATTGTCTTTAAAAAGTCTTTATCTGCATTATTAAAGGCTTCTTCAAAAACTTGCCAATCGTCTGTATTATTAATATTACTATCAATAATTTTAATGACCGGTTTTATATTTCCCGTGGTTTCAACTTTTAGTAGTTCACTTTTTAAACTACTCAACAATTCATTCTTTTTAATTAATGTCATGGTAGACATCCCCAACTCTTTATTTTTAGTTTCTATATCTTGACGCAACTTATCGTTATTGAATCGCATAAGGTTTTGCTTATTTTCCAAGTCTTTTAAAACGAGTTCACGTTGATTATCTTGTAGTAATTTTTCACGTTGTTTTTTATAATGGCGTTTATAGATGTTATGCATTAACAATGAAAACAGTAAAACAAATAGCACATAACTAGCAATCATGACATTAGATAAATACCAAGGTCTATTAATGGCAAAACTATACGTTTCTGTATTTTCTGAAACAGTTTTTCCTATTCGCGCTCTCACCTGAAAGGTATATTCGCCAAAAGGTAGATTTTCAAACAATACAGACGATGTTTTAAACCACGGGCTCCAAGCATCGTAAATACCGTCTAATTTATATTGAAATTCAGGGACTAAATATTTCTTGTACTCCGGTATATTATAACGGAATTCAATATTATTTTCTTTATTTTTAAAAGTGACAAAGGTGTTTTTATCGTATAAATGAATGGTATCATTATTCTTAGAAGTGGTGTTCGAAATAGTATTCAAATGTATTTTAAAGGGTTTATGCTCTAACTTATCTAAATCTATAATCATGTAACCAAGCGCATTGCCATACAAATATTTATTTTTAAACAAATGTGTTATATTTTCGTAACCAGGAATATCATGTCTCACAAAACTTGGAAGCGAGATTTTTTCAACCTTTGGTAGATCACTTAATTTACCCGGTGTCATGTAGGTAATCCCGGATTTAGAAAACGACCATAGTCTTTGATTGGTTTTATCGACTATTAATTTACCTGAAGAGTATTCTTCTTCGGTAAAAAATGCACTCAATACAGAGTCTTGTACAAATTTTTGTTGCTGAAAATCATAATCGTAAACACCGCCTTTATTGGTAAATAGCAACTTGTTATTGTATGTAACAAGACTCGAATTTAAGCCTTGTTCTATAGATGGGTCCTTTATTATTTCTGTGGCTTTAGTTAAATTAGAATCCAGTGTAATTTTAAACACACCTTTATACTCGTGGTTCACAAAAACCTGATTCGGATTTATAAATTCTATAAACCTACTAGACACGTTAAAACCGTCTATTTTATTTCTTAATTGCCACTGTCCGTTTTGCTTCTCAAGCACATACAAACCACTATAATTTCCTTGTAATATTAAATCATGACCTATGGGTTTAACAATCCAAGTCCCTTTTACATCTGCAATACGTTTGCTTGTGTTTTTTGTAATCTCAAACGTGCCGGAATCATGACCACAAAATAAAGTCTCCCCTATTTTGGTTAAACACCACGTGGCACCTTGCATACCTTCAATAAATCGATAGCTAGAATCTACACCCAATTCTTTGTAAAACAATCCTTGATTTGTTCCTAAATACAAAAAACCATGGTGTAAAACAGACGTATTTACAGCCCCTAACTCTCCAGTAATGTCGTTATAAATAGTAAAAGGAGAATCAATATTAACGCAGTTTATACCATTTTCTAAGCCCAGCCAAATATTAAGATCCGCATCTTCAAACACAGAAAGTATGGTATTATTACTTAATCCATTCTTCTGATTTAAATGTTGAATAATCTCTCCCGAGGCGTTTAAATGATAAATTCCTTTCGAAATACTTCCCAGCAAAAAACTATTATCTTTCAGTTTTAAACTTCTATAAATCCTAACATTAGACAAGGTAGCGTCCGAAGGTATATCCCATTTTATTAAATCACCACTTCCTTTAAATGTATAAAACCCTTTATCTTCTGTTTGAAACAAAATGTTTCCATCTTGATTAAAAATATTAACCAATAAATTTTGTTTTAAAATAGGGTGATCTGATATTAACTTAGACTCACCTTTTACAATTTCGTAAACCCCATCATTTACGCGCTGAAAGTAAACACTGTTGTTCACCTTTATCATTTTATAAATTATGGTATCCGAATTTATAATAGATACTGAAGCATCGGTTGTATTGTATATGTAAATCCGATTTAAAGATTGAAATAACACCCAATCATCTATAGCGATTATGTTCCATATATCTTCGTCTTCTAAAAAAGAAATATTCAAATTGGCAGATAATGGCACATATTCTAATCGTCCTAAATGATTGGGTTCCCAATATCCAAATGCCTTATAACTACCGGTGTAAATGCTATGTTCATCTACGCTAACCGATCTAATAATGGTGTTGTTTGGAGATGGATATAAAACCCAACTCGCGCCATTAAACTCTAATAAACCTTTATTATTAGCGACATAAATATTTTTACTTTTAGACTGAGATACAGACCAATTTTGATTATCTGCACCATAATCTACAGGGGAAAATACTTGTATAGGTGGATGCTCTAAAACTTGAGCCTGAGCTTGAAGTTTTATAACAACATGTAATAGAAGAAATAAGACCGAAAGTTTAAGTAATTTCAAGGGTTAGGTATTAGTTTATTTAAAATGTAATATAGTAAAAACATAAACAATGAACAACATGTTACTCCCACCAATACGCGTGATGTTTTTTGCCTTTAATAAATTTTATACTGAGATCCATTTAAGCTGTAACACATGTTAGCATCGTCTTTTTAAGATAGTATAAACGCCTACTAAATAGTACTGTTTTATAATACATCTGTTTTAATGTGCTCTATTTAAATGTGTAGGTCCTCTTATATTGAATGGTTAAAAACCAAAACACGCTAAACCGTAGAATCATGACGATTGAAAATCTTATTATTAATTTTTAAATCTTTAAAACTGCAATACAAAACAATACTTGTCGGATTAAAATCTTATTTATACTTTTAAGAGAGTGAATTACAATCAACTTTATAACTGACGTACAAATGAATAATCCACATTTATCCAAACGCACGCTTAAAATACTGCAATTCATAAAAGACAAGCACTACCCTTCCATAAATCAGATTTTCGACTATCTAAAAACATACGACCTCGTAATGTCCTACCGAACGTTTCACCGCGATTTAAAAAAGCTAAGAACCGATTTTGGTATCGAAATCACTTACAACAGAGTACATAATGGCTATTTTATTAATAAAGAAGAGAGTATCGATATTCCCTCCTTTTTTAGGTTTTTAGAATTGGTTAGCCTAGCCGAACTGTTTTCCGATGGATTAAGAGGCGACAAAAAACTAATGGAGTATGTGCATTTCGATGAGACCCCCGAATTAAAAGGTATTGAAAATTTACAGCCTATTTTAATAGCTATTAAACAAGCTTGTAAACTATCGTTTACCCATTACAACTATTATAAAGACACCGCAAAAGCCTACACCATCTCGCCCTTAATGGTTAAAGAGTATTTAAAGCGCTGGTATGTAATTGGTGTTATAGAAGGTACCACCGAACTACGGATTTTTGGAATCGATAGACTTTCTAAAATCCAGCAAGGCGAACTCACCACCGTGCAAAAAAAGGACTTTCAAGAGGAATTGGATAAGTTTAAAGATATTGTGGGCGTCCGCATAAACGAAACGCCTAAAGAACGCATAATAATTCAAACCGATCAAAAACATATGCGCTACTTAAAAAGCCTGCCCCTGCACCACTCTCAAGTAATTTTAGACGACAAGAATCCAGAGGCTATTAAAATTAGCTATGAGATTAGACCGAATTACGAATTTGACACTCAAATCTTAAAAATGAGTTTCGAAGTCGAAGTCCTAGAGCCTATGTGGTATCGCGAACATATAAAGTCTAAAATAGAGGCCATCTATAAAAAATACAAAGCCTAATTACCGTGTCGGCACTATTTCATCCTATTCCCTTTTTACTAAAATAATTTTTAGACTGACATGTTTTGTCAGTGTCTATGTCCATATTTGTATCTACCTTTTAATAGTTAACTGTAAAATACATCACATATGAACATTTTATACATCCACGGACTCAACAGCAGTTTAAACGCCGAAAAACGAGCGGTTTTAGAACACTACGGCACCGTTTTCGCGCCGTCTATCGATTACGAAAACCACCCAGATGCTATTACCCAACTCATTACAACCTATCAAACGTCCAACATGCACGTGGTTATAGGGAGCAGTATGGGTGGTTTTGTGGGCTATTATGTATCTAATCAGTTTCAATGTCCTGCATTACTGTTTAATCCTGCTTTAGCACAACGCTCGGTACACCAAAACACTCCAGAGCTAACACCACATCACAAAAGCGCTTTAAAACATCTGGTTCTGGGCACAGCAGATACGAAGGTGAATCCTGCAGAAACACTCCAGTTTCTGAGTAAAACCATAAGTCGTAACCCAGAATACACCATCCATCTTCGAAACGATTTAGAGCATCGCATTCCGTTAGACATTTTTAAAGAAGAGGTGGATTTGTTTTTTAGTAAGTACAATCAGCTTAAATAATCCGATCTAAAAATAGGCATAGCAGAACACGTTTCAGGTTATAAATTTTAATTAAAAATTGCACGGATTAGAACGTTGACAACCGAAACAACCAGTGTAACAAAAGTGACAGCCAAAGCGAAACCAATATCGCATCTTTGTAACTTGAAACACAAACGCACCCTAGTCAGTTTATTATTAGGTACCATTGTAGGCTATTTCTATTATCATGTTGTGAGATATAAGTGGTAGTTGTGCCATGACTTCCAGACCGTGCTTTGTTGGGAGGATTAGTATTTTATAGGTTTTAAAAAGAAAAATCTAACACGGAATAATCTAAATACCACTCAACTAATCAAAGAATCAAGGTATTACATGTTGTAATACCGGCTCTTGACGCATTATAAATTATTATCAATCGTAAACACATTAAATATATGTTCAATTCACTTAAACAGCTTTTCGGTTTCGGACCAAAAGTAGATTATGCTCAACTAGTTAAAGACGGTGCCATCATACTCGATGTCCGCACCACAGCAGAATTTCAGCAAGGTCATATTGTAGCCTATCCCATTTTAGGACACCTCTAAATTCGACAAAAAATTGTTTTCTTGCTCGGATTTGGGGATTAAATTTATTTCATCTTCAAATCTGGGCATAAATTCTACAGGGGATTTGTTTCCCAAGGATTTATGCGGATGATTATTATTGTAATCAAGTTTCCATTGATTGTTTAACTTTTGTAACTGATAGATGTCATCAAAATAATAAGCATCCAGTATATCTTCCCTATAATGCCTATTAAATCTTTCAATATATCCATTCTGCATTGGTTTGCCTGGTTGAATATACTTGATTTCGATAAAGTTTCTTTCACACCAATTAGCAAAGGTCTTTGATATAAACTCAGGACCATTATCACATCTAACGTACTTAGGAACACCTATTTCCTCTTTAAGTTGCTCTAAGACCTCTACAACTGCTCTGGCAGGAAAGGACAATCCAGCTTCTACCAGTAATGCTTCTCGATTGCAATCATCTATAACGTTCAACACACGAACCTTTCTTCCATCACTAAGAACATCACTCATAAAATCCAAACTCCAACAAATATTCAATGATACTGGAGCTTCTAAAGGCTGTTTGACTCTTGTTGCTAAACGTTTCTTGTGTTTACGCCTTAGTTTAAGTTTCATTTTTCTATATACTCTCAGAACACGTTTTCTGTTCCATTTATGACCTTCGCGACGGATTCGGTTATAATACTCGTCAAAACCTCTAGTAGGCAATTGCTGGGCAAGTTCAGAAAGCTTGTCAATGACTTCTTTGTCATTTTTCTTCCTTTGGTAATACCACATAGAGCGTGTCAACCCAATAACTCCACAAGCGCGCTTAACGGACACTTCGTACTGTTTTATTAGATATTTGACACGAAATCGTTTGTCGGAAGGTCTTAGAACTTTTTTGATAATACGTCCTTTAGCATCCGAATATCAAGAGAAGCATCCGCATACATTTGCTTAAGCTTAAGGTTTTCTTCTTCAAGTTCCTTTAGTCGCTTTAAATGGCTCGCTTCCATGCCACCATATTTCTTGCGCCAATAATAAATGGTACTCTTGTCGATTCCTAGTTCTCGGGCTAGTTCAGGGACGCTTCTTCCTTGTTCATTCTCCTTTAGGATCTTCACAATCTGTGTCTCGGTAAATTTGCTTTTTTTCATGTGACAGTTTAAAATTTAAAATTAGTAAATTCGAATTTTATGCTGTCCTATTTTTAGGGAAGGCTACAATATTAAGGGGGCTCAAAATATGCCTTTAAACCATGTGTCTACAGCGTGTTCTAAACTGAATAAATCAAAAACAATTATCACCTGTTGTGCAAGCGGTATGAGAAGTGCACAAGCAAAAAAAGTACTTACAGCCAATGGGTTCACCGCGGTTAATGGTGGTGGCTGGAGCAGTTTACAGGGGAAAATTTAGGGGGAAATAAAAAATAATACAACTCCTTTTTTATCACATAACTATACCCGGTAATATGTATATATACAACGATATAAAAGTAAGATCTTTATATCCCATCATTATAGGATTGCCCACAGCTGTAGGAGATTTTAAACAACAAATAAAAAACTGTTATGTCGATCTATATAAAACATTACGGCTATACATTTGATGACGTTATGGTTAAATAATGGATTTATTTCTGGAGCACGGTGATCAAACAATATATAATTTAGAAACCTTAGGATTTAAACTCATTCAGGATTGTAATTATAGCCTCCCCATAATGCTCCACTGTTTTTGTACTTATCCCTTTTATTTCAAATAATTGATTTGTAGCTGTGGGTTTCAGAGTTACTATATCTTGTAAAGAACTATTTCTTAATATCCAGAACGGTTTAATGCCTTTCTTAATCGATAAATCAAACCTCCATTCTTTTAATACTTTGGTCAATTGTAAATCCTCTTCTTTGGGCTGTGTAAGCGTAAAACTTTGTGTTTTAGGTACGCTATCTATTTCTTTTGGATCATTAATTAGATTCAATATTAATTCGCCTATGTCCTCTATTTTTTTGGAACCGAAACCAAAGACTTTTTCAAGTTCACTTTTCGTTTTAGGTCTTTTCGCTATTAAATCGGCTAAAGATTTATCGTTAAACATGCGGTATGCAGGTGCATTATGTTCTCTAGACCATTGCAGACGTTTCTCTTTTAAAATATATTCTAATTGCGCATCGGTTAATTGAGTAATCTTTTTGGGCTTGGTAGGTTGCTGTTGTGTAGTGTATTTAATTTGTATACCGTACTGTTTTGCTATATAAATTAAAGTTCCTAGACCTATAGCTCCATTATTTCGGCTGTATAAAACATTGAATTTCTTATCTGTTTCTTGATAGGTATAATTGGTGTTGTATTTTGATAATCTATGGTAATACTCTCGCCCAGATTCACCCAACACGGATGATAAAGAAAACCCTACCCTTAACCATTCTTCGTAAGTGGAGGTAATGTCTAAACTATTATTTTCAACTTCTTTAGCTATAGCCTCTACAACATCTACTTCTTTATTACCTGTAACATGTATTGCTCCGTTTACCGGGTATTCTTTAATGGGTACTTTTTTAACTGGTGGCAAATGAAGCTCCGGAAATACATCTGAAAACGGATTACAAAACAGGTGTTCATCGTAAGAGAGTAGCATACATCTAGAGATATCTTTACAGGCTTTATCTATGATAATGTTATATTCTTCTTTGTAATATTTTTCGAAAGCGTAAAACTGCTCTAAGTGCGTTTCTTCAGATTCATTTATTTTTACAATTACCTTTAGGCCATTACCACTTGGACTTTTAAACGCCACATAGGTATATTCATCCTGCTTTACTTGATTAAAAACCTCATTATAGTTGGCGATGTCGTCGATATCTATCTGAAGTAACCCAATATGCTCTATTAACCCTTTAGAATTGCGTTCTTTAAAAACACCAGATAAAGTTACACAAGGTAACTGTGTAGTTTTAAGTTTATTCCTTTCGGACTTATCTTTAGTGTTACGTAATTGTGTAATCTCATTCTTAAGATATCCGTATTTTATAATTTCTATTAACTGGTTAATGTCGCATTCTTCTTGCGGTATTTTCTGATATAGGTTTTTAAAAATTGAAAAATTATAATCTGAATTTATTAATTGCATTTGGGTACTATTTGGGTGGTTTAAATATAAAAACATACTTTGTATCTCTTTTTTTAATGGCCTAATAAAAGGGAAGCAATATGTAATTTAGATACTGTATAAAATTAGTAATACTCTTTTATATACGCATATGCCCGATCAAACAAGACTTGATCCTTATGCAATTTATACTTATAAAGAGACTTACGTAATGACTTTTGTACCTCACGTTCCCCAGAACTTGTATTTTGCCAACCAGGAAAACGAACAACACGAACAATAGCATCTATATCTTCTACTATACGCTCAACAACTGCTGGTGTTTCTTCATCTTTTAACTCAACAAATAATTCTGTAAGTGCAGCTTTTGGTGTTTTTTCAACTATAAGATCATGTAATTCTTTTTCAGCTACAACCGTTTCTTTTGCTAGTTTGCAAAGCTCTTTTACGAACTCTATTGAAGTAATCAATCCTTGTTCTGCTTTATCTCGTAAAGCCTCTAACCGTTCACTTAATGATTTAAATTTGGGATCGCCAGCATGCTTTTTAAAGCGTTTAATTAATAGTTTTTCTAGTTTTTTAGCGTTTTTAGGATCTGGATTATTAAAAATATCTTCAATAACATCAGCATCTAAAATAAACTCTTCTAAATGATGTATATCCCCAACATGGGTATTTTCATGCATCAACTTTGTAGTTTCTGCTCCTAATGAAAACCATAAAAGTTTACCTATGTTATCTGCTGCAGGTCTTACCGATTCAAAAACTTGCGATAGCCATTTGTAATCGTCTTGATAGTCATTTAAAATAGGATCAGGAGATAACGACTCCCAGATTTTAGATAGAAATTTATAATCCTTGGCAAAGGCATCCTTCTTATCATTATCTCCAATGGCATTTTGTGCTACTTCTAAGCCTTCAAAACCTCCAAGCGTTCTATCTACACCTTCAAAATGAGATAATGAATCTTTCATCGCTACAGGAAGTTTATCTCTTAATTCTGTTAAATTAGAAATTACTGTTTTAATACTTTCTTCATCAAACTGTAACGCCTTTGCTGCATCATCAAATACACCGAAGTAATCTACAATGCGACCAAATGATTTATTAGGAAATAATCTATTGGTTCTACAAATAGCTTGCAATAACGTATGGTCTTTTATAGATTTGTCTAAATACATCGTTTGCAAAATAGGGGCGTCAAAACCTGTTAATAGTTTTGCTGTAACGATGATAAATTGTAAATCTGATTGTGCATCGTTAAACTCGTCAACAATTTTTTCTTGATGACTTTTATCAACACCCCATTTTTGTTTAAATTCCAATTCATCATTTGCAGATGTTGAAATCACAACACGACTCGCTTCTTCAGGAAAGTATTTATCTAACTCTTCTTTATATTGCACACAGGCATAGCGATCGGGGGTAACAATCATGGCTTTAAAGCCATGAGGAGCCACTTTATCTTTAAAATGAATAGATATATCCTCTACAATTTTAGCCACACGCTCTGGTGACTTTAAAAAAGCAGACATTTTTGCCGATTTCTTATTTAAAGCATCGGCTTCTTCATCGGTTAAGGCACTATTCTCTTTAAACTCTTCAAATGCTTTATCTATAGTTTCTTTATCTACATGTACATCTACTAAACGTGGTTCAAAATGCAATGGCAATGTAGCATTATCTCTAATGGAATCGTGAAATGTATAGCGGGACATATAACCACCTTGATCTTCTTCTGCTCCAAAGGCCCAAAACGTATTTTTATCGGCTTTATTAACTGGTGTTCCTGTCAATCCAAATAAAAATGCATTTGGTAATGCGGCACGCATTTGTCGTCCTAAATCACCTTCTTGTGTTCTGTGTGCTTCATCTACCAAAACAATGATATTATCTCTAGTATTCATATTTGGTTTCGCATCGCGAAACTTGAAAATAGTTGAAATGATAATCTTTCTTGTATCTCGTTCTAATAGCGTTTGTAATTCCGTTATACTATCCGTAGTTTGAAAATTAGAAATATCTGCTGCATTAAAGGTCCCTGTGATTTGCGTATCTAAATCGGTTCTATCAACCAACACAATAACCGTCGGACTCTTTAAATCCTTTTCTCGTCTTAATTTCTGAGCGGCAAAAACCATTAGTAAAGATTTACCAGACCCTTGAAAATGCCAAATTAATCCTTTTTTAATTTTTCCTTCTTTAACGCGCTCTACAATTTTATTAGCACCTTCGTATTGTTGAAATCTTGGAATCACTTTTATCCGTTGTTTCTTTTTGTTAGTAGTAAACAAAGAAAAGTTTTGTAATATATCCAGTAAACGTTTTGGGTGTAATAAATCATTCAACTCCTTCCCTACTTCACCTAAACCTAAACGCTTTGCAATGGCATCTTCATCATTTTCTAATCGCCAAGGCGCCCAAAACTCTAAAGGCGTTCTAACGGCACCGTAATACAATTCTTTACCCTCTGTAGCAAAGGATAATATGTTTGGCACAAATAATTGTGATACTGAATTTTCATAAATATCATGAACTTCATGAGCACCATCCAACCAACTAATAGCTGGACGAATTGGTGTTTTTGCTTCTCCAACACCTACAGGAATTCCATTAATAAACAATACTATATCTGGTATTTTAGTTTCTCTATGACGGATACGAAACTGTGTGGTAGCTATATATGAATTATTTTCTAAATGTTCGAAATCTATAAGTCTTATAGGCACATGGCGGTTATTAACTCCAAAAGGCATGGTTTTATCGCCTTGTAACCAACTAAAAAACTCTTCGTTGGCACGAACTAAACCCACTTGATGTACAGAAATTAAAATGGCACGAAGTTTATAAATTACTTCATCTGCTAAATCTGGATTTTGAGCTATTTCTGGATTTAAACGGATTAACGCTGCAATTAAATCTTGTTCTAACATTACCTCATTTACAGAACGATTTAACTCTTGTGGCGATTTATATTGCCAAAATGTATTATATAAACCAGTAACATCCGAAACCTCGTTTGTATTTAAATTAACACCTGTAAGCTGTTTTATGATGTAGTTTTCTACACTGTTTAGTTCGTTGAAGCTCATAATTTATATTTCTAATTCATAATTCTCACCAAACTTATCTTCCTCTACAATTTGACTTGAAAGATATTCTGATAAATTTTTAGCGAACTCTTTAACATTATCAAATTTATGATCTAAAAGTTGGTCAACTAAAACTTTCCTTTTTTTGTATAATCCAGATGCTGAAGCAAAACCAATCATTGAATAATTTATAAACTTTGAATGAATATTATCTAAAACTTTTTGTTGATTACCAAACTCATCAACTAATTGTTTGGCATATTGATCCCACTCTAAACTTCCATCATCATTCTTTTTATAGATATTCATAAACCTTATAGCGGTTGGAGGGTAATTTGAATCAGTAATGGCCCAATCATATATTAGCTTATTATTAGAAACGGATTTTTCTAAAACACTATAAAGTTTATGGCCACTTTGTTGACCAGAAGCCAGATGTTCTCCAAATATTGGCCAAGATTCATCAAAGAAGTCATTGATGAAGAAGTATGTTAAATGGTCTAAAAATGACTCGTTTTCAAAATTAAATTTTGTATAGTTTTTAATTATTTGATGAACTAAAAAAGAAATGTGTTTATCAGAAGGATCATCATAAATTGACTTAGAAATTAAATCTTCAATATGAAATGTACTATTAATAAAAGAGCTGTATTCAGTTATTTTATCAACATACAACAACTCATTTATTATTCCTTTTAGACTATTCCATCTATCAACATCTTTCCTTAAAATTTCATATAAAATTTCTAAAGCAAAGGAGTAATTAAAATCTTTTATCCAACCTACTAAATCAACAACCTCATCATCATTTAGATGTATTAAATCTAAGTATTCAAGGTTTCTTAAATATTTGGGAGTAGCTATTAGTAGGTTTTTTATTTTTAAAAGATCTTCATATTCAATAGGATTTAAATATCTAATTAACCTAATTCCATGAACTTCTGTTAAGTTTGACGATAATAATTTATCTATAGCATATCTAGTAAAAACATCATTTTTGGAACCATAAATCAAACCACTAACAAAGGCTGAGTTTTGTTCTTCAGTTGGTATTGTTTTGAAAATATCAAAAACCAAATCTATTAAGGCTTTATTACTATCACTCCCTCCTTTTTCACCAACAATTTGCGAAAATGAATATGTTTGTCTTTGCTCACCTTTTAATAAAACATCTAGATCATCTTTCCAATTAACACTTCCATCTAAATATTTTTGCGCCAACTCTTTAGCTTTCTCTGATGAAACATTTATGTAGTTCCCCTGTTCATCTCTATCATTAATCCATGCAGGTAAAACCACAAATGCAGTTAATTGTTCTTCTATACTTTCAGGTTTGTATTTATCTAATAAGGTTTTAATTGCTTCTACAAAATCTTTATCAAGCTCATATCTATCAGAACTTAACTCCCTTAATTTTTGACGTGTGTCATTTGAAATTTCACCTTGTTTTTGAATAAACTCATTGATAACAATAAATATTTGATTAAAATTACCAATGCTAATTTGATCATAAGCTCTTGATAAAATTGAATCAAAAGCTTGTTTTGAAAATGGTTCATCACCAGCAAGAGCTATAGAAGATAACTTTTCAATAACAGTATTATAATAACTTGATATTTCTCCACTATTAGGATTAAAAATATTATCTCTGTTATTAGATTTTCCAGATTGAATTCTACCTGTAAAACTATTTGATTTTAAGGCTCGTTCATAGGCATTAATAATAACAGAAGACATCTCATTTTCTTCTACTAATACATCTAATACTAGTAATCGTTCTTCTAAACTCAAACAAGTTTCAGCTAAATAAATTTGAAACAAAGAAACAAACTCAATATTAGCCGAATTTTTTAGCTCACTCTCACCATTCGCTAACCCATATAACAACTTGAAAGAATCTTTTGCTGTTTCACGATGAAGACATAATTTAAGTATTGTATCAACAGTATACCTATCACTACTATGAAAATTAAAAAAATCTGTCATAATCTTTCTATTTTAGACTTTATTACTTCTTGCGCTATACTTGGAAAATAATCTGCTAATAAATTCACAAATTCACCACCTTCATTTGTATCTATGAAACTACTATCTTTTAAAACTCCATCTAAAGAATTTAAGCTGTTTATATAATCACCAGAGTCATCATTTTTTAAAACATCAAAAAATTTGTCGGAAAAATTACTCCAAAGATTGTTATTAGATACATTCAATACAATCTCATTAATATCTTCAAATGGTTGACTTTTCCAATGATCTATAAGCTCTTTTTCAAATGCGTTCGCAAGTATATAATCACCTTTTATGATTATTAAATCTTTCGAGACTAAAAAACTTATTAATTCATTTAATTTTTCCTTCGGACATTTCACAAAAGTTGTTCTTATAATCTCTATTTGATAGGAATAAGAACCTGTAGCACCTACTTTTTTAAATAGTGACACTGCTATCAATAACTTAATGGCTCCAATGTCTACATTAACTTGTCCAATTATTATCGTTAATAAATCAATTACTGATTTAACTATATCTTCTTCTTCAACATCTGAAACAATTACAGAAACAAGTTTATTCAAATCACCATCAAGAGTGTTATATAGTTGTGACACATTTGTTGAAGGAAATTTAGAATTAAAAATATTATGAAAAACTGTTTTCCTAATATTTTCATCGATGAATATATTAGGAAAGACTTTTTTACTTTTATTAGAATTAGGCTCTATAGTCACTAACCTCAATTCTGTACTGAAAAAATCTTTTGCTATTCTTTTGTGAATATCTTCACTACAACTATCAATTATAACAACTTTTAATTGGTTTAAATTTGTAAGATCTGCTACCTTATTTGATATATCTTGATACGTTGTTCCTTTTAAGTCATAGTACAAAATACTATTTTCAAGTTCATCAGCTTCAAAATTGTCATTCTTTCTAAACACTTCATAAACTAGCCGAGTTTTACCTGACCCAGGAACTCCTGCAATTCTAATTGGTCCCTTATAATTAATTAAGAAACTTCTTAACTTTGTAATTAGACCTTCTAATTCCGGAGTAAGTACATATAAGTAATTGTGATACCTGTCTAATTGCTGATTTATTTTAAAAGGAGACCATTTCTCAATTTGATGTGAAGCCTCAGCGTTAATAGCATCTTTGATGGCATTATATAAATCATTTGCTAATTCTTTCCTTACAGCTTTTCTAGTAGCATAATTAGCTGCATTAAGATTATAAGTAATACCCCAACGAAAACCTTCTAAATCTACAGGTAGTTCTTTTGGTGAACCAAAAGCATCATTCATAACAGCTAAAGTTCTATAGGTTCCTTTTTTTGCCCATGCATAACCTGTCTCTAATAAAACATTTGGATTTGGAGATTTTTTATCCCCAACCTTATTTAGTAACCTTAATTCTTTACCAAATACCTTGTACTTTTTTGCTTGCAACCATTCTTTAGCAGATGTAAATGTTAAATCAACAATTACCATATCTGATTCTGTACTCTTCTTTAGCATTTCATCAATAAGCAAAGGTGTTCCAGGTGTTTTTCTAAAACCATAATCTAAAGTGACTTCAATACTTTCATCTTTTAGTTTTTGAATGGCAATTTCTATAGCATTTTGAATAAACCCTTTACCATACTTATCTTCTGTATCCATTTGAAAGGAAAAAAATACTTTATAAGCCATACCCTAAAATACCTGATTAATTAAACTCTTTTGTAAGGCTTTGGAACTTGAGATTTTGGTTTCAATTAAAGAAATATTATTCTTAATTGAATTAAACATATCAATAATAGCTTTTTGATTTTTTACTGATAGTTTTGGAATTTCTATATTTTCAATCATTCCAGGATCTACATGTGGAATAGCAGAACCAACTGTAGCCCTCTTTATATCATTAGTTTTAAATCTTAAAAACTGGAAAACAAATTCCTTCAAAAAGTCATCTTGCTTAATATTTAGCCTACACATTGTACTAGCCAAAAAGCCATTTTTTCCGAAAAGCATTTCACCTGCATTTGAACCATCCCATAAAACTAAAATATCTGTTTCATCAATTTTAATAGACTTATCCCAAGCTCCTTTTGGGACTATAGAATCAATTTCTCCTGTTCTTAAATATTTTGCTGTACAATATGGTAATCCTTCCCCTTCTTCTAATAACACAGGAGGTTTTCTTCCTTTTTTAATTGAGACAATATGTTTTAGTTTAATTCTTTCAGAAGTTTTATCATCATAAAAATAATGCTTCAAATATGCCAAATCATCTTTTTTTAATTTTTCCAAAACCTTATTCTCCATTTCAATCACATCATCCATAGCCCAAAGTAATTCAGCAAGTTTGGCTTGTTGGTCTTTTGGTGGTAGTAGGAATTCGTAATTTGCTACATCTCTCCATCTACAATGTGGGTTTGTTGAGCCAATTATTGCTCCAGTTGTATGTACGTAAAAAGACTCACTATGAAAAAGAAACGGAATATATTCAGGAACTAAATGCTCTTCCTTCGGTTCAAGAGTTAAAGTTTTTTCTCCAGTAATTCCATCAAATGAAGCCAGAGCTGTTCTTCTTAAATGCGGGTTTCTCGTTGGAAACAATATTTGCCCTTTTCTAAAAATTTTATAGAAATATGGGTTCAATTCTTCACCATTTTCTTGACTAGACCATCTTTTAATATGTAAGGATTCTGCATCCATATGGCTTACCTTTAAAAAACGGTCGAATCTATTTCTAGCATTTTCTTTATCGTTTTCCTCCTTTTTAGTAAAAACATCAATTAGCTTAACAGTTTTCCAATTAGATTTATCTATCTTCATTTCCATTAAGCCAAAATTTTAAACAGATTATTCATACTTTTATTCAATTCTTTAGAGCTTTTATCCCAGTTTTTATATGATTCTTCTAATGGTAAAGTGTTGTTTTTTATGATTCTAGAAGATTTGACATAATTAGTGACTAATAATGACCCATCATTTTTTAATATTTTCTCGTTATCAATAACTCTTGCAAACCCATCAATATCTTTAAAACCTTTATACGCCTTAAAGATTTTGTTTATATGTTTATCTAATAAATATGAAATAGTTTTTTCACCCTTTACTTCTTCAAAAGCATTTATAAACAATATTTTTCCTTGCTTCTTTTCTTCTTTATTTGTTCTTCTAATTAATAAAGCAGATTCCATTGAAGAATTGTAAAACAGATTTTTCCCAAGAGCTATAACACAATCAATAGTATCTGTTTCAATCATTTTCTTCCTCATCTTCTTTTCATTATCTCTAAACAGTATACCATGAGGCCATAATTGAACACAACGTCCATTTTTAGCATCCATACTTTTATGGATATGTTGTTCAAAAGCATAATCGGCACAACCTTGTGGTGGTGTTCCCCAAAGATTACGTCCAAAAGGATCGTTGGTAAATCCTTTTTGGTCCCACGCTTTTATAGAGTAAGGTGGGTTTGCAAGTATTACATTAAAGGTTTTTAAAGTGTCGTTTTCTAAAAAGGCAGGTTGCGCAAGTGTATCGCCACGTACAATGCTAAACTCTTCTATACCGTGCATAAACATATTCATACGTGCTATGGCAGAAGTAATCAGGTTTATTTCTTGTCCGTATAATTTTAGGGTTCTGTATTCTTTACCTTCATCGCGTAAATGCAGCGCACAGTTTAATAGTAAACCACCAGAACCACAAGTTGGGTCGTACACAGATTCTCCTGGTTGTGGGTCCATAATCATGGTCATCAGTTTTACAACGGTTCTGTTGGTGTAAAACTCTGCTGCTGTATGGCCAGAATCGTCTGCAAACTCTTTAATTAAGTATTCGTAGGCGTTTCCTAATTGGTCGTCTGGTACGTTTTCTAAATTTAACTTATGTTGCGAGTAATGTTCTATAAGATTGGTCAGTGTTTCATCACTCAACCTGTTTTTATTGGTCCAAGAAGCATCACCAAAAATACCATAAAGGGTTTCTGGGTTTGCTTTTTCTATAGCACGCATGGCATCTTGTATAGCAATACCCACATTGGTTGTGGTTTCACGCACGGTGTTCCAATGTGCCTGTTCTGGTACTATAAAATGATGGTTTTCGGCAAAGGCGGCATATTCTAAATCGCCTTCTCCTTCTTCTAAAGCTTTTTCGAACTCTTCATCGTACACATCGCAAATACGTTTAAAAAACAATAATGGAAATATGTATTGTTTATAATCGCCTGCATCTATGGTACCACGCAATGCGGTTGCTGCGCCCCAAAGGTATTTTTCTAGGTTTTGTTGGGTCATAATTATACTTCTATACTTTGTTGCTCTACAGCATTAATAATGTCATTGGCACTAATATCGTTGCCAGAAGTCAGTTGTTTAATAGCCTGTACTACATATTCGCCTCGTTTTTTAATAAAAGCTTCAAAATCTGTAGTTACTTTTTCTTTCTTATCTTCTGCCGATAAATTTTCGTAACCCCCATTTTTTAATTCTTCAAGAGGAATTAAATGTGATTTTAAACGGGAGTTTACAATATCTTCACTAGTCCAATCGTAACGTTCTTTTAAATATTTAAAAGGTTCTTTATTACTAATATTAAGATTTGTTTTGTCGGTAATTAATGCACAGTTTAAGACTAAATAACTTTCTATTTCTGCTTCTTTTAAAATTGCATCTGGAAACACATGATGATAATGTCTTTTACTTTCAATTAGCTGTTGTCTATTAATAGTTGCCCCATCTGCAAAATCAATAGCCCCGAGTTTATTAAAAACAGCCATTATACCACGAGCTCTAATATTTTCACGTTTAGGCCAACCAACTTGAATCAATTCTTCTAATGATGATAATGGATATTTGTTTCTATTTAAAACAGGAACATCACTCTCTTTAATAAAATTTAAACCTTCCTTTTTATACTCTTTTACGATTTTTTTTAGTGCTATAAAGTCATTATACGCATTAGACGCAGCAGAGTTTTCATAACGATCTGTAAAGAAACTAGACCAAAGGTATTTTTTAAGTAAAACCTCTGCTTTCCCTCTAACATCTAAACTTTCAGGTATATGTGTATATAGAGCAGCTATTACAGATAAGACTGCATTTGTTGGTAATCGCTTTTTATCATAAACACCTTGACTTTCTAAAAATGTTACCATTTTTGCAAGCCCATTAGACATTTTATCCCAATTAGCAATCATGGTATCTTTTTCCATATCCCACATACCACGCTGATTGGGCAACTTATCTTGAATTAAAGCAGACGTAGCCATTATTAAAAATGGAAGTTCAAAATAATATTGAATATTTGGATGTTTATTATCTAGTTGGTTTTGATAATCATCTAAAGAGATTCCTTTTACACCTTCAATTTCAGCTCTGATAATATCATATTGCGATAAAGGCTTACTATTCGTATTCATATTAATAAATACTTGTAAAGCTGTATCTTTAGGCGTTGCAATTGGAAGTGCTAAATATGGTAAATTGTAGTGTTTTATTATTTCCTTTTTGTCTCTTATAAAAGCTATAATTTGATCTTTTTTCTTATTCCAAGCATTTAACTTTTTAAAAGCTTCAGGATCTGATTCTACTGGATATTCATTCTTAATGGCCTCTTTAACCCATTCTTCATAGGTTGTACTGTTGTCTTCAGGTATAAATAAATCTAACGGAATAAGGCCTCTTAAAAAAGAATCTTTAGCATTATCAGCCCATATTGGACGTTTGACTTCTTTTTTATACCATCGTGGTTGCAACCTTACTTCAATTATTTCTTCTTCTAACTCTTCTTCAAGAAACTTATCAAAACTAGAATTATAAACAAAATATTTTTCTTTTTCATAATTATTATGAAGTGCTCTCCAAAAAGCTGTTAACCTTTGTTGCCCATCCAATAAATGCTCAGTCGCTTTTCCTTTTATATCTGGAGCTGTCTTTAATTCTCTAGAGACAAAAGGTTCGTTTAATTTATCTATATCTAAAAGTAAAGTAATACCTAATGGTAAATTATGGATGACCGTATTCATTAAACTTGCTACTCGATTTTTATCCCAAGCTTCTGGTCGCTGAAATCTTGGTAATCGAATTTCTGCATTGCTTATTTTATCGAACCATTCTTTTAGAGTTCTATTGTTTGCTTTACTTGATGGTGTACTCATATAAATTCTTTCAATATCGTTTTAAATTTTTCTTCTGCTTTCTGGCTTTCGACCCAGGCTGTTTTTAAATCAGATAAAGCGTCTTCTACACTTGGTAAATTATCTTCTATTATTTTCTCGACATATAAAGGAATATTTAAGTTGAAGTCGTTTTCTTCAATATCTTTCATTGAAGCGACTTTAACATAGTTCTCGACATCTTTATTCTGGTTATACCATTCAAATAATTGATTAATATGTTCAGTCTCTAAATAGTTTTGTGCACGACCAACACGAATCTTATCAGATCCATCTATAAATAAAACTTTATCTTTTTTTGCTGCGTCTTTGTTTTGTTTAAAAACCATAGCACAGGCTGCAAGTTGTGTCCCATAAAAAATATTTGGTCCTAAACCTATTACAGCTTCTAACATATCGTCTTCTAGAAGTTTCTTGCGTATTTTACCTTCAGCTCCTTTTCTAAATAAAGCACCATGAGGTAAAACAACCGTCATACGTCCTGTGCTATTCATAGATTTAATCATGTGTTGCACCCAAGCCATATCTCCGTTCCCTTTGGGAGGTACGCCTGCTATGTTTCTTCCAAAAGGATCATTAGCCCAATTTTCGGCTCCCCATTCTTTTAAGGAAAAAGGTGGATTTGCAATCACACAATCAAAAGTTTTTAATCCATCGGCAGCAAAAAATGCAGGTTGTCTCAATGTATCTCCTCTGGAAATCTGAAAATCTTCAATGCCATGTAAAAACATGTTCATTCTAGCAATAGAGCTAGAGGTTAAGTTTTTTTCTTGTCCGAATAATTTAAGCGTTCTATAATCTTCGTTGTTTTCTTTTAAATGGTCTACACATTCTAATAGCATACCACCTGTTCCGCAAGCGGGATCGTAAATGGTTTCTCCTTCATGCGGATCTAATATGAGTCCTAATAAATGCACAACAGAACGCGGTGTGTAAAACTCACCAGCTTTTTTGTTGGTTAAATCGGCGAAGTGCTTTATTAAATACTCGTAAGCATTACCAAGAATATCTGGTTCTACTAATGAATTTGATAAACTGTATTGAGAGAAGTGCTCTATTAAATCGATTAATAAACGATCCGACAATTTGTTTTTGTTACTCCATTGTGCATCACCAAATATGCCATAAAGTGATTCTTGGTTAGCTTGTTCAATACCTCTAAGTGCTTTCTCAATAGCCAGCCCAACGTTTGTAGTCGTTTCTCTAACGTCTTTCCAATGGCAACCTTCTGGTATCTCGAATCTATGAAATTCGGGTAGCGATGCATATTCTATATCGCCTTCAGATTCTTCTAAGGCTTGTTGATATTCTTCATCATAAACATCTGATAGACGTTTAAAGAATAGTAGTGGAAATATATATATTTTAAAATCTGAAGCATCTACGGGTCCTTTAAGGATCCAGGCTGCTTTACTTAGATATTGTTCAAGCTGGGAAAGGGTAATTGTGTTACCTTTATTTTGGTTCATTCTACTATTTTATAATCCTTAAAAATAGTAAAAGCATACCAAATACTGTTACGGAATTCCGTAATAAAAAAAGTAATTAAGAATTATGTTTTACTTTTAAAAATTAAAAAGCCGTATCAATTAGTTTACGGCTTTATTAGACAACTTAAATAAACATAAAAAAAGCTTACAGTTTCAATTCCTTGAATTTGTAAGCTTAGTGTGATTAATTTAAAATTTTGCAGAATTATTGTAGTTTTTTACTATATCGAATGTATATGCTATTTTAAGTCCAAAAGCAGTCATAACTTTATTTTTGAAAATAGAATTATCATTAACATCTATAGCTGTCTGTACCTCACCTCCAATAATATATTGGTTATCATTAGTTTTATATTCGTTTATAAAATAATCCCTTGGCTGTTCTAAACTAAAAAATTCCATAGTCAAAAAAGCTGAAAAATTATCAGATCTCCAGCCTAAACCAAATCCTAAATCAACTGTATTACTTAAGTTACTATTAGCAGATGCTAAACTTATTGGATTTATAAATAAAGCTACGGAAAAATGTTTTGGAACGTGTTCAATAATTTTTTTTACTTTTTTATCTCCATTTGAGTCATAATAATTTATATATCTTTCAATATCATAAACAAAAGGTGTATACACAATTCCTAACGAAACATTTGGTTTTAAACTTCCAGACTCTTCTATAATCACATAATTATTAGTTTTATCAATTATAGGCAATTCATAAACTTTATTTATTATTACCGATGTACCCGCACCTACAAAAAATGAAATTCTTTTATTCCATCCTTCTTCTTCTATGGATTCCACATTTACTGTAGTTTTTTCAGTTTGTTCTGTGACGTCAGTTTGTTCTATTTTATCCGTTTCTTCCTGCCCAACAGTGACAATTGGAATAAAAATTAAGAAAATTAATAGTTTGATTTTTGTTTTCATAATTCTATTAGTTTTTGGTTAGTTAAATTGAGTATAAACTTTAATTTGAATACAAGAGAAGAATGAAATTTCAGATAACACTGCATTAACATCAATTAATTAGTCATATCAAAATGAAATATCTAAAACTATCACACTATCCAAAATCACAACGCATTGTGATTTGTCAACATAACTAAACTAATACATTAATACCAGTACCCAAATACCCATTATTAGGTATATTTACAACTAAACATAAATAGTACTTATAGAATAAAATAGGAATATATAATCTACTGTTATAAGGTTAGCATTCAAACCTTAAATCTGAGTATGGAGGTTGAGTGATAAAACTACAATTAGCACGTAAAATAGAGCTCGATAAAATTTAGCCTTATCACATAAGTATATGGGAGGCATACATAGAGGAAGCTAGATACTCAATAAGCACAATTTAAAAAACCCCAACAACCTCAATCCCAACCGCTTCAGAACGATTTAATTCATACAACACCCCAGCAACCTCTTGATAATACCGTACGCCACAAACCGCCAACAGCGTTCCTGAACCACTCGGAACGGTATTTGGCGTCATGCTAATAAGGGGATCACTAAAGGTTTTAGAAACAGGTACAGCATCTGCCAGGTGTAACTGATAATTAAGCGTTTCAAAATCGAAATCCAACACCCCAAATTGCACGACCACATGTGTCGCTCCCGAAATAAAAGGAATTTGAGCTACATCAACATCGGATATCGAAAGTGTATAAGTTCCCCAATCCATAGAAAACGGAAAGGGTAATACGGTATGCGGTCTGCAATCTGGTGTATACTCAAAATCGCATAATTCGCGGACGCCGACAGCGGTGTCTACTCCAATCCCAACACGTCGCGCTCCCCGAGCACTTGTGGTATCTAGCGTTTTTATACGGGTAAACAACGTCATTAACCTGCTGTGGAAGTGCGAGAAGGTGTATCCCGCATAAAACGGGTGCAATGCCTGCCTAAATATTTTATTCACTCGGGAACAGTGTCCAAACTCACTCCCGTTTTCCCGCACCCGTTGCATACTGGCTTTTGTTTTAATCGCTTTACCATTAAATCCGCCTCCAGCTACACGCACAATGGGCTTCCCTTTTAAATAATAAAAATTAAAGCCACCTAGCGTACCTACTATCGGAATAATACCTTTTTGCTTTGCCATAATCACCCTGTTTAAAAGTCCGCACCATAATACATCGCAACGACAAGTAAACCCATAGCAACCAAATAGCTACTTAGGGGTTATAGCGTGCTTATACCGTGTTTATAACATGCTTATAGTATGGACTATATACACATAAAGATACATATTAATGAATTACATAAAGTATAATCGGCCATAAAAACACCGTAACTAAACAAAATCCAACGCGCCATAACACCTTAACATAATGTACATTGACTTAAAACACCCCATATAAATGACCTATAGGGTTTGCGTTGGTATATAAGAAGAAGTGCTAAAAAACAACTCTATATTTTAGTTCTCTTTTATTTATCAATCCGTTATTATGTATGTAATCAATCAAACAGTATGGCTTTAGATTTTCCTTAAATGGGAGCTCCCAACTTTTCTTAATGTGTATAAATTTCAAGATGAGATTTTATGACTGTTTAAAAGGAGGTACACAATAATGAAATGCTCTAACTACACCATAAATAAAAATGCAATTACAACATCTCTTTCTCTGATTTTTCATAATGATTCTCTTCAAATCATGCTTTTTCAATAGCTTATTAAGCATAAATATGGTTTTATATAATAACTTCAATGCAGGTGAAATCTTAACATATTATCATAGTTTTTCATGATCAAGCGGACTAAATTTGAGGTTTAAAATCCCTTATATTTAATCACATGAAAACGTATACATTAGCAATTGCGGGTTGCGGAAAATTAGCTCATATAGTAGTAGAAGCCTTATTAAAGGATTTACTACCTCAATTTAAATTAATTGCCAGTCATTCAAGAACATTTGCAAAAGCTCAAGACATTTCTGATAGAATTGAAACCTCAACAATGGACTATTCCTGTAAGGCTTGCTCTACTTTTGAAGAGCTTCTAGACCTTAAACCGGATTATATCGTTGAGACAGCTTCGCCTTCCGCATTTAAAGAATGGGCCTTACCTGCCTTAAAAAATGGATCGTCTATCGTAACCCTATCCATAGGTGCGCTTGCCGACACCGATTTTTATAAAACAGTACAAGAAACGGCTTTAAAACATAATACCCGCGTGCACTTAGCTTCTGGAGCGATTGGTGGTTTCGATCTATTAAGAACAGTCTCTTTAATGGAAGAAAGCACCGTGACGTTTACCACTCAAAAAGGACCAAACTCATTAAAAAATACAGCGGTCTATAACGACAGTTTACAAACAGAATCTCGAGAAGTCTTTAAAGGAGACGCTAAAGAAGCCATCGCTCTTTTTCCAACCCGAGTTAATGTGGCTGTGGCCGCCTCGCTAGCCTCTGTTGGCCCTGAAAACATTAAAGTTTCCATGCACTCGATTCCTGATTTTGTGGGAGACGATCACCGCATTGAAATAAAAAGTGATCAAATCCATGCGGTGGTTGATGTCTATAGTAAAACGGCTCAAATTGCCGGTTGGAGCGTTGTAAACACCTTAAGAAATATTGTATCGCCTATTGCTTTTTAGCATAGGCGATTATACCTGCTAACACTATATCGCTTATATATAAACACTTGTTCAGCAGACAGTCCACACCTATAAGCAAATAACGTTTGGGTATTTTTAAAACCACGCACCGCCTATTGTTTACATAATATCACAGTACTTGGTCTGTATGGACAATGCGTTTTATAAGTACATAAACCTCAGCATTAACACACTATAAATATACACTAGTATTTACTTTTATCCTTTTAAAAATCATGCTATTTTCACTTAGAATACAAGCATTGTTTTTATTGTATACTTAATTCCGATCTCTTTCTAAATGAGAAATTAGTGCTGAAGCAGGGCATAGTTAACCAACAATCAGGTAATGAGTCCATAAACGGAGAGGAATACGTTTTTGGAATATGCATTTCTTCCATTTTCTTCATAAACCTTTTTTTGTCATATGTTTTCTTCTTGATAATATCCGGAAGATCAATGTGCTTATGCGTCTCAATCATTCGCAGGTTATTAGACCCGTCTAAAATTCCCTTTCTAAAAACAATAGAGGATAAATGCCCTTCTCCCGTTGCCCTAAAAGATATAATAACTCTTTTTTCTCCTTCTGCCAAAAATGATTGGTCAGAATCTTCGATAATAGATGGATTAAATGGTGCTGTAGATTCTATGGAATACTCCATGGTACTATAAGCTCCGAGTAATAGGCGACGTTCTAGAGAAAGTTCATCGTAATCTATATCGATAGATTGAATGAGATTTTTATAATTATTAGCGTGTTTTAAAAAGATTTCAGAGATATTTCTATGCCTGCCCACAAAGCCTTTTAAGGTTTTTTCAAGTTCTTGCTTAATTTGCAAGTCATTTAAAAGCATTATGCGCTTTACTAAATTGATGGTTCTAAGATCACCATTATTAAAAAAACGCGCTACCACTCGACTAGAGTCGGGTTTATAATATAGATTTTTACGAATTACAGGAACCGCAATATTATGATTTAAATTTCATTAATTATTCGTGATTGGTATAAGCAAAAAGTAACCGCTATACAACAAGCGGTTAACAAATAATATAAAAAAACTGCCTATAAATATATTAGACTGAGGGAACTCTAATATAAGTATAGGCAGTATAACGACTAATTCTATTAGCTAATAGCTTTTTCGTTAAGTCTACTCTCTGCTAGTTTATCTAACTTATTATCTGCATTATACTCTTCGTCCAGAGTTTTTTGCAATTTTGAAGCAATGTCGTCATATCCTAATTCTTTAGCATAACGCACTGCTGTACCATAACCAGAAATCTCATAATGTTCTACACGTTGGGCTTCAGCTATAAGACCTGCATCCATAACTTCTTTGCTATCTGCTTCATCCATAAAACTTTCGGTTTCCTTAATTAAGCCTTTCATAGCTTTACATGTTTCTCCTTTTGCAGAAATGTCTAATGCATCACAAATTTCTTCAAGTCTTTTTTTATGACCTTTAGTTTCTTCTAAATGGCTTTCAAAGGCTTCCTTTAACTTACTATCATTTGCTTTTTTCGCTACTTTAGGGAGTGCTTCAATTAATTGGCTTTCTGCACTATATAAATCTTTCAATTGGTGTTCAAATAAATCTTTTAATGTCTTCATGGTTTTTTTGTTTTTAATTAATACTGTAAAGATATTTGCAAAAAGAAGTCTCCATTAATCTCAAAAACAAAATTATTAACTCAAATAATTTACCCCAGTACACACTAAATCAAATTATTATAAGTCCGATACTGCTAGAAAAAAAATCAATTGAGTTAATTTAAAACACTTCCACATTCTAATTTTAAATAGAGAATCACGAATTGAAAAACCGCAGGTATTACACCACAATATCAATATGTCTTTTCGCTATATATCGTGCTAAAAAACACAATTAATGATTTATATATTAATAAAAAACACAACGTTATGAGGTCAGTATGGAATGGATCAATAAGCTTCGGGCTAGTATCAATACCTATAAAAATGTATTCTGCTTCAGAAGATAGAGCATTGGACCTAGATATGCTTGACAAACATGATGGCGAGCGCATTCGCTATAAGCGCGTCAATGAAAAAACAGGTAAGGAAGTCGAATGGAAAGACATTGTAAAAGGCTTTAAAAAGGATGATGGCTATGTGGTTCTTGAAAAAGAAGATTTTGAAAATGCCAATGTAAAAAAAAGTAAGACTATTGATATCGAAGAATTTGTTGAAGAAACGGAAGTGGCCGATGTACTTTTTAAAAAACCCTACTATCTAGAACCTCAAAAGGAAGGTGGCAAAGCTTATAATTTACTTCGTGAAGCATTGAAGAAAACGGGTAAATTAGGCGTTGCAACATTTGTAATGCGCCAAAAAGAAAACTTGTGCTTAATTGGTGTGTATAAAAATGTAATGGTCCTTCATGTTATAAGGTTCGATGATGAAATAAGAGACACTAAAGCAATTAAAATACCAAAAACAAAAAATGCGACCAAAGAAATTGCAATGGCTGAATCTCTTATTAAAAATTACACGACTACATTTAATTTTACCAAGTACAAAGACATCTATAATTCGCAATTATTAAAAATTATAGAATCTAAAGCCACCGGTAAAACAATTAAATCTGAAAAAGTTGAAACAGAACCAACCGCCGCAAAAGATTTAATGGCTAAATTAAAAGCGAGTCTCGAACAAAAGAAAAAGAAAGCATCTTAAATCATGAGTCTTGATGAATACAGAAAAAAGCGCACCTTTAAAGACACGCCAGAACCTCAAGATGTTTACAATTCTGAAAACAAATACAGATTTGTAATACAAAGGCATCGCGCAAGTCATTTACATTATGATTTAAGACTAGAAATGGAGGGTGTTCTAAAAAGTTGGGCTATTCCCAAAGGCCCTTCTATGAATCCTAAAGCTAAACGACTGGCAATTCACACGGAAGACCATCCCGTATCTTATCATTCTTTTCAAGGCGTAATACCCAAGGGTAATTATGGTGCTGGTAAAATGACCATTTGGGATGAAGGCACTTTTGAGAGCTTATACGATAATGACAACCTGACTGCGGACTACTTAAAAGGGAAATTGAAACTTGTTTTTAGAGGAGATGAAATAAAGGGTATATTTACATTGGTTCGCTCTAGCTCCACGCACAAACAAAATCAGTGGTTGTTTATTAAGCATGAAGATAAGTACGCTACAAACTTAATTTATGATGCTGAAGATTATGTCGTTGAAAATTTTAAACCACAAGACACTAAGATCACGTCCGAACCCAATTTAAAATCCATTATAAAACCAATGCTGGCCTCACCAGCAAAGGACGTCTTTAATGATAAGAACTGGATTTACGAATTAAAATATGATGGCTATCGCGCTTTAGCCAATATAGATTCTGGTACAGTATCACTCTATTCACGAAACGGAATATCTTTAAATTCAACTTTCAAAATCATTCATGACGAGTTAGAAGCGATTGAGCATACCGCTATTTTAGATGGTGAAATCGTTATTTTAAATAGCGAGGGTATTCCTCAATTTAACGCCCTTCAAAATTATGATCCAAAAACAACAAAGGGTCACCTTAATTACTTTGTTTTCGACTTGTTATACCTTAACGGTCATAGCACAACAGACTTACCGTTACTAGATAGAAAGAAATTACTTAAAGAATTATTACCAGAGTCTAATCATATAACCTACTGCGACCATATTGTTGGAATGGGAAAAACAGTGTACGACAGAGCAATAAAGCTCGGAATGGAAGGTGTTATGGCTAAAAAGGCAACCTCTAAATATTATACAAACCTTAGAACCCCAGAATGGCTTAAATTTAAAAATATTGAAAATATTGACACCATTATTTGTGGTTATACAGAATCTAAAAACAGCTCTAGACAGTTTGCATCCTTAATTTTAGGAATGATTGAAGATGGCGAATTAATCTATGTTGGTACATGTGGCTCTGGATTTTCATCTCAACAAATTAAGGCGTTACATCAACAATTTGCACCCTATTTAACGGATACACCCACATTTAAAATTTCACAACATCTAAAAGGCAGAATCGCGCATTGGATGGTTCCCAAATTAATATGCGAAGTAAAATTTGCAGCATGGACAAAAAGCGGTGTGATGAGACATCCTGTATTTTTACGGATACGGGAGGATAAATCTGTCCCGGTTAAAGGTTACAAAGAACACCAAGAGGTACCGCTTAAAAAGTCGACTACATCCTCCGGAACGACGTTAGAGATAGATGCTATTCATGTACCGGTTTCTAACCTTGAAAAAATGTATTGGCCCGACGCACAATTGACCAAATTTGACGTGTTAGATTATTATATAAAAATGTCTGATTATATCCTGCCCTATTTAAAAGACAGACCTCAAAGTTTACATCGGCATCCCAATGGCATTAACGGATCATCTTTTTACCAAAAAGATAATGATCATTTACCCGAATGGATAAGTACTTTTAAAATCCATTCCAAGTCGGCCGAACGTGATATAAACTATTTACTGTGCCAAGATCAGGCTACATTAACCTATATGAATAACTTGGGTTGTATTGAATTGCATCCCTGGCATTCCACAATTTACCAATTAGATTGTCCAAACTATACCATTATCGATTTAGACCCTTCAGATCAAAACACTTTTGAACAAATTGTTGAGACGGCCCAAGTTGCAAAACTGGTACTTGATAGTGCCCATATTAAAGGGTATTGTAAAACCTCTGGTGCAACTGGACTCCATATTTATATTCCTTTAGGTGGAAAATACACGTATAAAGAAGCACGAGATTTTACTAAATTGCTGTGCTACTATATCCAAGAACAACTCCCCGAATTAACCACATTAGAACGTGCAATTAAGAAAAGAGGTCCTAAAATTTATCTAGATTATTTACAAAACCGAATAGGACAAACTATAGCATCAGCTTTTAGTTTAAGAGCCAAAGCAAATGCTACAGTATCGACACCGATAGACTGGAAAGATTTGAATACCAATCTAAAAATTGAAGACTATACCATAACCACTGTGCCCAAATTGTTCAAAAATAAACCTGATACTTTTTTGAATATTCTAGATAAAGGCATTGATATGGAAAAAGCATTAGAAAATCTAACGCAGACAAAATTTTAAATGACTACATTATGAATATATTAAACGTATTATATTTATCTAGTATCGCAAATCAATCTGCGAAAAAAGCAACTGGACTTTTTGATTCCGATTTTCAGTCTATTCTTTTAATACTTTTATCCAGCACAGGTATTTATCTAGCCGTTATTGTTTATACTAGAATTTTCGGGAAACGAAGCTTCTCTAAGATGTCCAGTTTCGATTTTGCAATGACAGTGGCTGTTGGTTCTATTATCGCAACTACCATATTATCTAAAACCGTAAGTTTATTTGAAGGGGCTGTAGGATTATTAATGGTTTATATTCTTCAACTAGTAGCAGCATATTTACGCAGGTATAGTTGGTTTGAAAAACAAATAGATAACCAACCCACATTAATAATGGATGGGCAAATAATTCTTAAGAAAAATTTGAAAGCGGTACGTTTAACAGAAGGTGACTTACGATCAAAGCTAAGAGAAGCGAATGTTACCAAACTCTCGGAAATTAAAGCCGTGATTTTTGAAACCACCGGAGACCTTGTCGTCCTTCATAAAGAAGATAATGATGCTATTGATCATTGGATTATTAATGATGTTAAGCGATAGAGATCATTTAATTTGAGAGAACACTCTGATTTTGATTTATTTATAAACACATTAAATACGAAATAAAAAAGTGTCTTTGCTTAAATGTTCAATATGGCTCTGCCAATTAAACTGAATAATTTTTTCTAAAGTCTTTTTTAATACAGTATAACTATTTGGCTTATTCACGTAAATACTAGCTCCGTTAGAAAAAGATTCATTAATATCCTTATCTGCCTTAGATGTAGAATACATCGCTATACGTATATCCTTTAATTTTGGATGATTACGAATATCTTGTAAACATTCCATTCCATTTTTTATAGGCATATTAACATCAAGAAATATCAAATCGGGAAATACAATATCTGCTTGAAACAGATAATCAATCAGTTCCTGTCCGTTTTTAAAGAGTAATAAATTAGCTTTTATAACTAATTCATCCAAGGCTTCACAAAAAAGCATTCTGTCATCCTCATCATCATCCACTAATATAATATTACATACATAATCACTCATTGACACAGGAAATTTTAGTTTGTTTAAAAGTAATATTTTTTATTCAATAATTGATTTATATTATCTGCGCAAAAAGTCTATAACGTTTGAAAACATTTTAATGTCTTTCATGAAAAACTCAAAAATAACAAAAAAATAAAGCGTACTGAAAATCAACCTACTAAACCTATCTTAATTTTTATATTCCTTTTAAAAAATTGAAAAGTCACAATATTGCTTTTAAAAATTCAGTTTCTACTGTTACCTAAAAACAGCAAGATATACCCGATGTTTAATTTAAATAAAAAAAAATAATTGACTTTATTTTTTTTTAAATTAGCTAATATGAAAACAGTCACTTTCTATATTCCTAAAATACTACGTTTCTTTCTCGCTAACAAGCATGAGGAAGATTGCCTGTTTTTTAAGGAGGCTTCAGACTAATTTTATCATTCTAGAGTTCACTATTAATTAAAAACCTAGTGCTTTGTCTTTATTAAAACATGATAAGTTTCAGGCTAGCAACAAAATGGGCACTAATAATCAAAAAAAACAACACGAGATACATGTATTCTCCAACCTTAAATTAACACGGGAATGAATAACACCAACGCACCACTCTATTTCCTAAAAGGAGGAGGAGAAATGGGAAATTATATCAGAGCAAAAGATTGGAGTAAAACCCCTTTGGGTGCCGCCAAAGACTGGCCAGTAAGTTTAAAAACTATGGTTTCTGTATTGCTAGAAAATCCATTTGGAATGTACATCGCTTGGGGTAAAGATTATATACAAATATACAACGATACTTATCGGCCTATATTAGGAACTACCAAACCCACAGATGCTTTAGGTATAAGTTCAAGCAAAACGTTTTCAGAGAATTGGCACATTACAAAACCCATATTCGATAGTGTAATGGATGGTAACCCTGTACGGTTGTCAGATCAGATGCGACCTATTAATCGAAACGGATTTATAGAAGACTGTTATTTTGATTTTGCTTACAGTCCCATACGAATTGAAAATGGAGACGTTGGAGGCATTTTAATTACCGTTACTGAAACAACCATTACAAAGAGAGCAGAAGATAAACTTAAAGAAAGTACAAATCAACTTCAATTTGCAATTGAAGCCACCGGTCTCGCTACTTGGTCAATAAACCCTGTAACGAAAAAATTTACTGGAAATGATACATTTAACGAATGGCATGGCTTACCTCCAGGTGCTGAATGTAGTTTAGAAACGGGGTATAATGCCGTAATAGAAGAAGATAGAGTACCTTTAATAGATGCCATAGAGGCTACTATGATGTATTCTTCTGGTGGAAAACTGGATCATCAATACAGTATTATCAACCCCATTACAAAACAATTACGAGTAGTTAGAGCCAAAGGGAATGTAATCTATAATGCAGACAAAGAGCCTATAACCTTTACGGGTGCGTTGCAAAACGTTACCGAAGAAGTTATTGCTCGGGAACAAAAAGAAGAAAACGAAAGAAACCTACACCTAATGATTTTGCAGGCACCTGTTGCCATAGCTATTTTTCGTGGACCTAATTACTTAGTTGAAATTGCCAATACCAAGGCTTTGGAACTTTGGGGAAGAAGAGAATCAGAAATTTTAAATAGAGACTTATTTACTGCGATGCCCGAACTTAAATCGCAGGGAATAATGGAGTTTCTTGATGGCGTAAGAACCACTGGTGAACGATTTAATATCGATGAACTGCCTGTTGAAATAATGAGAAATGGAAAATTGGAAACGGTTTATATTAGTTTTTCATATGAAGCATTATATGACGGCGATGGTAAAATAAATGGTGTCATGGCTATAGGAGTGGATGTAACAACTCATATATTATCCCGTAAAAAAATTGAAGAAAGCGAGCAAAGTGTTAGGACGTTAGTGGAAAACACTCCATTTCCTATTGGAGTTTACACTGGTAAAGAACTACGTATCACTTTTGCTAATCAATCTATAATGGATGCTTGGGGAAAAGGCAATGATGTGTTGAGTAAATTATATACCGATATTTTACCAGAATTTGAAAATCAACATATTTTTGAGCAAATACAAGAAGTACTAAATACTGGTGTTGCCTTTCATATAAAAAACCAACGTATTGAATTGGTTAAAAATAATAAATCACAAACTTTTTATTATAATTATAGTTTCACACCTTTATTCGATACCGACGGAAATGTATACGGTGTTATGAATACCGCGGCAGAAGTAACAGAACTTAATTTTGCCAAACAAAATATAGAAGAAAGTGAAAAACGTTTCAGAAACTCAGTAGAACAAGCCCCATTGGGGATAGCCATTTTTAGAGGATCTGATTATAAAGTTGAAATGGCTAATAAAAATTATTTACTACTTGTAGACAAAACAGAAGCGGAATTTATTGGCCAACCGCTGTTCGAATCGTTGCCAGAAGTAAAAGATTTAGTTGCCCCTTTATTTGCCGATACTATACAAACAGGAAACCCTTTTTATTCTACTGAGTTGCTTGTACCTTTAAAGCGTAATGGAAAAATGGAGGAGGCTTATTTCAATTTGATTTATCATCCTCTAAAAGAAGAAAACGGCGAAATTTCTGGTATTATGGTTGTTGCAACAGAAGTTACATCAACTGTAAAAGCCAAACATTTACTTGAAGAAAGTGAAAGGCATTTTAGAAATATGGTCATGCAGTCTCCTATTCCTATGACTATATTAAAAGGAAAAGATCATATTATAGAATCGGCCAACATTGCCATGTTTAAAAACATATGGCGCAAAAAAGAAAAGGATCTTATTGGAAGATCTATTTTAGATGTCTTTCCAGAATTGAAATCACAAAAATACCCAGAATTATTAAACTCTGTTTATAATTTAGGACTATCCCACACCGAAAAAGAATCTGTGGCCTTCGTCATGGGAGACGACGGTATGAGAAAATTTTATTTCGATTTTGAATACAAACCTTTGTTGGAGCCTAATGGAGAAACATCTGGCATAATGATTACTGTAAACGACGTTACCGATAAAGTGGAAGCACGGCAAAAGGTTGAGGTAGCAGAAGCACGATCTCGCTTGGCCGCCGAAGCGACTAATCTTGCGACATGGGAATTAGATTTAGAAACCCGTAATATAATCCATTCGCCGCGATTAGCTGTTATTTTTGGCCACGAGGAGTCGACCATACTCACACACCAACAAATGCGAGCTCAGGTGCATCCAGAAGATTTACATGCTGTCGTCGAAAAAGCATTTGAAGAAGCCTTAATCACCGGGGTTTATAGTTACGAAGCTCGACTAATAAAACCAGACCATACGTTCTGTTGGATTAAAACCCAAGGAAAAGTCTTTTATGATGACCAGAAAAAGCCAATTAAAAAACTTGGGACGTTACGTGATATTACCAAAGAAAGACAACATCAGCAAGAACTGAGCGAAAGTGAACTTAAATTTAGATTGCTGGCAGATTCTATGCCTCAGCACATATGGACGGCAGATGCGAAAGGACATATCAATTATTTTAATCAATCGGTATATGACTATTCAGGTTTGACAGCAAAACAGATTAACTTTAATTGGTTAAAAATTGTCCATCCAGATGACCAAGAAGACAATATTAAAGCGTGGTTAAATGCAATCAACAGTGGCACGGATTATTTGTTTGAACATCGATTTAGACGATATGACGGTACATATAGATGGCAGTTAAGTCGCGCTATTCCTCAAAGAGATAATGAAGGAGAAATAACAATGTGGGTGGGTACGAGTACAGATATCCAAGCTCAAAAAATGTTTACAAATGAACTAGAAGAGCAGGTTTTTCAAAGAACAAAAGAGCTTAACGAGAAAAACTCAACTCTAGAAAAAATGAATAAAGAGTTACAATCTTTCGCCTATATTTCTAGTCATGATCTACAAGAACCCCTACGTAAAATTCAGATCCTGGCCTCTCAGATAATGGATAAAGAGGAACAAAACCTATCAGACAATGTAAAAGATAAATTTAGTCGGATGCAAAAATCAGCTCATAGGATGCAAACGCTGATTCAAGATTTACTTGTGTATTCACGTACAGATATTAAAGACCGCAAATTCGAAACCGTAAACATAAAATCTATTATTGAAGAAGTTGAAGAAAATTTGAAAGAAGATCTCAGACATAAAAATGCCACATTTAACCTGGGTCAAATGTGTGAAATAAAAGTGATCCATTTTCAATTCAGACAGTTACTATTGAATCTCGTAAGTAATTCTCTTAAATTTTCTAAAAGTGATACACTCCCACAATTAAGCATAACCTGTGAAATTGTAAAAGCTAAAAAGCTGAAAATTGAAAAGAAATTGCCAAGAAAAAAATATTGTCATATTATTTTTTCAGATAACGGTATTGGTTTCGATCCTGAATACAGTAGTAAGATATTTGAAGTTTTTCAGCGTTTACACGGGAAAGAACAATATAGCGGTACAGGCATAGGCCTTGCAATTGTTAAAAAAATTGTAGACAATCATAATGGGATTATTACAGCTACTGGCGAGTTAGGAAAAGGTGCTAGATTTGATATTTATATACCAGCCTAAATCTAATAGTATAGACTTATACAATACATACTAAGTTAGATAAGTAGCATTTAAATCTTAAAAAAACTTTCTTTTACTATGTAATGGATTGAGTTAATAAAACAAATCATATGAATTAAATAGATGATTTAATTACCTATAGATTTGTGATGTCGCATACATATTGTGCGTATAATATTAATTTAAAACATTGAATTATGAGAAGTATACTTTGGTTAGTAGCAGTAATTTGTATTATAGGTTGGATTTTAGGTTTCTTTGGTTTTATCGCAGGAATGGCAACAGGAAGTTTAATACATATTCTTTTAGTGATTGCAGTAATTGCAATTTTATATAACATTATAGCGGGAAGACGACTTTAAATTTAATAGTTATGTTCCTGAAGAAATTATTAATTTACTTAGCCGATGATGATGAGACGGACCGCATGTTGTTTCTAGAGGCTTTTAATAATAGTATTTCAGAAATCGAAGTGGTTAGTTTTGATAATGGGGTAACTTTAATGGATAATCTTTTAAATGAAACCAAACCACTTCCTCATGCCATATATTTAGATTTAAATATGCCCTTAATGAATGGTATTGAGTGTTTAAATGATATTAAAAATGAAATAAAACTTCAAGATATTCCTATTTTTATTTACTCCAGTACTATTGATAGCTCTATGAGTGATGAATTGCAAAAACAGGGGGCAAATCTATATTTAGTGAAACCTAATTCTTTTGATAAACTGGTATCCATACTTTCTAAAAGTTTGGATTATTTACAGGGTTATCTTAAAAAAGAAATAGTACATGATGAATTTATTATAGACGATTAATTAAATAGGCAAAATTTATTAATGGGCATTATACACTTCTGTGTTATAAAAACAAACCATGTTCCTATGCCTTTTACCCATATCGAAACAGTATGCGCTCCATAATCTGCATTACTTATTTTTATCAATTCTCCTTCGTATGCGCCAAGAATTAAGGGGGAGTTTTTCTAATTATTATGTGTATACAAAAATAGTGATTAATCTAATACGAAAGAATTCTACTTTTTTTGACACCTGTAAAAGCTTTAATTTTGGCTTTATAAGATTCTAAATCTGATGCTTCAAGAGGTTCTCTGTTTACCGTAATTTTTTCAGTAAATGTTACTAGAACATTTAACTTTTTATCTTTAACAGTCAATTGTTTACGAATCTCTTTGAGGATTTTTAGAGGGTATTTTCATTATTATGTGTTACAATCGTAAGTGCTACAATGCAGTACACAAATTAATTGACCACAATTGAAGACAACAAATTAAATTTTGCTCGCCCGCAGTGAATGCTATTTTGGCGAAAAAGGTTTTGCTTTGATTACTATAGCCTTCTAACGAAGCAGGAGAACTGCAATGCATTTAAATAAATTGTAAATACCCCTATTGTGGTCCTTCACAATGGTGAGTATTTCCTTAGAAACCTTAGGCACCGTTTCAATTGTTTGTTTTCTGAATTGTTTTATTTAATAATAAAAACAAATCTTACAATATCTAACATGTGTTTATAATAAGATTTTATCATCGTGAGCAATGGCATCTTCCATAGATACCTGATAACCATAAGACGTTTCGTCCTAGATTTAAACATACTATTGAAGAACATTTACGGAAAATTGAATTGAAAGCCAAGGTTTTACATCTTACTACTTTTATGGCGATTTTTTTGATACCAAGTTTGGGAGTCAAAGTTGGTAAAACAATAGAATTGGCAGGTGATAAAATTGATGAAATCAAAATTTTAAATGCATTAAAATCAAGTTTAGGAATAAATTTAGAATTACCCCAACTCTCTTTATAAGATTTAATCGACCAAATTCCTTTATTCTGTAAATTAATTGAAATGTTTAAATATAAACCATTTCCAACTATAGATATGGATGCCTTAACGGTATTAAATCCACAATAATGTTCATTTTCTAAATGGTTAAACGCAATGGAAAAATCAATTTATGCAAAACCAAAAAAGAGTATTTTATAAAATACACTTTAATTATTACTGAATCCAGTTTAGAAGTGCATTTCTAAATGTTTAAACAAATCTTTTATGTTCCTTCCGAAATCTTATGTCTGTAAACACAGCGTAAAAAGTAAGCCTATTTGAGCTATAAAACCATATTTTATAGCTCAAGCTAAGGATATGCTATATTAAATCCCCGTAACTCTAATCTATAATATTTTTTTTTATAAAAGTTGAATCTTAGAGAACTTCTCCTTTTCAGAGAGGTTCAAGACTTTTGTAATGAAGCGCTTTTATCGAAATGAAGCTTTCTGCGGAATGTAGTGGAAATGGGCTGAGTGGTATTTTATCTATAACTCTCTTTTAGAATTTGGATCACCCCAAATCATCTATAACTTAACTACGCGTGGATCCGATGCTGTTTTTATAGTGTTCCGTTAGATAACCGTAAAGTAAAAACAGCATTGGGCGGTTTCGAAATTACAATTAGTATTTCACTTTAAAACACCTTTATTTCCAAAAGTGAGATTACTAATTAGCTAATGCATGGATCACGATATGAATACAGTTTTAAATTTTCAAGGTCTCTTAAATTTTTCCTTTTTCCTTATGAAGGTATTTCACAACTTTTATAGTATTCTATAAATAAGCTAATTTTACCACACGATATTTTCATAAAGCAGTACATACTAAATACTGTATATTACAACAAAGTAAACAACAAGACAGTAGTATTAACTCTAGTTCATTGTGAGTCAATCTAAAAACCTTTAAAGCAGACATGAGTAAAGAAAAATCTATTTGCCGATACAGTAATTTAAATTCTAGAGTTTATGTAGCTCATATATTACAATAAAGGGCTTTAATGGAAAAGTTATATTAAAATTTAATTAATAAAAAAGGGCACGAAAACAAATTCCGTACCCAATCAAAAACTAAACAAACTCAAATGAAAATTTTATTAATATAATCTAATCGTGCAGGCCTTTACTCCTTAAATAATCTAATAATTCATCTGGCCTATCAGTCATTATAGCATTCGATCCATTTTCTATTAACCATCCCCATGACGCGTCGGGACCTTCCAAAAGTGCTAATTCATCAGTATATCCTGCTGTTAGAGCGTCCCATAAAGGAATAGTTAAAACTGTAACATTCAAGCTATTTAATTCTTTAATTAATTTAAATTTTTTGGAATCCACTGATTCAAAAGTGACTTCATATGCAAAGGGTTTTAACTTTTCATTGTAATCATTTACATATTTTGAAGGATCATCAACATTATCAATTACTATTGGCATATAAATAATCGAATCCATAATAGACCCAAACTTTTTATACATTGTTTGAACTGTCGCTCTCCCCTTAAAAATTGCTTGATTAACAGTCCCGGTTACTTTAAGAATTTCATAAGCCTCTTTAACCGTTTCACCTTCAACTTTATCTAGGTTAATCATAATTTTATCTTTAGCAAGCAACATGGCTTCTTTAAGAGTTGGGATTTGTTGTCTTGATCCTCTCACTCCACATGCATTTTTTAAGCGAAAGGTTTGTAATTCCGATAAAGTAAAATTAGAAACCTTACCTTTTCCTGTCGTTGTTCTATCAATAGTGTCATCATGCATCAATACTAAATGACCGTCTTTACTTAATCTTACATCTATTTCAACGATATCAATTCCTAAATCAATACATCGTTGAATAGCCATTAAACTATTTTCTGGTGCATAATTCCATGCTCCTCGATGAGAAACAGCTAAAATTTTATCTTTTACAGGATTCTTAAATTGATGTAAAATTGAATCTGACTTGGTTCTTAATGGTGTTGTGGATTGAGAAAAACCAAGGGAGAAAATATGTAAAAATAAGACTATTGTTATATTTTTTAACTTTAACATTTTTATCATTTTATTTAAATATTAATCGTGTAACCCTTTATCTCTAAGATATTCTAACAATAAAGCAGGTCTATCAGTCTGAATCATATCAATGTTATTATTAACAAACCAGTCATATACTGAAGAATCCAGTGCTGCTTTTTCATCGTCATGACCTCCATTATGTTGTGACCAGAGAGAATTAACCCAAACACCTGCTCCCTTTTCTCTTATACTTTTAAACCTATCAATTATTGATATTGTATCCTGAGGTACAGTAAACTCAAAAGCTATCGGTATCTCCAATTCTAAATATTCATCAATAGTATTATCGGCATCAGAATCAGACAACCTAACTATCGGCATAAAGAACACTTGGTCTAAATATTCCCCAAACTCTTTTTCTACTTCCGATTTTGTTTTATTCCCTTTAATCACAACTTGATTTAAAGTTTGTGTTTTCTTTGCTATCTCAAAACATTGATCAAAAATTTCGTAACTTTTATCTAAGTTGACAAGTATTTTACCTTTACAAAGTAAAAGCGCTTCTTCTAAAGTTGGTATTTTATGTTCGGTAGGAACACTTAACCCATCTAACAACTTTAAGGCTCTAAGACTATCTAGTGTCCATTCATTTACATACCCCTTGCCATTAGTTGTTCTGTCTATAGATGTATCGTGCATTAATACCAATTGACCATCTTTGGTTTTCCTTACATCGATCTCTACCATATCTACGCCCATGTCAATACAATTTTGAATGGCCTGCAAAGAATTTTCAGGAGCATTTCTCCAGTCACCACGATGTGCAACCACCATAATTTCATTATTGTGAGAATCTTCTAAATTATTTATTAATTTTTTAATTTTACTTGTATCGCTTATGACTGTTTTTTCTAATATCTCGTTATCTTTCGATAAAGTACTATCATTCTTCTTACAAGAGAATGATAGTACTACTATAGATAGTAATCCTATTATTTTTAATTTCATTAGTTTTAACATTTTTTTTTAATATCCTGGATTTTGTTCTAGAGCATTATCCGTTGCTATTTGACTTGCAGGTAATGGCATTAGGAGTAAATCATTGTTTGAAATTCCTAAAACTTCTTGCGTTCTACCCTGACGTTTTAAATCGAACCATCTGTGGCCTTCCCAAACTAGTTCTAAACGGCGTTGTAAATCGATAGCCTGAAACACACTGTTATGATCAGTTGCTCCTGTATATTCCATTATAGAAGCACGATTATTAATTTGATTTAAATATTGAATAGCTTGATCTGAATTCCCTAATTCATTTTCTATTTCTGCTAACATTAATATTACATCAGCGTAACGCAAAACTATCCAATCACTTTCTGCGTCGCCTACAACAGTAGTTGGAATTGTAATCTTTCTATTATAGGCAATACCTGATTCTAAAACGCCCACATAGGTACCTTTTCTCAAGTCATTATCACTATAAAGCTTATAGAAACTAGGCTTTAGAACACCATGCCCTTTTGTTCCTGTCATGTTCCCTTCGACTCTCCCTGTAGGGTTAAACATTCTGTATGCATCCGTACCTTCACTATTCCCATTTACACCAGAAGAAAACTGCACAGCAAAAATAATTTCACTATTAAGTTCATTATCTGAAGCAAATACCTCTGCTATAGGAACTAAATCATGAATACCAGAATTAACTACCGAATGTAATATTGATTTTGCTTCAGCATAATTTCCAAGTGTCAATTCTACTTTTCCCAATAAAGCTTGTCCTGCAGTTTTTACAACTCGTATTTTGTTAGACTCATTTCTAATAGGTAACAAGTCTATAGCAGTAATTAAATCTAATTTGATTTGGTCATAAATTTCAGTTTCCGATGTTCGGGTTTGTCCAAAATATTCCTGAGGATTACTTACTTCTTCAGTAACTAATGGCACATCGCCATAGATTCTAACTAAATTAAAATAGAATAAAGACCTAAGGAATAACATTTCTCCAATACGTGAATTTTTCGTATCTTCATTACTATACTCTATACTCTCTATCCTATTTAACACGATATTTGCACGTTGAATACCGATATAAGAATGGTTCCAAATATTGGCAATGATCGAGTTTTGGGCTATCACATTATACAGGTCTAACTGACCATAATTACCTCCATCATTTGCAGGAGTTTCATCATAAGAATCTTCTCCTGGTATTTCACCTACAGAGGGTAATCCAATGTCATAATTCCCACTGAATTGTAATACAGCATAAGTTGCATTTATTGCTTCTTCAATTTCGGCTTCATTTGTATAAAATCCATCAGCGACTTTATTTGTATTTGGGTCTTGTATCAATTCATTTTCGCAAGAAAACATCAATACAGAAATTGTAAATATTGAAAATATAAGCTTCTTCATTATAATATTATTTAATGTTGATTTATAAAGAAATTTTTAATCCTACTAAAAACATTTTAGCTACAGGGTAATTGGATCCCGAATTATAACCAGATGTCAAGATATTTGAAGATGTCCCATCAGGATTCCAACCTCTATAATCTGTTTTGGTAAATACATTATTCCCAGATAAATAAATTTGTAATGACTTTAATTTTATTTTTTCAAGAAAATCAGGTGTAAAATTGTAGGCTAATCTTATATCCCTTAATCTTATATAATCGCCATTATTTTCTTCGACAGCGACTGAAGTATTCACTAACTTTCTAGAATTAGAAAAATTACCAAAATTAGGTTGTCCCAAAAAACCATTTGGATTGTTAGTAGGATGATATCTGTTCTCAAAATAGTAAGTAGATGGTACCGCAAAACCTTCTCCAGATTCGGTATAAATAGACATTTCTCCATCCATTAATGTTCTTCCAGAAACTCCTACAAAATTGAAACTAAAATCAAATCCTTTATAGGTTACATTTCCTCCAAAACCATAAACAAAATCAGGCGTATAGGTTCCTTTAGAAATTTTATCGCTGTCGTTTATAACGCCATCGTTATTAATATCTTTAACTTTATAATCGCCCGTAAGTGTACCATCTAAATGCGGAGAATTATCTATTTCTGCTTGCGTTTTAAATACACCATCTACCTCATAACCATATATTTCGGCGATGGAACCTCCAACTTTAGTTACAAATAACTGATCTGATCCTGTAGCTATTTGTTCTTGCCCTGGTCCCAGTTCAAGCACTTTATTATTGTATGTCGTTACATTAGCATTAAAACCCAATCCTACTTCACCAATCATAACATTATTTAAGTTCGCTTCAAACTCAAATCCTTTATTCTCCATTTCTCCAATATTTGCTAAAACATTTGTGTATCCCGTTTGCTGAGGTACTGGAACTTCTAATAAAAGGTCGTTTGTATTGGTTTTATAATAAGCTGCACTTAAATTTAACTTATGAAACAATTCTAATTCAAATCCATAATTAAATGATGACGCTATTTCCCATCCAAGATCTGGATTAGGGGATGAAGTTGTTATATATCCTGGTGCTAATGCCCCTTGTTGCACATAATTAGACTCCGTTACCAAAGCTTGCGAACCGTAATTACCAATTTGGTTATTTCCGGTTTTACCCCAACTTGCAGAAATCTTACCAAAGGTTACAACATCTTTAAAAGGAAAAAAGTTTTCATTTGTAAATACCCAGCCTCCAGATATAGAAGGAAAATTACCCCAACGATTATTACTACCAAATCTTGAAGAACCATCTCTTCTAATTGCTGCAGAGAATAAATACTTAGAATTATAATCGTATTGTAAGCGCGTAAAATATGATTCTAGTGTCCATATTCCTAAATCGTAAACAGAAGTATGTGCACTGGCACCAGCGATACTTTGAATATTGTTATCGGCAAAACCTGTCCCATTAACTACCGTAGAACTAATTCTTTCTTTCTGGAAAGTATGTCCTGCTAAAACATTTATATTATGATTTTTAAAGTTTGCATCATAATTTAAAGTATGCTCTACAATATAATTAAAACGCGTCGTTTTCTCTTGAGACGCATTAGCATCAGATCTTGGCGCAGGTGTTCTATAAGATCCTACATCTGAAGGATAATAATAATTACGTATATAATTATCATAGTCACCTCCCATAGAGAGTTTATATTCTAAATTTTTAATCAACTCAATACCAACAAACATATTCCCAAAAGATCTAAATTGAGTATTATTATCCTTAACCATAGTACTGGTTGCTAATAAATTCTCGACGGGAGTTCCGTTTATTCTTACGCCTTCTATTTCACGTTGTTCGTTAATAATTTGATCACTAATATTAATTGATCCATCTGCATTATATGGAGAATAATACGGTAAACTTACGGGAATCAAACCTAAAGCTCCAGAACTACGGCTTGCTTGATCTAATGCATTCTGATCTGTATACGACACTTTTAAATTGGTTCCCAGTTTTATTCTTTTGCTTAACTGAGATTCTAAATTAACTGCGACAGAATATCTTTCTAAATCGCTTCCCAAAATAATTCCTTCTTGTTTAAAATATCCAACGGAATTATAGAAACGCGTTTTTTCATTTCCTCCTGCTGCCGATAAATTGTAATTTTGAATTGGTGCTGATCGAAAAGCAACATCTATCCAATCTGTATTTGTTAATCCTGTTTCCCCATCCAGATAAGGTTGTAAGAAATCTAAATTTAATTCTCTCCCGTCTATACCTTGACCGTTAATAGTTTTAGTAACACGTACAGAATTAGGATCTGATTCACTTCTATTTGTAGGATCTTTAGATACATATCCCCAATTTCTAGCCTCAGAAATAAACTGAGCAAACTGATAAGCATCTACCAATTCTACACCAGAAGACTGCTCTTGCATACCTCCATATGTATCAAAAGTAATAACTGTCTCTGCATTTTTATTACCCATTTTGGTAGTTACTAGTATGACACCATTTGCTGCTCTAGACCCATAAATAGATGCAGAAGCTGCATCTTTTAAAACATTAATGTTTTCAATATCGTTCGGGTTTATACTATTTAACGAACTGCCTTCCGATAAAGGAAAACCATCAACTACGATAAGTGGATTAGTTCCTGCAGTTAGAGTTCCAATTCCTCTAATTACTATTTGTGAATCGGCACCAGGTTGCCCGCTAGACTGATTTATAACTACTCCAGACATTTTACCTGCTATCTGACCTTCAAAAGATGATGAAGCTACCTTAGCTAGATCTTCTTCTTTAATTTTTCCAACGGCTCCAACATTCTTTGCTCTAGACTGTTCTCCATAACCAATCACTAAAATTTCATCTAACGCATTGGTATCAGAATCTAGTGTAATTGTAATATTTGAGCGTCCATAAATAGTTATAAGTTTTGTTAGGTATCCTACATAAGAGACTTCTAACTCTGGTGTTTCTGTTGTTATATTTAAAGTGAATTTTCCATCAAAATCGGTGTAAACCCCATTTAAGGTGCCCTTCTCAAGTACGTTTGCTCCTGGCAAAGGCATTCCGTTCTCATCGGTTACAATTCCGTTTATAACAGATTGAGATACTAATTGATTTGATTTAAAATTTGAATTTGGCCTGATTAAAATCGAATGGCTTTCAAATTGATATTCTAATTCCGCTCTATTTGAGATGTCTATTAATACCTCCTTTAAAGTCAAGTTATTATAATTAATATTAAACTCTTTTTTGTATTCTATGATCTGTTCCCCTAAACTAAAGCTGTAAGGTGTTTGGTTTTCAAGTTCTTCAAATAATTTATTTAGTGTGATGTTAGATGAAATTACCTTAACAGATATACTGCTAAAGTCTTTGTTAATTGTATTTGCTAAGACAGGAGGTGTGGCCACCATTACTAAACAAAAACAAAATACTGCGAAAAAATTTGTAATTTTGTAATTCATATTTAGGTGTTGTAATTTTCAAAATGTTTATTTCAATACTTTTTACGTTAAACTCGTCGTTGCTCTAACAACTTCGAGTTTTTTTTTATTCTGTGATTTCTATTTCATAGTCTTTAATTTTAAATTTTACGTTAGTTATGTATTCTAACTGATTTATTAAACTTTGCATAGTAGTATGCGTATCTATTGTTAGCGTCACTAATTTTTCTTTTAAAGTGTCATTCTCAAAAGATACTCTGTATCCGAATCTGCTTTTTATAATTTGAGCCAACTCAATAAGTTTTCTGTTCTTAATTTTAATTTCCTTATCGTACCAAGACACAGAATTAAAATGGGTGTCTTTTAGTAAATTATTAGATGTAAAATTGAAGGTTGCGCGGTCTGTAGGATTTAGTATTTCTGATAAATTATTTTCGGATTTTACAGAAACTTTTCCTGTCATGACATGTACAGCAATAGTCTCTGTAGTTATGTTAATAGTAAAAGAAGTACCTAGAACTTGAGTAGATAATTTTGGATGATTGACTTGAAAAGGCTTTGTTGTATCTCTTTTAATTTTAAAAAACGCATTACCTTTTTTTAGCTCAACTGCTCTGTAATTGTCATTAAAATCACTTGGATATTCAAGTATTGAGTTTGGACCTAAAATAATTTTAGATCCATCTTTTAATAGTAAACTATCTAAGGTTTGTGTGGTAGCAAAAACATGTTGCTTTGGAGAAAAATCTAGGAATGTAAACAATCCTATAATTAATAATATACTTGCCGCAATAGAAATAGTAAAGTACTTCCGATTGATTTTGCTTTGTGGATTGATCTTATAATTAATATCACTTTTAAGTCGTGCTTTTAATAATTCTTTATTTCCTAGTGTATTACTATCCCAATCTAATGTTTTGCTTTTAGAATCGAAAAAATTATCCAACACTGTGTTTTCGGCAATTGTGGATGTATCATTTAAATAGCGATCTAATAAATCTTGGAAGAAGTTTGTGTTTCTATTTTTCATTTAAGTTTCTCTTTCATAGATAAGAGTCTCAAATGATAATTTATACTACGTTTTAAAGTTAAGGAAACATCAATGAAATGTTAAGTAATTATATATTGTAAAAAATTGATATTAATAAAGCTAATTCTGCAGTATTACCTTGCGAATTAAAATGGTTTCTTAATTGAATTAAGGCCAAAGACAATTGATTTCTAACCGTTTGAGTAGATATATTTAAAGTTTCTGAAATTTCGTTTGGAGACATATTTTGATACTTATTCATGATTAAAATTTCCCTTCTTTTTTCAGGAAGCTCTTCTAATGCTTTTTTAAGTATTTCAAAAATTTCAGGATTTGAGTCTTCTAAATTTTCATAAATAAAATCTTCAAGTTCCTCAGCCAGTTCAACTAAACTGTTACTTTTCTTTTTATAAAGTTGAAAAAAATTATATTTTACACTTTGGAAAAGATAGCTTTTCAAATTAACAATATTGTGTTCTCGTCTTTTTTCCCATAGCATAACAAATAAATCTTGGATTATTTTATAGGCAGTCTCTTTGTCCTTTGTTAAGCTATAAGCATACATATATAAGCTATCCCAATATGTATTGTATAACTGATCAAAAGCCTTGTAATCGTCCGTTTTAATACAATCTAATAAATAGTTGTCTGAATTATTAATCAATTTTGAATCTGTTAAATTTTTAGTAAAATTATATAACAGAATTCATAATAAATAAACTTGTTCGTTAACAAATTATGATTAAATATATGTAGTTTATAATTTGCCAAAAGACCTATCCCATTCTACCTGTATAAAAACTTTTGTTATTACCGTAATAATTAGTATTCTATAAGTAAGCTAATTTTGCCACTCGGCAATTTCCTTTCTATAAGCGATATTTTCATAATGTGGTACATTTGTACTACATATTTAATAAATGCGGTACATATGAGTTACCAAATATAAATAATAAAGGAATTATAAAGAAAACATTATTTTACATAACACACTAACTATCAGTAAAAAGACACCAAAACAAACTATAAGAAACGTGATTTACTTCCCGATACAAAAATTAGCAAATATATTCCCTAACAACTCATCATTCGTAACTTGACCAGTAATGACTCCAAAATGATACAAAGCCTCACGGATATCTATTGCCATTAAATCACTAGACAAATCGGTATCTAAACCGTGTTGAACCTTTTGGATCTCTTCGAATGCTTTTAGTAAAGCATCGTAATGTCTGGTGTTAGTTACTATCGTTTCATTATTTCTTAAAGCTCCTGTATTTACAAAATCTAAAAGTTTTGTTTTTAAGCCTTCTACCCCTAAACTTGTTTTTGCAGATAGCAAATGTAAATCTGGAAGCTCTTCTTTTAAATGTAAAATAGCAGTTTCATTTAGCTGGTCCACTTTATTTACAATAATCACCATCGGTTTTAATGGATATTTATTTTTAACTTTTTCAATTTCAATTTTAAAGCCATGAATTTTTGTTTCGGAATCTAATTTCGTTCCGTCGGCTAAAAACACTACAACTTGAGATTGTTCAATCTTTTCGAAAGTTTTCTTGATACCTAAACCTTCAACTACATCTGTAGTTTCACGAATACCAGCCGTATCTATAAAACGGAATCCAATACCACCAATACTTAATTCATCTTCTATAGTATCCCGAGTCGTACCTGCAATTTCACTTACAATAGCGCGTTCCTCATTTAATAAGGCATTCAATAAGGTCGATTTTCCAACATTGGGTTCTCCAACAATGGCGACTGGAATTCCGTTTTTAATCACATTTCCAACCGCAAACGAATCGATTAAGCGTTTCAACACAAACGTGATTCGTGTTATCAGTTCTCTAAATTGTGTACGATCGGCAAAAGCCACATCTTCTTCTGCAAAGTCTAATTCTAATTCTATTAACGAGGCAAAATTTAGAAGCTCTTCGCGAAGTTTTGCAATTTCCGAAGAGAATCCGCCACGCATTTGTTGCATTGCGATTTGGTGAGAAGCTTCATTATCACTCGAAATTAAATCGGCTACAGCTTCTGCCTGACTTAAATCTAATTTTCCGTTTAAAAAAGCGCGTAAGGTAAACTCACCCGCATCTGCCATACGACAACCTTTTCGAAGAAATAACTGAATAATTTCTTGCTGAATATATTGCGAACCATGACAAGAAATCTCTATAACATCTTCTCCGGTATACGATTTTGGATTTTTAAAAATAGACACCAAAACCTCATCGATAACACGAGGCCCGTCCATAACATGTCCTAAATGAATGGTGTGTGTTGCTTGATCGCCTAATGTTTTTCCACTTACCGATTTAAAAGCATCACTCGCCAAACGTATAGCATCTTTACCAGACAATCGGATAACAGCAATAGCACCTGCACCCGAAGGCGTCGCTAAAGCAATAATTGTATCGTTATAATTCATACTGCAAAAGTAATCATATTCATTAATAATATAAGGGTATAGACTTATCTAAATCTTAACAGATTTTCCATCATAATTCTATTATATTTGTGCTAAATAATAAAAACAACTGAATATGTTTAAAAAGATTGCTCTACTAAGTGTAGTAGCTTTAGCATTTTCTTGCGCTAAAGAAAAAGATGGATTTGCTCTTAATGCCTCATTTAACGATGCTGTAAATGGTAAATCTGTAAAATTATTAAAAGTAGAAGGTCAAAAACAAGAAGTTATTGACTCTATGACAATTACAAATGGAACAGCAGTTTTTGAAGGATCTGTAGAATCTCCAGACATTTATTTTATCCAAATTGACGAAGTTAGAGGAACAATTCCTGTAATTATTGAAAATGAAGAGATGACAGTCTCTATAAATAGTGATAGTATTTACAATACGCGTGTAAAAGGAAGTAAAGAAAATGATGCTTTCAATACATACCAAGAATATATGGTAGGGCTTCAAAAGAAAAATCAACTGTTAAGTGCCGATTTTAGAAATGCACAACAAAGTCAAGATACTGCGTTAGTTGCAGATATTCAGGCGCGTTACATGGCTATGGTCGACGAGAATTTAGCTCACGATATTGAGTTTATGAAAGAAAATAACGATGCCCTTGTCTCTGCTTTAATTTTAGAGCGTCATTTAGGAAATCCGAAAGTAACAGCTGAACAAAAACAAGACATTTATAATAATTTCACTGAAAAAGTAAAAAATACACGTCCAGGTAAAACTGTAGGTGAGGCTGTCCAAGCTGAAGCTGCTACAACTATAGGAAGTGTTGTTAAAGACTTCTCTGCGCCTAATCCTGAAGGGAAAACAATCTCTTTAAACGAAATTAAAGGAAAAGTTACTATTATCGATTTTTGGGCAGCGTGGTGCGGACCTTGTAGAAAAGAAAACCCGAACTTAGTGAATGTTTACAATAAATATCACGGTAAAGGTTTAGAGATCTTAGGCGTATCTTTAGACGGAACACCAAGACAACAAGATGCAAAAGCAGAATGGATTGCAGCTATCGAAAAAGATGGTTTAGCATGGCACCAAATGTCTAACTTAGATTACTTTAACGACCCAATTGCAAAACAATTTAATATCCGTGCAATTCCTGCAACGTATATTCTTGATGCTGAAGGTAAAATAGTTGCTTCTGGTTTAAGAGGACAAGATTTAGAAAATAAAATTGCTGAATTATTAAATTAAATTTATAATTCTATTATATCTAAAAAGCCTTCATGTTTATTTAAATGTGGAGGCTTTTTCTATGGGTTTGAGGATGTTATAAAAAAATAAGGATTTACAGCATTTTTATTTTATAATCTAAATGAATTGTATGCCATATGCAGTCTTAATTCTTGGTTTAGGATTCCATACCCACGCCTAATTTATATCTCCACATTAGCTATAATCTATGCCCTACTCTTCCATTACGTCAACCTCTTTCACCGTTTCTCCTTTTAGTATCAGCAAGCGGATATCTTCTAAAATTAAATACAAACACGGCACAATAACGAGTATAATTGCTGTGGCAAATACGATCCCAAATCCTAATGAAATGGCCATCGGAATTAAATACATCGCTTGACTTGACGATTCTAAAATGATTGGCGCTAACCCTCCAAATGTGGTCATTGTGGTTAAAATAATAGGACGAAATCGTCTCAAACCGGCCTCGTGAATGGATTCATAAATACTCTTTCCTTCTTTCCGTCGCTTATTTGCATAATCTATCATAATCAAAGAATCATTTACTACAACACCGGACAAGGCAATTACCCCCATTAAACTCACCAAAGACAAATCGTAACCCAATAAAATATGACCAATAACAGCACCCACGATTCCAAACGGAATAGCTGTCATTACAATTATAGGTTGAATATAACTTTGAAACGCAATAGCTAGCAACGCATAAATAAGCAACATGGCAATCGAAAATCCTAATCGTAACGTACCGGTACTTTCCCGCATATCTGCCTGGCTCCCTTCAAAAGTCCACGTAATACCCGGAAAATCTGCTCGTAGTTGTGGTAAGGTTTCCTTCTGAATGGAGGCAATAACACGTCCAGCGGCATTCGCTGGTTCGACATCCATACCTACATTTACAACGCGTCTACCATCTCTCCTATTAATAGTACTAAAAGCTTCACGTTCTTCAATTTCGACCACATCCATTAACGGCACCTCAACACCATCAGGCGTTTGTATGAGAAATTTTTCTAGATTTTTAATATCCTTACGTTCTTCTATGGGTAATTTTACACGAATCTCAATTTCATTCATTCCACGTAATTGCCGCAACGCTAAAGCACCAAAAAAACCATTCCGAACCTGACGCCCAACTTCATCTGATGTGAGTCCTAAATTCCGACCTTGCGGCAACAATTTAAAGTCGTATTGCATTTTACCCTTATTGTAATTATCTGTAACATCTCGAGTATTTGTAAAGGCATCCATACGTTCTACAAAAGCTTTACTGGCCCGCTCTAAAACATCAATATCTGAATGACTCAAATCGACACTAATATCTTGACGTGCGCCACCTGGACCACGTTCTGCTTCAAAAGTAATTTGGTCTACACCTTCAATATCTCCAATATTATCTCGCCACAAAGCAATCACTTCGGCAGCAGTAATATCACGTTCATCAGGTGGCAACATCACTATTTCTACATCAATAAAATTCTGACCGCGCACGTTGGTTTTTATCCCTTCAGCAACTTCATAAAGATTATGCTCTTCGAACATACGCTGCGTCGATTCCGAAATGTTATGTGCGACTTTCGCAGCTTGGTCTGGCGTTGTTCCTACGGGCAAACGCACTCCCGCCTCAATTTCGTCGGCCGCCACTTCAGGCATCATAATCATTCCCATATGGCCACTAAGTCCGTAACCACCCACAACTAATAAAAGAGCTAGGGCTGCACTAAGCGTGATATATCTATATTTTAAACAGATATCCAAATATGGTCGGTAATGCTTATCGATAAGTTTATCGAAACCTTTTGCGAAAGACTGTTGCCAACCTTCTAGTTTTTCGATCCACTTATTTTTGTTTTTTTTCTTTTTAAGATGACCTAAATGAGACGGTAAAATAAACAGCGCTTCAAGCAAAGACACGGCCAAAATCACAATAACAACAGCTGGAAGTGGTTGCCAAAACTTCCCTGTTTCGCCTGGCATAAATAATAAAGGAACGAATGCTATAATTGTTGTTACGATACTAAATGTGACAGGTGATGACACATCTTTTGCTCCCGCAATTGCAGCTTGTATCGGACTAAGACCTTTCTGCCGGTATTCGTACACATTTTCACCCACTACAATCGCATCATCGACCACAATTCCGAGTACAACTAGAAACCCGAACATCGAAATCATATTCACACTAACACCTATTAACGGTAATAAAATCATCCCTCCAATAAAGGAAACAGTCATTCCCATCATCACCCAAAAGGCTAAACGATACTCTAAGAACAGTGTCAAGATAATAAGTACAATTACTACCGCAAGTACGCCGTTTTCTGTTAATAAAGTTAAGCGTTCTTTATAGTCGGCTGCGCGATTACTATCTGTTCGGTATTTTATTTCTGGAGGTAATTGAAAATCTTCCATAATCTCCATCGTGATATCGGCGATATCTAAAGGTGATTGATTTCCGATTCTAAAGATGCGAAGTTCTACATAATTCTGCTGATTGAATTGTCCGTGGAATCCCGTTTCTTCAAAGCCGTCGGTAATTGTAGCGATATCATTTAACGTCACTTTCCCACCATCTTCCGATGATATTATGGTAATATTTCCATATTCTTTAGCCCATTGCTTACGCTCCTGCATACGAAGTAAAATCTCTCCACTCTGCGTTTGAATTGCTCCAGCAGGCACATCGTTACTACTTTGTTGAATAATTGCTGCAACCTGCCCTAGCGTCAAATTATATTTCTGAAGTGTTTGTCTTGGGATCTCAATGCGAGTTTCGTATTCCGGCACATTTCCTAATTCGACTTGAGTGATTTCAGAATTACTTAATAATCTAGTCCGCAACCGTTCTGCAACTTCTCTTAATGTCCAAATATCGGCATCGCCATAAAGTCCAATTTGAAGCACATCGCGTTGCCGTGATTGTAATCTCACTTCGGGCCGTTCAATATCATCTGGAAAGGTCCGAATTCGATTAATCGCTTGGTCAATATCCTGAAAGACTTGCATACGCTCTGATCCAGCCACCAATTCAATACTTATTTCTGCTGAACCTTCACTGGCTTCTGAAACAATTTCTTTAATACCTTGCATGCCTCTTACGGCTTCTTCTACCGGTTGCAATACACCTTGCTCGACTTCGGCAGGTGAGGCGCCCGGATAAGCTACAGAAACCTCTACAAAATCAAGTTGAAATTCAGGAAACACTTCCTTTTGAATGTTGTACATGGTAAACAAACCACCAACAAGAAGGAGCAACATTAATAAATTAGTAGCAATAGAATTCCTAGCCATATATGCTATGGCACCTTCTTTTCGTCTCACCTTTCCTTTATGTATATCGTCCTGCTCTTCCATTGTTTTATAATCGCATTTAGATTACTGTCCTTCCTTTGCTGTCCTTAAGTCTATACCTTCGCTTACAGTACTTAGTTCCGTAATTACCACATGTTCATTATCTTTTAATCCGTCGCTTATATAAGCGTGTGTATCATCTGTTAACACAATTTCAACCTTTCGTATTTCTAATTTATCGGCTTTCATCACCCAAACCGTTTCGTTACTTCTTACATAATCTCGACTCAGTTTCACTACATTTTCTATGGGGTCGGCTTGTATACTTACCGCTACAAAGGTGCCTATCATGAGTTTGGGTTGTCCTTTTAATTCTGAAGTTGTTGCCAGAGGATCCTTAACTTTTACCAAAACCCGTGCTAATCGTGTTTGCCCGTCAAGCGCTCCAATTTGTTTATCTAAATAGCCTTCTCGGAAAGCGCCCTTACGCCAGGCTGATGAATTTTCAATGCGAACTAGAGCTCCTTGCTTGTCCGCTTCATTTGGAAAACTTAGCCATTTCAACTTACCTACAGGCACTGTGGCCATAATCCAATAAAAATCTATACCTACCAAGCGCCCTAAATCATCGCCTTGTGTCACCAATGATCCTTGGGTTACATTCTGACTTAAAATATGTGCATCGAAAGGCGCCCGAATTGTCGTACGGTCTAGATTTAATCGGGCTTGATCTACAGAAGATTCAGCGGCCGAAATATTTGCTTTAACCGCATTAAGCTGTGGTTGCCTAAGCACTAATTGACGCTCTTCTTCCGACAGAGGATTGTCTCCAAAAAGAGAATCTCCAGCAATAAGTTCTAAGTCTTGTTGTGCTATTTGTTGGCGCCCCATTTCGGTATGTAGCGTGGTCTGAATTTGCATAAGTTCACTCTGGCGTAATGCTAACGTATTTCTATAATCTGAAGGATCGATTTGCAACAGCACCTGATTCTTTTTCACAAATCCTCCCGGAGTAAAAGCGGCTGCTCTGCGAACAACTTGACCGGAAACTAGCGGACTTAAATTAATATCTTCTACAGCCTGAACAGTTCCTGTAGCCACAATTGTAGGCTCGAATGTTCCTTTTTTTACAGGGACAACGTCTACCAAAATAGCGGTTTCAATACTTGCACCTTCTTGTTTAGCCTCGGGCTCGGTAGAAAAGATAAGTACAGTAATGAGTATACCAAGCATAAGAATGGCCAGGCAAATCCAAAGTATTTTTTTAGTATTCATAATGTTCTGTTCTTTTATATCAATCTTCAAGTGTTCGTCCTGTATCGAAACTTCCTGCTAGAGCTCTATACAATCTAATCCGCATGAGAATTTGACGTAATTGTGCATCTACATAATCACGGCGCAATTGCTGTTCTTGGTTTAAACCGATTAGCACATCTAAATACGGGCTAAATCCATTTAAAAATTCAATTCGTAATTGCTTGTTACTTTTTTGAGATAGTTCTAACTGACGGTTAATATTTTCCGTACGTTTCTTTTGCATTACCTCTTGAATAAGGCCGTCTTCGACTTCCTGAAACGCCACCAATGTTGTTTGTCCATATTCGAATAAACGTTGTTGTTTGATGGCTTCTGCTCGTTCGACTTCTGCTTGTAATTGTCCACCATAAAAAATCGGAGCCAATATATTTCCAGCTAGAGAATAGGCCCAGTTTTCGAAAAGATTAGCGAAATTATTAGAGCGTAGTTGTCCGTCTATATTTATAGAAATTCTCGGATATTTATTCCGAACAGCAGCAGCCATATCGCGATCTGCAGCAAGTAAAACGGCATACGATTGTTGTAAATCTGGTCTTCGACGTACCAATTCTAAAGACAATCCTGTTGCCGGAAGTTCTGGTAAATTAGGAAAAAAGTGTTCTGAAAACACTAAGGATTCTTGTGGTTGTCTCCCCAAGAGTACAGCTAAGCGATTTTCTAAAATTTGTAAATTCGTACTGTAAATTATATGCTGTTCTTTAGTACTCTCTAATAATTGCGCTTGCCTAAGAATATCTACCGAACGTATTTGTCCGCCAACTAAACGAGATCGCATCAGTTTAATAATGTCTTGATTCGTCTGAATTTGGTCGTCGGTAATTTGTAATTGTTTTTTAGCAGCAAGTAACTCGTACCATGTTGTTGCTATTTCGGCAGATAAGGAAATGGCTGCCGCTCGGTAATCGTACAAGTTGGCTTCTGCCCTAAATTTTTCCGCTTGAACGGCCGTTCGTAGTCGGCCCCATAAGTCTATTTCATAAGATGCAGATAATCCTATTTGTGTATTTTCACCTCCAGTAAAATCATTAAGCGGAAAATTTTCCGCGGTTTGAGCACCAGCATCAATTTGAGGCCATAGATTTGAGGTTTCTATGGAAACTGTTGCTTGCGTAGCTAAGAATTGTTGCCAAGTTGCCGCCAAATCGAAATTACGCTGCATGGCACTATCTATTAACGTATTGAGCTGGTCGTCTTCGAAGGCCATCCACCATTTATCTTCTAAAACCCGTTCTCCGGTGGTCGAAAATTCTTTAACATCTTCAATGGGAAGTGATATCTCTGAAAATTTTGGAGAACAACTAAAAAACAACAAAAATATACCACATAAAACATATGGATAGTTCTGATTGTAATTTATAGTTTTAAAGCGCATTTACCTTATAGCGGATTCATAATACATTCTTAATCAAATTCTAAGATAGAAAAAATTAATAAAATGTAAACGAACAGCATCGATAGCGTTAATAATTAAAGCTATTAAGGTAGAATTGAGAATTGAGAATTGAGAATTGAGAATTGAGAATTGAGAAAGTTATAAATCAGCACGAATTCCTACCAATTTTTACACTAAAAATATTAATATAATCTGAACGTTGCCCTACTTCTTATATCTTGACTTATGTTCTAAGTTCTACATACCAAGTATTCAAACTTAATATATCAATTAAGCTTCCCTGTCTTGTGCATAGCAAAGAGAATAATAATCGGAATTGCCAATAAACCAACCATTAATAAGTTGGTTTTAAATAGCATAGGAAGTAATATTAATGTAGTAATATATCCTCCAATAGCACCACCAAAATGGGCATCGTGACCAATATTTCCCACTCGATTTTTCATCCCATAAATAGAATACAACAAATAACCAATTCCAAACACATACGCTGGAATAGGTATCGGAATAAAAAACATATATAAACTCATATTAGGTTGCAATAAAATCGCCGAATATAAGATTCCCGTTACCGCACCACTCGCTCCTACTGCACTGTATTGGTATTCATTTTTATGAAAATATAAAGACAGTAAACTTCCTAAAACTAAGCTTACCACATATACTACTATAAAATTAAAATTGCCCAAAAACGACACCACAACGTCGGCAAAAAAATAAAGCGTAAACATATTAAAAAACAAGTGGGATGTATCTACATGTAAAAAACCAGAACTAAATATTCTCAATTTTTCACCACGATTTATGGCACCTACATTAAATTTATATTTTTCAAAAAACGAAAAATCGTTGAAGCCTTTCATCGATATAATTACATTGGCTACAATAATTACAATAGTCACTAAACTTAAATTACCCATAAACTATAATCTTATCATTCAAATATACTATATATTTGTTACTGCAAAACTAAAACTAAATAATGCAATTCCTCGCTTATATTCTTGTTTATCCATTTATTTGGTTAATTTCTATACTTCCCTTTAGGATGCTATACGCATTCTCAGATTTTTTGTATGTACTATTATATCATATTATTGGTTACAGAAGAAAAGTAGTAAAAATGAATTTAGATTTGGTATTCCCAAATAAATCTGAAGTAGAAAAAACGCGTATTACCAAAGCATTTTATCATCATTTATGCGACATGACTGTTGAATCTATGAAATCGTTAACCATTTCTGATGCTGAAATGAAAAAGCGCTTCCAATTTCAAAGTTTAGACGTTATTCAAGATTTAATAGATAATAATAAAAGTGTGGCTTTAATGTGTGCCCACTATGGTAGCTGGGAGTGGATCTTTGTGTTACAATCTTATATCGATGTAAAAGGGTACGCTGTTTATAAAAAATTAAGAAATCCTTATTTCGATAAATTAGTAAAAAAAATACGAGCAAAATACGACAGTTACCTAATTACAACCAAGGAAACTGTACCTACATTAATGCGTGCCAAAGTAAATGGCGATTTAAATATTTGCGGATTTGTGTCGGACCAATCTCCTAAATTACATAGTGCACATTATTGGGCCGATTTTATGGGGATTAAAGTCCCTGTGTACACAGGTGCCGAAATGCTTTCGAAACGATTAGACATGTCTGTAGTTTTTTTTAAAACAAAGCGCTTAAAACGCGGGTATTACGAAACCACTTTCGAATTACTAGCAGAACATGCTAAAGACTATAAAGATTACGAGATTACCGATTTATTCTTAAGAAAAGTCGAGAAACAAATTGAAGAAGCTCCAGAATATTATTTATGGACCCACAAACGTTGGAAACATCGGGATAATGTACCAGCGGAATTTCAGTAGTTAAAAACAAAAATTTCACACCCATTTGTAATCAACCTAAAAACTCTTGCTGTTCATTTTTTCCATTGATGAAAAAACGAACCAAAAAAATCTAGGCTTACGAATCTTTATCTAAATTTATCGCTCAACACCTAAATTTCAGGAACTCGCTATGAAAATTATAGATAACAAAAAAATACGTCTAGCTCAGACAGCCTGAAATTTCACGTTGTTTTCACTTCAAATTTTACGATAAATTTTCGATAGGCCAGAAAGCATTTCTCTTCATCATAATTCTCGAACAAACAAAATATTATAGACTATTGGTCCATATTACATAAAAATAGACCTTACAAGTTTCTAAAACTTATAAGGTCAATATATTATCTACAATTTAAGAAATTACAAACCTGCAATTTCAGAGATTTCAGCTATAAAGCGATCTGCTAATTCATCAGCTTCTGTTTGGCTACCGGCTTCTGTATAAATACGAATTATAGGCTCTGTATTACTTTTACGTAGGTGCACCCAATTGGTAGGGAAATCTATTTTTACACCATCTATAGTTGTAATGTCTTCCGATGCATATTTCTCTTCCATCGCTTTTAAAATACCGCCTACATCTAATTGAGGTGTTAACGCAATTTTCTTTTTACTCATATAATACTGCGGGTATGATGCTTTTAATGCACTAACCGACATTTTCTTCTCTGCTAATAAACTTAAAAATAATGCCACACCAACAAAGGCGTCACGACCATAGTGAGAGGCTGGGTAGATAATGCCGCCATTACCTTCTCCTCCAATAACTACATTATTTTTCTTCATTAACGTTACTACATTCACTTCTCCAACAGCACTTGCTTCGTACGTTCCGCCATGTTTTTCAGTAACATCTCGAAGTGCACGTGTCGAGCTCATATTACTAACAGTGTTCCCTGGATTTTTACTCAATACATAATCGGCACAAGCCACAAGCGTGTATTCTTCACCAAACATCTCACCATTTTCGTCCATAAAGGCTAAACGATCTACATCAGGATCGACTACAATTCCAAAATCGGCATGTTCTTTCACAACCGCTTCAGATAAATCGGTTAAATGCTCTTTTAAAGGCTCGGGATTGTGAGGAAATTGTCCGTTTGGCTCACAGAATAATTTTACCGCTTCAACACCTAATCGCTCTAAAAGTAATGGAATAGCTAATCCTCCTGTAGAATTCACACCATCCACAACGACTTTAAATTTTGCATCTTTAATAGCATCTACATTTACTAATGGTAAATCTAAAACTTCATCGATATGTATATCTATATAGGCATCATTTATAGAAATTTCTCCTAGACTGTCTACATCTGCAAACTGAACTGTATCGGCCTCAGCATATTCTAATATTTTAGCGCCTTCTTCAGCATTTAAAAACTCGCCTTTAGCATCTAATAATTTTAGTGCATTCCATTGTTTAGGATTATGACTTGCTGTTAAGATAATACCACCATCGGCATGTTCTAAAGGCACAGCAATTTCTACAGTTGGTGTGGTAGACAAACCTAAATCGATAACATGAATTCCCATCCCAACCAAAGTATTCATAACTAAACTCTGAATCATTTCTCCAGAAATTCGAGCATCACGCCCCACAACGACTCTGTAATCTTCTTTATTACGTTGCTTCTTGATCCATGTTCCATAGGCCGCCGCAAATTTAACGGCATCAATAGGAGTTAAATTATCTCCTACAGCACCTCCAATGGTGCCTCGTATTCCTGAAATTGATTTAATTAGTGTCATAAAATAGTTTAAGTTTCAACAAATATAATATTTCATTATGGTAATCTTATATTTTGAATTTGTAAATTCCCCAAATGAATTATTTAGCTCATATTTATCTTTCTGAAGACCATGAACAGGTAACTATCGGAAATTTTATTGCCGATGGAAATGGTATCACAGGAAAATCGTATCAGAAATTCCCAAAAGCCATTCAAGTCGGTATTTTATTGCATCGCCAAATTGATACATTTACAGATGCACATCCAACCGTAAAACAAAGTAAAAAACGTTTACACAAAAATTATGGTCATTATTCAGGAATTATAGTCGATATTTTTTACGACCATTTTTTGGCTAAAAACTGGAGTAATTATTCCGATGTGCCATTAGAAGATTATGCACAAAAGTTCTACACGTTACTTCAGACTAATTATGAAAATTTACCAGAACGCACCCAATATCTTTTACCATACATGACTAAAGGTAACTGGCTGGTAACTTACGCCACCATCGATGGCATAGAAAAAGTGCTTATTGGGATGGATAACCGGACTAAAAATCTATCGAACATGCAATTATCTATAACAGAATTACAAACCCATTACAACGCATTTGAAGCCGAATTCACGTCGTTTTTCGAAGACTTATGTCAGTTTTCACACACTAAATTAAATACCATTTTAAAGACAATATGAAGTTTATATTTTACCTTTTTATAAGTTTACTGTGCTTTTCATCTTGTAAAGAATCTTTACCTACGCCTAAGGAGAAAATAACAGGAGTTACCTCACAAAAGGCCATGGTTGTTTCCGCTAGAAAAGAAGCTTCTATAATAGGAACTTCTATTTTAAAACAAGGTGGTAATGCTTTCGATGCCATGATGGCCACAGAATTAGCACTTGCTGTAGCATATCCTTATGCGGGGAATTTAGGTGGTGGTGGCTTCATGGTCTATAGATTAAACAACGGAGATATTGGCGCACTAGATTATCGTGAACAAGCCCCAATGGGTGCCACAAAATCCATGTACCTAGACAACAATGGAAACGTAATTCCTAATAAAAGCACACTTGGAAGTATGGCTATTGGTGTTCCAGGAACCGTTGCCGGTGTATTTACTGCGCATGAAAAATTTGGAACGTTACCGGTATCTACAATATTAAAACCTGTAATTGCCTTGGCCAAACGTGGCGTAGTTGTTACAGATAAACAAGCCCTCCGTATTCAAGCAAAACGTCCTTTATTTCAAGAGGTTAATAAAGACACTATTATTTTTGATGCCGATTGGAAAGCAAACGACACCATAAAATATCCTGTATTAGCGACTACCTTAGAAAAAATTATGGCCACAGGGAAAGATGGATTTTACAAAGGCGACATTGCAAAAACTTTAGCGAAATTTATTCAAGATAATGGAGGCATTATTACTGAAGAAGACTTAGCAAATTATGAAGCCAAGTGGCGCACGCCAGTAGTTTTTAATTACGACGATTTAAAAATTATTTCTATGTCCCCGCCCTCTAGTGGAGGAATTTGCTTAGGACAAATAATGAACATGATAGAACCTTACGATTTAGAAGTATTCGGACATAACAGTACTAAAGCCATTCAGATTATTACAGAAGCAGAACGTCGTGCCTATGCCGATAGAAGCTACTATTTAGGCGACCCAGATTTTGTGGACATACCAACCGAAACCTTGTTAAGCGATGCCTATCTAAAAGATAGAATGTCTAATGTATCTTTCGATCAAGCCACACTATCATCGTCTTTAACACATGGGAATGTAGAACTGGTTGAAAGCGACGAAACCACGCATTATTCTATAGTCGACCAGTTTGGAAACGCCATCGCCGTGACAACCACCTTAAATGGGGCTTATGGGTCTAAATTATACTGTTCGGAATTGGGATTCTTTTTAAATAACGAAATGGACGATTTTAGCAGTAAACCAGGCGAACCAAATATGTTTGGATTAATTGGAGCTGAAGCCAATAGCATTGCACCACAAAAACGTATGCTGAGTTCGATGACACCAACTATAGTCGAGAAAAATGGCGAGCTTTATATGTCGGTAGGAACGCCTGGAGGTTCCACCATAATTACCTGTGTATTGCAAACCATTTTAAACGTGCACGAATTTAATATGGGCATGCAAGAAGCAGTGAATGCACCACGTTTTCATCATCAATGGCTACCTGACGAAGTTTTAATGGAACCTAATAAATTCAATCGTAAAACCATTTCAGAACTAGAAGCTAAAGGCTATCTTATTAACGAAAAGGATGCGCCAATAATTGGTCGTGTAGATGGTATCTTAAAACGAGAAGATGGAACGCTAGAAGCCGGAGCAGATTATCGTGGAGATGATACTGCAATCGGATTATAAATCGTAAATTTGCACTTTTAAATCATCTATATGTCTGCAAAAAAAATCCTTAAAATCGTTGCTGGAATTATAATATTCTTCACCCTGCCTAGTATGTTGTTTTTTGGGTATTTATATTTTAAATATAATGAAGATTTACCAGAATCTACACCCACCAAAGCTGCCGATGTTGTCGCTCAAAACATGTTGGATGCCTTAGATTACAAAGCGTATAAAAACACCAATTATATTGAGTGGACTTTTAATAATCGTCATCACTATAAATGGAAAAAGAGTGAAAATTTTTGTGAAGTCTATTGGAAAGATATCAAAGTAGATTTACAATTAAACACACCCAATTCAAGTCGGGTTATAAAAAACAAAGACACTTTAAATCCTGCAGATGCCAAAGCATATATTACAAAAGCAGTAGACTATTTTAATAACGATTCCTTTTGGTTAATAGCGCCTTACAAAGTATTCGATGCAGGTACAACACGTAGCTTAGTACCGCTAGAAAATAACGAACAAGGCCTTTTAATTTCTTACACTTCTGGAGGAAGTACACCAGGTGATTCGTATATGTGGTTATTAGACCAAGACTATAAACCTACCGCTTTTAAAATGTGGGTTTCAATTTTACCAATTGAAGGTTTAGAAGCGTCTTGGAGCAATTGGACGACTACAGAAACGGGAGCTCAACTGCCTGATTCTCATAAATTATTGTTTTTAGGTTTAGACATTACAGACATTAAAACAGCTATTTAATTTTTTATAAAACCTTGCGAATACAGCTTCCAACAATGAGTTGCTTCCATAATTTTGGTTACCACACCGTGTGCCTTTCTATTAATTTATTTTAAATAAATGTGGACCTAGGAATCATAAATGTTCTTTTATTTAGGATTTCGCTTTAAAGCAAAAAACCACGTATTTAAAATTTAATAATTCTAGTACTCACATTTTCATTTTTTAATCAATAAAGATGAATATTTCGTTAAATTACTCATAGATTACATCCTATTTTTATCATTCCTTTAAAAGGACTATCAGATAGTATTATTCAAAAACACGGTGAAAATTCAGATTGAAAAGATTAAATTTACTAATTTTGACTAAATAACTAACCGAATTGACATGGATAACGATTTATTAAAATCCTTGAATAATTACCTTACTCCCGACCTAATCACACAAGCATCAGACACATTAGGAGAAACCGAAGCTAATGTGTTTAAATCTATAACTAATGCTATCCCTACCCTTTTAATGGGAATGCTTAATAAAACCAACGATAGCACAACAATGGATTTAATAATGAGTCTAGCAAATAGCAACGACTTAGACACATCTGGTGTACTTTTAGATTTACCAAGATCACTTTCTAGCGACAGAAAAAAAACCACTGTCGAAGCTGGAACCACCATGCTAAATCTGCTTTTTGGCAACAAACAATCTAGTTTATTTGATATTTTAGTGAATGTTACGGGTGTTAAGAAGACTTCTGTATCGCGAATTATGCTTATGACTGCGCCAATGATTCTTGCATATATTCGCAAATCAGAATATACTACAGAAACCTTAAAGCAAGCACTTCTTTCTCAACAAGATCAAATTGCAAAGCAGGCTCCAAGCGAGTTGCCGGCTTTTCTAAAACAAAGTCAGCATGTAAAGCCTGAAAAAAAGACCAGAGTAAGAACACATAAAAGAAAGAAAACTGAAGCGCCTAATACCAAGTGGATTTTGCCTTTCTTAATTTTTATAGCATCTCTACTCATTCTATATATTATGAGTTAATCTTGTAGATACCGGAAAAGAGTTAAAAGCTGATGGATTATACATCGGCTTTTATTTTATCCCAAATTCAAAACGAGGACTTAGATAAACCCCTCTGTTTTTAATCTTATAGCATCATTTATTTAACACTATACTAAGATATAACGGGCTTCCTTTTTCATCTATAATTCTGTATCTTTGTAACTTTGCATTTCTATGAGCAATTTCGAAGAATTTATTGAAGTTAAAGGTGCCCGAGTGCACAACTTAAAAAACATTGACGTTTCTATTCCTAGAGACAAGCTAGTGGTAATTACCGGTTTATCAGGAAGTGGAAAATCGTCTTTAGCTTTCGACACTATTTATGCCGAAGGGCAGCGGCGTTATATTGAAACTTTTTCTGCCTATGCTCGTCAGTTTTTAGGCGGATTAGAACGACCTGATGTAGATAAGATTGATGGTCTTTCCCCTGTAATCGCAATAGAACAAAAAACAACGAGTAAATCGCCACGATCTACCGTTGGTACCATTACCGAAATTTACGATTTTTTACGTCTGCTTTATGCCAGAGCCAGTGATGCTTACAGCTATAACACAGGCGAACAAATGGTGAGCTATAGCGACGAGCAAATCAAAAAATTAATTATTGAAGACTACCAAGGGAAACGTATAAATATACTTGCTCCCGTTATTCGCTCTCGTAAGGGTCATTATCGCGAATTATTCGAGCAAATTGCCAAACAAGGCTTTGTAAAAGTAAGAGCCGATGGTGAAATTCGTGACCTAGTTAAAGGCATGAAATTAGATCGTTATAAAGTTCATGATATTGAAATAGTTATCGATAGGTTAAAAATTGATGACACAGCAGATAACGATAAACGACTTTCTGAAAGCATAAACACAGCCATGTATCATGGAGACGATGTGTTAATGGTTATCGATCACGACACTCAAGAAGCGCGCTATTTTAGTCGTTTACTTATGTGTCCGTCTACAGGTATTTCTTATCCAAATCCGGAACCGAATAACTTTTCGTTTAACTCTCCAAAAGGAGCTTGCCCGAAATGTAATGGTATCGGACAATTATATCAGGTTAACGAATCTAAAATAATTCCTGATCCTAAATTGTCGATTAAAGCGGGTGCTTTGGCGCCACATGGACCAGAAAAAAACAGTTGGATTTTTAAACAATTACAACTTATCGCCCAGCATTTCGGATTTAGTATGACCGATGCTTATAAAGACATTCCGGAAGCCGCTAAACAGATGATTTTATATGGTGGTAAAGAAAAATTTTCTGTAGAAAGTAAAACTTTAGGGATTACTCGCGATTATAAAATAGATTTTGAAGGTGTTGCCAATTTTATCGAAAGTCAGTTTGAAAATGCACAAACTACAACCTTAAAACGTTGGGCAAAAGACTACATGGATAAAGTAGACTGCGGAGAATGCGGTGGTACGCGCCTGAGAAAAGAGTCGTTATATTTTAAAGTTAATGGTTTAAATATTGCCGAACTAGCAAATAAAGACATTAGCGATTTATCGGTTTGGTTTAAAAATATAACTAAAGAATTATCGTCCAAGCAACTCCAAATTGGAGAAGAAATTATTAAAGAAATCACCACACGTCTTCAGTTTTTATTAGATGTTGGGCTAGATTATTTGTCGTTAAACCGAGGTTCTAAATCTCTTTCGGGAGGAGAAGCACAACGTATCCGATTGGCAACTCAAATTGGTTCGCAATTGGTTGGCGTACTTTATATTTTAGACGAGCCTAGTATTGGATTACACCAGCGAGATAACGAAAAATTAATAAACTCTTTAATTGCTCTGCGTGACGTAGGAAATTCTGTTATTGTAGTAGAACACGATAAAGACATGATAGAACGTGCCGATTACGTGATTGATATCGGACCAAAAGCAGGACGTTACGGTGGCGAAATAATTAGTGAAGGGACACCTACCGAATTATTAAAGCAACACACCTTAACCGCCGAGTATTTAAACGGTACCAAGAAAATTGAAGTTCCTAAAAAACGTCGAGAAGGTAATGGTGAGTTTTTAACACTTAAAGGCTGTACTGGAAATAATTTAAAGAATGTTAGCATTTCTATTCCATTAGGAAAAATGATAGGTGTTACAGGTGTTTCAGGAAGTGGTAAATCGACTTTAATTAACGAAACCCTCTACCCTATTTTAAATGCTTACTACTTTAACGGCGTTAAAAAACCAATGCCTTATAAAAGTATAAAAGGTTTAGAACATTTAGATAAGGTTATTGATATTAATCAGTCACCCATTGGAAGAACACCACGAAGTAATCCTGCAACGTACACTGGTGTTTTTGGAGAAATTAGAAGCTTATTTGCAAAGATTCCGGAAGCCATGATCCGTGGATATAAACCGGGACGTTTTAGTTTTAATGTTAAAGGCGGACGTTGCGAAACCTGTCAAGGTGGTGGTTTACGTGTTATAGAAATGAACTTCTTACCAGACGTTTATGTTGAATGCGAAACCTGCCAAGGGAAACGTTTTAATAGAGAAACTTTAGAAATTAGATATAAAGGAAAATCGATTAGCGATGTGCTAAACATGACGATTAACGATGCCGTTCCGTTTTTCGAGAACATTCCTAAAATTCATAAAAAAGTAAAAACCATCCAAGATGTTGGATTGGGGTATATTACACTTGGACAACAAAGTACAACCCTTTCGGGAGGAGAAGCGCAACGTATAAAGTTAGCAACAGAATTAAGCAAACGCGATACCGGAAATACATTCTACATATTAGATGAACCTACTACAGGACTTCATTTTGAAGATATTCGTGTGCTTATGATTGTACTAAACAAACTCGCAGATAAAGGAAATACGGTTCTAATTATTGAACATAATCTAGATGTAATAAAAACTGTAGATCACATTATCGATATCGGTTACGAAGGTGGAAAAGGCGGTGGAAAAGTGATTGTAGAAGGGACACCTGAAGAAGTTGCAAAACACAAAAAAAGTTACACAGCGAAATTCCTTAAGAAGGAATTAGAATAAAAATTATAATTATGACTAAAAAACAACATCCAAAAGGTTGGAATGAAATAAAAACAAACGATTCATGGGCGATTTTTAAAATCATGGGTGAGTTTGTAAGCGGATTTGAAAAAATGAGTACCGTTGGACCTTGCGTGTCCATTTTTGGATCGGCAAGAACCAAACCAGAAGATAAATATTACTTATTGGCAGAACGCGTCGCTAATAAAATTGTTGATGCAGGCTACGGTGTGATTACTGGTGGCGGACCAGGAATTATGGAAGCAGGAAACAAAGGTGCGCATTTAGGAGGCGGAACGTCGGTTGGACTTAATATAGAACTTCCTTTCGAGCAACACGACAACCCGTATATTGATGCGGATAAAAGTTTGGATTTTGATTATTTCTTTGTGAGAAAATTAATGTTCGTAAAATATTCTCAAGGATTTGTAGTACTTCCTGGAGGTTTTGGAACTTTAGACGAATTATTCGAATCGATAACTTTAATTCAGACCGGTAAAATAGAACAATTCCCAATTATTTTAGTAGGAAAAGACTACTGGGAAGGCTTAATTGACTGGATTAAAGCAACTATGCGTGATAAACATAAAACCATTAGTCCTAAAGACTTAGACTTAATTCACTTAGTAGACACTGAAGATGAAGTTGTTGAAATTCTTAATGAGTTTTACGACGAGTCTAATTTTAGCTTAAATTTTTAACACAATTAAAGTGCATAAATTCGTTTAAAAATTTATCTTTCAAACGCTGTCACATTATATTGAGATTACAACATAAAGCGATGGCGTTTGAACGATATTACACTGTACAATTAAAAATTTAAAACCCTACATTGAGATTACAACTTAGTTGCTTCATTATTTTTATTTTAACCCATATGGTTGCTTACGGTCAGAATAAAATCGACGTAAAAGCCTCCTTCGATGTCGCGACTAAACAAATTAGTATTTCTCAAACCATTCAGTATCAAAACACCACTCAAGATACACTTCATGCCATCTATTTAAACGATTGGCCCAATAGTTATTCTACAAAAACAACACCTTTAGCAAAACGTTTTACCGAAGAATATAAAACAAATTTTCACTTTGCTAAAAGTGAAGATCGCGGATTTACGGTTATTACAAGCATTTCTCAAAACCACACCAATCTAGAATTTGCTCGTGTTAAAGAGCATCCAGATGTTTTAAAAATTAAACTCGCAGAGCCTCTCCAAGGCGGAGAAACTTACAACATTAGTTTAAACTACATTGTACAAGTCCCAAGTGATAATTTTACTCGTTATGGTTGGACAAATACAAACGATTTTAACTTAAGGTATTGGTATATCACTCCAGCGGTTTACAATGGCTCATGGCATTATTATAGTAATAAAGATTTAGACGACCTATATATACCGCTATCCGATTTAAATTTAGAAATTGAATTTCCGAGCTATTACACCTTAATTTCCGAGCTAAAAACAACCCATACGCAGAGTGAGGCGGGTAACACCATTCTTACGCTATCGGGAAAAAACAGTGTAGATTCGAAGTTATTTCTAAAAAAAACATCCAATTTTAGCACTACTGGTAATGATTCTTTTTCTGTAGTAACTAACATAAACGAAGAAAAATTAAATGACCTTGAACGCATTATAATCACAGATAAAATCATCACATTTATTACCGAAAATTTTGGTGATTATCCAAATGAAAAGTTATTACTTACCGAAATTGATTATAAGAAAAATCCAATTTATGGATTAAATCAACTACCTAATTTTATTCGTCCGTTTCCAAATCATTTTCAATATGAATTAAAACTGATTAAAACCGCGTTAAATAATTATTTTGAAAACATGCTAATTGTAAATCCGCGAGCAGATTATTGGCTAAACGATGGTTTACAGGTGTATTATTTAATGAAATATGTCGACGAATACTATCCAAACATGAAGCTTTTGGGAACGCTTTCTAATGTTTGGGGACTTCGTTCTTTTCATGCGTCTCAGCTTCAGTTTAACAATCAGTATACGTTTTTATACATGCATATGGCACGTTCAAATTTAGATCAGCCACTATCTATGCCTAAAGATTCATTAATAAAATTTAATTCTAATATCGCGAATAAATACAAGGCGGGCTTGGGATTAAAATATTTAGAAGACTACCTTAACAACGATGTGGTACAGAATACTATAAACAGCTACATCTCTTTAAATAAACAAAAACAAACCTCTACCAAGGATTTCGAAACGCTCCTACGTTGTAACACAGATAAAGATATCGATTGGTTTTTTACCGATTATATTAGCACCCGAAATAAAATAGATTATAAAATAAAAAGTTACGAGGTTGTCGGGGATTCTTTAGAAGTCACCATTAAAAACAAGAGGAAAAATAGCATGCCCATCTCTTTATTTGGACTTCAAAACGATAGTATTGTCTATAAAACTTGGATTAATAATGTTACCGATACAGAAAAAATTAGCATTCCAAAAGACAGTATAGATCGGCTAGTTTTAAATTACGATATGGCTGTTCCCGAATTTAATTTAAGGGACGATTGGAAATCTTTAAAAGGATTTAGTTTCAACAATAAACCTTTACAATTTAGGCTTTTTAAAGATATCGAAGATCCGTATTATAATCAGGTGTTTTTCATGCCTGATTTCACCTATAACTATTACGACGGTTTTGCACCTGGAATCCGTTTGTATAATAAAACAGCGCTTCCAAAGGAGTTTTTATATAGCATCCGCCCGCGCTATGCTATTAAAAGCAAACAGCTTATCGGGAATATTAGTCTGAGCTATACGCACCGATTAGAAGATAAAAACCTCTATTTTATTCGCTATGGTTTTTCCGGTGAATATTCTAATTACGCTCCAGATTTATCTTACACAACTTATGCGCCCTTTGTTCAATTCCGTTTTAGAAACAACGACGATTTTAGAGATAACAAAAATCAATACCTATCCTTTAGATACATTAGTATTTCTAGAGAAGACGATCCTACAAATCAATTCGATAAAGAAGGACAGCCAGATTACGATGTTTTTAATATGCGCTACGGAAATATCGATCCAAATTTAAAAAATCATATTACGGGCTTTACAGATTTACAATTGGCCAAAAATTTTGGTAAAATCGCTGTAAACTTCGAATACAGAAAACTGACTGAAAACAACAGAAATTACAATCTTCGTTTATTTGCTGGAACCTTTCTATACAATAATACTTACAGCACAACCGACTATTTTAGTTTTGCGTTAGATAGACCAACAGATTATCTTTTCGATTATAACTATTTAGGACGTTCGGAAGAAAACGGACTGTTAAGTCAAGAATTAGTACTTGCAGAAGGAGGCTTTAAATCGAAGTTAGATCCTGCTTTTGCAAACCAATGGATGACCACCTTAAATGCTGGAACCACACTTTGGAAATATCTAGAGGTTTATGGAGATGCTGGATTAGTAAAAAATCATGGGCACTCACCAAAATTTGTTTACGATGCAGGATTCCGCTTAAATTTAATCACCGATTACTTCGAATTATACTTCCCGGTATACTCTAATCTAGGATGGGAAGTCTCTCAACCACAATACGCCGAAAAAATAAGGTTTATTGTAACATTATCTCCAAAAACATTATTAGGATTATTTACGCGACGTTGGTATTAAACACTAAAATTGTTTATTAGATTAGCAATAAATTTAGAGTATTCTAATAATTCTACATTTAAGCTATCGGAATCAAAGGTTTTACTAGAAATTCTATATTCCATTAAGTACCATTTACATTGTAATAACCATTTTATTTCCATAAATTTGTTGTGAATTCAATCCAAAAATCCCCATGCAAATAGAACCCGAAACTATGAAAGGACTTTCTTTTGAAGATTTTAAAGCCGAAGTTTTAAATGATTACAAAATTGCAGTTACCTCTAGAGAGTGTAGTTTACTTGGCCGTAGAGAAGTACTAACAGGTAAAGCAAAATTCGGAATATTTGGAGACGGAAAAGAAGTCGCGCAGTTAGCAATGGCTAAAGCCTTTAAAGACGGAGATTTCCGTTCTGGCTATTATCGTGATCAAACGTTTATGATGGCTATTGGTGAGCTTACAGTAGAGCAATTCTTTTCTGGTCTTTATGCCAACACCAATATCGAGATAGAACCTATGTCTGCTGGTAGACAAATGGGTGGACATTTTGCGACGCACAGTTTAGATAAAAATGGAAATTGGAAAAATCTTACAAAACAAAAGAATTCAAGTGCAGATATATCGCCTACAGCGGGGCAAATGCCTCGACTTTTAGGACTCGCACAAGCGTCTAAAATTTATAGACATGTTAAAGGAATTTACACCAAAAACTTTTCGGATAACGGAAACGAAGTGGCTTGGGGAACTATAGGAAATGCAAGCACAAGTGAAGGCTTGTTTTTTGAAACCATAAATGCTGCAGGAGTATTACAAGTCCCAATGATTATAAGTGTTTGGGACGATGAGTATGGTATTTCTGTGCATGCTAAACATCAGACAACAAAAGAAAATATATCTGAAATTTTAAAAGGATTTCAACGTGAAGAAGATGGTAAAGGTTACGAAATTCTGCGTGTTCAAGGTTGGGACTACCCTACTTTAATTGAAACATATCAGAAAGCCAGTAAAATTTCGAGAGAACAACATGTACCCGTTTTAATTCATGTTAACGAACTTACACAGCCTCAAGGACACTCGACTTCAGGTTCGCACGAACGTTATAAAAGTAGCGAACGTTTAGCTTGGGAAATTGCAAACGACTGTAATACCAAAATGCGAAATTGGATTATTACCAACGGTTTCGCTACAGAAGAAGAAATAACAAATTTAGAGAAATCTGTAAAGAAAGAAGTTAGAGTTGGTAAAAAAGCATCATGGTCTCAATTTGTCGAGCCTATCAATAAAGATAAAGCTGAGATATTAAACATCTTAAAACTAGTCGCTAACAAAAGTGTAAATAAGGTCTTTATTTTAAAGATTGTTAAGGATCTCGAAACTATAGACGAGCCTGTTAAACGTGATATTATAGTAGCAGCTCGAAAAACATTGCGCTACATTATAGACGAAAGCACACCCGAAAAAGATAGACTTTTAATTTGGATAGATAAATACTTCGAAAAAGTACAACCAGATTATAGTTCTCACTTATATAGCGAAGGCAATAAATCTGTAAAATATATAGCAGAAGTTAAACCTATCTATTCGGAAAACACCGAAAATGTAGATGGGCGTTTAATTATTAGAGATAATTTTGATGCCATATTTAGCAAATACCCTGAAACTCTAATCTTTGGAGAAGATTCTGGAACTATCGGAGACGTTAACCAGGGACTTGAAGGCATGCAAGAAAAATATGGTGAATTAAGAGTTGCCGATGTTGGTATTCGGGAAGCTACAATTATTGGTCAAGGTATAGGAATGGCTATGCGTGGCTTACGTCCGATTGCCGAAATTCAGTATTTAGACTACCTAATGTATGCGCTTCAAATTATTAGCGACGATTTAGCAACTTTACAATACAGAACAAAAGGACGCCAAAAAGCACCTTTAATTATACGTACTCGAGGACACCGTTTAGAAGGTATTTGGCATTCAGGCTCACAAATGGGTGGTATCATAAATTTAGTCCGTGGTATCCATGTTTTGGTTCCTAGAAACATGACTAAAGCCGCAGGATTTTACAACACCTTATTAGAATCTGACGAACCTGCATTAATAATAGAATGTTTAAATGGTTACCGATTAAAAGAGAAAAAGCCTACTAATTTTGGTTTGTTTAAAACACCTATTGGCGTTGTAGAAACACTTCGCGAAGGGTCGGATATTACATTAGTATCTTACGGATCTACGTTACGTATTGTAGAGCAAGCTGCAAAAGATTTAATGGAAGTTGGTATAGATGCAGAAGTTATCGATGCACAATCTCTTTTACCTTTTGATGTGAATCATGATATTGTAAAAAGTGTAGAAAAAACCAATCGTTTATTAATTATAGACGAAGATGTTCCAGGTGGCGCTTCGGCATATATATTAAATGAAGTTTTAAACACTCAAAATGCATACGAATTTTTAGATAGTAAGCCTCAAACATTAACGGCAAAACCACACCGTCCAGCTTATGGTACCGATGGAGACTATTTCTCTAAACCCTCTTTAGAAGATATATTCGAAACCGTTTATCAGATTATGCATGAGTCTAACCCTAGTAAATACGCTAAATTGAGATAGATTTTATCGGATAAAACATTCATATAAATTCCTTTTTTAAAGCATTATGACCATTAAATTATTGGCCATCGGAAAAACCGATAATAAACTTTTACAAGGTTTAATCGACGATTATCAGAAACGTTTAGGATTCTACATTAAATTTGAATTTGAAATTATTCCTGATTTAAAAAAGGTTAAAAACCTGAGTGAAGACCAACAAAAACAAAAGGAAGGCGAACTCATTTTAGGAAAATTAAATACCACCGATGTGCTTATTCTCTTAGACGACAATGGGAAACAAATGGATTCTGTAGGGTATTCAAATTACCTTCAGAAACATATGAATTCCGGGATTAAGCAATTGGTATTTGTAATTGGTGGTCCTTATGGTTTTTCGGCAGATGTTTACGCCAAAGCACAAGGGAAAATTTCGCTCTCTAAAATGACATTCTCTCATCAAATGATTCGTTTGTTTATTATAGAACAATTATATCGTGCATTTACGATACTTAAAAACGAACCATACCACCACCGCTAAGGCGTTCTGCCCTATTACTTATAATAATACGTTCTTTTTCCTGAACCTATTTTATATCCAATTGCAATTTTAGCTTTGGTCAGATTAAATCTATAATTATTTTGATAACCTAAATCTGTAGAATATACCCCACCGCCATAAATTAAACTCAGATAGTATCGTTGTGTATTATATCCCAAAGCAAAAGTATAATCCATTTTATAAATCATAGGTTTAGATGGCCTGTAAGTGCCTTGCTCTAAGGTAACATGCTTGTACATAATCCCCATTCCTGGCATAATATTACAAGATGCAGTAAGATCGTGTGGTAATTTAAACACAGACATTACCCCAGCTAAGATCCCAATAGCACTGCTATTATAGCGTTTGACATGCGCTTGAGTGTTAAAATATTCTCCGTTGGAATCCTCTAAAATATTATCGCCTGCCGAAAAGTAATCGTAAAAACCAAAAGCACCAAAACCACCCGTTATATATAACTTCCGATCTAAATGATCTACACCCGCTTTAAGCATAGAATAAGAAAATTCTATATCCGGAATGGTATGTAATACATTAAATCCTACCGTAACCGATTTAATATCGTCGCGAAACACAAAAGGTTCGTCGAAATTATTCTTCACATTAAAACCACGATAGGTCTGCACATAAAAATTAACATAGTTCTTTTTTCCCAAAATGGTGGTTCCTTGCATATCGAACCGTTTGGTAATGTTTTCCTTGTTCGTTTTTAAATTAAAAGCTATATCAATTAACAACTTACTACTTGCAAAACCAAAACCTAAACCAAACTTATTATTAGGAATGTAACGCGATTTAAAATTATCTTCATTTTTAATGCGAAATTGTTTTACTTTATAATTACTAAACAGACGCAACGAATAGTTATCTAAGTTATGATCTATAAAAACTTTATCTATTAATTTCCAGACATCTAAAGTATCTAGATTCTTAATAACTTGAGATTGGGCCGTAACGGAACTGGACAGCACGAGTAGTAAAATGATAATTCTTTTAATCATATAGCGATCTACCAAACTTATCTATTCTATCTATCTACTTTGGAAGAGTTCATAAAAATACATTAATTCCCGCAACTAGCAATTCTAGATTTAAGTGAAGCCTCTACGATTTAGATGTAGTGCATAAAAAAACGGATGATAAAATATAAAATTGATCATCCGTTGCTTTAAAAATCTTGTAAATTAAGAATTTACAAATGTATGTTTTCGTTTTTTAAGTTGAATTTCTAAATCTGCGATTGTATTTTTAACGGCCAACTCGTAAGTTCTCTCTTTTGAAGACGCGAAAATTCGGGGCCCCGGAGCACTCAATTCTATTTTACAAATTTTACCATCTTCTTTCTCTTTTTTAATCGTATCGAAAACGACTTCTGCAGAAATAATCCAATCGAATTTTGATGCTAATTTATTCAGTTTTTCGGTTACGTGTGCATTCATAGCTTCACTAGTCGCCATATGAATGTATTGAATGTTTATAGTCATAGATCGTATGTTTTGTTCTAGTATAAAGTTAATAATAAAGGGCATATTTTTATATGATTTTCATCATAAATAATTGTGAAATAATCAGTTTTAAGCGCTTTAATTTTAATATCAAAATCTATTTAACTAAATATCACATATTTAATCAGTTTTATTCAAAAAAAATTGCGATTTATATTAAAAGCTAGTTTTAATAATTATCAGTCTAAAATCATTTTAAAATATTAATTTAGCCTTATAAAGTTGTAAATAAACCTATGAAACTCGTATTCGCTACCAACAATAAAAATAAAATAAAGGAAGTTCAGTCTTTAATTCCTAGACATATCACACTTTTAAGTTTAGCCGATATTGAATGCTTTGAAGATATTCCAGAAACGCAACCTACTATCGAAGGTAATGCCATTCAAAAAGCCGAATATGTAAAAGACAACTACGGCTTCGATTGTTTTGCAGACGACACAGGTTTAGAGGTAAATGCTCTTAATGGTGCACCAGGTGTATATTCTGCACGTTTCGCTGGCCCGCAACGCGATGCCAAAGATAATATGGAAAAACTGCTATCAGATTTAGAACATAACACAAATAGGGATGCTAATTTTAAAACCGTGATCGCATTATCATTTCAAAATAAAATAGAAACATTTACAGGTGTTTGTGAAGGAGAAATTACTAAAACACAACATGGAACAGATGGTTTTGGATACGACCCTATATTTAGACCTAAAGGATTGAAACAGACCTTTGCAGAAATGCCTTTAAGCGAAAAAAACACCATAGGTCATCGCGGAAAAGCCGTTTCCTTATTGGTTAAATATTTAAACAGTTTAGAAGCCTAAATTAAAACACTGATTTACAATAAATTAATCAGAATTAGTTTATTCGGAATAAAACACTACCTTTGCAGCTTGAAATTCCTCAGAGAGAGGATGTGTTACTTGGAAGTTTAAGGTTAAGTATGTCGATTCCCTTCTTATGTAACACTTACATATTTTAATCGAATACTTATTACAAGAATGAACACATTCCAAGATTTAGGTCTTAATGAAGACTTATTGCGCGCTATTACAGATATGGGCTTTGAAACCCCAAGTGAGGTCCAAGACAAAGCCATCCCATTATTATTAGAAAGTGAAATAGATTTAGTTGCATTAGCACAAACAGGAACAGGTAAAACTGCTGCGTTTGGTTTCCCAATGCTTCAAAAAATTGATATTAGCAGTAGAACAACTCAAGGGTTAATCTTATCGCCTACTCGTGAACTTTGTTTACAAATTACCAACGAAATTAAAGCTTACGGTAAATACTGTAAAGGTTTAAACGTTGTTGCTATTTACGGTGGATCTAGTATTCAAGACCAAGCAAGAGACGTAAAACGTGGTGCTCAAATTATTGTTGCAACTCCAGGACGTATGAAAGATATGATTAGCCGTAATATGGTTGATATTTCTAAAATAACATACAGCGTACTTGACGAAGCAGATGAAATGCTTAACATGGGTTTCAAAGAAGATATTACAGATATTTTATCGCACACGCCTGCAGATAAAAATACGTGGTTATTTTCTGCAACTATGCCTAAAGAAGTTGCCACTATTGCTAAAAAATTCATGCATAATCCTACCGAAATCACAGTAGGAAACAAAAACGAAGGTAGTACTCAAGTATCTCACGAGTATTATTTAGTAAACTCTAGAGACCGTTACCAAGCCTTAAAACGTTTAGCAGATGCTAATCCAGATATTTTCTCTGTAATTTTCTGTAGAACAAAGCGTGATACTCAAAAAGTAGCAGAACAACTTATAGAAGATGGTTACAACGCAGGAGCACTTCACGGTGACTTAAGCCAAAACCAACGTGATTTAGTAATGAAATCGTTTAGAAATCAGCAAATCCAAATGTTAGTAGCAACAGATGTTGCGGCTCGTGGAATTGATGTAGACGATATTACTCACGTAATTAACTACCAATTACCTGACGAAATCGAAACGTATAATCACCGTAGTGGTCGTACTGGACGTGCTGGTAAAACAGGTATCTCTATGGTAATCGTTTCTAAAAGTGAAGTTAGAAAGATTAAAAGTATAGAGCGTATCATTAAAAAAGATTTCATTAAAAAAGAGATTCCAAACGGAATGGAAATTTGTGAAGTTCAATTAATGTCGTTAGCAAATAAAATACACAGTACAGAAATTAATCCAGAAATTGACAAGCATTTAGATAGCATAAATACATTATTTGCAGATACATCTAAAGATGAATTAATTCAGAAATTTTTCTCTGTAGAATTTACACGTTTCTTTAACTACTACCAAAAATCTAAAGATTTAAATGTCGCTGAAAACTCTAGAGATAGAGAAACCAGAGAACATGTAAGTAACGACGATTCTGCGCGTTTCTTTATTAATGTAGGTACTCGTGATGGTTTCGACTGGATGAAATTAAAAGATTTCTTAAAAGAAGTTTTAGAATTAGGTCGTGACGATGTCTTTAAAGTAGATGTTAAAGAAAGCTTCTCTTTCTTTAATACTGAAAAAGAAATTAAAGGAAAAATATTAGAATTCTTTACCGATTATAAGCACGAAGGTCGTTTTGTTAATGTTGAAGAGACAGAAAACAAAGGTGGCGGTGGTCGCGGAGGTAACAGAAGTCGCGGCGGTGGCGGTGGTCGTAGTCGAGACAGAAAAGAAGGCGGTTTTAGAGGAGATAGACGTTCTAAATCTGGCGGAGAAGGCAGAAGAAAAAGAAGTTCTGACGATTCTAAGCCAAGACGTTCTGGTTCTGAAAGCAGAAGTGATTCTTCATCTTCTTCAAGACCTAGACGTTCAAGACGCTAAGCAATCTGTTAATATTTAGTCAAAAGAAATAAATCTTCTTCTAAATTGTTATTTAGTTTGCTACTTTTATGCCTAACAAAATTATAATGAAATATATTTTTTTCCTTTTAGCTCTAATTCTTACATCTTCAGTTGTGTTTGCCCAACAGGGTAATACAAATGTAACTGGGGTAATAATTAATGGTTCTAACGACGAACCTCTAGAAGGCGTAAATATTGTCAATATAAATCAAGTTACAGGTAGCACAACCAATAGTAAAGGTGAGTTCGAAATTGTAGCGAAAGCAAACGATACGCTCCACCTTTCTTATTTAGGTTTTAAATCTATAAAAGTAAAAGTTACAAACGACTGGATTAAATTTGGAAGTTCAACTATTGCTTTAACAGAATTAGCTTTAGCATTAGAAGAAGTTGTTGTAAATCAGTTTAGACTTACAGGCTATTTAGAAGTAGATATTGCTCAAGTACCTATAAACACGAATTACCAATATAGTATTTCGGGATTACAGTATGGATACGAAGCAGGAAAAGGCACAGGTGTAAATAAGATTTTAAGTTCTATATTTAATCCAGCCGATTTCTTATATAATACCTTCGGAAAAAAAGCTCAGGAAATGAAAAAACTGAAGCAAATGAAGCAGAACGATGAGATTAGAGATTTACTATCTTCTCGTTTCGACAGAGAAATGCTAACGGTACTATTACAAGTAGATCGTGTAGATTTAGATGAAATAGTTAGACAATGTAATTATTCTAAAGATTTTATAAACACAGCTACCGACCTTCAAATTCTGGATGCCATTAGTGGGTGTTATGAGGAATACAAAGTATTAAGCCGAGGCCGGAAGTAAATAAAAACATATAAAATTAAGACTGTCTTTTTAAAAGGCAGTCTTTTTTGTGTTTTAAAGTTTCCCTCACTCTAACTAACACACAGAGAATGTATAAACTCAACTTATTATTACCAAAAACATCCCCAATTCGGCTATAACTCTTAAAATAATGCTAAATCTAATACTTGAAGCCATTAAAGTTGAAAAAAAAAACTCTTCAATTATTAAATTCTTAGTATATTACAACATAAAAAATAAGATTAACAACTAATTAGCATACATATTAATTATAATTTAATATTTGTAAATCTATAAAGTCCTAGACCATAATACCATTTACAATACTGATTCATATTTTCGATTCATGACAAACGTAACACGATTATTTGACTTCCCGTATTATCAGTTAGAGAAATATAATTTAAGTAAGTCTTTAACAACAAAATACGGAGACCAGTGGGTCTCGATATCCACACAAAACTATATAGATCAAGCCAATGCAATAAGCAGAGGTTTGCTGCGTCTTGGCGTAAAACCAAACGAAAAAATAGCTGTAATTTCTACCAACAATAGAACGGAGTGGAATGTTATGGATATTGGTATTTTGCAACTAGGTGCTCAAAACGTACCTATTTATCCAACTATTTCTGAAACGGATTACGAGTATATCCTAAATCATTCTGAAGCGACGTACTGCTTTGTTTCAGATAAAGAAGTGGTAGATAAAATAAACAAAATAAAAGGTAACACTCAATTAAAAGGGGTGTATACTTTTAATGATATTCCGAATGAAAAGAGCTGGAAAGACATTTTAGAATTAGGAAAAGATAAATCTAATCAGCTAGAAGTAGAATCTCATAAAGCAAATGTTAAGCCTAACGATCTAGCTACCTTAATATATACTTCTGGAACTACTGGTACACCTAAAGGGGTTATGTTATCTCACGAAAATATTGTGAGTAACGTACTAAATAGTGAAAAACGGGTCCCTTTTGATTACGGAAAATCAAGAGCTCTTAGTTTCTTACCTATTTGCCATGTGTTTGAACGTATGCTCCTCTATTTATATCAATATTGTGGTGTCGAGATATACTTTGCCGAATCGATTGATAAAATGAGTGATAACCTTAAGGAAGTTCATCCACATGTTATGACGGCAGTTCCAAGATTATACGAGAAGGTATACGACAAGATTGTAGCTAAAGGTGGAGAATTAACCGGAATTAAGAAAGCATTGTTCTTTTGGGCCTTAGATTTAGGACTCAAATACGAGCCATATGGAAAAAATGGATGGTGGTACGAAAAGCAATTAAGCATCGCTAGAAAACTAATTTTCAGTAAATGGAAAGAAGGTTTAGGTGGCGATATACAATTAATGGTTTCTGGTAGTGCACCATTACAATCTAGGTTAACACGAACATTTGCTGCTGCAGGTATTCCCATTATGGAAGGTTACGGTTTAACAGAAACGTCTCCCGTAATATCTGTAAACGATGAAAGAAATTTTGGTTTTAAAGTCGGCACTGTTGGTAAATTAATCGATAACGTGGAAGTGAAAATAGCCGAAGACGGAGAAATTCTTGTAAAAGGACCAAACGTTATGCTCGGTTACTATAAAGATCCTGTTAAAACGGAGAGCGTTATGACTGGAGACTTTTTCCATACTGGAGATATAGGAGAAATTGATTCGGAAGGATTCTTAAAAATTACAGATCGTAAAAAAGAAATTTTTAAAACCAGTGGTGGTAAATATGTTGCGCCTGCTGTTTTAGAAAACAGATTAAAACAATCGCGTTTTATCGAACAAGTTATGGTAATTGGTGAAGGTGAAAAAATGCCAGCAGCACTAATTCAGCCCAATTTCGATTTTATTAGAGAATGGGGAAAACGCCATAAATTAGATACCAGCGATATGTCTGCATTCTTAAAGAATGAACAATTACTAAATCGTGTGCAACGAGAAATTGATTATGCAAATAAACACTTTGGTAACTGGGAACAAATTAAAGTCTTTAAATTTACGCCAGAAACCTGGTCGATAGAAGAAGGACACCTCACACCGACTCTAAAACTAAAACGAAAAATCATCAAGGAAATATACAAACCTTTGATAGAATCTATATATCGTCCTTAAATTATTAAACTCCTTATAAAAATAAGGAGTTTTTTTTGTCTTTATGTTTCGTTAAAATTTACCTTTTTATTATGCATGCATACTATTTTTTATTATATTTGGTTAAGACAAATTATAAAAATGAAAGATAAAACAATCGACTATGTACTAAGAACCACATGGTTAGCTGTTAACAAAATGTATAACGAACAAGGTGCTAAATATGAAAGCACTATGGCTACAGGATTCGCATTACTTAGCATAGATCCCGAAAAAGGAACTCCGTCAACCTCTTTGGGACCTAAAATGGGAATGGAGGCCACAAGTTTATCTAGAATTATTAAAAATCTAGAAAACCAAGGCCTTATCGAGCGTAAACCAAATCCTAAAGATGGTCGTGGTGTATTAATTTACCTAACCGAATTCGGAAAACAAAAACGAGAAATTTCAAAAGATCATGTTCTCATTTTCAACGAAGCTGTAAGACAAAACATTACAGCCGAAAAAATCGACCATTTTTACGAAGTTGCAGAAGTGATCAACGATTTAATTTCAAACAAAAAAATATATTAACGAAAGCCTATTTAATAAAATGAGCACACGTAGAATAAAAAAAGTAGCAGTAATTGGATCTGGAATTATGGGAAGTGGTATCGCTTGTCATTTTGCCAATATTGGTGTAGATGTACTTTTACTCGATATTGTTCCAAGAGAACTAAACGCTACCGAAAAAGCAAAAGGATTAACATTAGAAGATAAAGCCGTAAGAAACAGATTGGTTAACGATTCGCTTTCTGCCGCTTTAAAATCGAAACCCTCTCCTATTTACCATCAAAAATTTGCTAGTCGTATTACGACAGGAAATATGGAAGATGATATCGCTAAAGTAAAAGATGTCGATTGGATTATAGAAGTTGTAATTGAACGATTAGACATAAAAAAACAAGTCTTCGAGAGTCTTGAAAAACATAGAACTCCAGGTACTTTAATTACATCTAATACATCTGGAATTCCTATTCACTTTATGAGTGAGGGCCGATCGGAAGACTTTCAGAAACACTTCTGTGGAACCCACTTTTTTAATCCCGCTAGATATTTAAAATTATTCGAAATTATTCCTGGACCAAAAACGGATCCCGAAGTATTGGATTTTTTAAACGGATATGGCGAACAGTTTTTAGGAAAAACCTCGGTTGTTGCTAAAGACACACCTGCATTTATTGGAAACCGTGTCGGAATTTTCAGTATAATGAGTTTATTCCATACGGTTAAGGATATGGATTTAACCATTGAAGAAGTCGACAAGTTAACGGGACCAGTAATTGGTCGTCCAAAATCTGCGACCTTCCGTACCGTAGATGTAGTCGGGTTAGATACTCTAGTTCACGTCGCTAATGGTTTATATGAAAATGTTCCAAAAGACGAGCGTCATGACCTATTTAAATTGCCCGATTTCATTAGTAAAATGATGGAAAACAAATGGCTGGGGAGTAAAACAAAGCAAGGTTTCTACAAATTAGAGCGTCATAAAGATGGTACTAAGGATATTTTATCTCTTGACTTAAACACCTTAGAATATCGTCCGAATAAAAAAGCAAATTTTGCAACTTTAGAATTAACGAAAACGATTGATAAGGTTATAGATCGCTTTAAAGTCTTGGTTAAAGGAAAAGATAAAGCTGGAGACTTTTACAGAAAGAATTTCGCTTCCTTATTTGCCTACGCCTCTAATCGAATTCCAGAAATTACAAACGAGTTATACAAGATTGATGATGCGATGAAAACTGGTTTTGGTTGGGAACACGGACCGTTTCAAATTTGGGATGCTATTGGCGTTGAAAAAGGTATAGATATTATGAAAGCCGAAGGATTCGAACCTGCAGCTTGGGTTAATGATATGTTAGCTTCCGGTGTTACCTCTTTTTATACTGTAAAAGAAGGCGCCTCATATTTTTACGATATTCCTTCTAAGAAACAAGAAAAAGTCCCTGGACAAGATGCCTTTATCATCTTAAATAACATACGTAAATCAAACGAAGTCTTTAAAAATTCTGGTGTTGTTGTAGAAGATTTAGGCGATGGTATTTTGAATTGCGAATTTCAATCGAAGATGAATACCATTGGTGGCGATGTTCTAGCCGGAATTAATAAAGCTATCGATTTAGCCGAAAAAGATTTCCAAGGATTAGTGATCGGAAATCAAGGCGCAAATTTCTCTGTTGGAGCCAATATTGGAATGATTTTTATGATGGCCGCCGAGCAAGAATACGACGAACTTAATATGGCTATTAAATATTTCCAAGATACTATGATGCGTATGCGCTACTCCTCTATCCCAACAATATCTGCACCTCATGGCATGGCACTTGGTGGAGGATGCGAATTATCGCTTCATGCCGATAAAGTCGTTGCCGCTGCAGAAACCTACATGGGACTTGTAGAATTTGGAGTTGGAGTAATCCCTGGTGGTGGTGGTTCTAAGGAAATGACTTTAAGAGCGCAAGACACCTTTAAAAAAGGCGATGTCGAACTCAATACACTACAAGAATATTTCTTAACCATCGGTATGGCAAAAGTATCTACTTCTGCTTACGAAGCTTTTGATTTAGGTTTACTTCAACATGGAAAAGATGTCGTAGTAGTAAATAGAGACCGACAAATTGCAACAGCAAAGGCACATGCCAAACTTATGGCTGAAGCAGGTTATACCCAACCTATAAAAAGAACTGATATTAAGGTGTTAGGGAAACAAGCTTTAGGTATGTTTTTAGTGGGAACAGATTCTATGGAAGCTAGCCGCTTTATTAGTCCGCATGACCAAAAAATAGCCAACAAATTGGCTTATGTTATGGCCGGAGGAGACTTATCAGAACCGACTTTAGTTAATGAACAATATTTATTAGACTTAGAGCGTGAAGCTTTCTTAAGCTTATGTACAGAGCGTAAAACTTTAGAACGTATTCAGCATATGTTAAAAACTGGAAAACCACTTAGAAATTAGTGGTGCCTTCACCCCTAATAGGGAACAGAAAAATGAGTTCAATATTATTTGAACCTGGTAAAATATAAGAATAACACATAAAATCCTATTTACCCCTAATAGGCATTCCCCCTCGGGGGCTAGGGGTCTAATATGAAACAAGCATATATAGTAAAAGCATATAGAACAGCAGTTGGAAAAGCACACAAAGGTGTATTCCGATTTAAAAGAACAGATGAGTTGGCCGCAGAAACCATCAAACATATGATGAACGAATTGCCAACATTAGATCCAAAACGTATAGACGATGTTATGGTTGGTAATGCCATGCCAGAAGGTTCTCAAGGACTTAATATGGCTCGTTTAATCTCACTTATGGGATTAGATATTGTAGACGTACCTGGAGTGACGGTGAATCGTTTTTGCTCCTCTGGAATCGAAACTATTGGAATGGCGACAGCCAAAATTCGCGCTGGTATGGCAGATTGTATTATTGCGGGTGGTGCAGAAAGTATGAGTGCCGTTCCGATGACTGGCTTTAAACCAGAACTAAATTACGACATTGTAAAATCTGGACATGAAGATTATTATTGGGGCATGGGAAACACAGCCGAAGCAGTAGCCACGCAATTTAAAGTCTCTCGAGAAGATCAAGATGAGTTTGCTTACAATTCGCACATGAAGGCCTTAAAAGCACAAGCAGAGAATCGTTTTCAAGATCAAATTGTGCCAATTACTATCGACGAAACTTATATCGATGCTAACGGAAAAAAGGCAACGAAATCATATTCTGTAACCAAAGATGAAGGTCCAAGAGCTGGAACAACTATAGAAGCATTATCTAAACTTAAAGCAGTATTTGCCACTGGTGGTAGTGTAACCGCTGGAAATTCATCCCAAACCAGTGATGGTGCCGCATTTGTTATGGTAATGAGTGAAGATATGGTAAAGGAATTGGGTCTAGAACCTATAGCGCGCTTGGTAAATTATGCGGCTGCCGGTGTAGAGCCTAGAATTATGGGAATTGGTCCTGTAAAAGCCATTCCGAAAGCACTTAAACAGGCTGGCTTAAAACAAGACGACTTGAGCTTAATAGAGCTAAATGAAGCATTTGCTTCGCAATCTATTGCTGTAATTCGCGAATTAGATTTAAACTCAGATATCGTGAACGTCAACGGAGGAGCCATTGCTTTAGGTCACCCGCTAGGATGTACAGGAGCAAAACTTTCTGTGCAGTTATTTGACGAAATGCGTAAGCAAAACATGCAAGGAAAATACGGAGCGGTTACTATGTGCGTTGGTACAGGACAAGGTGCGTGTGGAATTTTTGAGTTCCTTAATTAATCCCTTCAATTCTGAATGTAATGGGCAACATCGGAATGTAAAAATTGAAGATAAAAACACCTAGCTTTTGCTTTTGGATTTAAATAAGAAACTATTACGTAGACTTTCCGTAATATAAAACATGTACTATTTAACCATACGGATGGTAACATGAGTTTTTTCTTCAATTTGAATTGGAGGCTAACGTAAAATAAATTTGAACTAGATCGTTTCAAGCCCAGAAGAAGAACAAGTATCGATAAAGGAATGGAGTTATAACTCAGATTAAAAATGCCATCCTTGAGACAATAAAATAAACAAACAACTATAAACATGGAAACTAAACAAAAAGATATAATTAGAGGAGGGCAATTTCTTATTAAAGAAACCCTTAGTGAAGATATATTTACTCCTGAGGATTTTTCTGAGGAGCAAAAAATGATGAAAGAAGCGGTCATCGAATTCAACGACCGTGAAATAATTCCGCATAAAGCAAGATTCGAAGCGAAAGATTATGCCCTTACGGAAGAAGTTATGCGTAAAGCGGCAGAACTTGGTTTTCTTGGAGTTTCAGTTCCTGAAGAATATGGCGGGCTCGGAATGGGCTTTGTATCGACCATGTTAACTTGCGATTACATCTCTAGCGGAACAGGCTCTTTTAGTACCGCTTTTGGTGCTCATACAGGAATTGGGACGATGCCAATTACGCTTTATGGGACAGAAGAACAAAAGCAAAAATACGTTCCAAAATTAGCAACAGGAGAATGGTTTGGAGCTTATGCGTTAACAGAACCGGGTGCTGGTAGTGATGCCAATTCGGGAAAAACAACGGCTAAGATTTCAGATGATGGCAAATCGTATGTGATTAACGGACAGAAAATGTGGATATCGAATGCCGGATTTTGTAGCCTGATGATCGTATTTGCACGTATTGAAGACGATAAAAACATTACGGGATTCATCGTAGAATACGACAAGGATAGTCCGAACGGTATAACCTTAGGAGAAGAAGAACACAAGTTAGGAATTCGTGCTTCTTCTACAAGACAAGTATTTTTTAACGACACAGTAGTCCCTGCAGAAAATATGCTAGCAGGTCGTGGCGAAGGTTTCAAAATTGCCATGAACGCTTTAAATATCGGTCGTATTAAACTTGCTGCGGCGTGTTTAGATTCGCAACGTCGTATTGTTTCAACGGCTGTTCAATACGCTAATGAGCGTAAACAATTTAAAACCCCAATTTCGGATTTTGGAGCGATAAAGGTAAAACTTGCTGAAATGGCAACCAATGCTTATGTAGGCGAATCTGCATCGTACAGAGCTGCAAAAAATATTGAAGACCGTATTGCTATGCGTCAAGCCGCAGGAAACACACATCAAGAAGCAGAATTAAAAGGTGTTGAAGAGTATGCTATAGAATGTTCAATCTTAAAAGTTGCCGTATCGGAAGATGTACAACATTGTGCAGATGAAGGTATTCAGATTTTTGGAGGAATGGGTTTTTCAGAAGACACGCCTATGGAATCGGCTTGGAGAGATGCACGTATCGCTAGAATTTACGAAGGTACTAACGAAATTAACCGTATGCTTTGCGTAGGAATGTTAGTTAAGAAAGCCATGAAAGGCCATGTCGACTTATTAGGTCCAGCCATGAAAGTTCAAGAAGACCTTATGGGCATTCCGTCTTTTGATACTCCAGATTTTTCTGAATTACTTTCGGAAGAGAAATCGATGATAGCCAAACTTAAAAAAGCATTTTTAATGGTGGCAGGAGCTGCCGTTCAAAAATTTGGTCCTGCTTTAGAAGAGCATCAACAATTACTAATGGCTGCTTCGGATATTTTAATTGAGATTTACATGGCAGAATCGGCTATTTTAAGGACTGAAAAGAATGCTAAACGTTTTGGAGAAGATTCTCAGAAAGAGCAAATCGCCATGTCTAAATTATATTTATACCAGGCTGTTGATATTGTAGAGAAAAAAGGAAAGGAAAGTATTATTTCTTTTGCTGAAGGTGATGAACAGCGCATGATGCTTATGGGACTTAAACGCTTTACAAAATATGTAAACTACCCAGATATTGTAGATTTGAGAAACGAAATCGCAGAAAAGGTAAAATCAGAAAACAAATATTGTTTCTAAAAATAATGCATGACTAATTCAAATTTATTTTAACTAAAAAGGCCAATTCTTTATCAGAATTGGCCTTTTATTTTTATATTATTATTTTCAGATTCGACTTTTATAGCGTATCACTTTCGTCGACATTGTCTCTCATACATTCCATAACTTTTTCCTCTTCTGTTACGTTCGATAAGTTAATAGCCGTTTCAATTAATGCCAAGTGAGAATATGCTTGCGGGAAGTTCCCCAACAATCTCTTTGTCTCAAAATCGATATCTTCACTAAATAAACCTAAGTGATTACTATACGATAATAACTGATCGAAAAGCGCTTTTGCCTTCTGCTCCTCTCCTATCTTGTATAAACTATTTATAAACCAGAAAGTACAAATGGTAAACGATGACGATGGCAATCCAAAATCATCTTTGTTTTTATAACGATACAACAATCCATCGTTACTTAAATCACGCTCAATACCTTTTACCGTACTCACATACTTCGGATCTTTAGCATCTATAAAGCCGTAAGGCTCCATCAATAACACAGAAGCATCTAAATCGTCTGAACCGTAAGATTGCGTAAATGCTTGCACCTTTTCGTTCCAAGCATTCGTCATGATATCTGCTTTAATTTCTTGCTCTAAAGGAATCCATTTTTTAAGCTTTCTCGTTTTGCCTAATATTTCGGCAACCTTAATCGCTTTATCTATAGCAACCCAGCATAATACTTTAGAAAACGTAAAATGACGTTCTTCTGTTCTAAATTCCCAAATGCCCTTATCTGCTTCCTTCCAGTGTTTATTTACGACCCAAACAATACCTTTTGTAATGGTCCAGATTTCTTCGCCGTTTTCAATGTCTGTTTTAAAATTGACTAATTGCTGGTGAATAACATCCATTAAAATACCATAGATATCGTTCTGTCTTTGCTCGTAAGCGGCATTTCCCACACGTACAGGTTTGGACCCTTTATAACCGCTTAAATGATCTAAGGTTTCTTCGGTTAATTTTTTCTCTTTGTTAATACCATACATAATCTGAAGTTTTTCATCTTTATCCGGTATTAAATCGATAATAAAATTCAAATAACGTTTTGCAATATTTTTATGTCCTAAATGCGACACCACTTTTACTACCATTGAGGCATCTCGAATCCAACAAAAACGATAATCCCAATTACGCACTTCGCCTATAGTCTCTGGTAAAGATGTTGTAGCCGCGGCTAATACAGCACCCGACTTATCGTAGGTTAATAATTTTAATGTTATTGCACTTCGATTAATCTCATTGGTATATCGCTCGTAAGCAGGCGTTTTATCCATCCAGTTTAACCAATACACTTTAGTACGTTCAAACTCGATATACGCTTTTTGAACATCAGGCTTAAATATTTTCTCGTTATAACCAATTAAGAAGTAGGCATCCTCAGTTAGTTCTATTTCTTTAGCATTTACAACAGCATCTTTATCTAAATCGGTGTATAAAAACAGCGTATCGAATTTCTCCTTATCGGTTAAACTTACAATAAAGTCATCTTTTATGTAGGTGTTTGTTTCACCAAGGGCATATTCCAATTTAGGAGCATAATCTACAGTGAATTTTGGGCGTCCTGATTTATATTTTAAAAATCGGATAATTTCTGGTGGCGATTGATAACCTCCAAAAGTTTTATGATACCTGGGCATAAAGTCCAAAATATCGAAAGCATCGACTCCATTGCTAAATGAAGTGACCAAAATAGCTGTATTGTTAAGATATTTTTGTGTAATAGTGTAGCTGTCGTCTACGGAAAATCCGAATTGCCCTCCAATTTTTTCGTCTAAAAGCTTGGCAAAAACAGAACTTGAATCAAATTCTGGTAAACAACACCAATCTATAGATCCTGTTTTTGAAATGAGAGCAGCACTTCGGCAATTTCCTATAATTCCATAATCTAAATTATTCATTAAATTTTATATTTTATATGGTTAGCAACCTATTTTTCTTTAAATTAACGAAAAACTTATTGCTAATCAAAATTCAACCCCATGAATAAGACTATTATAGTCTCAAACAGACTCCCTTTACAAGTAAAATTAGAAGATTCGAAGCTGGAAATTAAACCAAGTATTGGTGGTTTAGCGACAGGAATGAAATCTGTACATGCCGAAGGCAATGGCATTTGGATAGGTTGGTCAGGATTAACTGAAGAAGAACTTACTCCGAAATTACAAAAAGAAATAAAAAAAGAGGTCTCTAAAGAAAAATGTGTCACAGTACCTCTAACTACCGAAGATGTCGATAATTTTTACCTCGGCTTTAGTAATAAAACCCTTTGGCCTCTGTTCCATTATTTTATGGAATATACGTCCTTCGAACACGAAGAGTGGGAATCTTACAAAGCCGTAAATCAAAAATTTGCCGATGTTGTTCTCGAAAATGTAAATGATGGTGATACCGTTTGGGTACACGATTATCAGCTCTTGTTACTACCAAAATTAATTCGAGACAAAAAACCGAATATTTCTATAGGTTTCTTTTTGCATATTCCATTTCCATCTTTCGAAATTTTTAGAACCTTCCCTTGGCGTGAAGAGTTATTAGAAGGTATGCTTGGTGCCGATTTACTCGGGTTCCATACGTACGATTACGAACGTCATTTCTTAAGTTCTATAAAACGTATCTTAAGGCTAGATGTTAATTTTAATAATATCGATTATCACGATCGCACCATTAAAGTAGATTCGTTCCCAATGGGAATCGACTACAACAAATTCTATAATGCCGCTTTAGTAAACAATACGCAGCAGAAAAAGGAACGTTCGGAGCTACAGCGCCGATTAGATGAACACATAAAATCAGATTCAGACGCTAAAATTATACTGTCTATAGACAGATTGGATTACACTAAAGGAATTCCTAAACGATTAAGAGCTTTCGAATATTTTTTAACTAAATATCCTGAATATAAGGAAAAGGTTAGACTAATTTTATTAGCTGTGCCTTCGCGTTCTAACGTACCTCAATATCAGAAACTAAAGCGTGAAACCGATGAATTAGTTGGACGAATTAACGGAAAATTCTCTACTGTAAGTTGGACTCCAGTGTGGTATTTTTACCGCTCTATGCCGTTTGAAAATTTAATCGATTTATACACCACTTCAGATATCGCTTTAATTACGCCTATCCGAGACGGAATGAATTTAGTCGCTAAAGAATATATAGCCACACGTACCAATCAGGATGGAGTGCTAATATTGAGTGAAATGACGGGAGCTTCAAAAGAGATGAATGAAGCATTACTAATAAATCCTAATAATTTCGACCAGATAGCAGATACTATTAAGCAGGCCATAGAAATGCCTATTGAAGAACAGCAAAATAGAATTAAAATTCTTCAAAACCGATTAGAACGTTACAGTGTAGAAAAATGGGCTGAAGAATTTTTAAAAGCTTTAGACTTAACTAAAGATCAAGATGAAGTTTATATTTCTAAACGCTTAACTCCTTCATTAAAAAAAGACATAGCAGAAGCCTACGGTGAAGCGAATAAGAAACTATTATTATTAGATTTCGATGGCACCTTAGTTGGTTTTAAAGACAACCCAAAAGATTGCAGACCAGACGAAGCATTATTTAAGTTATTAGATAAAATAAATGCCAATGAAGGCGTAAAACTTGTAATAATTAGTGGAAGAGATCGTGAAACTTTTGAAGATTGGTTCGCTGGAAAAGATTACACTTTAATTACCGATCACGGAGTTTGGCTTAAAGAAAAGGATCAAGACTGGACCATGTTGGAGCATCTAAAAAACGATTGGATGGAAAATATTCTTCCTGTTTTAGAAACATTTGTAGACAGAACGCCAGGAACATTTATTGAAAAGAAAAAATATTCTTTAGCTTGGCACTATAGAAAAACAGATCCGGAATTAGCGCAAGTAAGATCTACAGAACTTAACACTGTATTAAACAGTTTAATTGAGAACCACGGTCTTACCGTTTTAAAAGGAAATAAAGTTACCGAAATAAAAAGTAGTAATGTAAATAAAGGTAGAGCAGCCGCACGTTTATTAACTCAAGATAATTTCGATTTTATGTTCGCTATCGGAGACGATTGGACAGACGAATATATGTTTGAAGAACTACCTGATTCGGCTTATACCGTAAAAGTGGGATTTAAGAAAACAAGTGCGAAATACCATATCAAAAACACAGAAGAAGTTCGCGAATTATTAAAGAGTTTTGCTTAATATTAAATTTTATAACAGAACTACTATGACCTGTCGATTATATTTATGCCTATTACTGTGTTGTAGTAGTATGATGTTAGCATCTGCACAAAACCATCAATTAATTTACAATATTATTGATTCCGTTTCTGCAGACCGTATTAAAGCAGACGTTAAAACGCTTACCGAATTTGGTACACGTAACACGTTTAGTGATACCATATCCAATACAAAAGGGATAGGAGCTGCAAGGCGTTGGATTAAGAATGAATTCGATTCGATTTCCAACACTTGCAACTCTTGTCTTAATGTATTTTATCAGAAAGATTTTGTAACCAAAAAAGGAAATGCCAGAGTCCCGCATGATACTTGGGTGGTAAATGTTGTGGCCATTCAAAAAGGGACAACTTACCCAAACCGTTATATTATAATGACGGGAGATATAGATTCTCGAGCCAGTAATACAATGGATTTTAAAACCGATGCCCCAGGTGCAAATGATAATGCTTCGGGCATGTCTGGAACCATAGAAGCCGCCCGCGTTTTATCGAACTATAAATTTGAAAATAGTATCGTGTATTTAGGTTTATCGGGAGAGGAACAAGGCTTATTTGGTGGTGCTGGATTTGCAGCTTATGCTAAGGCTAATAATTGGGATATTATTGGCGTATTTAATAACGATATGATTGGTAACATTGAAGGTGTAGATGGCGTGATAGATAATAGGTCTTTCCGCATATTCTCCGAACCCGTTCCACAAACAGAAACAGAACAGGAACGTAAATCACGTCGTTTTTATGGAGGTGAAGTCGATGGTATATCTCGCCAGTTAGCACGTTATATACATAAGACCACAAAAACGTATATGCCAGAAATGAATCCGATGATGATTTATAGATTAGATCGTTTTGGAAGAGGTGGCCATCACCGTCCGTTTAACGACTTAGGCTATGCCGGAGTTCGGATTATGGAGGCTCACGAAAATTACACCCAACAACATCAAGATATTCGCACAGAAAATGGTATCGCATATGGCGACACTTTTGAGCACGTGAATTTTGATTACGCAAAAAAATTAACTGCAGTAAATGCTATTAATTTAGCCGCTTTAGCTTCGGCCGCTCCTGCCCCATCAACGGTAGCGATTGGTGGTATTGTTCAAGCTTCAGCTCGATTAAAATGGAATGCAGTTAAAGGCGCTGTGGGTTATAAAATTTATTGGAGAGATACCACGTCCCCAACTTGGGATTATAGCCGAACCGTAGGCAATGTTACAGCTTTTACTTTAGAAGGTATTGTTATTGATAATTTTTATTTTGGTGTATCTTCAATCAATAAAAACGGATTTGAAAGTCCGGTCGTTTTTCCCAATAGTATTATAAAAAATTAAATTATTTAAATTTTGAAAAAAATCAACTTAGTATTTCTTACTTTTTTATGTTTAACCACTTCGGCGTATAGCCAAATGTTGTCTAACAAAACCGTTTTCACACATCAAGACACACTCCGTGGAAGCATAACTCCCGAACGTGCTTGGTGGGATTTAACGTATTATCATTTAAACATTGAAGTATTACCTGAAACTAAATTTATTTCAGGTAAAAACACAATTCAGTACACCGTTTTGGAACCTGCAAATGTGTTACAAATCGATTTACAGGTGCCATTAAAAATTACAAAAGTAACTCAAGATGGTAAAGATTTAAACGTAATACATGAGGGAAATGCTCATTTTATAACCCTAACAAAACCACAAGCAAAAGGCGCTTCTAATAGTATAGACGTGTACTACGAAGGTCACCCGAAAGAAGCTGTTAGAGCTCCATGGGATGGTGGTTTCTCTTGGAAAAAAGATGATAATGGTAAACATTTTATTGCCACATCTAATCAAGGTTTAGGAGCTAGCGTATGGTGGCCTTGTAAAGATCACATGTACGACGAGGTAGATAGTATGGATATTAGCGTTACTACCCCAAAAGGCTATATGGATGTTTCTAACGGAAAATTAACAGACACAAAAACCTTAGACGATGGGAGAAAGGTTTTTACCTGGTCGGTTAAAAATCCAATTAATAATTATGGTGTGAATGTTAATATTGCTGACTATGTTCATTTTTCTGAAGTGTATCCTGGTGAAAAAGGACCATTAGACATGGATTACTATGTATTAAGAGATAATCTTGAAAAAGCTAAAAAACAATTTAAAGATGCGCCAAGAATGATGAAGGCGTTCGAACATTGGTTTGGACCTTATCCATTTTACGAAGATGGGTTTAAATTGGTTGAAGTACCTTATCCAGGCATGGAACATCAAAGTTCTGTAACTTATGGAAATAAGTTTGAAAATGGTTATAACGGACGAGATGTATCTGGCTCTGGTTGGGGATTAAAATTCGACTTTATAATTATTCACGAATCTGGTCACGAATGGTTTGCTAATAATATTACATATAAGGACATTGCAGATATGTGGATTCATGAAAGCTTTACAGCCTATTCTGAAAATCTGTTTGTAGATTATCATTACGGTAAAGAAGCTTCTGCAGCATACGTAATTGGCACACGTGCTTCCATTAAAAATACAAAACCTATTATTGGAACTTACAATGTAAATAGCGAAGGTTCTGGAGATATGTATACTAAAGGAGCAAACATGCTACATACATTGAGACAATTGGTTGGCGACGATGAGAAATGGAGACAAATTTTACGAGGCCTTAATAAAACGTTTTATCACCAAACGGTAACCACTAAACAAATTGAAGATTACTTAAGTCAAGAATCTGGTATCGATTTAACGGCATTCTTCAATCAGTATTTAAGAGATATTCGTATTCCAACTTTAGAATATAAGTTTAAAGATGGTTCCTTAAATTACCGTTGGACTGATATTGTTAATGGTTTCGATATGCCTATTCAAGTCACCATAGATGATAAACCGCAATGGATTACGCCTACAGAGGCTTGGAAAACGATACCTGTTAAAAATAAAGCCTTAGACGTAGATAAAGACTTTTATGTTAATTCTAAAATGCTATAATTTGAATTAACTTATTTCGAAGCATAAAAAAAACGCCATCTTTAAAAGATGGCGTTTTTAGATTTAATAAATCTAAAGTCCTTTAATAAAACTTCCATAAGGATCTTTAAACTGAATACCTTCTGTATATCTAAATTTGCTTAATTTATTATACTGAACTAAGCCCCAAAGCACAAATTCCATAATAAAATAGCGTTCACTTTCTGCTAAATTAGGCTGATATTTAGTCAGTAATGCGTGTAAAGGCTCAATAGCATCTAAAGTATCTTTATAGTCTTTTTCTGTCAAGTCGTCTAACAATTCAAAACCATCTGCACTATTAAAGAACCAAGATACTAGATCGTCGTAAGGCAATTCGTCTTCTTGCTTTTCTAATTTTTCAATTTTTGGAAAATATTTTGGAAACAAGGTTTGTACCGCATCGCCTATTAAATTAAAAGCGACTACCGAAGCACCTTCTTGTTCTCCCTCGTAAACCAATTCTACTTTTCCGGTAATTGCAGGAATAATACCCACAAAATCACTTAAACGGATGGTTGTTTTATCGTCGCCTGCAATAAGCGCTCTACGTTCGGCCGTGCTCACTAAATTTTCTAAAGCTGTAATTCCTAAACGTGCACTTACTCCACTTTTTGCATCTATAAACTCGTTATCTCGTGCTTCAAAAACAATTTGTTCTAGAATGTCTTTCGCTAATTCAGGAATAGTAACCATCCCAGTTTGGTTTGCGTTTAATTTAGCTTCTTGTTGCGTAATTTTTTTAGCCGTTTCTAAATCTACTGGATAATGCGTAATTATCTGTGAGCCAATTCTATCTTTTAAAGGAGTCACAATACTACCTCGATTGGTATAATCTTCTGGATTGGCCGTAAATACAAATTGTAAATCTAAAGGTAATCGCAATTTAAATCCGCGAATTTGGATATCGCCTTCCTGAAGAATATTAAATAAAGCCACCTGAATTCTGGCCTGCAAATCTGGTATTTCGTTAATTACAAAAATACAGCGATTGGCTCTAGGTATCATACCATAATGTATAACACGATCGTCGGCATAACTGAGTTTTAAATGTGCGGCTTTAATAGGATCTACATCTCCAATTAAATCGGCTACCGTAACATCTGGTGTCGCTAATTTTTCTGCAAAGCGCTCACTTCTTGGCATCCAGGTTATAGGTGTATCATCTCCTTTCTCTTCAATTAATTCTGTAGCATATCTTGAAATTGGCTGTAACGGATCGTCATTAATCTCCGAACCTTCTACCACAGGAATATAATCGTCTAATAAATTTACCATTAATCGTGCTAAACGCGTTTTTGCTTGTCCGCGTAATCCTAATAAATTAATATTATGCCGTGATAAGATGGCGCGTTCTAATTCTGGAACAACGGTATTTTCGTAACCATGAACGCCTTCAAAAACAACTTCGTCATTCTTTAATTTTGTAATTAAATTATCGCGCAATTCATCTTTAATCGATTTACTCTTATATCCTGAGGCCTTTAAGGCTCCTAATGTTTTTATATGTTCAATTTTCATTCTTATAGATTTTAGTATTAGCCCAGTAGTCTTGGGTTTACTCTAAAGTTTAAAATTTGGTATGGTAGTATTTAGACTCTTTTTTATCCTTTAATTCGTTTTTTACGATTGGTTTCATAATCTTCAAAAATCATTTCGCCCAGACCTTTTAGTCCTGTATAAAATGCTTTTCCTTGATTCGCTTTTGTAAACTCTTGAACAAACTGCGTTAAATATGGATCTTTTGCAATCATAAACGTGGTAATAGGAATATGCAGTCGCCTAGCCTGTTGGGCCGAATCGTAACATTTATTCACAATAAAATCGTCTAAGCCCATACTGTTTTTATAGTATTGTCCGTCGGGCATTCTTAAACAACTCGGTTTACCGTCTGTAATCATAAAAATTTGCTTGTTTGTATGACGCTTTCTGCGCAATACATCCATAGCCAATTGCAATCCTGCCACCGTATTGGTATGGTACGGACCAACTGTTAAATAAGGTAAATCTTTAATTTTAATAAGCCAAGCATCATTCCCAAAAACCAAAATATCTAAGGTATCTTTTGGGTAGCGCGTAGTAATTAATTCGGCCAATGCCATCGCAACTTTTTTAGCAGGCGTAATCCGATCTTCGCCATAGAGAATCATACTATGACTAATATCTATCATAAGCACCGTACTCATTTGCGATTTATGAAGCGTTTCTTCGACAACCAAATCCTCTTCGGTTAAATTAAAACTTCCGATACCGTGATTAATTTGTGCATTTTTTAAACTTTCGGTAATAGAGACTTTATCTAAAGCATCTCCAAATTGGTACCCTCTAAATTCTCCCGTATGCTCATCGCCTGTTCCTAGAGATTTACTTTTATGGTTACCAGAGCCATTGCGTTTGAGTTTACCAAAGATATGGTTCAAGGCTTGTTGCCTAATGGCGCGCTCTGTTTTTGCAGTAATAGTTGTACCACCATTCCCTTTACCATCACTATCGTCTTTTATATAACCTCTTTTTTTAAGATCTTCTATAAAATCATCAATGGTATATTCGGCAGTGGTAAGTTTATATTCTTTATCTAAGTCTCGCAACCAACTAATAGCTTCGTCGAAATCGCCAGAAGTATGCGTAATGAGTTCTTTAAATATTTCAAAAAGTGTATCGAATGGCGATTGATTTTTCGCTTCGTAAACCTGAAATACAAACCCTTTTTTGTGAATTGTTTTTTTCATAGCATTATAAAAATACTAATTTACTCACATAAAACGATTGGCTTTCACATAATATTATAACTAAAAAAAGTTGAATTACTTTTTAAGGCAACTCAACTTTATATTTTATTAAAATGAAGGTAAAACTATGTTTATTCCATCATTTCCAATTCCGCTCGATTTATAATACGTATTTTCTTTCCTGAAGTTTTTACTAACTCTTCCTTTTTAAACTGAGATAATGTTCTAATTACAGACTCTGTTGCTGTTCCCACTATACTTGCAAAATCGTCGCGAGATAATGTTACTTTAAGATAACCACTTTCATCGACACCAAAATTATCGCTTAAATACAGAATGATATCTGCCAATCGTTTTCTAACCGATTTTTGTGCCATATTAATAATAGCAGTTTCTGCATCTTTTAAATCCTCTGCCATACGCCTTAACATACTTAAAGAAAAGTCGTTATTCTTCATTAAATCTTGCACGATTTCTTGTTTCGGAATATAACACACTTCCATATCATTTAATGCTGTAGCCGTTAAGTTTGCCACTTCATTTATAATTACCGAACGCTGTCCTAAAAGTTCCCCTTTAACAACCAACCTTACAACCTGCTCTTTTCCTTTTTCTGTTAATTTGGTTAATTTACATACACCCGAGCTAATACAATAAACGCCATTAAGCATCTCGTCCTCTTTAAAAATAATTTCGCCTTTTTTAATATGCTTCGTTATTTTTGCACAAGATATAGCTTTTATTTCTTCACCCTTCAGCATTTTTAAAGCGCTTAACTTCCTCACCATGCATTGTTCGCAATCTCCCATGTAATCATTATTATATTATATCCAAAAGTACTAAAATCATGACAAATATCATATTTTTACAGGCTCCTATTTTAAACCTTTGATTAAAAAAAAATGGTCCATAATTCCCAAGAAAAAACATGTTTCCATTGCGGTAACACCTGTGATAGTGTTGAAATAAATTTCGACGATAAATCATTTTGTTGTAACGGTTGTAAAACAGTTTATGAGATTTTCTCGGAAAGTAATTTAACGGCCTATTACGACATACAAAAGTCGCCAGGAGCCATTCCAAAAATAAACGAAGGTAAATTCGATTTTTTGAAAGATGAACAAATTTTAGAAAAGCTTCTAGAGTTTAACGACGATTCTATTCAGATTGCAACTTTATATATACCGCATATTCATTGTAGTTCTTGTATTTGGATTTTAGAAAACTTACACAAACTAAAACCTGAAATTACAAGCTCTCAGGTAAACTTCAACAAAAAAACGGTTCGGATTACCTACTTATCTAAAACCACTTCATTAAAAGATGTTGTTTTGCTTTTAAGTACAATTGGTTACGAACCTTATATTAGTTTAGACGATTATAGCGACGGTAAAAACCATATAAATCGCTCCATAATTTATAAACTGGGCATTGCTGGATTTGCATTTGGAAATGTTATGTTTTTGTCGTTTCCAGAATATTTTGAAGTAGATGAGTTTTGGCTAGACCAGTACAAACCTATTTTTAGATGGATGATGTTTGCCTTTTCTCTACCGGTTGTATTTTATGCCGGGCGCGATTATTTTATATCTGCCTATAAAGGCCTACGCGCTGGACTTTTAAATATAGACGTACCCATTGCTATTGGTATTTTGGTTTTATTTTTACGAAGCACTGTCGAAATTATATTCGATCTCGGTCAAGGATTTTTTGACAGTTTAACAGGATTGGTGTTCTTTTTATTATTAGGAAAGTTTTTTCAGCAGAAAACCTATTCTTTTCTATCGTTCGAGCGCGATTACAAATCGTATTTTCCCATTGCGGTGACTAAAATAGTTTCTGAAACAGAAGAAATTCCTATTCAGATTTACGACATCAAACAAGGCGATCGTTTATTAATCCGGAATGAAGAATTAATTCCTGTAGATGGTATTTTAATAAAAGGAAAAGCATCTATAGATTATAGTTTTGTAACTGGCGAATCGGAAACCATTAGTAAAGTTTCTGGAGACAAATTATTTGCTGGAGGAAAACAAACCTCTGGAAGTATTGAAATGGAAGCGGTAAAAGCTGTTAAACAAAGTTACCTAACACAACTTTGGAGTCATGATATTTTTAATAAAAACAAAGAAGATGCTTTTGTTAACTTAACCAATACCATTAGCAAACGGTTCACCATTTCTATTTTGAGTATTGCGGTAATTTCCACAGTATTTTGGTTATTCTATGATGCTAGCAAAGCCATGAACGTATTTACTGCGGTCCTTATTATAGCATGTCCTTGTGCTTTAGCTTTAGCCGCGCCTTTTACGTTTGGAAATATGCTACGTATCTTCGGAAAACATAAATTATATTTAAAGAACGCTAGCGTTATCGAACAATTAGCGGCTATTAATACGATTGTTTTCGATAAAACAGGAACCATTACCTCCAACAAAAAAAGTACTGCGACGTATGATGGAACACCTTTAACTCCAGACGAAGAACGCTTATTAAAAAATACTTTACGTGGCTCGAACCACCCATTAAGCAGAACCTTATACGATATTTTAAAAGCGAACGACATTGTTTCTTTAGACACTTTTGAAGAACATATCGGACAAGGCGTTCAGGCCTCCATAAAAAATAATGCGATAAAAGTAGGTTCGGCCAATTTTGTTGGTAAAAAAGAACTTCAGAAATCCTTAAGTACAAGTGTACACATTAGTAGTAACGAAAATTACAAAGGGAAATACACTTTTTATAACAGTTATAGGACCGGACTTTCTAAATTATTTAATGATTTAAAACAACGATATGATTTGGCGATTCTTTCTGGTGATAATGAAGGTGAGCGGGAAAATCTAAAAAAATTATTACCGACAAAAACCAAATTGTTATTCAATCAGAAACCTGCAGATAAATTGGAATATATTAAATACCATCAAACCGAAGGCTCTAAAGTTTTAATGGTTGGCGATGGTCTTAACGATTCTGGTGCTTTAGCACAAAGTGAGGTAGGTATAGCGCTTTCAGAAAATATTAATATTTTTTCTCCAGCATGTGATGGGATTATGGATGCTTCAGTTTTTCACAAATTAGAACAATTCTTAATTGCCTCGAAAACCGCTATAAAAATCATAAAATGGAGTTTTTTATTATCTTTATTATATAATTGTGTAGGCCTTTATTTTGCTGTTACAGGGCAACTTGCGCCTGTTATCGCAGCTATTCTTATGCCACTAAGTTCTATAAGCATCGTTGTATTTACTACGATAGCTTCTAACTGGGCGGGAAGAAAATTAGTTTAACCACATTCAAAACATGACAAATGTCATATTTTGAATAACATGAGCCTATTACTTTTACCGATTAATTAAGGAAAAAATGAGCGTAATTTATATTTTATTAGGAGTAAGTGTTATCGTAGCACTTGTCTTTTTTATCGCATTTATATTTGCAGTAAAAAATGGACAATACGACGACAGTTATACCCCTTCGGTGCGCATGTTATTTGAAGACGAATTAGTTTCAGAAAAACCTAAAAAAACCATACTAACTAAAAAAGAATAATCAACAATCACTATGGAAATACAACAATTCTACTACGATAATAAAATCGTTAAAAAATTCATTTATGCTACTATATTTTGGGGTGTAATTGGAATGGCTGTAGGTTTACTTCTTGCCTTCTTTTTTCTGTTTCCAAACCTTACCGACGGTATATCTTGGCTAAGTTTTGGTCGATTAAGACCTTTACATACTAATGCAGTAATTTTTGCTTTTGTTGGAAATGCCATTTTTGCCGGGGTGTATTATTCCTCGCAACGTTTACTTAAAGCCAGAATGGCTAGTGATCTTTTAAGTAGTATTAACTTTTGGGGTTGGCAACTTATTATTGTTGCGGCCGCCATTACGTTACCATTAGGTTTCACGTCGTCTAAAGAATACGCCGAATTAGAATGGCCAATTGATTTAGCAATTGCCGCGGTTTGGGTGGTATTTGGATGGAATTTAATTGCCACTTTATTAAAACGTAGACAACGTCACTTATATGTCGCTATTTGGTTTTATTTAGCAACGTTTGTGACTGTAGCTGTTTTACATATATTTAATAGTTTATCGTTGCCAGTTAGTGCCTTTAAAAGTTACTCTGTCTACGCCGGAGTACAAGATGCTCTTGTACAGTGGTGGTACGGACACAATGCGGTAGCTTTCTTTTTAACAACACCATTCTTAGGTTTAATGTATTATTTTATACCTAAAGCGGCGAACAGACCAGTATATTCTTATAAATTATCTATTGTTCACTTTTGGTCTTTAATCTTTATTTACATCTGGGCTGGACCTCACCACTTATTATATTCTGCATTACCTGAATGGGCTCAAAATTTAGGAGTTGCATTCTCTGTAATGTTATTAATGCCATCTTGGGGAGGTATGATTAACGGATTGTTAACCTTAAGAGGAGCTTGGGACAAAGTAAGAACCGACCCTGTTTTAAAATTCATGGTTGTTGCGATTACCGGTTATGGTATGGCCACTTTCGAAGGTCCGTTACTGTCTCTTAAAAGTGTAAATGCTGTTGGTCACTATACCGATTGGATTATTGCACACGTTCACGTTGGTGCTTTAGCATGGAACGGATTCTTAACATTTGGTATGATTTATTGGTTAATACCACGCTTATTTAAAACAAAATTATACTCTATAAAACTTGCTAATGCTCACTTCTGGATCGGAACATTAGGTATTGTAATGTACGCACTGCCTTTATATGTTGCTGGATTCTTACAGGCAAGTATGTGGAAACAGTTTAATCCTGACGGAACTCTAGTTTATGGGAACTTCTTAGAAACGGTAACAGAAATTATTCCAATGTATGCCATGCGTGCGGCTGGAGGAACATTATACCTAATTGGTATGATTGTTTTAATATACAACGTATATGCAACCGTAAAACAAGGTTCTGAAGTAACAGACGAATTGGCCGAAGCACCTGCTTTAGAACGTGTATCTAAAAGACGTATTGCTGGCGAAGGCTTCCATACCTGGTTAGAACGTAAACCTATTCAGTTAACTATTTTAGCGACTATTGCCATCTTAATTGGAGGTGTTATACAGATAGTACCAACCATTATGGTAAAATCTAACATACCAACTATTAGTAGCGTTAAACCTTATTCGCCTTTAGAACTTGAAGGTCGAGACATTTACATTCGTGAAGGTTGTGTGGGTTGTCACTCACAAATGATTAGACCATTTAGAAGTGAAGTAGAACGTTACGGAGATTACTCTAAAGCTGGAGAATATGTTTACGATCACCCATTCCTATGGGGAAGTAAGCGTACGGGTCCAGACTTACACCGTATTGGAGGGAAATACTCAGACAACTGGCACTTAAATCACATGTACGATCCACAAAGTACATCTAGTGGTTCTATCATGCCTGCTTACCAGTGGATTGTTAGAGACGAATTAGACAAATCTGATACAGAAGCTAAAATGAAAGTTATGGCTAATCTAGGTGTACCATATACCGAAGAAGACATTGCTAATGCACAACAAAGCATGTTAGAGCAAGGTACAGCTATAGAAAAGAACCTATATAGTGATCCTGATTTTGCCGAAAATTATGAAAACGATAAGACCTCTGCAGCTGCCAATGGTGAAGATTTTATTGAAATGAAAAATCGTGAAATAGTAGCGCTTATAGCATACTTACAACGATTAGGAACAGACATAAAAGTAAAAGACGTAGAATAACTAAAAACCAAAAACCATGTTTAGCTTCGTAAAAAACTATATGGATAGTATGGAGGGTATAGAAATATACCCAATACTATCATTATTAATATTCTTCGGCTTTTTTGTTGTCTTATTTTGGTGGGTATTAACCTCTAAAAAAGACTACATAGACACGGTAAGCCAACTTCCTTTTGAAAACGATAACCACCAAAACGAAACCAAATTATGAGAAAATACATACCATCTTACATAAGAGTACCCGTCCTATTCTTTGCAATAGCGGGATTAATTGAATATTTTGTAGACTCAGGCAACGAACCTGCTTTTATAAAGTTCCCAATCGTGTTGGTGTTCTTGGTTTTGGTTTTAGTCGTTATATTAGCTATTGAAGGTATTGTTTCTGCTTTAGACAATGTATTATTTCAAAGTTTGGACGAAGCCGGAAAAGCCAGGTATTTAGCGAACAATAATAAGACGCCAAAAATTGTACAGAAAATTAAAGACCTGTATGTAAAATCATTAGGACAGAAACCAATTGCCCAAGAAAGTGAAATTATATTAGATCATAATTATGATGGTATTCGTGAGTTAGACAATTCATTACCGCCATGGTGGAAATATTCATTTTACATCTCTATTATCTTCGCCATAGTATATATGCTAAAATATGAAGTTTTTAATGGTGATTCTCAAATTGATGAATACCAAACAGAACTTGCTGAAGCTAAAATAGCTATTGAAGAATACAAAAAAACCGCTAAAGATTTAGTCGATGCTAATACAGTAACCTTATTAACCGATGCTGCAGACCTTGGCGCTGGTAAATCTATTTTCGAAGCCAACTGCGTTGCTTGTCATATGGCAGATGGTGGTGGTGGTATTGGTCCAAACCTTACCGATGACCATTGGATTTTAGGTGGTGGTATTAAAAACGTTTTCCACACTGTAAGTGAAGGAGGTCGTGCAGGAAAAGGTATGATCGCTTGGAAACAAAGTTTAAAACCAGCTCAGATAGCTCAAGTATCTAGTTATGTTTTAAGCTTACAAGGCACCACACCTGCTAAACCTAAAGAAGCCGAAGGTGATATTTGGGTAGCAGAACCTGCTGAATAAATTAAAGAAAGAACAAAAAAAATAAATAATGGAAACGCCAGAACAAGAAGCATTTCGAGATTCTATTGGCACACTAACTGAAGATGGTAAACGTGCGTGGGTATTTCCTAAACAACCTAAAGGAAGATTTTACGACAAACGTAAATTAGTAAGTTACATCTTATTAATTATGTTAATTGCGTCCCCTTTTATAAAAATAAATGGGAATCAATTTTTAATGTTCAATGTTTTAGAACGCCGATTTAATATTTTCGGATTTCCGTTCTGGCCACAAGATTTTAAACTTTTTGTGGTTTCTTTACTTATAGGTGTTGTATTTATTGCATTGTTCACCGTAGCGTTTGGTCGTATTTTCTGTGGTTGGATTTGTCCGCAAACTATTTTCATGGAAATGGTTTTCCGTAGAATTGAATACTGGATAGACGGGGATCGTGGAAAACAAATGCGTTTGGAACGCCAGCCATGGAATGCCGAAAAAATACGTAAACGTGTTTTAAAATGGTTTTTATTCCTTGTGATTTCATTTTTTATTTCCAACGTATTTTTAGCTTACTTAATTGGTGGAGACGAAGTTTTAAGCTACATTAAAGAAGGTCCGACAGCACATTTTAGCACCTTAATATCTTTACTAATTTTCACTGCTGTATTCTATTTTGTATTTACTTGGTTTAGAGAACAAGTGTGTATTATTGCGTGTCCTTATGGAAGATTGCAAGGGGTTCTATTAGACGATAAATCAATTATTGTGGCCTACGACCATAAACGTGGTGAAGGTGAAAATGGTCGAAAAAAATATCGTAAAAACGAAGACCGAGAGGCTCTAGGTCACGGAGACTGTATAGATTGTAGACAATGTGTGCACGTCTGCCCTACTGGAATAGATATTAGAAACGGTACACAATTAGAATGTGTAAACTGTACGGCTTGTATAGACGAGTGCGATTCTATTATGGATAGTATTGGCTACCCTAGAGGACTAATTAGATACGCGAGCGAAGAAGAGATAGAGAAAAAGGAATCTTTTAAATTTACTGCTCGACTTAAAGCATATACTGCGGTATTAATTGTACTTATCCTAGTTTGGGGCGGCATGCTTTTTAGCAGAAACGATTTAGAAGCTACTGTTTTAAGATTACCTGGGCAGTTATACGAACATAAAGATAACAACGTTATAAGTAATGTATTCACGTATAAACTGATTAACAAAACTAACGACGACATAGAAGCAGTCTCTTTTAAATTAGTCGATTATCCAGGGGAATTAAAATTAGTCTCTACTACAGATCAATTTGTTGTTCCTGGTCAAGGTTTGGCTGAAGGGACTTTGTTTATAGAAATTAAACAATCGGACTTAAAAGGTGATAAAAACGAACTAACATTAGAAGTTTACAGTCACGATAGATTAATTGAAACGACTACAGTGAGTTTCTTGGCACCTAGAAGCTACAAATAATTACTAAAGCATATCATTATGAGAATAAATTGGGGAACAGGAATTGTTATAGCTTTTGTATGCTTTATCGGATTCATAATGTATTTGGTTGTAAATATGATGACCGATGACAAATTCCAACACGAATTGGTTGTCGAAGATTATTACAAACAAGAATTAAGCTTACAAGACGACATTGATAAAGAAATAAATTCACAAACCTTAGAAGAAAATGTATCTTGGGAACATACCAACGACGGCATTCTTATCCAATTCCCAACATCGATAGAACCTTCCGAAATTTCTGGAACTGTTTATTTCTATAGACCATCAAAGAAATCTTTAGATTTTGAAGTGCCTCTGGTTTTAAACAATCATGCAATCTTAATTCCTAAGGACAGACTTGTTGATGGCCGATGGAATCTCACTGTAGATTGGAAAAATGGAGATGCTAGCTATCTTTACAAGAAATCTATAGTGTACTAAATGTTTATTTCTGCCTTTATATTTGGTCTTTTAGGAAGCTTCCACTGTATTGGTATGTGCGGTCCCATTGCGTTTATGCTACCCGTAGACCGCAGTAACCCGATAAAGAAAATAAGTCAGATTTTCATTTATCATTTCGGACGCCTCCTTGCCTATAGCATTATCGGATTGGTTTTTGGGTTCTTAGGTAAAGGCTTGTATATTTTTGGGCTACAACAAAAATTATCTATAATAGTTGGAGTATTATTAATTGTTATTGTACTCCTACCCTATAAAACATTTAGTACATACAATTTTTCTAAACCTATATTTAAAGTTATTTCCAAAGTAAAAAAAGGAATGGGTGTTGCTCTTCAGAAAAAGACAGCAGACACTTTTTTAACCATAGGATTCTTAAATGGCTTTCTTCCGTGTGGTTTGGTTTATATGGCTGTGTTATCGTCTATTGCGACAGCGCAACCCTTAAAAGGAGCCTTATATATGTTTTTATTTGGATTGGGTACCATTCCATTAATGACTACGGCCATCTATTTTGGAAATATGCTTAGTAGTTTAGCAAAGAAACGTATTCAAAAACTAATACCTGTATTTGTTATAATTATTGGTATACTTTTTATAATTAGAGGTCTTGGACTTGGAATTCCGTATATGTCTCCTAAAATAAACCCAGATACTGTAGAAAGTACTATGGAATGTATAGAATAAAAAAAAGCAGTGACTTTAACATGTAAAGAAACTGCTTTTTTAAACTAAAAATTAACTAACAAACTTTAAATTCTATTTTATAACCAACCAAAATTATTATAGAATTTGTATTGAAAAAAAAACTAACTAACTATTTATACTTCAAATTTAAGCCCTTAATTGGAGGTAGACAAACTTGCTATCGAACTTTGTATATTATTTAACAGCCTGTGTTAAAGCTTTCTAAACGTTAGCTGAAATTACGCCGTTTTACTTAAAATTTTAACAGGAACTAAATCCGTAGTAAATAGAATAGCGTATTATTTGAATTGGACTAAATATTCAGTAATTTCGAGCAGCAATAAAAAACAAAAAATAGTCGTAATATGAAAAAAGTAACAATCTTAATGGCTGCATTTGCGCTTGTATTTGCAACAAGCTGTAAATCTGACAAAAAGGAATCTACAATTACTGAAACGCCAGCAGAAAAAACAGAGCAATTTGTTTTGAAACCAGAAGGTACAACAGTGAATTGGACCGCTTATAAAACCACTGCAAAAACACCTGTTTCTGGAGTATTCACTACATTAAATTTTGAACCACACGCAGGGGAATCGCCGCAAGAAGCTTTAAACGGTGTTACCTTTTCAATTCCGGTAAGTAGTATTTTCTCTAAAGATTCTATTCGTGATGGAAAATTACAAAAGTTCTTTTTTAATGTTATGGCTGATACCGACCTATTAAAAGGAACTTTAAAAACAACTTCTGCTACAGAAGCCATCGCAACTATTACAATGAATGGCGAAACAAACGATTTACCATTAACTTACACCGTAACCGAAGACAGACGTGTATCGCTAACTGGTGTGATGCAGTTAAAAGACTGGAATGCACTAGATGCTCTAGCCACTTTACACGAAGCTTGCGAAGTATTACACACAGGAGCAGATGGCGTTAGTAAAACCTGGGAGGAAGTTGCTATAAATATAGATACGTATTTAAGAGAAAACTAAAATCTTGATTTAATTATAAATAAAAAGCTACTTAATGTAGCTTTTTTTTATGACTTTAATTAACTACTTTCCCCTTTCAGAAACTACTATATGCAGTTAGAACCACTTATTGAAAGATTTCAGCAAAAAGACGAAAAAGCCTTTGAAGCATTATATACTATGTACTCCAAAAACATTCATGGTGTTATTTATAATATAGTTCGAGATCAAGACATTGCAGAAGAAATTATGCAAGACGTTTTTATTAAAGCATGGCATAAAGCCGAAAGCTACGCTCCCGAAAAAGGGCGCTTTTTTACATGGCTTTTAAATATTGCCCGCAATGCCGCAATAGATAAAACCCGATCTAAATCATTTAAAAATAAAAAGCAAAACCTTGATGCTCAATTTTTCGTAGATATATTAGAACACGGCGATAACTTAGATACTAAAACCGATGCCATAGGTATTGGAAAATTTGTAAACAAACTTGCTAAAAAATGTATTGAGGTTATTGAGTTATTATACTTTAAAGGATATACCCAAAAAGAAGCATCAGAAACTTTAGACATGCCTATTGGCACTATTAAAACAAGGAATAGAAATTGCATTAACGAGTTACGCACTATAGTATTAAACTAATATGGATATACATAACTACATAAATTCTGGTATTTTAGAACTGTATGTTGCTGGTGCGCTTTCTCCTGAAGAAAATAAGGAGGTGTACGCTATGATGCAGAAACATCCTGAAGTTTTAGGTGAAGTTCTACAAATAGAAGCCGCTGTTTTAAAACTTACAGAAGCAACCGCTCCTAAAAACACAGTCTTAGATTTTAATCCTATTGCTGAAAAAATTAGACAAGAGAATACCGAATCTAAAGTGATTAACATGAAAGCTGAGCGGCTTAGAACGAGCTGGCTATCTGTTACAGGATGGGCTGCCGCTGTTATTTTGGGTATCGGATTGCTCTGGTCTATACAAGAAAACACAGCGTTACAATCTAAAATTAGCCATTCAGAGACAAATAAAGACTTTCTGGAACAACAAATTGAAATTGCAAATTCCGATTTAAAAGAAGCTAAAAACCTAATCACAATTTTACGTGATAAAGACATGTTAGCTATTCCGCTGGACGGGCAAGCCATTTATCCGGAAGCTTATGCCAAGGTTTATTGGGATAAGACCTCTAACAATATGTATCTAGATGCCCAAGGTTTACCAGAACCTCCAAAAGGCAAAGTATACCAAGTGTGGTCTTTAACTTTAAATCCGTTAACTCCCACAAGTTTAGGAACGTTAGATGATTTTGTATCAGACACTAATAAAATATTTACTATTGAGAATGCAAATGCTTCTGAAGCCTTCGGTATAACCTTAGAACCTGCTGGCGGAAGTGACGCTCCTACTCTAGAACAATTGTATGCCTTAGGAACTGTAGCTTCAGTATCTTAATCAGTACACTTTCTAAATAGAAATAAGAGATTTTATATACAAGCCCAGAATCAAGATTAACGCACTTGACTCTGGGCTTTTTTATGGAATTAGACTTCTATTATACATGACTTAGTCTCGAAAGTTGTGCGTGAGATTGACATATTGCTTGATCTTTGTAAGAAAGAAACACATTGTCTTCAGTATTAGACTTTCCTATTCTGTTGCTAACAAAGTGCCTTTTAGAATATTTTACAATCACAAATCACACTTAAAATCAAAGCATAGGAAAATTGTTTGCTGATTTGTATACCATTCTGTGCTATGCTCGAATGCCGTTTATTTACCAAAATGTAATCTTTTCACTGCTTTCCTAGGTTGTATCTAAAACGGTGAAACCTTCAAATTACTATAGGACATTCCAGCGGAGTCGAGAATATAAACATGTGGGAATACCTATTAAAAAGCTTTTCAACCTATAGCGAATACTATTACACTTAATTATAGGGCTATTTTGAATTACTTATTCATATAATCATAAATGCTTCTAAAGAATCTTTTCATGTGTAAATAATCGGAATATTAGCTTCATTTCCAGATTTAAGCACGGCACTAACAAGGATAGAACAAGACCTCATATCATCTTTAAAACTTTAAATTAAACATAAAAAAAGGGTTCATTATTTTCATAACAAACCCTTTTCTAACAAAAACCACCAACAAAAATTATTTCATAATTTTTAAATACTTTTATTAAACTGTGTTGCCACAGGACCCAACTCGTAAGAAGCTTCTAATAATTCCTTTTTTAAGTCATGCGCTTCAGCTACTTTTCCATTTGCTTTATAAATATGTGCCATATGGCTCAGAATTGTAGGCTCGAAACTTTTGTCTTTCACGTAGGTTTCTACAATATCTAATGCTTTTTCAGATTCACCTCTCTTATAATAACTCCAAGCTAACAAATCGTAAGAATGTGGTGTCGGTCTGTTTTCCACTTCCTTCTTGGCTATTTTTAAAGCCGAATCGAAAATTTGTAATTCGTCTGTAAATACAATTGTATTATAAGCGTTGTACATATCGCCATACTTTTCATTTTCCACAGCTTTCAAATACGCATTAAGGTGTTTAGATTTGGACAAACTATCTCCCATATATGCTGCAATTTCAGCTTTTAACAACTCATAATCTGGAGTTTTGTGCGTCTGCGTTACTTTGTTTAAAATACGCATTGCCTCTTGTGGGTTATTATCGTAAGAATAAGCAATCCATGCAATACCTTTTTTTGAATACGCATCGGAAGGATCTAAAGACAAGGCCTTTAAATAATATTCATACGATTTTTTAACTTGACCGTCGTGTCCATAATAATCGGCAATATTTGTATATACCCACTGTTTCTTGTTGGGATTATTCGAAGATTCGGCCATTTTTAGTGCTTTCTCCATGTACTTAATTGCCCCATCTAAATTGCCTTCATGATCTTGCCATTTAGATAAACGAATTAAGTAATCGAAATCACTAAAATCCTGAATTTCGACTAAATACTTTGTGGCTTCGTTAGTATTTCCCAACTCTAGATACACATCGAATAGCATATTTTGAGTTCCTTTTAAATGCTCTCCTATAGCTTCTGCTTTTTTTAACAGTTCCAGAGATTCTTTAAAACGATGTTGCGAAATATAATTTCTCGCCAACGCTCTTAAATAACCAGAATTACTATAATTAGTTCGTTTATTGGCTTCAATTAAATCCATTTCAGCTTCAATTAAGTAATCAATATTACCTGTGATATTAAATTTAGCCGATAAGGCAGATGCTTTCTTTGCTAAATAAGGAAACTGATCTGGATGATTCTTCAGTTTACTATCCCAAAATTTATAATCGCCTTCTAAAGTCTGTAACCAATCCTGATCTTCTGTTTCTATATACGCGTTATAATCGTTTTTCTGAGCTATGTCTTTATCTTTTAACTTTGTACTGCAACTAAAACAAATTAGCGCTAGTGCAAATAGATTTATAATGTGTAATGTTTTCATGGTGTGTGGTGTTTTTGTTATTAAAATCAATAGGGCAAAACTACATCTGCCCTATTGAAAGATGTAAATCGTTTACCAAGCTGAAGCTAAGTAAGGAAATGAGCTTAAAAACTCTTTATCATTCATATCGACGTTATCATTTGAAAGTGTTGGATTTTCAGAAAAATCTTCACCTCCAAAAATTAATAACAACTCTACAGTAATGACATCGTCTGTTAATTTTCTACCGGTTAATACATTCGTACCATCGTAAAACGTTGTTTCGCCATCTAAAGACACCGTTAAAACATCTGTAGCCAAAAGGCCTGTAAATGTCGCTGCGTCTAATCCCAGCGCATTAGTATCTCCTTCTTCTCCATAAGCAGGACTTAAGGCTTCTAAATTAGCTTGAAACATAGGTTGAAACGCAGCACCTTGACTTGAAGGAATTGTAACATTAAACTGATCTTTAGCATCTGGCGACACAAATACCGTATTTATAGCAGGTCTCCCCATTTGATCGGCTTGTGTATACGTTCCAGAAAAATCTGGTCCAGCTGGATCTATAGTCATATTATTATCATCGTCGTTCGAGCAGTTAAAAGATAGTATTGAAACGCCTACTGCAACTAGCATATATTTTAAAGTTTTCATATGTGTGTATTTTTAAAATTAATTATTGTTTTGTTTTCGATTCTACCCAAGTATTGATAGTTCCTGATCCACCAAGCATAGACTTTGGCACCTCAACAACTACAGACATTACATTTGTTCCTGCGAACGTATCGCTTCCTGGAGAATTAAAACCTGAAGCATTTCCTGCAATAATTTCTGTATACTGTGCGAAATCCATAAAAAACGGATCGTCTCTAGGTCCTGCAAAAAGTTTCATCCCGTTACTGTTTCCTATAATAGCCTCGCTTCCGTATGGTGTAATATCTACCATTCCTGTAGTACCTGCGGTTTCAATCGCGCTATTTAATCCTGTTGTTGATGGCTTAACGGGTCCAAAGAAATACATTTTACCATCACGAGGAATGGCTTGAATTACCCAGTCTTCAATTTTATCGTCGTTCGTATCAATATTAATTTCGATTAAAGTGTTTTCGTCGAACATGGCATCGTTTGAGGCCGACGGACTTAATAAACCTTGCACATTTGCCACAAACACCAGATTGCTGGTATCTTCACCTTGAAAGGCATAAAAATCGGTAATATCACTTGTACCACCTTTTACTGCTGGAGCATCGATATGATCGGCCGCTACCATAAAGAAACCTGCTATGGATAAAGCTCCGATTCCTAAAATAATTTTCATTGTTTTCATAATAATTGAGATTTTTAGTTAGTGATTAATTTCACTCTCACCATACCTACGAAAAAAAGAAAGAGGCGGTTTTGTTAAAACTATGTTAATGCTAAAAATTTGTATATTTTTACTTAAGAAAACTACATTTGTAAGACAAATACCATAACCTATGAACCCATCTGCTAACGGCTGGATAAAAAAATTAATTAAGGAGTTATCTAAGCAAACCCTACTAGACAACCCAACAGATTACGAATTTTATAAAGCGTTCCGCAATTCGGGATTTATCTATGGCTATAATATTAAAGTGGTTAATGAGTATATTATAAATCCAGATCTTACCGAAGAAGAATTATGTAAGGTAAATTTGTGTATTGCATTTATAAATACACATAAAACTAGTGGGTCGGACACTAATTTATTTGAAAGTATCATCGACTTTTACACGGCAATAAACGAGAACAAATCTACTTTTCTTGAAGACCTTTTGGGACGAGATTCTGCAGAAATTTTAGTAGAAAAGATTATGCAAAAGCGGATTCAGATTCATGAAAATATAATTAGCAAAAACTTCAATCATTATATTACCAATGTCTTATTATACATTGATATTATAGCATACGATCACTTTCTAAAGACAAAAACCATAACTAAATCGTATTTAGAAACTCTAGAAGCCACTATAATTACAATTGTTATTGAGGCTTTAAGTCTGAAGTCTGAAAAAAGTAGTTACGATAAAAGTTTAATTGAATTATTTCAGTCGTCTTTACGATATGAGCAAATTGTGCAACTTACCTATGCCGAAGCAATAGAACACGCCAAGAACCTGAGTCATAATCTATATTATTTAGATATCGCATGTATGGCCGCTTGGAGTGATTCTTGGATCGAAGCCGCCGAAGCCGAATTTCTGGAAAATCTTAGTATAGCGCTCCAGATTAATGACGAAGAACGCAATGAATCTTTAAACTCTATTAACCTATTTTTTAATGCCAATCGTGACAAAATTCCACTATTGAGTGCTAAAAATGTGGTAAAAAGTTTCTACAACCGCTCATCACAAATTGTAAGTAAACTAATTACTAGAAACAGCCATCGGTTATTGAGAGAATTACGCGATAGTAAAGAATTGATGATTTTACTCTCAAAATCTACCGTGCGAGATTTAACGCCTAAAGAGCACAAAAAAGTGAACGAACAACTCTTAGATATTTTTAAATCTATTCCGAGTTTGGCCATATTTTTACTTCCGGGAGGCGCTATTTTACTACCTATCGTGATTAAATTTATTCCTAAACTGTTACCATCGGCTTTTGATGATAACCGTATAGAAGTTGAAGACGAGGATTAAATGTGGTTCTAAAGGACTATTCTAACCAGTCTTTAAACGATTTTACACGCTCTCTAGCAACAATAACCTGATCGTCTTTATACGAGTTTAGTTTAATTTCTAATCGTGAATTGGTATAGTTTACCATATCGTGAATGGCATTAATATTTACAATGAATTTTCTGTTTATCCTGTAAAATGCATTAGGCTCTAATTCTTGTTCTAATTGGTCTAAAGTTGAGTTTAAAAGATAGTTTCTACCTGAATTTGTATGTAGGTACGTCCCTTTGTTTTCGCTATAAAAACACTCGACATCGTCACTATTAATCAGTTTTAAATGCTGACCAACTTGTACCGAGAATCGTTTTTTATAGGTGCGATCTAACGGGTTTACTAGCAGATTTTTAATTTCGTTAAAATCTAAAACCACTTGTTCCTGTTTTGGGATTCGGGTTTTAAATTTTTCGACAGCCAACTCCAAATCATCTTCGTCTATAGGTTTAAGCAAATAGTCTATACTATTTAATTTAAAAGCTTTAAGCGCGTATTCGTCGTACGCCGTTGTAAATATTATAGCCGATTCTATGTTAACGCTTTCAAAAATCTCGAACGATAAACCGTCGCTTAATTGTATATCTAAAAAGATAAGGTCCGGATGTTCATTATTTTGAAACCATAGTATCGATTCTTCTACGGAATGCAACAGCACATCTACCTCTAAACCTAGTTGATTAACCATACGTTGCAGGCGTCTTGCCGATGGTTTTTCGTCTTCTATTATAATAACTTTCATAAGGGGTTAAAACTTCTAATATTAAACTGTATGCTAATTGGTTCTGCGTGAGGGATTGGAGCAAGCTACCGTGTAGCGCGGAAAGCGCGGTTTTGGAGCTTTGCGGAAAAACACGCCCAAATTATTCCCATTTATGATTCCGTTCTTTTTCCATAAGCTCTTTAATCTTATCATCTTCCCAATTTTTACCAATTACCAGTGTTGGTAAAAATACAGACACTCCATGAGCTAGTAGGCCAATTCCCCAAGAGCCTAAGGTTATAAAATTTTTCCATTGGAAATAGCTTTCTCCTGGATCCAAATTTTTAATATTTATTAATACCAGTACAAGGTTAACAACTATATATATTAAAGCATGTCTATAAAAACCACTAATACGTCTTACTCGTTTTTTTGCGCGTTCGTAGCGTTCTTGTTCAAAGTGTGAATTGTCCATTAGTTCCAGTTTTTTTGTTGTTTTTCTTCCTTTAAAATAGATTCTATCTTACGCTCTTCCCAAGATTTTCCATAACCAAATACAGAAAATCCGTGAATTATAAGCCCCATTCCCCACCCTAACATTGGGTACCAAAACCATTGATGTTCCCAGAAGGTTTGATAATTAATAAATATTAAAAACGGAATGACAACACAGTATGATACTAAGTTCCCGTAAAATCCTTTTATTTCTTCTACTCTTTTCTTTGCACGATTATATGCCTCTTGCTCGTTATAATTATGTTTTATTTGTTCCATTGTTGTAATGCGTTTTGTAAGTATTGGTAATTTAACTGCGAAATACGTTTCGGTTTCGTCTATCAATACTTTTCTGTTAGTTAATATGCCGTAGCGATTTACTATGTTTTGTAATCCTACACCTTTTCTGGTTTGTAAAACCTCTTTCTTTTGTAAATTATTCTTCACAACCAAGACATTGTCTTCTATGGTTATGTTAATTTCTAATGGTTTTTGCTCGCTTACCGTGTTGTGTTTAATCGTATTTTCTAACAACAACTGCAAGGACAAAGGCACCACTTTAGCTTCTGGATTGTCGTAGTTTTCTGGTAAGTGAAAAACGATACTGTTTTCGAATCGCATTTTAAGCAAATTCATATACGTTTTAGCAAACTTCAATTCCTCTTCGACTGTGACTAATTCTTTATCTTTTTGCTCTAATACATAGCGGTAAATTTTAGATAAAGACACTGTAAAACGTTGTGCGCTATCTGGGTTTTCTTCAATTAAAGACGTTAACACGTTTAGACTATTGAATAAAAAATGCGGATCGATTTGATTTTTTAAACTCTCGAACTGCGCACTTGCCGTTCCCGCAATAACCTTTTGCTCTTTAAGTTTGTTTTGTTGATAGGCATTGTAATAATATACCAAATGAAATACGATAACGATGCTAATCGTAATCCAAAAGCCGAAAACATAATCTGAACCCCTTTCGGTAGCCACAAACTCACTGAACGATTGGCCTTGATATACCATTTTGGTAAAACCATGAATTATAAATAGACCAATAATTGTAATTAAAGATGCACCAATAAAGCCAACTAAAAGTCTTAATAGATGCTGATTAGCCTTCCACGGTCGTTTCGATAAAATATCAAAATAAGCCATATTAGAATATCCTAATACAAAAGCGTATAGCTGGTAGAATATAAAATCGATGAAGAAATCATTAACCGAATTATAATTAAATCCGCCAAACCACATATTCCCGATTAGGTATACCACACAACCTAATCCAAATGTAATCGCTATACTTTTTACTGATTTAATCATATTCAAGATCCTCGTTCTAATTATTTACATGATGCCAACACGTGCTTAGCGCGTTCTTCTCCCCATTTAGGATGAAATGCAGATTCCGGTTTAAAGTTAACAAAAAGTTCTAATGCATGCGCTATATCCTTACAAAACGGCGCCGTGTCTTGTCCGAAATACTTTGCACTTCCCATACCCCATTCTGCTTTCCCTAAAACCACCATCGGATTTTCTGGAGCCAAGGCATATGCTTTATTATACAGTTCTGTAATTTTAGAAGAATACTTCATCCCGAAAGTCATCCCGTCGAACGCTACCCAATTGGTGTAAATTTGAGCCTGTAACACCATGATATCGGCATTATTAGGACTTATGCCTTTTGCAGTGTTTAAATACTCCTGGGCCTTGTCCAAATTAGCTTTAAGCACCGTTGCATCTTTCTCCGTCCAACTCTTTAAGCTGTTTAATTGCGCCACGTAGTAATTAGGCAACCATTGGTCAGGTTCGGCAGTTGCAATACGCTCGAAAAGTTGTTCTGCTTCTGCTTGCTTATTGTCTTGCCATAACGCAAAAGCCTTTTGCATACCGGTTTCAAAATTGGACTGTGCGTTAGTTACTGTATTCACTAAAAGCACGATTAAAAGAATTAAATGTTTCATATTGTATTGGTTGATTAATTATTATAAAGCAAATATCTATGTAACGTCTTGGTTTCTAAAAAACGAAATACCGAACTGTAGTTTTTGTATGATGAACCGTAAGATGCCATCATTTCAAAATAAAATTCCTATAAATTATCTAATTGATTGTCTGTGCCGTTATCGCTAATCGTCCAAAAGAAGCCTACAAAAAAGAACTGATCGCTAGCCGGCGTTAAGGCCCTGCTGTTATAAACGCCATTACTATTTGGAGTACTGGCATATTGGTAACCATTAACATTCTTAAAATCGAGAACATTATTTACTGATAGATACAGAATTTTTTGCGGACTAATTAAATAAGCCCAATTCAGACTCAGATTGTTATATGCTTTCGTTTTATTGTTTAAAAAACCCGTTTCATTTGGATTGGTGTAAGTACGTCCAGAAGCCAAACTGTAACTAAAACCTATCTGACTTTTCCAATCGTCTACCCAATATTTTCCTACTACAGAAAAGTTATGAGAATTGGCAAAATTAGGTTGTGCAGCTATTGGATAATTCAGATAATCGCGTTCCGTATCTAAGTAGGAATAACTCACCCAATAGTCAAAATTTCTAAGGGTTTTATCATCTCTAAAAAACAAATCGAATCCTTTGGCGTAACCCGAGCCATTATTGGTAAACACACTGTTATAACTCGCATATTCGGTATCGTACTTTATTAAATTACGATAGTCTTTAAAGTAAGCTTCTGCACGAAAGAGACGCCCATCACCATTTAACTGATAGTTTAACAAATAATGACTAGATTCTTCTGAATCAATATTTTGACTAAACTTTAAAATATCATTATTCGGATTCTGATAAAAGGAACCGTAAGCTAAAGACACCTGACTTTTAGACGCTACCTTATAAGCTAAAGATATACGAGGTGCCACATCGAACGTCTTAAAAAGCGCACTATATTCTCCGCGTAATCCTGCTTTTAAAGCCAACTTTTTTGTAAAAATCATATCGGCCTCTACAAAGGATGCAGAGATGGAATTATCAAATCCATACGACTCCGAAGTTGTATTAATCGCCTTAAACGATTCATCGAAATTGGAGAACAATTGTTCGGCTCCAAAGTTTAATTTATACCGATTATTAAAACGATATTTCAAGGCTACTTTGGCATGCATTGCATGTTCTAAATTATCGACCTCATCCGATTCAATATGTATATCTGATTTATTATTAGTATAACTTCCGCCTGCAAATACAGACCAATTCGCATTCAATTTTCCTTGATACGACGTATTTACATATAAGTTTTTGTTATTCAGTTTATAATTAACGCCATCTTCATAATCGATATGCTCCTGAGTTAACTCAAAGTCACTAAGCTCGTAAGCCGTATACAATTTAAACAGCCCTTTATTCATTTTTTTGCGAAACACAGCTTCTCCAGAAAAACTCTGATATGGTTTTTCCCAATCGTTTCTCCCCGGAAACAACGAGATATACGGCCCTAAATTCATATAAGATGCATTAACACTCAGCGCGCTTTTTTCCCACTTTTTGGTATGACCAAGAGCGCCTCCAACCGACATTAACCCTATATCTGTTTTGTTTTGCTCCGGTTCATCAATGGTGTTTAACAATAACACGCTAGACAAGGCCTGACCGTATTCGGCAGAATACCCACCTGTTGAAAAGGTAATACCATCGAACAAAAACGGCGAATATCGCCCACGTGTTGGCACGTTATTAGCCGTTGGCGTATAAGGTGTAAAAACGCGAATACCATCGATAAAAATCTGTGTTTCGTTAGCTTCTCCACCTCTAACAAACAATCGACCATCTTCGGCAACCGTTGTGGTTCCTGGCAGAGTTTGCAAAGCACCTACAAAATCACCTAAAGCACTAGCCGTTGTAACCACATCTAAAGACGACAAGGCATTGACTTTACTATTGTCTCCCGCAGAAAACGTTCCTGCCGAAAGCACCACAGCATCTAAGGCATTGACATCTTCCCGCAATTTTATTTCAACATCTTGAAAATTGGAAACATCTCCAGATTTACGGTAGGTCTCAAAGCTTATAAACGATACAATAAGAATTTGAGCACCCGTTTCAGTCGTTTTAAAACTAAATGTTCCCGATTCATCGCTAGTTCCGCCATCGTAAGACCCTTCTAAATACACATTAGCACCTACGATAGGATTCTGTTTAGCATCCGTAACACGACCAGAAATTAAGGTCTGAGCGCACACGTGGTTTAGAGTGAATAAGCACATTATAATAAGAAGACTTTCTAATTGTTTCATGTTTTGATTGGTTATAATTAGTCATACAAAAAAGAAACAGATACTACCGTTTAAAAACTAAAGTCTACCCAACTGTTATATTTCAAGGATGAATTGATAGTGCACGTCTTTTATTGTTTTCAAACTTCACGTTAAGCATCAGCACGCGATATTTTTCTCATTGTTCCCGCTTCGATATTCAACTTCTTTTTATACATTTTTCTCATGAAATGCACATCTGTAAAATCCATTCAAAACTCGCATATTTTGGAATACCATATATAATTCACCTATCGTTTTAATAGTAAAAGCGAAGAAAAAATCAGCTCACGATATTAAAGCACGGCAGGTTATAGGCTTAAAAATCATCAGTATTTTAGGTGACCTGCATTGGTTATAAATCATTTATTAGAATAAAAATGTTAGCGCTCTTTTAGTTTACGTGTGAACAGTCCTTGATAAACCTAAACACCTAAAAAAAAGAACCATAGACAATATCTATTGCAAAACACAATAAACTTAAATCCAATAGAATAAAACACACAACATAAACAATTAATTTAATACAAACCAACAGTTAATTTCGCCTTAAAATTATTGTTTGAAATAAAAATAAGCTTTGATAATCCTCTTAGAATTTATAATATCGGACGTAGAAATTCTACATTAATCCGATAGTAAACCAATCAATTTTCATTACACTTGTAACAAATCAGAGAGATAAGACACTAATACCTTAACTAACCTTTCGACTTGAATAAAGAGCAAGAACATAATTTTATTAAACTGCTTGAAGAGCATCAAAACATCGTTCATAAAGTGTGCAGATTATACACGAACGATTACGATGCTCACAACGATTTATTTCAAGAGATTACCATTCAACTTTGGAAAGCCTACCCTAAGTTTCGTGGCGATGCAAAATTTAGTACTTGGATGTATCGTATTGGATTAAACACAGCCATTACCTTATACCGAAAATCTAAAAGAAGAGTTGAAACTCAAGATTTCGATACCGTACAATTTAGAATAAAAGCTGAAGAATACGACGACACCGAAGAGGAGCAATTAAAACTGCTTTACAGTGCCGTTAAACAATTAAACGACATTGAAAAAGCGCTTGTTTTCTTGTATTTAGAAGACAAAAATTACAAAGAGATTAGCGAAACTATGGGAATTAGCGAAGTGAATGCTAGAGTGAAGATGAATCGTGTAAAAACGAAGTTAAGAACTATTTTAAATCCGTAACCCAATGGATGCATTAGATATTTTAAAAAAAGACTGGAATAAGAAGGAAAATCAGAATTTCCCTAAACTGTCCTACAACGATATATACAAAATGATCTTGAAGAAATCCTCTTCTATCGTGAAATGGATTTTTATTATAAGCTTATTAGAGTTCTCTTTTTGGACGATTATTTCCTTAGGTATAAAAGATACCGATGATATGATTAGAATAAAGGAAACAGGCGCAGGAACAGCTTTAAACGTGCTTATGGTACTAAGCTACGCCATCCTGTTTTATTTCTTTTATCTGTTCTATACAAACTACAGAAAGATATCGACTACAGATAACGCTAAAATACTGATGGAAAACATCTTAAAAACCCGACGTACAGTAAAACACTATGTTTTATTTAATCTGGTGTTTATTGTAATATCTACAATTACCGTATTAATTATCGAGTTTCAACAAGACGAAGTCTTAATCTCAAAAATAGATATAGCCACTGCCAACGGCGATGAGGCCCTATTATATTTTAAAATAATATTAGGCACCTGCGCGATATTAGCGATAACTATCGGGTTGTTACTTGGGTTTTATTATCTTATTTACGGAATTCTCCTAAAGCGTTTAAATAAAAACTACAACGAGTTAAAAAAGATAGATTTATAACCTAGACGTTATATTTTCTCTGCTTATTTAATTCTTCCATTTCTTCAATTTGCTTTTTAGTAAGCACTTTTAAGAATGACGGATGTTGCTCTATAGAATATTCAATTTTTTCAACGATACTATCAATGGTATCGTTTTTATAATCGATTTCTAAGGGCGCTTTAATCTCTATAGATTGAAGAATATTCTTTTTCTTAATACGAAGTCCTTTTTTGTCGAAAGATCGTCTAAAACCGTCTATAACCACAGGAACCACTATTGGCTCGTATCTTTTTATAATATGCGCTGTACCTTTTCTAATGGGTTTAAACGGCGTAGTTGTACCCTGCGGAAAGGTAATGACCCAACCATCTTTTAAAGCTGTAGCAATACTAGATATATCACTCATCTTAACCTGTCTATTAACATCCTTACCTTCTGCTCGCCATGTACGCTCGATACTAATAGAACCTGCATAAGCAAAAATCTTTGGTAATAAACCTGCTTTCATGGTCTCTTTAGCCGCAACATAATACAAGTTTAATTTAGGGTGCCAAATGTATCCAATGTTTTTTATAGAGTCTTCTCTCCCACTTAAACTAGCATTAAACACGTGAAACATGGCAACCACATCTGCAAAATACGTTTGGTGGTTAGAAATAAATAGCACGTTATTATGTGGCAAGTTTTTAATGATTTCGGATCCTTCTATTTGAAGTTCATTAAACCCTCTAAATCGTCTATGGGTTATGATTCCTAGAAATCTGATAATCCATTTTTTGAATAAAAGTATATGTCCGAAAGGATTTCGTTTCAACAATCCCATGATGTTTTCTATTTTTTATAATTAAGCAAATGTAGGAAAAAGTCAAGGATAACACACTTCTTTTAAAATGTCTTTTACTTCACTTAGCATCATGGCTGTGGCTCCCCACACCACATAGCCTTGAAAAACAAATGCAGGAACTTCTATTTTTGAAGTGTAAGATGTTGTTACTGTTTTAGTCACAACACATTTTTCATTTAGAAACTCGGTTAGAGGGACTTCAATAATTGCGTCGACCTCTGCATCTTGTTTTATAAATTTCGGTGTTTTTTCTGCGATTCCAATAAAGGGTTGCACGATAAAATGACTGGGTTCAATATAAATATCGGTAATTTCTCTCCAGACTTCAATGTGTTTTTCGGGCACACCAACTTCTTCGAAAGTTTCTCGAATAGCCGCTGTTTTAAGCGAGGAGTCTTCGGGTTCTAACTTACCACCAGGAAAACCAATCTGAGCCGAATGCACGCCTTTATAGGTGTTTCTTAGAATTAATACCAACATAGTCTCATGCGTCTTATTCGGATAAAATAAAGCCATGACTGCTGCTTTTCTTGCCGTTTTAATCTTTACTTTTCGATCTGCAGTCAGGTTTTCTCGAAAGGAAGGAGACATTTTAACTTGAGATGCTTCGGCTGGAAGCGGTATATTTTCTATTTTTGGTCTTAACTTTTTAAAATCATCAAAATTCATTTATGAGATTCTTAGTATACTGTTGTTTATTTCTTTTTCTATTTAATTGTGAAGATACAAATTCTAAAAAAAATAATACCACAAAACCTCCTGTCGAAAAAACCACAGAAAATAAGTCAAAAACAGATACTAATAAAGCCCCTGTTAAAGACGAGCGTGAATTCCCCGTTTTAACCGACGATAATGCGATGGAGTTTTTTCTTCATTATGAAAAGGAAAATAAAGAGAATAAAATTAGAATGACTACAAGTAAAGGTATTATTGAAATCTTGCTTTTTAATGAGACCAAATTCCACCGTGCTAATTTTATTTTTCTAACCAAGCAAAACTATTTTACAAACACCCAATTTTATAGAGTTGTAAAAAACTTTATCATTCAAGGAGGAAGCACCGACGATGAAGATATTGCCCAACGACGTGTGAAAATTGGTAAATACCTGTTGCCTACCGATCAAAATCGAGGCTTCACGCACGAACGTGGCGTAATTTCTATGCCAAGTAGTGAAATTGAAAATCCACACAAATTAGCTTCGCCTTACGAATTTTTTATAGTACAAGCCCCTCATGGAGCACACCATTTAGACGGGAGCTACACCATTTTTGGAAAAGTAACGCGTGGTATGGATGTGGTTGATGCCATTTCTGAAGTCGAAACCGACAATAGAGAGTGGCCCCTGCAAAACGTGTATATAGAAAAAGTAGAAATTATTAACTAATCTCGTCTCTGTAAAAGCTAGGCAAACTAATCTTAAAACGCACAGCTAAAAGTCTAAATATAATTACGATTAACCCGGAGCTTAGAAACACATAGTCTTCTTGTATGGGTAGTTTTCGCAATAGGAAATACGCCACTCCACCCATTATACAAGCTGTGGCATAAATTTCCTTTCTAAATATAACGGGAATTTCGTTACACAAAATATCGCGCATAACGCCTCCAAAGCATGCCGTCATGGTACCTAAGGCAATACATATTATAGGATGCAAGCCTTCACTAAGCCCCTTATCGATTCCTACTAAAGTATATAATCCAATTCCAATAGTATCGAATAAAAACAAATGTGTTCTTAGATAATCTATTTTATTTCTTAAAACGATAGCAAAAACAGTAGAACCCAAAACAACGTACACATAAGTCATGTTTTGCATCCAGGACACCGGTGTATTTCCAATAAGTAAATCTCGTAAAGTACCGCCCCCTATCGCTGTGACGCAGGCAATAATTAAAATTCCAAAAGCGTCCATACGTTTATTCATAGCGACTAAAACGCCAGAGATTGCGAACGCAATAGTTCCTAAAACATCAATAATAAAAAACATAAGAAATCGGATTAAGTATTTAGTCTTAATACAAGGTTAGGATTAAAAACTTAATTACAAAATTTAAGGCCTAAAAAAGCCCTTTAAATAGAATTCTAAAGGGCTTGGTTATGGCAGTTTCGCTACCATACCTAATCTTAATTAAGGTAATAAACTAGGACAAGCTCATAAAGCAAATGTACTCACTGTAATACCTCTTATGTGTCTTTGTATGAATTGTGGACTATAAATTAAGTTCGTCGTCGTCTTCATTTCTGTATAAGCTAGGCAAGCTAATGGTAAATCGCACAGCAATTAAACGGATAATTATAACTAAAATTCCAGATCCCAACAGTACATAATCCTCGTCTATAGGTAACGATTTTAGCACAAAAAAAGCGATACCTCCCATAATACATGCGGTTGCATAAATTTCTCGTCTAAAAATAACAGGAATTTCGTTACATAAAATATCTCGAATTACTCCTCCAAAACAAGCTGTAATTGTTCCTAAAGCAATGCAAATAGGTGTAGACAATCCAGCCATAAGTCCTTTTTCTATTCCGATAATTGTATATAATCCAATTCCAATGGTATCGAATAGGAAAAGAGAAGTCCGTAAATAATCGATTTTTTTTCTAAAAAAAGTAGCAAATATGGTACCGATTAAAATAAGGTATACGTACTCTGGATTAATCATCCAAAATACCGGTGTTGCTCCTATTAAAATATCTCGCATTGTTCCACCACCAGTAGCAGTTACAAAGGCAATAATTAATATTCCAAATAGATCCATGCGCTTACTTAAGGCCACTAAAACCCCTGATATAGAAAAGGCTATAACTCCTAATAAATCAATAGCGTGTAACATAACATATTTATTTGCGGCCGCGAATATACTATTTCATTTTAGAAATTTACGGTATGTTTTTGTATAAAAATTAAAAAAACCGCCTTCTTTTGTTTTTTAAGCAAAAAAAGGCGGTTTAATATAAATTAATTTGTGAATATTATACGGTCGTTTCACCTAACCATGCTTTCATCATCCAGATGGTTTTCTCTTGTTCGGTAATAAAGTCACTCATCATAGAGTTTGTTCCTTCATCGCCTGCTTCATCAGATTTATCTAAAATATCACGCTCTATTTTCAATAGTACAGATAATGAATTTACAATTAATTCCACTGCTTTTTCATCTCCTGAAACGTTTTTACCTACTGGTACTTTAGATACTTCCGAATAATCTGCAAATGTATGTAACGGCGTTTCACCTAAAGTTAACACACGTTCAGCAATTTCGTCTACTTTAACATTAGCATCGGTATATAACTCTTCGAATTTAACGTGTAATTCAAAGAATTGTTTCCCTTTAATATTCCAGTGAATACCTCTTAAATTCTGATAATAAGTTTGAAAATTAGCTAATAAACTATTTAAATCTGAAGCTAAATCTTTAGTTTTTTCTGAATCTAATCCTAATATATTAAGTCCCATAATGTATGTATTTTTGTTTATTCAAATTTAGCCAATTATTAACACAACTAATAATCAATTACATTGATTGATTTTATAATTTTATAGTCTAAATTTATACCATGACGATTACACAATTATATTATGTCTTAGCGGTTGCTGAAAATCAAAACTTTACCAAAGCGGCAGAGAAATGTTTTGTAACCCAACCAACGTTAAGTATGCAGATTCAGAAACTGGAAGACGAATTGGATGTTCTTATTTTTGACCGTGGTAAAAAACCAATAGAACTGACCGAGGTTGGAGCTAAAATTGTAAATCAAGCCAAAAATATAGTAAACGAGTCCAATCGAATCCAAGATATCGTAGATCAGCAAAAAGGTTTTATTGGTGGTGAATTTAAGTTAGGAATTATTCCTACTGTAATGCCTACACTTTTACCGATGTTTTTAAACAACTTCTTAAAAAAGCATCCAAAAGTTAAGCTTATTATTGAAGAATTAACCACGGAAGAAATTATCTCTAGATTAAACGAAGGGCATTTAGACGCTGCCATTGCTGCGACGCCTTTAGAATCTGAAAATATTAAAGAACGCATTTTATATTTTGAACCTTTTGTGGCTTATGTTCCAGAAAAACACCGTTTAGGACAAGCGACTAAATTAGATGCTAGCGATCTGGATGTAGACGATATGTTATTGTTAGAAGATGGCCACTGTTTTAGAAACAACATTTTAAACGTGTGCAAAGCATTTAAACAACATACCGATGATGATTTCCAAATAGAAAGTGGTAGTATTGAAACCCTTATAAAACTTTCTAACGAAGGTCTGGGTATGACGCTATTGCCATATTTACACACCCTAGACTTAAGCGAGAACGCTCAGAAAAACTTAAAATTCTTTAATGAACCCTCTCCCGCAAGAGAAGTCAGTTTAATTTATCACAAAAGTGAATTAAAGATTCATATTATTGAAGCCTTACAATCTATAATTTCTGGTGTAATTCGTGGTGCTATAGCATTCCAAAATGTAAAAATTGTTAGCCCTTTAACCAAAAAGAAATAACAAGAATGTCACAAAAATAAACGCATAAAAAAAGCAACTAGAACTAGTTGCTTTTTTTTATTATGCTTTTAAATACACAAGGCATTTATTTAATTCCGGGTTTTGCTGTATCATCGATTCTATAAAAATCTTTAACTCTTCTATCTCGTAAGGTAATAAGCGTTGAAGAGCTTTTTGTACTTCTTTGCAAAACAACACAGTATCAAAACTAACTTTACTAAGTATAGTCTTGGTATACTCGAACATTGCTCTAGCCATAGGTTTATAATTTAATTGAATTTAGTTTATTCTTAAAACACATAGACACTATAAAACAAGTAACTACAACGTTTTCAATTTTCAATAAATTTAGATATTAAAATGTTAACATTGTCTTAAAACAAAAATTAAATTGTTAAAATCTGTTATCTCCATTCAGCAAATCGCCAAGACCGCCTAGCACACTGCCCTCACCTTTTTTATTATTACCTCTAGGTAAAGCAGATAGCACACGACCGGCCAAACGACTAAAAGGTAAAGATTGTACATAAACTGTTCCTGGACCGGTAAGCGTGGCAAAAAACAAACCTTCTCCACCAAAAACTGTATTCTTAATGCCACCTATAAATTCGATATCGTAATCTACATCTTTAGTAAAACCTACAATACAACCTGTATCTACACGTAATTTTTCTCCAGCTTTTAAATGTTTTGTAGCTAGCGTTCCTCCTGCATGTACAAAAGCCATCCCATCGCCCTCTAATTTTTGCATTATAAATCCTTCGCCCCCAAATAATCCACGTCCTAGTCGTTTAGAAAACTCTATACCTACACTTACTCCTTTCGCTCCACATAAAAAAGCATCTTTCTGGCAAATTACTTTCCCTCCAAATTGAGACAAATCTACCGCTAAAATTTTACCAGGATATGGCGATGCAAAAGATACAGAGCGTTTACCTGGATAGGTATTATAAAAAGCCGTCATAAATAAACTTTCGCCAGTTAGCAAGCGTTTACCTGCTCCGAAAATAGAATCTAAAAATCCAGCATTTTCTGTAGAACCATCTCCAAATATAGTTTCCATTTTAATGCCTTCATGCATCATCATAAAACTTCCCGCTTCGGCAACTACGCCTTCATTTTGGTCCAGTTCAATTTCTACATATTGCATTTCTTCACCATAAATACGATAATCTATTTCGTGTGCTTTCATAATATTTAAAATTAGAGGTTATAACTTATATGTGGATATAAATTAATTTTTGTTACAAATCATGACTTAAAAATAGTAATAAAACTCCATTTTCGTTACCTTTAAGTTATAGGGTAACAGCAGGGAAACATCCAAAATCTGAGTGAATTCAATTTTAAATTGTAACCCTATTTTAGATCAAAATACACATCAAAAATGTAACTGAGAAATTTATATTATGGAACAACATATCGGAATAATATATTCTTCTGTAGATGGACAAACTAAAAAGATTTGCGAAAAGTTAAGTGCAAATTTCACAGAGAGACACATAAGCACAAAGCTATGCTCGATTGAAGATTTTAATATCGACGTGTATAAATTTCATACCCTAATTATTGGTGCAAGTATAAGATACGGCAAACACAATGCGCGTATTTATGAATTTGTGTCGAAGCACAAAGACTATTTACAAAAAATAAGGACCGCATTTTTCTCCGTTAATCTTGTTGCAAGAAACGACAATAAAAATTCTCCTACTACAAATCCTTATCTCCTTAAATTTATAAATAAAACGCAATGGAAACCTGATTACTTAGACGTTTTTGCAGGAAAATTAGACTATAAATCCTATCCCTGGACAGATAGGATTATGATTAGATTAATTATGAAACTAACTCATGGACCAACAAAATCGGACAAACCCATAGAGTTTACAGATTGGAAAAGAGTAAATGATTTTAGTTCAAGAATATCCGAAGATTACAAAATCACCTTGAATTAGGCGTTCTCACAAGGTTTATAAGGTCGCTCATAATAGAAATTGTAAAAAAATGCTAATCAATTGAGTAGAATAACCTGTACCTACACCATTTAAGAATTATGCTTATAGTTGTACATAAACTCACCTTCTCCTTTATAGAAACAAAAATTGGTAATCTCTATTATAAATATTCTGCGCGTTGTATAATCAAAATATCGTATCTTTTCCAAGCGTTGACTTATTTAGTAGTTTAATGCAACTCAGAAAAAAACAAACTAAAACTTCAAAATGGATAAAAGTTGGATCATAGGAATAACTGTCTTAATTTTTTTAATCGTCCTTTTTATTTATTGGAAGGTTACTGTTGGGCCTTACAAGAAAACCTATAGCGAAAAAATGAGAAAGCTTTACGGTAAAAGAACCTTTTACTGGGAAGGCTTAATATATGGCAGTACGGGTATAACCGTCCTGATAATGTTTATTTTAAAATGGACAAATATTCTGTCCTTTTAGCATCTTAAAACGTGTTACCGATTATAAACCTGTAATGCATCGCGGAAAATCATTAAAACAAACACTATTTGAATCTCATAATCTACTAGCCTTTCAAACCGAATTAATTCGGAGAACTTACCTCAAAATGAATGGGTTTAAACGATCCTCCATTACTATCTTCTGCCGAACATGCCGTTAAGCAAACTAGCAAATCCATTTGAGCTTCAAAAGTTACATAGTCCCCAGCTTTAGATGTAGGTGGTAGTACAGAAAGCTTTCCTTGGTTATCAAACTGCACATTCATAAAAATATTGAACGCCGTTGGTATGTCGTCTTGCTCGATGCCAAAAGGCTCTAGATTCTTAGTCAAGTTTTCTAAACAACTCGGATGATACTCCGGATTGTTATACATAATCTTAAAGGTTTCAGCACTACAAGGTGCTAACAAAAAATCGTTTCTCCCGTTAGTGTCTTCTAAAATCTTCATCATTTTATGAGATCTATTACTCCATAAAAAATTACCTGTAGACAGTAAAATAGATTCTTCGAAATCTAGTGTTTTACCAGAAGATATTTTCTCTTTTAAATCGTTAGCGTTAAAAAGCACCATATCGCTTACTTGCATCCCTTGAGGGTCGATTACTTTTAGGATATCGCCTTTTTTCAAGCGTACTGCCTTTCCGCTTTGTTCTTCAATTATATGTAACATCGTCATAATTATTAACTTTTTGAATGAAAAGGACATTTCCAATCCCCTTCTACTTGTCTACCACTATATTGCTTGGTTTCTGTATCGTTTCCAAAATCTTTTAACACAGGATTTATGGTACCTTGTAGTTTTTTATCTCGTTTTCTAATGCGTTTTTTAACGCGCTTATACGTCCCCATATCTCTTAGTTTTTCGAATTGCCAATGCAAGTTAAATACTATAGTCGGTTGCGGACTTTGCCTTGCGATTCTGGAACTATTAGGATGTAAGCCTACTATGTAAAAAGCTCGACCTTTAAGGCTAAAACTAAAATTAGAGTCCTCTGGATTATCACTTACCGATGGATCCCAATCCTTATCGTCTAATTGGTGTAATTGTTGCAGAAATTTCCAAAGCGCGTTCTCAAATTCAATTTCGGTGTCGAATGTATCATTCGGAAAAACAGCTATAAATGATTCAAATTCATTAGAATCGAAATCATACTGATTTATATAACGCTCTAAATCTTCTAAAAGGGCCACAGCACTCTCTTCTGCTTTTATACTATTATATGTTTTTAAATGATATTTTTCCATTAAAAACACGGTTTTAGCCATAACGCAAGGATGCTTTTGCTTTAGAATAAAATCCTTAAAGTCGGCTTCAATAGCTTCCGTTTTCGATAACGTATTACTAAGTATAGAGTCCATATTGATAATATTTGTTTTAAAACACAAACCACTTATCGTACTATAAATAACTGTAATAAGTAGAGTGCATTAAAAATTAGTACGGCTAAATTATGGCTTTGGTAAAATATCAATAAACTCAATCAGATTATAAATTAGCGTAAAACAAATATGGTATAATTAGGGTTTGCGCTTATAGACTGACATCTTTTTATAAAAAAACTAGTCTGTAAGTCAGTCTGTCGAATCGTATAAATTATATAACTTATGCTAGCTCGGAAAAAAACGAAGGCAGATCAATTAAAAATAGTTAAGGATATAATTAAAGAAGAAGGCAAAATACTTCGGCAACCACAAATAGTGACTTAAAAAAAAGAGCCGAGTTAGGTTTGTTTAAAAAGTTGTCGAAAATAGTAAAACTATTAAACGCCTAATATAACGGGTACTAATCATTTAAACAACTCATCACTAAAAATCGACAATTCAGAATTTTAAACCTCCTGACTCCTACATTATAATCTTAATTTTAAATCGTTAAACTCAATTAAAATACATGGAAGCAACAATTAAAATTTTGATTTATATTCATGCATGCTTTGGAGGCCTTGGATTAATTACCGGAATTGGAAGTGTTATCGTTAAAAAAGGAAGTAGGTTACATAAACAAATGGGACATTTATTCTCTTTTGGAATGATAGGTAGTTCGGTAATTTCTATTCCGATATCTTGGATGCCAAAACACGAAAATATATTTCTATTTTTAATTGGCTTATTTACCATATATCTGGTTTTGGCTGGAAATAGAGCTTTAACGTTTAAGAAGAAAGATAAAGCCGACTTGATTGACCAAGTTGTTTCTGGAGGCATGCTTTTATTTTCGACCATTATGATTATTCTAGGTATATATGGATTATTAACTGGTGTTCCTTTAAGCGTGTTATATCTGTTCTTTGGTGGTTTTGGTTTATTGCTAACCATAAAAGATTTTAATTTTTATAATAACACAAAGCGGAACAAAAATGCTTGGTTAATATCTCATATCGGAAAAATGATTGGAGCCTTAATCGCATCTGTTACCGCCTTTATTATTGCAGGTTTAGGTCTAGGAAGTTTAATTGCGTGGACCTTACCAACAGTGTTAGGAACGTATTACATTATTTATTGGAAAAGAAAAATCAAGCCAAAACCTGTAAACGACTACATTAAAAATTAATAGCACAACACCTATTCTTTACATCTTACAATTAAAACTACAACCTACTAATCTTTAATTGAGCAAGAGTTTTTAAATCGAATAGGTTGTTTTTAAATCGGTGGTTTTATTGACTTACATCAAAGGCTTTTACCACAGACAACACTAATTTTGCCATCTTAATATTAATTATATTTTAAAATGGTACTTACAGAATTAGAGACATTACAAACTATAAATACAGACAGCAAAGAACGCTTAGAAGAAGCATTAATCCATCTTCAAAATGGAAATGGAGTTATTTTAATGGATGATGAAGACCGAGAAAATGAAGGCGATTTAGTATTCTCTGCGCATGCTATGACAACTACCCAAATGGCACTTATGATTAGAAAATGTAGTGGAATTGTATGTCTTTGTCTAACAAATGAAAAAGCAGATTTACTTAACTTGCCTTATATGGTTCAAGAAAACACCAGCAGTTTCCAAACCCCTTTTACCATTTCTATAGAAGCAAAACAAGGCGTAACTACAGGCGTTTCGGCTAAAGATAGACTAACTACCATTCAAGTGGCTTCGCACGAATATGCGACAAGCAAGGATTTAGCGAAACCCGGACATATCTTTCCGTTACGTGCTAAAAATAATGGTGTCTTAGAAAGAAAAGGTCATACTGAAGGTAGCGTAGATTTAATGAAATTAGCAGGACTAAAACCTGAAGCCGTATTGTGTGAATTAATGAACGACGATGGCACAATGGCAAAAACAGACACGATTATAGAATTTGCACATGTGCACAATTTGATGGTGCTATCCATTCAAGATATCATCCATTATCGTAAATTTGTAAGAGACTACAAATAAATGGCAGATTACACGGCACTCACTACTTTTATAAAGAAGAATATTGATATTGAAGACGACGATTTAAAAATTGTCTTGCCTTATTTTAAAACCATAAAGAAAAACAAAAACGACATTTTACTTTCCCATGGAAAGAATAGTCAGGTGAGTTATTTTATAAAAAAAGGGTGCTTAAGACTATTTTATATAAACGAAGAAGGGAAAGACGTAACGCGTTATATTGCTTTCGAAAATCAGTTTGCAACAGAACTGGTCAGCTTTATAACAAATGAACCTGCACAAGAAACGATTCAAGTGGTTGAAAACAGTGAACTGTTATACATCACCCACGACGACTTTAGACATCTGATGACGATTGTTCCCAAATGGAAAGATTTTTATAGCATCTATTTAGAAAAGGCTTACGTGAATAATTCTAAAAGATTAATCTCGTTTACCACTCTAGATGCCTCCGAGCGTTATAAACAATTATTTAAAATTAACCCTAATATTGTTAAGCGTTTGCCGAATAAAATAGTGGCTTCTTACATTAATATATCTCAAGAAACACTGAGTAGAATAAAATCTAAAATCTGAGAAAAACCTCACCACCACTTTAAAAATAAAATAGAAAGCAGAGTTAGCCAAAATTAGATCTTCATTCAATTAACCATCGCATATTCTTACACGTGTTGGGAAGCATTAATCGGATGTCATCTTAAAAGCATAGTAAAAAAGGTAATAAATCTGTACAATGCAATTAAATTACATTTATCTTTAGATTACAAATACCAATTCCTTAGGTAATAAGCTAACCGTCTAAATGTTATAATTCATCTAGAACTATGGGGATATAGGACTTAAAAAAATGTAACAAGATGAAAAACTACTTACTATTAATTATAGGACTAATTCTGTGCTCTTGTAATGAAAACAAGAAAAGCCAAGAAGAAAATTCAGCTTCGGTTTATTTTGGTGGAGACATTATTACGATGACTGGAGAAACACCTGTTTATGTAGATGCATTGGTTGTGAGAGATGGAAACATAGAATTTGCTGGTGAGTCAAGTAAAGCTTTGGAAATTGCTGGCCAGAGACATAAAATGATTGATCTTGAAGGAAAAACGCTACTACCAGGATTTATTGATGGTCATGCCCATTTTGGAAGCTTCTCGGCCCAGGCCATTGGGGCTCAGATATTACCTTCGCCAGATGCAAAAGCAGACGATATCCCTAAACTCATAGAGATTCTTAAAACCTGGAATACGCCCGAAAACAGAGCGCTTACCGGGTGGATATTTGGTATGGGATTTGACGACTCTGCACTTAAAGAAAAACGATTCCCCACCAAGGAAGATCTAGACCAAGTGAGTACAGAAACACCTATTATGATTATTCATATTTCTGGTCATTTTGCGTCGTTGAACTCTAAAGCTCTCGAATTATTAGACATAACAGCTGCTAGTAAAAATCCTGAAGGAGGTTTAATTAGAAGAATGCCAAATTCTACCGAGCCCAATGGGGTTTTAGAAGAATTAGCTGCGATTCCGTTATATGCTAAAGCCTTAACACCTGCCTCTAAAGAAGCTTTAATGTTGTTTATGACCGCTGGTCAAGAAATGGCTTTATCTTTTGGTTATACTACCGCTCAAGAAGGACGTGCTATGGAGCAACACAATCTGCTCGCCGAATTTGCCGAAACCGATTTCTTTAAACTAGATGTAGTGTCTTACATGGACTATATGTTTACCGAACCTTTAGAATCTAAATGGTATTCTAAAAACTACACAAAACATTATCGCGTTGGCGGCATGAAAATTACTTTGGACGGCTCTCCACAAGGTCGAACAGCGTGGAGAACAATTCCTTATTTGTTACCTCCTGCCGGTGCCGATAAAAACTATTTGGGATATCCCGCGTTTACCAATGACAATGAAGTTACAGCCATTTACGAGAAAGCTTTTGCAAATAACTATCAGATTTTAACACATGCTAATGGTGATGCGGCAATGGATCAGATGATACGAACCATGAAACCATTAGCAGAGAAATATGGTAACGACGATCGCAGAAATGTTTTAATTCATGGACAATATGTTAGAGACGACCAGTTGGACGCCTTTAAAGAATTAAATGTAATTACATCCCTATTTCCGCTACACACCTTTTATTGGGGCGATTGGCATAAGGAAATAATTGGAGATTCTTTAGGGAACAGAATTAGCCCCGTAAGAACAGCACTTAACAAAGGTCTAAATATTACTATTCATACAGATGCGCCCGTAGCGTTGCCTAATTTAATGCGTGTGGTTTGGACTGCTGTACAACGCACATCCCGATCGGGACAGATTATTGGGGAAAGCGAGCGCCTGACGCCTTTCGAGGCCTTAAAAGCCATTACCATTTGGTCGGCTTATCAGCATTTTGAAGAAGACCGTAAAGGAACTTTAGAAGCTGGAAAGTTAGCCGATCTAGTTATTTTAGATAAAAATCCATTGAAGGTAGCACCGGATACCATAAAAGACATTCAGGTAGTTGAAACCATTAAAGAAGGCCAAACAGTTTTTATAAGATAGCACTCAACTATTCTATGGCTTTACAAGATTTATTATCTTGTGTGTTAAAAGCGTACTAAAAAACACCGTTAATGCATCCAATAAAACATCATTCCTTTTATCTTTAGATTGTAAAACATTAAGAAATAGAAATAGAATAATGGTATCTAATTCCATTTAATTTATAAATTTATTTAAGGATTAGTTAGTTAAAACATGCCACAACAAGAACAGATAAAATACGATTATATCATTGCAGGATCAGGCTGTGCGGGTTTAAGTTTATTATACCGCATTTTAAATGAACCAACTTTAAAAACTAAGACTATTTTAGTTCTTGATAGCGTTAAAAAGAATTCAAACGACAGAACTTGGTGTTATTGGGAAACGGAGAAAGGACTTTTTGATTCCATAGTTACGCACGAATGGAAAACTCTAGAATTTCTAACTCCGGAATTTACGCAACGGTTAAATTTAGAGCACTATAGTTACAAAATGATTAAAGGCATTGATTTTTACAATCACGTATTATCATTTGCAAAAACGTTTAAAAACGTCACCTTTAAGTTGGAGACCATTCAAAATATCCAATCGGAGAACAATCATGCCACCGTAAAAACTAAAAACGGGACGTACACGTCGGACTATGTTTTTAATTCTACCAGTTTATTCAATCCTACTATTAATACTAAAAATGCACTTTTACAGCATTTTGAAGGTTGGGTTATTAAAACTAACAAGCCCACATTTAATGCTAAAGTGGGTACTTTAATGGATTTTAGACTCAATCAAGATCATGGAGCTACCTTTATGTATGTACTTCCTACAAGTGCACACGAAGCTCTTATAGAATACACACTATTTAGTGAGAAACTGCTAGATAAGGCAGAGTATAAATCGGCTTTAGAACAATATATTAACGACGTTTTAAATATCGCGGAATACGACATATTACATAAAGAATTTGGAGTAATTCCCATGTCTTTAGCAAAATTTTCGAGACGCCCAAAATCGGGAGAACGCATCATTAACATTGGAACGGCTGGGGGTTTTACCAAAGCAAGTAGTGGTTACACGTTTCAATTTATTCAGAAAAACACCAAGAGTATTACACACAATTTAATAACAGGAAAACATCCATATCCTGAAATGACATTTCGAGAAAAAATGTTTCAATGGTACGACCGCACTGTGTTAGAAGTCATGATCTCTAAAAGAATGACTGGAAAGGAAATATTCTCAATAATGTTTAAAAATATACCAGCAGAGAACCTATTAAAATTTTTAGGCAATGAGAGTAGACTTGTAGACGATATTAAGATTATGAATAAGCTGCCAAAGACTCCTTTTCTTATTGCAGGTATGAAACGTTTATTATAACCAAAATCACAAAACACACGGTATTACTCGTTATTTTATAATGGTATTTTGCACCTACCATTTAAACATGCTCAATATAAACCACTTACAAAAATATACTTAGACCCCTTAGAAATGCTACTAAAGATTCTCTTTTCTATTGCACGACACGCTTAATTTTTTCTAGATTTACACCCTAATTTTTAAACAAAAAAAATAGGCTTAGCAATTTTGTATAAGCCTATTTATGAAACAATTAACCGAAATATTACAAAATGAAAAAATTTAGTCTGATTCTATTAACCGTATTCGTATTTGCATTAATTATAGGTTGCGATAGCAGTGATAACGGAGAGAACGATTTAACAGAGACCACAGAAGACACAACCATTAATGCAAAATGGGTAGTTACTAATGCCTCTACTTATGAGTCTTTTGAATTTAATGAAAGTGGCAATTATATTATTTTAAAAACTTCGGAAGACCAACGCACTACCGAAGAACCAAAAATACTTTTTGGGACCTATAGCCTTATTGATGATGACACCATTGTACTATCAGATTTTGGAACTTTAATTATATCTAATATCGATGAAAATTCAATACAATTCGCTTTAGCATTAGCAAGCGCCCCTGAACAAACTATTCAAATTGAAGCATCTAAACAATTGGAAATTGAAAAGTCGACTAACACCGATTTACTTTGCCAAACATGGCAATTGGTAAGTTTTAATGGCGAAAATGTTATTGGAACTACAGAAGCATTAACTGTGCTATTCTCTAGAGCAGGTACTTATTTTGTTACCAATACTAGTCCGTTAAGCAGTAATCAAGGTGGTTTGGCAAGCTGGTCTTGGAATAACAGTGCACAAACACAAATTTATTACAACTGGGGTCAAGGAAATGAGACGTCTGGATATGCAGATATTACTGAATTAACGTCCAATTCACTTGTTATAGATGAAGATGGAGAAATCTCTGTCTTAACACCTATCTCTAATTCAGAAACAACTGCTGTCAAGCCAGAAAACAAAACGGCTAAAGACATCCTAAAAACAGGATTATTTAAGCGATAATTTTTAATAAGAATCGTAATAAAACCTCGAGATAACATCGAACTGTTACTTGAGGTTTTTTATTGAAATTCCCTTAATATAAGGACCTAATGGCCGTATTGCTTTTAAATTTATATTTCAGGCTTAAATTTAAATAATAACTATTTAAAGGCTCAAAATCGTAAACCTCATTATGATTGTAATCTTGGATTTTCATAGTGTTATACATAGAATAACCTCCACTTATATTTGCTTCGAAAGTCTTAAAAAAACTAACGTTATAGCCCAAACCCAATATATAACGTGTTTGTCTTAAAGTGCCACTATAATCTTCTTTATACACTTCTACTTCATCGTTAATATTCCCAGTAAATCCTTTTAAAGTCGCAAAACCTTCAAAATTGTGATGTTCGGATAAAAACCATCTTACACGTGCATCGGGAAAACCAATTTTATAGGCCCATGATTCATCTATTCTTTTCGTATAGGCAATTACGGGTATTGGATAATACAAGCCGTACTGTATATCGTAAGTCGCTCCAAATGTCCATATAGAGTTATTGCTCTCGTTATAACGCTCTAAAACTGCGCTAGCATTAAAGAAAATGTCTTCCGATTTTATTTCATTTTCCCCAAAATTAGAAGCCACTTGAGATTCTCCCATAAGCTGTAAAGACCAGCGATCACTTAAGCGACGTTCATACCCTAATTTAAAGCTAAAAGCATTGAAGTCTTCTATCTCATCAGTTGCAAACGGCACATCTTTGTCGACATAACTAAAGCTTGTATTCTGAACCTTCCCACCTATGGTTAGCTTCTCTTTATTTGTATTAATTATGGGAAATGCGATTCCTGCTTCTAGTTTAGTGACATCACTAACATCTGTTCCTGGAAATTGTTCTGCACTTAAATAGATCGCGTCGCCCTCTTGGCTAGAATCCATAGATTTTTCATAAGACATTTTACTTTATAATTAAATTAAAGAACGGATACTCCCATTCTACTGGCAAAATTCCTTAGAAATTAAAGTAAAATAAAATCTATTAGACAAGACTACATAGTGTGTAGAACAACAATGGTATTTTGTCTACCAAACATAAATACACCGCTCAAACCTTGCTATACATATTAAAAAAGGTCAATTAATCCCATTTTAAAAATGAGTTATGGGAATCTAAACAGAATCAATTCTTTACACGAACAGACCATTCAAATTTAAAAGACGATACTTCTATCCCCTCTTCATTTACGCCTACAGCGGTCATCCAAAATGTCTGTCCGTCTCCTGTAGCAATGGTTTTATCTATGGCTTCCTGTATAACATGACCATCCTGACAAGTAAACTTGATTTTTCCAGTTGCTTTTTTAATAAAACGCGATTTATTACCTAGTACTAACATCGAAATCTTTTTTCCGCTTTCGGCTATTTTCAACATTACTAATGCACCTGTCGATAATTCTGCGGCCATTCCCTGTACCGCCCAAAACATAGATTTAAACGGGTTTTGATTAATCCACCTGTGTGTGACACGAACCACACATGTGTCCTGATTTAAGACTTGAGTACGTACGCCACATAAGTAAGCAGACGGAAGTTTGAATATTAAAAAGCTATTAACTTTAGAAGGAGTAAGTGTCATACGTTTGATTGTTTTAGTAAAAATATCGAAAATTATTCACATTTCAACTTGTTAATATTATGTTAAATTACACTACTGTGTTTTGCATAATACCTTTTTTTAAACATATATTTGCATAGACAACTATTATATACTTTTAAAATGTTAGATAACTACCAAAAAAATATTGCCACTTTTATACATTTATCTACTTTTTCTAGATTCATAATACCTTTTGGAAACTTTATAGCTCCTACCCTATTGTGGATTATGAATAAAGATAAATCCATGTTTATAGATAAACACGGTAAAGCGGTTATTAACTTTCAAATCAGTATTTTTTTATACACTGTTCTTTTAGGAATGGTAACGGTACCGTTTTTCTTTTATAATATATTTAGTGGATTTGAATTTATTGATTTTCAAATGGCAGAGAGTTTCCATTTTAATTTTAGTGAATTATTTTCTCTAGTTTTTCTAGGCAGTGTTTTAATCGGACTTGCCATTATAGGTTTTATAATCGAGCTTACTTTAATCATTCTAGCTAGTTTAAAAGCCAAAGACGGTGAAGAGTTTCAATATCCATTAACCATTCATTTCATCAAATAAATCATCATCAATCCATCAAAAAATGAACAGTTTAAATTTAAAACGTATTAAAACATGACTCAACTAAGTATACCACCCTGTAGTCTAAATAAGCACTTAACAATCTTTAAATACATAAACAGATGAAAATAGAAAACACAAAAGCCCAAATGCGCAAAGGTGTTTTAGAATATTGCATCTTATCGGTATTAAAAGACGACGATGCTTATGTTGCAGAAATTCTACAGACCTTAAAAGACGCGAAAATGTTAGTGGTAGAGGGTACTATTTATCCTTTACTTACACGTCTTAAAAATGCAGGACTCCTTAATTATCGTTGGGAAGAATCGACCTCGGGTCCGCCACGAAAATATTACGGATTAACCGATACAGGAAAGATTTTTCTGAGTGAATTAAACACCACTTGGAGTGAACTACAAAATGCAGTAAATATAGTAACCAGCCAAAAAAAGAACACCAATGAATAAGACAGTTAACATAAATTTAGCCGGTACATTTTTTCATATCGATGAAGATGCTTACCTAAAGTTACAACGCTATCTTGAGGCTATAAAACGCTCGTTTACCGACTCTCAAGGACGTTCTGAAATTCTTGCCGATATTGAAGCGCGTATTGCTGAATTATTTAATGAACGCGTAAAACACGATAAGCAAGTTATTAGCTCGAAAGAGGTAGAAGATGTTATTTCTATTATGGGGCAACCTGAAGATTATCTTGTAGACGATGAAATCTTTGAAGATGAACCGCAATCTCAGACAAGCTTCAAGCCAAGTAAAAAATTATATAGAGACACAAGCAATTCTTATATTGGAGGTGTGGCATCTGGATTATCTCATTATTTAGGAATCGATGCGGTTTGGGTACGTTTAATATGGGTGTTATTAGCCTTAGGTTCTGCCGGGACATTTACCCTAATTTACATCTTATTTTGGATCTTAATTCCGGAAGCTACAACAACAGCAGAAAAACTTAACATGACGGGGGAACCTGTTAATATTAGCAACATCGAAAAAAAAATTAAAAAAGGTTTTGAAGATGTTTCCGATACCGTTAAAAGTGTAGACTACGAGAAATATGGCACCAAAGTAAAATCGTCTTCTAAGTCGTTTTTTGATTCAATTGGAGCGCTTTTTATGTTTATAATTAAAGTATTTGCCAAGTTTATTGGTGTTATACTAGTTATTTTTGGGGCGATTTTTATATTTGGTTTACTTATTAGCCTAATATCTTTAGGAAGCTCTTCGTTTTTTCATCCGTGGTGGATGGATTACCCAGATGCATTAAACACAACTGGATTACCTATTTGGTTAAGTTCTTTATTTGTATTTTTCTCTGTAGGAATCCCATGCTTTTTTGTCTTATATTTAGGGTTAAAGATTTTAATAGATAATTTAAAATCTATAGGTAAAGTGGCTAAATTCACACTGTTGGGTGTTTGGTTAATTTCAATTATCGGGCTAATTACTATTGGCGTAAAGCAAGCCTCTAATCAAGCCTTAGATACGGTTGTTAGTCAAGAAAACACATTACCTATTACCAAACAAGATACGTTACGTGTTAAGATGATAACCAATACAAAATATAATCGCTCTAACAGAAGAAGCACCGATTTTCAGATTGTTTATAACGAAAACGATGAAAAAGTGATTTTTACAAGAGATATTAATATTGTTGTACGATCGACTAAGGATAGTGTTGCCTCTATTCTAATTGAAAAGGAATCTAAAGGCCAAGATTATTTAGATGCCGAAACGCGTGCCAACAACATTATATACAATTATAACTTAACGAATAAAGAATTGTTATTAAACAGCTATGCACTAACGCATTTCGAAAATAAGTATAGAGAGCAAAAGGTTAACATTATATTATTTATCCCTGAAGGCACTCATGTCCATTTTAATAAAAACACACATTCGTTCTTAAATCGCTATAATCCGCCAAATAACATAATGAAAATATTTGAAACCAATCATATCATGAAAATATTGAATGACGATATTGAATGTCTAGATTGTTTTGATGAAGATAACGACGACGATGATAATGATTTTATAGACTTAAATATTAACGATGAAAATGGCTCTTTAAAAATAAACAGTCAGGGTGTTAAAATTAAAAATGATAATGTTGACATACATATTGGAAGTGAAGGCGTAAAAGCCAAAAGTAACGATGTTAATGTAAATATCGGTGAAGACGGTATAAATATTACATCGGACTAGAATACTAACCATCTAACATAACATCAATCAAAAACAACCAACCACCATGGAAACCTTAATCACGTTTATCACCACAGTAATACTTGATATTTTTTGTTAAACATCAAGTTAAAAAACAAAATACCCGAACTTAAGTAAGTTCGGGTGTTTTTTGATTGTATATTTTATATAGGGTTGCTATTTATACATCTTTAGACGCTAAATAACGTTCTGCATCTAAAGCAGCCATACATCCCGTTCCTGCAGCTGTAATAGCTTGTCTGTATACGTGATCGGCAGCATCACCAGATACAAATACCCCATCGATATTAGTTTTAGAAGTTCCTGGAGTATTTATAATGTACCCTGTTTCGTCTAATTCTAAGTAATCTTTAAATATATCGGTATTAGGCTTGTGACCTATGGCTACGAAAAATCCCGTTGCAGGTATTTCTGTAAGTGCATTAGTTTGGTTATTTTTAACCACAACTCCTGTTACCACTTGTCCGTCTCCTAAAACTTCTTCAGTTTCAGAATTAAATAGAATTTCTATATTCTCGGTATTTTTAACACGGTTAGCCATAATTTTGGACGCTCTAAATTCGTCACGTCTTACTAACATAGTTACTTTTTTACATAATTTAGATAAATAGTGTGCTTCTTCACAAGCAGAATCTCCTGCTCCAACTAGAACAACTTCTTGGTTTCTATAGAAGAATCCATCACAAACTGCACAAGCCGATACTCCACCACCTAATTGAAGGTATTTCTGCTCTGAAGGTAAACCTAAATATTTGGCAGATGCTCCTGTAGATATAATTACAGTTTCTGCATGAATTTCTTGAGTTTCGTTAACCCAAATTTTATGCACTTCTCCAGAAAAATCAACTTTAGTTACCCAACCATCACGAATATCTGTACCAAAACGTTTTGCTTGTTCTTGTAATTGTATCATCATATCTGGACCTGTTATACCTTCAGGGTATCCAGGAAAATTTTCTACTTCGTTAGTCGTAGTTAACTGACCACCCGGTTGCATTCCTTGATATAACACAGGAGACATATTAGCTCTGGCAGCATAAATAGCTGCAGTATATCCTGCAGGACCAGACCCCACTATAAGGCACTTTACTTTCTCAATAGTTTCAGACATAATTTTCTTATCATTTTATTACAACAAAAGTAGAATTTTTGTAGCAATCCTTACAGCTTAAGTTATTAAAAGTTATTATAAAATAATAGATTCTCCTGATACCTGCACCAATATAACAAACACAAAAGCCTAATAGCAAAGGTTATCCTTATGCTATTAGGCTTTTATAAATATTTTAAATTGTATTGTTAAACCATAGACTACACTATTATTATTTAAACATCTTTTTCATTAAGACTAAAGAACCTATTTTCCCTGTGTACTCCACTACGGTCTGTACCCAATTTAAAGGTTTTAAATCCTGTTTTATATCGCCTTTTAAAGCTTTAAATTCTTCCGTAGCAATTTGGCGTTCCAAATCTAAACGTCTTAATTCTAGCTTAATTTCTTTAAAATTTTTAAAATCCGTTTTCATAAATTAATCAAAAAATAAGTCTGACATGGTTTCTATAAATTTCTGATCTATACGATGTCTTAACAAATAGACAAGAATGGCTAGACATAAAAATAATCCTCCTATAATTAAAGCACCTAATGCAAAATTCTCTAACCAATATCCAATAGCTATCGCTGCAGAAATTGCCAAGAAAATGAAAGCTATAAATAAAAACGAACCGATTAGCAACAATTTACCAAAAAGGCTCATACCTCCGGTTAATTGTTGAAAAATTTTCAACTTAATATACTGGTGAGAGGTATCTACATACCGCTCACCAATATCTTTAGCTTTATTTGAAGTCTCATTTAAGGATTCAAAAACACTCATATATTATGATTTTTGAAATTTCTTATTTTGCTCTTTTAAATGTGCTAATTTTTTTTCTAGACTAGAAATAACATCGTCTGCTTTATGACTAGCATCGGCAACGATAGATTCTATCTGCTCGTCTAAAGTTCCTCTAGAAGCCATAGAGCTACTTACCTTGCTTCTAATATCATGAGCACTACTACTCATCTTTTCCTTTAAATCTTTAGCTTCGATATTCATTTTATCACGAGTTGCCAAAGCTTCATCAGCTAAACGCTTTCTCGTTTTACTTCCTTGGTCTGGAGCATAAAGAATTCCTAATAATGCGCCGATAGCTGTTCCTGCTAAAAGACCTAATACGGTATTTCCACTTTTACTCATAATAATATATTTTAATGGTTTAAACTACTATTTAATTTCTACTGACTCTCTATCAAATCTACAAAATAATAAGATCTTTATAGTATTCTCTTGTACAATTTTAAGTTAAACTATATATATTTAACTTAAAAAATTATTTCTATTTTTTTTGATGTTTATGCCCCAAAATCACACTAAGGACACTTCAAAACTAGCACTATTTACCACAGCTAATTAACAGTATCGCATATTTTTTTAACGTTAATAAGCAGAGGTATCCAAAGTACGTTTTCTTATTCCCTTATTATAAAAACTGATTTATATTAGAAATAATTGCATCCGTAAAAGCCATAAAAAGAATGGCATTGCTCATTTAAATCCATAAAGCGCATAAAAAAAGCCCTGCAATGCAAGGCTTTTCTCTACAATCTAAATCGTGAAAATTTTAATTATGAGGTCATTAAAATCGCTTCATCTACTTTAGCTCTAAGTGCTTTTAATCTATTTAATTCAATTTCTAAACCTTCGCAAATGGTATTTTTAGTTGTTTCAAAAGATGCTTTAGTCTCTTCTAACATATTTTCGTAATACTTCACACCTTCTTTTAAATTTTCAATAAAATTCACAAAGTATTTTTCTTCTCTCTTATTAGAGATAGTGGGCGATTCATTAAACTTTTCAGTAATATAATCTACATAAATACTAAGCTCTTTTACAAATATGTTAGGACGATGAGCAGAAACCACACCTTTAATTTCTCCATAAATATGAGACGTCATTTCTTTTAAACTCATTATTTTTGAAAAATAAGCCATATTCGGACCAGGACAAACAGAAACACCTTCTCCCTCCGTTTTTGTATCTAAATTATACTTTAATAAAGCCGAAGTTCCTAAGCCTACACATGTACAAGATTTTACTGTGATCTTATCTAATGCTTTATTATACGCAGAGGCTTCTAAACCTTGTTCATCTAATTGCATAATTTTTAAATGTTGATATTGTCTAGATGCCGTACACAAGCCTTCTTCAGAGAACTCCTTATTTAAAGCAACAAACTTTTTTGGGCATGCACTTCCTGGTCTATTTTTATCTATATTTCTATATTTTTCTAGGTCTTTAGTATTACCTTTCATACTATTAAAAGGCACTCCTAAAGGCGAAATATCACTTAAATACAGATCGTCTTCCTTTGCTTTCACCAATTGATCTAACGTCTCATTATCTACCGTAGTCGCTTCGGGCACTAATAAAAATGGGGTTCCCCAACCAATAGAATCAAGATTATATTTACTTAATAAAAATTCATGCTCTTCGGCTGTTCCAACACCACCCTGAGCCGTAATTTTAACAGGTAAAGGCATTTCTGGAACATGATAAGATTTAGCTGTTAGCGCTTTAGTAAGTAAGTCGTGAAGCTCGTTTATTAAAACTTGCTTATTAATCGTAAACTCATTTAGTATAGGTCCCAATAATAATCCGTTTGTTGCAAATGCATGTCCGCCACAGTTTAATCCCGATTCTACTCTAAATTCTGAAATCCAAATCCCTTTTTTGGCTAAAATTTTACCCTGAATTAAAGCAGATCTGTAATCGCTTACTTTTAGAATGACTTTCTTTTTAATATAACCCGTTACATCTGGATAAAAATCTTTAAAGTTTTCTAAATAACTAAAGAGATGCGGATTCATTCCTGCAGATAAAATTAAAGACGAGTTTAAATTAGAATTGGCATAGCCTCTTAATGCTGCATGTGCATCATTATACTCTACTGGTAATTTAGTTTTATCTTTATAGTTGTCTTTATCGACTTTAGTCATAATATTAACATCTATACTACCTTTAACTAGATTATCCGACAAGAATTTCTTAGCCTTATCTAAATTAATGGTTTCAGAAATAGCATTAACAAACTGAGATTTCATTTCTGAAGTGCTTGGTAATAAATTTAAATAATGCTTCAACTCTTCTGTACAGGATTTATTAAGATCTTTAAGTTGATTGAATTTCTCTTCGGTTACCTCATGTATCATATCTAAATACGATGTAATACGTTTTGCTCTAAAATCCGGTTCAGAATTATCTATTTCGTCATATGGTAAATCAAACATCTTACAGTACATTTTACGAAGCTTTTCGAGTAAAATATCATCTACTAAAGATATGGCGGAATCAATTCCTAAGTGAGATACCTTAAGTGGCGTATCTGCGGTAAACCCAATTCCCATTACGGGGATGTGAAAGGAATGTAATTTTTTCATTATAATTGTTTTTAGTTACTCTTTTCTAGGCAAAAAGATTGACAAAAGTCTGATATTTATTTTACATAAATCATGACTTTTATCATATTTAAAACCAATCAGAAACCATTAATTTATTGACAATTAACAAAATACAACCTAAACTAACATAAAAAAGACAGCCTTTACAGACTGTCTTTTAGAACTTATTTCACTTTTTATATACGATTAGAAGAACTAAAATGACATCCATTTTAGCATATTATGATTTTATTTTACTCCATAAATTATAATTTGGAAATACTATATTACATTTAAAGCACACCAAGTATTACCCAATAGAATTTCAGGAATTTTTAGTTGTAAATGCATCCATGATTTCGGTTACCCTTAGGGCGTCCTCTGCTGTACATGGATTTTCGCCAAGACCTAAAAAATAATTATTAACAGCAGAAATCATAGGCTGTTGCACATGTTCCGGATTTGTAAATGTGTAAGTATGCTCGACTCCATTTTTAAGACAAGTTACTTGCTCTCCAAAAAAAGAGAAAACTATTCTGCCCTGGGTTCCGTAAATTATACATTCATCTTTTTGATCGTCTTCTGCGACATTAAAAGCCCAAATACCACGACATTGGACTCCGTTTTTAAAATCGATTATACCATTAACAATATCGTCTGCTTCTGTTTTATTTTGGCTTACCGAAACCCCTTTAGCACTATTGTATTCCCCGAAATACAAATACATTAGATCCAATTGATGTGGCGCTAAGTCATGAAATAAGCCTCCACCAGACACTTTAGGATCTAGGCGCCATAGTTCATCTGACTGTGCGATTAAATGAGACTTTCTCGCTTGTAATATTTTAATGTCTGCAAACAACACTTCTCCTATGTCGTGATTCTTTAAAAGCTCATGTACCTTTACAAAAGCAGGTAAATAACGTCTGTAATGCGCAACCGTTAGTTTTGTTGTTGAACTATTTAATGCTGTGATAATTTGTTTCGCTTCATTGGCGTTTAATGCCATTGGCTTCTCTAAATACACGTGTTTTTCGGCCTTAATGGCCTCTAAAGTATAATGTAAGTGAGATGCTGGCGGTGTCGCGATATACACAGCATGAATTTCAGGATCTTCCAATATAGAAGTCGCATTATCGTACCACTGTTTAACATGATGGCGTTTAGCAAAATCTTTAGCTTTAGATAAATCTCTTCGCATAACCGCCTTTAATTCCGAATGTTCTAATTTGTAAAAAGCAGGTCCGCTTTTAACCTCTGCAACATCTCCACAACCAATAATTCCCCAAATAATCTTTTCCATATTAAACGTTTTATTCTTTTTTTACCGCTATAACATTTCAAATTTAACAATTTCAAATCAAAAATATATGTTATCCAATATTAGATGAGGATGAATGATTAGAAATTGAAGTAGAAGAACCACGCTTGCAATAAAGCACGGTTATCTTAGTAAGAACAATAATTAAAATATATCAAACGATAGGGTTTTAAAAAGATGATGGTGCTTTTAAACATATTTAAATGTCAGTAATTCTCCAATAAACACCTATTGTATTTTGTTCTGAAAAAACAGCGCCGAAGAACTGTCATGAATCCCAACTCCAGTTTTAATATGCTTCCCATTGTTCATATTTAGACTGGTTTCAGTCGATACTATTGGAGATAATATTTTATGTAGTTCTTCCTTATAACCCCACTCGTGATAATCTTTTTCTTGATAGTTCCAAAGCCCTTTATAGCAACCCATACTAATGTATTCGCTTAAAGGAATCCCTCTAAAAATGTAAATCAAATATTGAGGTAAATACAACACATATTTTATCTTCTTAATAACTTCCGGTTGCTTCTTTTTTAGCCAATACAATTGTAATCCAGAATTAATATACTTAAATCTGCTCAGCCTGTTGTTTTTAAAAATGCATCTTTAGGAACGTGTGTTTTATAATAAGATTCAATAATATCCTGATCTAATGGCTTTGTGTAAATACATAAAGGTGTTAACGGATTTCCGTTCTAATCGATATGTACGAAACTCGCACGGTAAGTTGAAAAATTAATCGATTTTGATGTTCATTAATAGATTTTTTATTGAATTCTGAAATGTGAGATTCGTGTAATTTCATGTCATTTAATTTTTTCAAAAAAAACCTTTCATTGATATATTTCAACTCATGAAAGGCTTTAAAACAATTCTAAAAAAACAAATTAATTAATAAATATAACAAAAAAACTCCTGTATTACCACAGCGCTTACCTAGACTTTTGTAACCACCAAAAAAAGCTACAAAAGCTTTATTTATAAAGAACATTAAATAAAAGCCTGTAGAGCAATCTACAAGTCTTATATTTTCATGTATAAAAATAGTGTAAACAGATTTTATATCTACCCTGCACTATGGGGTATATACAAAGCCATGCTAATATACATAAGTGGAGAACAATAATAATCTAGTAAATATTGAAGCCGATATAGAAGTATATCAGGATTTTGAAAATGATATTTATAATGCCTTAGTGGAAGGTTACGAAAAAAAATAAGACGTACAAGACCATACTTTTAATATATCCCGATAAATCGGTTTACCCGTATCCAAGACGTATTTTACACGGATTTAAAAAATTCTGTATTAATTACAGCATGAATTTTGAAGTTATCGACGAACTTTATGAAGATATTATCCTGAAGGAAGGTGACCTTTTTATTACTATTGAAGAATCTGATTTGGTGAATTTAGTTAAAGCTATACGTGAATATAATTTTGAATTGGAAAAAATATTGGTGTTATATCTTATAACGACACGCCTTTAAAAGAACTTCTAGGGATCACCGTAATTTCAACAGATTTTAAAGCTATGGGAGAAACAGCGTCTCAAATGATTTTGAATAAACAAAAAGGTAAAAATAAGTTCAATTTTATTGATAGGAATTCACTCTAAGACCAGACCTTATAAAGTTTTACTTTTGTATATACAGTAAACCGCATTATAACTTCTACTCTTTTTTAGAAAACTTGTAGCGACATAAATTTAAAAACGCCTTGCAATAGATGCAAAGCGTTGGTTTTGATTTAGGGAGAAAAATTATTATTAATTAATAGAATCTTATTCTACTAAAGTTGCCAACATCTTTGCCGCAACTTCAGGCGTAATATCTCTTTGTGGTGATCCAAACATTTCATAACCTACCATGAATTTCTTAACCGTAGCACTTCTTAAAAGAGGCGGATAAAAACTCATATGCCAATGCCAATGGCTGTTATCTTCTCCATTAGTCGGCGATTGATGTATCCCACTAGAATACGGAAATGACGTATTAAATAGTTTATCGTAGGCTTTAGTAATTGCAGAAATAGCTTCTGCAAAAAGTAAAGTTTCTTCCGCGTTTAAATCTAAAATACTGCCTTGCGCTCTTCTAGGAACAATCATAGTCTCGAATGGCCAAACAGCCCAAAACGGTACTAAAACAACAAAAGCATCGTTTTCGAAAATGATACGCTCTTTTTCATTTAACTCTTGTCCAAGATAATCACCTAAAAGACTACTCGTATTGGTATTGTAATATGCTAATTGTGCTTTATCTTTCTTATCGACTTCATTTGGCAAAGTAGATTGGCTCCAAATCTGACCGTGTGGATGCGGATTGCTACACCCCATTACAGCACCTTTATTTTCAAAAATCTGTACGTAATTAATCGTATCAATATTACCAAGTTCTTTGTATTCCTTTTGCCAAGCAAAAACTACTTTTTCAATAGCAGTTGCAGACATATCTGCTAAACTTTTGGAATGATCCGGGCTGAAGCAAACCACTTTACAAATTCCTGTTTCACTCTGGGCTTGTAATAATCCATCGTTTATTTGAAACGATTTAGAATCGTTTTGTAAGGCTGCAAAATCGTTTGTAAACACAAACACATCTTCGTAATTTGGATTTATTTCACCATTAATTCTAGTGTTTCCAGCACATAAATAACATGTAGGATCGTGTGAAGGACGTATTTCTTTAGAAATTTCTTCATTCTGACCTTGCCATGGTCTTTTTGCTCTATGCGGTGATACTAAAACCCATTCTCCAGTAAGGATATTAAAACGTTTATGAGAATAATCTTGTAAATCGGTTTTCATTTTTATTGTTTTAATTCGTTAATTATATGAGTCCCATCAGAAAGTTTCACTTCGTAAATAGAGCACTCCTTTTCAAATTTAGTTTTATAAGCTTCAGCTATATGATCTTTAAATGCGTCGACCTCGGACTTCGCAATTAAGTTAATTGTACAGCCACCAAAACCGCCACCCATCATTCTAGCACCTAAAATATTTGGATTCGCTTTTGTTTCTGAAACTAAAAAATCCAATTCTTCACAACTCACTTTATACTGATTCTGCAAACCATCGTGAGACGCATAAATAAGTTCTCCTAGAGCAACTAAATCGTCGGCCTTCATCGCTTTAGACGCGGCAATGGCACGATTATTTTCTTCTATAACAAATAATGCTTTTTGATAATTTTCCGGTGTAATTTTAGTTTTTATAGTGTTTAAATCTGTTACTGTTGCATCTCTTAATGCTTTTATATTTAAGAATTCGGACACAGACTCGCATACCGAACGTCTGTCATTATAAGCACTATCCGACAAACTATGTTTTACATTCGTGTTTATTAGAAGGAGTTCGTAATCTTTAAAATCTATCTTAAAAGGCGTTGCTTCTACTGTTCTACAATCTAGTAATAACGCATGATTTTCGATACCAAACATGCTTGCATACTGATCCATAATACCACAATTTACACCCACATAATTATGTTCGGCCTTTTGTGAAATTAAAATCATATCGTGTTTGGACAATCCCAAATCGAACACTGTATTTAAACCAAACACAACACTGTTTTCTAAAGCAGCAGACGAAGACATGCCCGCCCCTCCTGGAATATCGCCACCAAAAGCGATATTAAAATTACCTATAGTATGATGTCTTTTCTGTATTTCGGATATAACGCCTAAAATATAATTCTGCCAAGATCCTTTAGTAGAGGGCTTCAGATTGTTTAAATCGAAAGCAATGCTTTCATTTTTATCTACTGCAAAAGCAACCGATTCCGCAGACTCACTTTTTTGGATGGCAGCTACAATACCTTTGTTTACCGCCGCTGGAAATACAAAACCATCATTATAATCGGTATGTTCTCCGATAATATTAATTCTTCCCGGAGAAAAAATCAATACAGGTTCTGCTTCAAATTTATTTATAAAACTTGATTTCACAGTATTAATTAAAGTCGTATTCATATTTTTATACCTTAAATTTTTATAATGAATTCCTAAGAATTAATGTATTTACATTCTCAATATGTAACTGCTCATTATTTAGTATCATCTGAGCCAAACGTTCTCCCATGTAATTAAAATCTGTAGAAATGGTTGTAATACCATTTTCTACAATTTCTTTAAGAAGCGTATCATTATAAGAGATAATACCTACATCTTTAGAAAGCATTAATTTTTGAGTTTTCATCCCTTTTATTACTCGAAGTAAATTTTTATCGTCTGGAAGTATATAAACCTCTCCTTTAGTAATCATACGATCTTTTAAAGAAGAAATTATTTCGTATTCTAAATGCTGTGATTTACAAAACTTAAGGAATCCTTTACGCATTCCTAAAGGCTGATTTTTTTCCGAAAAATGAAGAATAATCTTAGAATATTTCTTGATAAGTGGTAATGCTTCTGTAAGCTTACTAAAAATATCTTCTTCAAAGTTTTGATAAATAGCGGCATACTGTTTTAACTCTGAATGCATTTGATCTAAAATATACACCTTTTCCTTAGGCAATTTTTCAATAATAAGATTCGTGTTTTTGAGATTGGCAGGCATAATAACATAATAATTATACACACCAATATTCTCATATATCAAATTGCGGAAAAGATCTTCATTAAAGTGGTGAAAATAAATATCTACGCGGATATCGCTATTTAAGTTAGCTACGAAAGAATTATATAAATCTTCTTTGAAAGAATTTAACTCATCGAATAATAAAAACACTTTCTGACTGATAGCAATACTATCGTTTAACACGTAATAACCTTTCCCTACAATGGATTGGATAATACCTCTCGTTTTTAATTCATTAAAGGCAGCCAATACGGTATCGCGAGACAAATTATGAGCATCTCTTACAGTGTTTATTGAAGGTAACTGATCTCCTTTTTTTAAATCTCCAGACATTATAGCGCGCTCAATAGACTCTATAATCTGCTTATACTTAGGTGTACCAGTTTTTTTATCAATAGTAATAACGCTCATATTACAAAGGTAAAACAAAATCAACAAACAAACTAGTAGGTACTAGTCTGCTTATAAATATTTTTTATTTATATTTGACAAACTAATACTAACTAAACAATTGCATTACAACTAACAATTAATATAACTAATTATGACTAGCGGATTTGAATTTTGGGATTACGTTGTTTTTATAGCTTATGCTGTACTTATTTTAGGAGTCGGTTTATGGGTTTCTAGAGATAAAAAGGGGCATGAAAAAAATGCTGAAGACTACTTCTTGGCAAGTAAATCCTTACCATGGTGGGCTATTGGAACCTCGTTAATTGCTGCTAATATTTCTGCCGAACAATTTATTGGGATGTCTGGATCTGGATTTGCGCTAGGTCTAGCAATCGCCTCGTACGAATGGATGGCCGCCATTACCTTACTTATAGTTGGTAAATACTTTTTACCTATTTTTATTGAAAAGGGACTATATACTATTCCTGAATTTGTTGAAAAACGCTTCTCAACGAACTTAAAAACTATCCTTGCGGTGTTCTGGATCGCACTATATGTTTTTGTGAACCTAGCCTCTGTTTTATATTTAGGAGGTCTAGCTATAGAAACCATACTTGGTGTAGATATGATGACCGCCATTATTTGCTTGGCTCTATTTGCTGCAGCCTACTCTTTATATGGTGGTTTATCTGCTGTCGCTTGGACAGATGTTATCCAAGTTGTTTTCTTAGTGTTAGGTGGTCTAGGAACTACGTACTTAGCATTAAATACAGTGTCTGGAGGAGAAGGTATGTTGGCCGGTTTCTCAAAAGTTTTGGATGCTGCTCCAGATAAGTTCCACATGATATTAGATGAATTCAACTCTGATGGATCTACAAATAGTAATTATTTAAACTTGCCAGGTGTTTGGGTTTTAATTGGTGGTTTATGGGTTGCAAACATCTACTATTGGGGATTTAATCAATATATAATTCAGAGAACATTAGCGGCTAAATCTTTAAAAGAATCTCAAAAAGGTATTCTATTAGCGGCTGCCTTAAAAATAATTATTCCACTTATAGTAGTAATTCCAGGGATTGCAGCCTATGTTATGGTAAACGATCCAGAGATCATGGCGGGATTAGGAGAAGCTGGACAATTAAGTATTCCATCTTCTGGACAAGCCGACAAGGCTTATCCGTGGTTACTACAATTTTTACCAACTGGATTAAAAGGTGTTGCTTTTGCCGCATTAGCCGCAGCTATTGTATCGTCTTTGGCATCCATGTTAAATTCGACATCAACCATTTTTACAATGGATATTTACAAGCAATACATTAACAAAAATGCGAGTAGTAAAACAACGGTAAATGTAGGGCGTATTTCTGCCGCAGTGGCATTAATTATCGCCGTAATTATGGCACCTTTATTAGGAGGAATAGATCAAGCTTTTCAATTTATTCAGGAATGGACAGGAATTGTTAGTCCAGGGATATTAGCTGTATTTATTCTGGGTCTTTTTTGGAAAAAAACAACAAATAACGGGGCAATTTGGGGCGCACTTTTATCAATTCCTATAGCATTAGCTCTTAAGTTTATTCCAATTGCCGGATTAGAACCTTGGATGCACCAAATGGGGCTTACAGCATTACTAACTATGCTAGTTATCGTGCTTATTAGTTATTTACAAAACAAAGGAGCGGATGATGAAAAAGGAATTACATTGTCTAAAGAATTATTTAAAACGTCACCACTATTCAACATTGGAGCTTTTGTAATCTGTATTGTTACAGCTGCTCTATATTGTTTATTTTGGTAAATACTGCTTAACTGCTACGTTTAGAAATTACCAAATAGCATATAAAACCAGACAGCATGAGAATTGGAGTAATCCATTTTCATGCTGTTTTTATTTATATTCCTCTTGAATGTATCCTGTAGGTGTTTCATGATCCCGGTAATATTTACCTGTATCGTTTAAAATTAGAGGGGAGCGCTGACTAAAAAAAGTTAATTGTCCCTTATTGGGTTGAAAATAAAACGCTGAATAACGCTCAATATAGGAAGTCGTATCTAGCATGTTATTTATACTTTTTAATTTCTCTAGCGTCACTTCGTCTGTGATTAATGCCGAATAATTAGCGTTACCGTAATTATATTCTGTCACCCAAATAGGTAATTTATGTTTATTATAAACCTTCTCCTCTATCCACGTTTTAAAACCTTCGGTAGTTCTTCTTACGTAATGATGAATAGGTATAAAATCTACCCGATAATTAAGAGCTTTGCAACGGGCCATAAATTCATCTAACCAAGCAATTCCTCGATTTTCATGAGTAACTGCTGGTGCTCCCAATCGCAAACCTGACGCTAGCATATTTTTATATCCTTCAAGCGCCTCTTCAACTGTCATATTTGCCTGGTCGGGTCCATCCGGCTCGTTAAATGCTAAATAATTATTATATCCCATATTACGTCCTAATTCTTCCACTTTACTTAACGATGGAATTCCAGACCAAGTCATTGGTACAAATTGTCTATCTGCCGTACTCTCGCCTACACTTCCCCAATTGTAAAACCAACTCGGATTCAGACTATTGGTTATTTGTAGCCCTTTACCACTAGCTCCTTTTTTATTCGCACTAAACCACGGACTAACACGAATAAAAGATATTGAATTTTGAAACTCAGGAGGCATATTAATAGCGACGTCATGATCCTGAGCAATATACACTTTACTTATCCCCAAACCATTTACATCTTGCGCAAATGTGGCCATATACCCTTTTTCTAACTTAAAAGACATTCCCCAATCATCATACACTCCTAAATCACCATTATAATATCCACAAGACACCTCACGTACCTCTCCAGAAAAATCCTTTTTGGAATATATCATTAAAACCGCATCTTTAGCATTTCGATCCTTAACTTCCTCATTAGGTGTTTCCATATCAACTAGAGACTTAACACGCTTTTCTGGATTAGATTCACGATTAACTACCAATGCATTCGTAGTATACAAATCTGAAGGCAATGGATAAAAAGAAGATTGTGCGTTGTGTTTCAAGACAAACAATAGGTTTAAAAGTAGTAGTATTCTTAATTTCATCTTGTATTTTTTTAATGTAACCCGAAGTATTCTCGTTTCAAAATTTCACGATTTTTAAGCCATTTAATAGAGTGTATTAAATTACTATAATGCTTTTTTAATAGCATCAAGGACTAAAGGCTCCATGATAAGATAGCCCTCTGCATTGGGATGAACAGTATCCTTACCTAACTCCTTTTTTAATCCTTTTTCTTCATTTACCATTGGAGTATAATAATCGAGATAGACCATTTTGTTGGTATTCGCATAAGCCTTAATAAGCGTATTTAATTTTATTATTTTATCTCCAGGGTCTGCAGACGGACTCCAAGAATAACTAGACGCAGGCAAAATAGAAGCCAAAATAACTTTTACACCATTTGCTCGTGCCAACTCTGCCATAGAAAAAATATTAGTCGCAATACGCTCTATACTAATTGCCCCTCTATTTCCAGCAATATCGTTCGTTCCAGCAGAAATCACGACCACCTTGGGTTGTAACTCAATCACATCCGATTTAAATCGCAATAACATTTGTCCGCTTGTCTGCCCACTAATTCCTCGATTGACAAAAGATGGGTGTTCTTCAAAAAACACACCATGATTTCGTGTCCAAAAATCGGTTATAGAATTACCTATAAACACAATACGATTTTCATTTTTAGCGGGTGCTTTTAGTGCTTCATTTTCTGTTCTATAACGTTCCAAACCGGCCCAATCTTCCGTAGGTGTTAATTGTATTTTTATAACTGTAGCCAATGTACTTGGGGCTTTTTCCGGAACAAAAATGGTGAGATTTCCATTTACCAACCTCGTTCTTAAACGTTTCTTCCCATAATCTAAAAAAGCACTTTCTACATTTATATTCCTATCTATAATCAGTTTACCATCTGTTGGCCAATCCACAACATGCGCGTAAACAACATCTCCTTTTTGTGTGTAATGTCCCCAACTTGGTTTTTCGAACGCACTCTCTGATGTACCAGAAATAGCTTCTTCGTTTACTTTATTCCATACTGCTTGTTCGGTAGGCTGAGGGTTGTTAAGCATGGTACTTTCTTGAGCAAAACCAGTATACATACAAGCTGTTGTCAAACATACTAGGACTATAGTATTTTTAAATAATTTCATTATTAACATTCTTTATATTGTGGTATTTCGTTTCTAAACCGTCAGTTTAAAACTAAAAAATCTACCACTGTTTTCTAGCCATAAAAAAGCTTGCCATTAAATTTATATAAGGCATTCCTTATAATATTTTCGCTTTAAACTTTGATTAAATAGTTGGCTTGCCTTTTAGATAACCAATAGATTTTAAAAACAAATCGGATTCACGAACCGTTTCTATATAATATTTATCGTCCTTTTGTCTGCCTTTATTAAAAAATCCGTGAGGTTGATCTTCGTACAAATGAAGATCGCAACGATTTCCTGCTGCTTTCATAGCCGACTCGAATTTTTTAATAGCACTTACAGGCACATGCTGGTCTTTGGTACCGAAAAACATAATAGTGGGAGGCGCACCTTTTTTTACGTTATGTAATGGCGAAATTTCCATATAACGCTCTCCAATTCTGTCGTATCCATAGCCTCCAGGACCATTATCTATAACCGGGTTTAAAAGCACTAAAGCATTCGCTGCCGCACTAACCGAAATATCTTCATCAGGTTCGTCTAAGCCAGGAATCATTGCTGTGGCCGCCGCAATATGTCCGCCAGCAGAAGCTCCCATTATGGCAATCTTTTCTGGATTGATATTATAGGTCTCCGCGCTTGCTCTTAAAAATCGGATTGCAGATTTAGCATCACTAACAGCTTCAAAAGGAGTTGTTTTCTGACGAGTTTCTACGCGATAATCTACTAAGACAGTCACCATTCCTCGAGACGCAAAATATTTTGCTTGTGGTTCTAACTGAGACAGTTTTCCGCTTTTCCAGCCACCTCCAAAGAATAACACAAGTGTAGCATATGATTTTTTCTTTTTAAAACCCTTTGGTTTATAGATATCCATGATTAGTGTGTCCCCGTTTATAATTTTATAAACCACACGCTTAGGAACGGTATCGAAATCACTTTCTACAAAACTTTTATTTTTTCCTTGTACTGAAAGCACTGTCAGCAAAAAAAGAAAAGTTATCACTACATACTTATTCATCATTATTTATTTATTCTTTAAAAGACTAAGATACGTTTTATCTGAAGCCAAATATTATAATTACAGGCAGAAGGGCTTCAGACACACCCTATATTTATTAAGCTTTCAAAATATTAATTCTCATTTGTATTATTCCAAATTTAAAGTTTAAAACACCTATTTGAGATTAAAATAAAACCACCATGGACTGGCTACATAAACACTTTACTAACAACTTATTACAACACTGTTAATACTTATTAAATATATATTATAAAGTTTCTATAATTTAAAATATTTAACTCTAAATAGAAATAATTATTAAATTACAAAAACAAATGTAACTTATATAAATAAGAATTCAAATCAAACTATTTAAGATTATTACATAGTAATCAAAAAAGCCGTGAATTAAAAAAACACGTAACAAAACATGCTTTAAAAATTTCATCCATCTCAAACACAGAATACAGCAACAGAACCTATTTCAATGAAAAACTGCGACTTATTAAGTAAATAGTGGACTTCATTTTATATATTTGACCTTGTATGCGATTTAAAAACACAAAAAAATCAATAGCAAGCACAATATTTCCCAACCCCTATTTAACAAATAATCACCCTCTAACAATGAAGCACTACTATTTATTATTTACCTTTTTAATCGGATTTTCGCTTTCTGCTCAGGTCGAAAAGGCGACTTTTAAACCTTATTTATTTATGTCGTATTCTGACGACATTCCAGAAACTCATATTTATGGTGCTATGCACTACACCAATATACATAATACCGTACCAGACGAATGGGTTGGGAGTTTTTACCAAAGTGGTATGATGCATACTTGGTATAGACCAGCAAAAATATACGATCTTCCAGATTATCACAGAGATGCATATGGCTACCATTCTATAGAAGGTGGAGCAGGATATAAGCCTGCAAATAGCTTTCATAACTATAAAACCCCACAAAAATTTACAATGGGTGGTGTTGCTGGCGGTTTCGGAGCTTTTAGTAATGGGCCAGGTCAAGGTTCTCCCGGCTTTAAAAATTCAAGAAAATCGCCTACGCTACGTTGGGAAGATAATACCGGACGCTACGGCGCAGCAGTAATAAGTAATACTTTGCTTTTCCCTTTAGATGGCATCGGATTTAAAGAAGGAGAAAATAACAAAATGTTCGGTTACGGCTATTACGCCTTGCCTTTAACAGAACCTAAAAGCACTACGGCGGGTCAAAACAAACCCACAGGAAACCGATCTTGGACCCTGTTTTTTAATACGGCAAACTTTAGTGGGCCAGTTGCATTTCATACACCTTACCATTGGGCTAAACGCTCTTTAACTCAAGAAAGCACCATTGGTAGAAATCTAGATAATAGTTTATTAAAGCGCTCACCACGTTTTCAAAGAGAAACCAATAACTTACCAGCAAAAAAATGGGTAAACTCTAATGGAGATACGTATTATAAAATTTCTCCTGCACTTATGCCCATGGATGCCGATGGTATAGGACGTATTGGAACCATGCCTATGAATATGGATAACACTATGTGGAATGCTGTGAGCGATTGGTTTAACGGCGGACCTGTAGCCTCGACAAATTTCAATGCGAAAAAAGGAGCTGTGCATATTAGAACAAATACAAATTTTAAAGCCTCTTATAGATTAGATAAAACAAAATACATTGCTTCGGCAGATTTTGTTAACAGAGTTAGTGATCCTAATGATCCCTCTGCCGCAGCATTTAAATGGAAAGGCGATTTAATTGAAAAGGTAGAAGGTCGAAACCTCGTTAAATTACCAGAATATTATGTACTACGTAAAGGCACAAAATCGCCAAAAGCTATTCCTGAATCTGAAGTACCTGAAGAAAGCGGATTACAAGCATTAGATTCTCGTGCAGATTATGAGAATGATTGGGAGTTTGACAACTATAATCGAGAAGCTATTTATACGCCTATGCTTCCTGAATACACGTATAGCGATAAAGTTGTAGATGCTTGGAAAACACCAGGACCTACTGCAGGACCTTTCTACGCCAAATTAGAAGACGGCAGTACAGCTGTGTATTACTGGTATAAGTTTAATGAACAACCCTCTATTTTAAATTCTGATATGAATGAAGCAGAACGCGCTCTTATTCAAAAAAGAATAGAGCTTATTCACACCAACTGGCATAGCGACGACCAATATTTCCCAGACCCAAAACAGGAAAAAATAGCCTTGGATAAGAACTTATTGGTTACACCCCCTAAAGGACTGGAAGTTGGTTATGTACCCATTTGTATTCACCAACAATTATCTACAGAAAAGTTACCAGATTTTCCAGTAATCAATAAATTATAGTAAGACATAGATCCTTGATCCTGAATACTAGAATTCGATTTCAAATTTCGAATTTTTAACCAAAGCCACATAAAGTACCTCTATAAAAATCGGGATTAAATAATCCCGATTTTTATATTTATAGAATTTCAACTCTAACGTCTATAACCAAATTGATAATACTCAATATATTATCCTGTTTTTTTTCTAAGAAAAAATTTATAATATATCTAAAAACTATTAATCTACTTTATGGCATATTTATTAATTGTAAGAATACTAATTAAAGCTATTAACGCATTTGTTGACAACAATTTAAAACCTACAATAAAATAATAAGAACCTTCTAATAAGGCTATATAATAAAATATTATTTTTAGCTTAACCATTATAAATCATTTGAGAAAAATTATACTTATTCTACTAGTTATTTTATCATTCGGACTCCTATCTTGTGAGGGTGATAAGAAATATTCGGATTATAATGAAGGTGATTTTTACCAAGTTCAGGGTATAATAACATCTGCAACCCCTACAGCGTATCCCTTCGACCTTTCTACTGTAAAAGACATACGTTTTACTTATTTTTTAGATCGCCAAAATCCAATAACTGGAATCGAAAAGAAACTCCAAATACACGAAGCACAAAAAGATTACCCAATAATTGTATTAGTACATAAAGACGACGAAAACATTAGTTTTTATGGTAGCGTGGGTATTCTTGAAAATTTAAACAAAAAAGAACAAGAGGTGCTCTCTAAACATTTTCAAGCTCAGATGGACAAAATCAAGTCTAAAACTCCTGATTATATTTACAATGCCTTAATAAAAGACACTAATAATTAGGATAATTTACAGTAAATAATTCGTAAATTTATTCCTAATATGCAACTCCTTACAGTTCTATTACCAGCAATACGCAAACCCTATTTTACGAATCGACTAGTTGCAATTAAAAGAATTAAATTCATTGTTATGAATGATACCACAGTAATTATAGTCCTTTTTATTATTTTTATTTGTCATTTAGCCACTATAATCCTGAGGTTCAAAACTAAAAAAGTCTTAATATCCATAGCTTCCTTAAATGCTATTATTGCATTTGGAACACTTATTTTTTTCACCTTCAACATTATAAATTCAAACCCATATCAGTTTGCAATTTCAGAAGTTTTTGCGTGGGGTATAGAACTCTCTATTTTAATATTTGCACTCAATATCATCCTTGGCTTTCGCAATAAAACTTATGTAAAAGTATTTAACTATATTGGGTTTTGGTTTCATCTATTTGGTACCATAGGCATGCTCTTCTACATGTTTATATTCAAAATGGATCATCTTTTTTAAAATACCATTTTGCAATGAAACCTATCATACTAAATACATTACTACTGCTCTGTCTTGTCTTTCAACGTTCGGGCTTTGCACAATCCGCACAGAAAACAATAGATGGTTCTATTAACATTTCTCTTAAAATTGGTAAAAACCCGAGCGTGTACTTCGAAATATTAGAGATAGAGCCTGTGAACTTATTTATGGGGTTAGACGCAAATAATAAAAATATCCCTCCTATTCAGTTAGAATTAAAAATAATGAAGAACCACACAGAATACACAACTTTTCTTTGGTATAACAATGATTCTACGAATAGCCCTAAAACAAACTTTCCAAAAGCATTTAACCGTTATGCTTTTAGTTTGAGAACCAATACAGAAGATGTTGTGCTAGCCATTGAAAAATTAGACTTTGGTGCACCTTTTTTTATAGACCTTGGCCAATCGGCAATTGTAGAAAACATTACAATACTATTCGAAACCTGTACTGGAGAATGGTCGGAAGATTTAAATGGGAATCAGATCGATGTATTTAACAGCTATTCCGTATCGCTCTCTAACGAAAATGAACAGCACAGCTTTTCGTTTACATCTTTAAATACCTCAGCTAATGACAAACTAGTTATACCATGGAAAAATTATAAACTGCGGGTGTTGGCAGATTCTGAAAAAGCTTTAAAGGTATTGGTTTTAGACAACTAAAGAATAATAGCATAGTTCGCCATAGACCAATGACATAAAAGCTCCAAAACACCATTGCACAACGCAAAAGACCTGAAGGATTACGGTAAATATTACCGAATATCAACACTGTAGAACACTACAGTGTTGATAAAAAATAAGTCACAGTATTTGTCTTTTCGATAAAAAACTTCAACAAATCCTCACATAATAATCCTCATTTTCCTAAGAAAAACCTTTACATTTATCTTTAGACTATAAACCACTACTTATGGCAAATTTATAATCAGCTTAAATTTAATTTTAAACTGAAGCTGTATTTATGGATAAAGCATAACTAAATAAACGTATAACGTAGAAGTTATATTAAATAAATGAAAACTGGACTTTTAGCTATTGTATTTCTTACATCTTTAATTATTGGATTTTTACAACTTGAAAACAAAAAGAAATCTGAGGTTATAAAAAAGAAAATGCAAGACAGGATTGACATAACGAAAAGAATAAATGCGATTAATCAATCCTCTTATAACAATCATAAAATATCTAGGTTGCTTATTGCCATGCTAGAAGAATTTCAATTGCATAATGATGTTCAACCAGTCCTTACCGAAACAGAATTAGTCGAAATAGAAAAGCAACTATATTTAACTTTACCTCTATCGTATACGTTGTTTTTAAAATATTTTGGAGATGGTGGAAATTGGATTTACGCAAATTCAATTGGTAGTATTCGTGATAAATCCTTCTTATCAGATTACCGGAAGGACCTAGATGAGGAAATAGAATTAGACAATAAAAAAATAAAAGTAGAATCGTTACTATGCTTAATGCCCGAAGATTCTAATGGAGGTGCATGGTGTTGGTTGACTTCGGAAGATACTAAAGATGGGGAATGGCCTTTAGCTTATTATAGTATAAGTAATAAAAAACTTAATTATAAAGTGCAAAACTTCACTGAATGGCTACAAATCTTAATAAATTCTAAGGGAGAAGTCATTAGAGAATTAGATTTTGATGATACCTTAGGTTTCGGATAATTGATAATTTTAGCTCACACAGAAGTTTATAAAAACATTTTTTTTATACTTACTGCTATTATGCTTGGCAGGTATAATATAATTAAAATCACGACTACCATTTAAAACCTTAACTGTACAACACTAATGAAACCCGTAGATAAAGAGATAGAAAGCGACTATAAAAATCGGATTAACCGTGTTTTCGAATATATTGATTCGAACTTGGAATCAGATTTATCTTTAAATGCCATTGCTGAAATCGCTTTTTTCTCACCATATCACTTTCACAGAATTTTCAAATTTATTACCCAAGAAACACTGAATGAATATGTAACACGACGACGGATTGAGAAATCGGCTTCAGATTTGTTACATAAAAACATAACCACAATCGAAATAGCTCATCAATACGGATTTAGTGATAATTCGTCGTTTTCCAAGGCTTTTAAAAAATATTATGGCATCAGTCCAACCGGGTTTATAAAAGAAAATCCAAACAGACATAGCAAGATCCGTCAACTTAAAAGCAAGAACGGACAATACTATCCGGACAGCGAGGACTACATTTGCATACTCAATAATCTAAAAACATGGATAGAAATGAATGCAAAAATTGAAATTAAAGACACGCCTAAACAAACTCTGGCTTCTGTAACTCACATTGGTATTAACGGCCTAGAAAATGCATTTGAAACCCTTACAAAATGGGCAATACCAAAAGGTTTACTAAACCATCCTGAAGCCAAAATGGGGAGACTATTCTACGATAGTTTTAAAGTAACGGCACCGGATCAAGTGCGTATGAGCATCTTTCTAACAACACATCAAGCTTTCGATGTTGCTGGCGAGATTAGTAAGTTAACTATTGAAAAAGGCAAGTGTATCGTGGGACGTTTCGAAATTTCACCACATGATTTTGAGAAAGCATGGACAAGCCTCTTTTTATGGATGAATGAAAATGGATTTAAAAAGAGTCCTGAAAATCCTTTTGAAATTTATCAAAACGATTACAGAACACATCCTGAGAACAAATTTATAGTAGATTTATATATCCCCATTGTGTAGCTCTCAAAAAATTTAGAAATGAATAGCGCTGTTTGATGGCGCAAGAAGACCTAAGGCAACTTAAATATGGTTATAATAGATTTAAAGCAACCGGATGTGGTTAACAAATAGAAAGTTAAATGACAACAGAAATAATAGACGACCTTAAAGGAGAAAATAATAAAGCTTTCGGACAGCTTTACAAAGCATATTTTGGTATGGTAAACCGTTTTGTAATAAACAATAACGGACGAACAGATGATGCGGAAGATATTTTTCAAGACACTATGATTGTTTTATTAGAAAAGCTTCGTCAGGACGATTTTCAGTTAACAGCTTCCATAAAAACCTACATTATGGCTATCTCAAAAAACATGTGGTTTAAAAGATTAAGAACAGCTAATAGAGAAACTGAATTTACAGATCTGATGGACAACATCTTTTATGAAGAAATAAACTTAGCTATCGAAAACGAAAAAACTAACGTCGACAAACTCCAAACGTACCTTCATAAAATAACAAAACACTGCCAAGGCTTAATACACGATATGTTTTTTAAAGAAAAAGCTATTGAAGACATTCAAAAAGAATACGGTTATTCAACCAAGCATAATGCTCAAAATCAGAAGTATAAATGTGTAGAACAGATAAAAAAAGTAAAAGAAGAAGATAAATTTTAAAGAAAATTAAAAAATATTTTCTTTTCGTGGGTGATTTTTACATCGTATTGGTATAAAGATATAGTTAGTCACTAAAGACAACTCTAATTTATTAAAATATAAAAATCATGAACAACAAAATTCAAAAATCAGTTTTAGCAGGAATTATCGGTACAGTTATAATGACCGCAGTAATGATGGTAGCACCAATGATGGGGATGCCAAAAATGTCTCCACCAACCATGCTCGCAGGTATGTTAGGAATGCCCGTTTTTGTAGGGTGGCTCATGCATTTCATGATAGGAATTAGTTTTGCCGTGATTTACACCTTTTTAGTGGCATCAAAAATAAAAGTTGAGAATATATTTTTAAAAGGAGCTATATTTGGAATCATTGCCTTTGTTTTCGCTCAGATAATGATGAAAGTAATGGGCGCTATAATGCCAATGCCTCAAATGGAAGGGCCAATGATTTTAATGGCTGTTGGTAGTTTAATGGGACATATTATTTTCGGAATAGCAGTTGCAAAAACTATTGGAGAAGCTTATTGTTCGAGCGCCACTTGCAAAACTAAAACGGCTTAATACAAGACGTAGGAGAGAACGACTTACCACTCCTGAAACGTTTTCATCCTCTAAATAAAATACAGATTTATAATTTAAAACCGTCTTTCTAGGCGGTTTTTGTTTTTTATACACTTAAGACCTTAAAAGCACTATAATTCACCGTGAATTATGTATTGTGTTTTGCTACATTTGGACAATATTTTTTTTGGCATTTAGAGACCGAGAATATGAAAGTTTTTAGTCATTACTCACAAAAGGAATATCAGACTGACTTAAAGGTTATTAATTCAAGTATGAATTTGGAAACATTTCATCTCTAATAGTTAAAAAAATCAATGAAAAACCAATCCGCCTTAACGGGTATTATGATAACAGCGGGAACGACTATCGGAGCAGGAATATTCTCCTTACCAGTGGTTTCGTCAGGTATGTGGTTTGTACTAAGTTTAGTATGCCTATTGCTTTTATGGTTCTTAAATTACCTCTCTGCACTATATATTTTAGAAGCTAACCTCCTATTTGAGCCAGGCGCAAGCTTCGACACCATTTCTAAAAAAATTCTAGGTAAAAACTGGAGCATTTTAATTGGTTTGTCTATTGCATTCCTCATGTATATATTGTTATACGCCTATTTTAGTGCTTTTGGTAACATCGTTATGGAAAGTCTAGGATGGGATATTTTTAAATCGAATTCATGGATGCAAGGCGTAATGAGCTTGGCGCTAGGTAGCCTATTAGCACTTATTGTATGGTTAAGTACTGCTATGGTTGGACGAATTTCTACCATTTTAGTTTTTGGAATGATTATTTCATTTACCATTTCCATGGCCGGCTTTGCAATTCAAATAGAAACGGCTAAGTTGTTTGATATTACAGGTGAAAAATCTGCATATCTCCCTTATCTATGGGCAGCACTTCCCTATTTCATGACCTCTTTTGGTTTGGCAACGGTAGTTCCAAGTCTTTATAAATTCTACGGAAAAAATCCAGCAATAATAAAAAGGAGTCTACTTTGGGGTTCATTAATTACCTTTTTTGTGTACGTCTTGTTTCTTACTGTGACTTTCGGAAATATCTCCCGCTATGAATTTATAGCGATTAACGAAGCCGGTGGAAATATAGGGCACTTAATTAGTGCATTTGGAACACACAAAAGCAGTCATATGATAAGTTTTGTGTTAAATTTATTTTCAAACTTTGCAATTATCACCTCTTTCATGGGAGTTGGTTTGGCGTTGTTCGATTATATCGCAGATAAATTCTCCTTTAAAGACCATGCAAAAGGCCGTTTTAAGTCGGCTTGTATCACGTTTATCCCACCAGGAATAATCAGTTTCTTTTTCCCTAACGGATTTATTGCTGCCATAGGGTTCGCGGGATTAGTTGTTATTTTTGGTTTCTTTATCGCACCGTTTTTTGTGGTTAAGACATTAAGACGTTCTAATCGCACTCCCATTTATAAGGTTCGTGGAGGCCATAGTCTTTTACTATTTTTTATATTAGCGAGTGTCTTTGTAGGTGCATGTCAAATCTTATCCATGTTAGATTATTTACCAAAATGGTAGATTATTTTAAATTTAAAGATGAATACAGCTTGAAGAAACAATACCCCAAGCATAAGTCCCAATTAAATTGAGACCCCAAATGAAAACGCCGTTAACTGTAGATAAAGCAATTACTAGAGGCCTTTTAGTTATTAATCTTCCTGTAACGCTTATTATGCTTGGAATCCCTGGCATAACCTTATATCTATCTGCTGAAAAATCAATGCCGAATTGGAGTATTGTCATTAGCTTTTTACTAGGCTTTGGACTCGCTTGGACGTATTGGAGTTTTGCAATTACAAAATGGCGTATATGGGCATTTGAAAACGTAAGAAATGTTCACGAATTAAAAAAAAGTGCTATTGAAAATGGGTTGATTTGGACAGATACCAAATGGTTTAATAAAACGGAAATAAAATCTGAAGCTGATAAATTAAAATGGAAACTATTACTTAAAAAGTTTGAAAAAGAAGATGATTATTTTGAAGACCGCTCCTTGCCTATTAGAACACGAGTGTATTTCTCAAAATTTAAGAGTACTTACAATTTCATACTCATGCTTATCTGTCTATTCACAGGACTTTTTTTACTACTAAAATCTGATAGTTACTTCATAGGAACAGGATTAAGTTTGGTTGGTGCATATTTAGCTTACAAAGAACTGAAACCACTCCTAAATAACGCCCCTCAATTAATTATAGATAATAAAGGTATTGAGACCTCTACATCAAACTTTAAAAGTTGGGCAGAAATTAAACACGAGGAGGTAATTATGGAAGGAGCAGGCAAAACCACCCGATTTTACTTGATTTATACCTATAATAATGGTTCTGAAAAATTACTCCTAGACGACTTTAATATGAGTCCGAAAGACATAGAAACTGCGCTACGCACCTATCGAATAAGATATAATAAATACGTCCGTTAATTGAGTAGACGTCTGCCTACTTTTCTTATTTATTTTCAACTATAATCCTATATTTTAAAAGCGCACTTCGATTACTTTAAAAGCATGTAGCTATTAATTTATGTTTTTATCATCCTTACAGTAATAAATCACATAGCATGATACAGGAACGCTTAAAACAATATTAATAGCTAGAATTATACTTTTATAAATCAAATAATCTTGGTAACCACAATGTTAATTCCGGGAAAAAAGTCACTAAAAACAGTGCAAAAATCATGGCTAAAAATAACGGTAACAAGGGCCTTATAACCTTTTGAATAGTTGTTTTTGCCACTCCTACCCCGACAAACAAGACGGAGCCCACAGGCGGTGTACACAGTCCGATACATAGGTTTAATACCATAATAATTCCAAATTGAATTGGATCCATTCCTAATTTTGTTACCACCGGTAAGAATATTGGTGTAAAGATTAATACTGCTGGAGTCATATCCATAAATATCCCAACAAATAATAACAGTAAGTTTATAATTAATAAAATAACAATTTTATTATCACTGGCACTTAATAAAGCCGAGCTAATATCTTGTGGAATATTCTCGTAAGACATCACCCAAGACATACTCATAGAAGCTCCGATAAGTAACATTACAATTGCTGTAGTTACACTAGACTCTAATAATATTTCAGGAAGATTTTTAAAATTAATTTCCTTGTACATAAAGCCTAAAACCATTGTATATAATACGGCGATTGCCGAAGCTTCTGTAGCCGTAAAAATACCTGATACAATTCCTCCAATAACGACAACCAACAAGAACAAACTTGGAACAGCATCTATAAACGTTTTAAACACTTGTCTTAAAGAACTACGTTCTCCTAACTTATACTTTTTCTTTTTAGCCCAAAAAGACGCGACTAGCATAAGTAAAAGCCCTGTTAGTATTCCAGGAATATAACCCGCTAAAAATAATGCGGCAATAGACACACCTCCACTCGCCAGAGAATATACAATTAGCACATTACTTGGCGGAATAATTAAACCAGTCGTTGAGGATGTAATATTTACAGCAGCACCAAATTCTCGAGAGTAGCCTTCTTTTTCCATTTCTGGACCAAGGATGCTTCCCATAGCCGAAGCCGAAGCCATAGCAGAACCCGCAATGGCCCCCATTAACATGGCACCAATAACGTTTATTAAGGCTAAGCCTCCTGGCAGTGAACCTACTAAGGTTTTAGCAAATGCGATAAGCCGGTGTGCAATTCCACCTTTATTCATGAGTTGTCCAGAGAGTACAAAGAAGGGTATGGCTAGTAACGCAAAACTATCTAAACCCGTCCCCATACGTTGAGACACAGTAGTAAATGCAGGTAAAGCAGGAATACTAACCAACATGGTTAAGACCGAAGATATAGCAATACTCCATGCCACAGGCGTACCTATAGACAGTAAGGCTACAAAACTTATAATTAGAACGATTACAGGTAAATATTCCATTATGATTTAATTTTAATAATGTCAGTAATTTTATAATAAATAATAAGCATTCCACTAAGTGGTATTACAGCATAAACTGCGGCTAGAGGAATTTGCAAAGACGGAGAGCGTTGTTCTAAAACATAAGTTATATACACCAGTCTAAATCCGCCGACAACCATAGCTACAAAAGCAAACGCAATAACTAAAGCAAAGACAAATAACCGTAATTGCTTTTGTGTACGTTCACTAAACCGTTGTGGAAGCACATCGATAGCGACATGCATATTTTTTCCAGACACATACGCGGCTCCTAAAATTCCTAACCAAACCATTAAATATCTAGACAATTCATCTGTAAAAGAACTAGGTGTACCAACAATAAATCTTGTAAATACTTGCCATAGTACATTAAGGACCATAATGCCCATGATAGCGATTAACGCTTTTCCTAAAATGGAATCTAATGTGTTTCTAAATGCCATATTATTTGGTTTCTTTAATGTTCTGAATTAAGCTATACATTTCCGGGTTATCCTTATACTGATCGTAAACATCTTTCACCTGATCTGAGAATAAGGTTTTATCCGGACGAATAATTTTAACTCCTGCTTTTTGGACCTCTTCCAAGGCTTCTTTTTCAGCCTCGGCCCACAATTTTCTTTGATACACCACAGAGCGATCTACCGCTTCTTGCATCCATACGCGCTCTTGATCAGATAATCTGTCCCATAAATGTGTCCCAACAACAATAATATCTGGTAACGAGGTGTGCTCGTCTAATGCAAAATATTTACAAACTTCGTAATGTCTAGATAAATAAAAACTAGGTGGATTATTCTCTGCTCCATCAACTACACCTTGTTGCAAAGAGGTATATAACTCTCCCCAAGAAATTGGTGTTGGCGAGCCTCCAAGACTTTTAACCATCTCGATAGCCGTAACACTTTCCATCACTCTAATTTTTAATCCCGCTAAATCTTCTGGGGTATTAATCGGGTTGTCTTTAGTGTAAAAACTACGACTTCCAGCATCATAGTACCCGATGCCTTTAAGCCAATATTTTGTACCACCGTCTAACAATTGTTTTCCTATTGGACCGTCTAAAACATTAAAAATATGTTCGCGATCACGGAATAAAAACGGCAATCCAAATACCTTCATTTTAGGTGAAAAGTTTTCCATAACTCCAGAAGAAACTTTCGTCATATCTAAACTTCCAATCTGAATAAGTTCTAAGCATTCACGTTCGGTTCCTAGTTGCTGATTTGGATAAATCTCCAAAACCATTTTTCCTCCAGAGATTTTTTTAAGGTCTTCTCCCATTTTTAACATGGATAAATGCACCGAATGTTTAACATCTAAACCATGCGCTAATTTTATAACACGCGTTTCAGAAATTTGTCCACACCCTAACAAAAAAGCAGAGAGCAAGCAAGTCCATATTATAGTAAAAAAGTGTTTCATCTATTTGTATGCTTACAGATTTTATAATTTCACAACTGAGTTCACCAAGCACTAAAATTTATTTCTATAGCTTCGATACCTTTTCCAAGCAGTGAAGCCAAATGCCTTAAGTGCTAGCAATACTATAAATATTTAACTTGAAGTAATATAAATTATCGACCATTTACTATCGATTATGACCGATATACAAGGAATTATAAGCTTATACTCATTTACGTCCGAGCTTGGGTATTCTGTTTGGTCTATTTAAGGGGCACTGAATAATAATGATGGTCACACCTCTAACTTTTGTCCGCCATTAAACGTGGTCATTTTTAATTCTAAGATTAACAGTTAGCTTTTTCTTTGATGCGGTTTAATAAAGTCATGTTAGACTCGAAGCTATAGTTCCAACAGAGACTGAAAAATCATAACTGTTTTGATTTAATATCTTTTAACCTTCAACAAGCTTGTAAGTGATTTTATGATAGCCCATTTATTCATTTTCAGATACGAGTTTTAGATGAATCAGCATTTAAACTGTATTCTCCGTATTCTAAAAAGCTATAAACACCTTTCTTTTTTATCTGTATAATTATCAGTTCCTAGTAATTTAAAGCTCTTAAATCTGATGTATTCCTTTTGTGCGGATTAAGGTGAGTATATTTCGTAAAATAAAACTCGGGCGATTCTATACTAACAAAAATAGACGATTGAAAAATTCCTACTCGACTCGTACCATTTAATCTATTTTTGCAATAGATATAAATTGCAATAACATTGCTTAAATAAACGGATATATTCTTCCGCTATACCTCCCGAAAAAAAAATAAGCTTAAAAACAGATTGAATAATTTTGAAACTGCTAATCTCGGAGAAATATTAGCTCTTTAGGTATAATCGCCTTTCACATATAAATGTTCTTTTCCCTAACGCATTCCACCTCTGAATTAAGAACTCCACTGTTCTCCGTTTTCATCATTTAAATTGAATCTAAATCGGCCCAATCAGGCTGTGGTTCGATTCTAAAACAACTTAAGCGGAGCAATGAGATAGAAAATCTAAAAACACCCAAATAGTAGACATAAAAAAAGCTTGAGGCGAACCTCAAGCTTTAATTTTATAGACCGTTATCACGGTATAATGTAATTAGGAATTATTTATAATACAATGGATCTGCTCCAATGGTTCCTTCTAATCCTTTTAAATACTCATCTGTATTTGCTTCGTTATACAAATCTTTAACTTTTTGTAAACGTCCGTTTAAATCCATTTCTTCTACCTGTTGCGTGTTGCCTGGGTTAGATATAAATGTTTCTAAATAATTAATTTGTTTAGTGTAGAAAGCGATGTCTTTTTGTTGTTTTAATTTTAAACGCTCTTTATACCATTCACTATTAATTATATATTCTCTAGTAAAATATCCTCTTAATTCTGGATCGCTCATTTCTTTACCCTCGTAATGTCCATAAGCCATCATATGTAAAAGAATTTTTAATGGTGGTACTGCAGCTTCAATACTTCCATCTTCAAAATATCTTAAAGCTACTTTTTGTTGCGCTTCTACAATATTGTTAATTCCATCTACATAGTCTTCCATACCTTGCAATTCTGGTTTAAGCATTTTTTCGTTAAACACAGCATTAGGTTCATCGAAAATACGGTTTAAACATCTTAAAGAGAATTGTTTTGTAATACGGTATCCTAATCTACTCGCTAAGACTTTCTTTCCGTTGTATTCGAAATCGTCTATTTTCTCTAGAGCTCCATCTTTAATTAAGAAGTTAGGATCTCTATCTTGAGGTTCTAAACGTGCCCAGATTTCTGGTATTAAAATACTAATATCGTGATCTACTTTATTTTCTCCACCAACATAACCAGCCGCGGTACTAAACGCATTAGATTCTGTTAAGATGTGAGATAGTAAGGCATTGTTTAAATCTGTTGTAGGCGTTAACATATTAAAAGGTCCTTTTGTTAAGGCGCCTTCAGATCCAGCTCCTGTTGTAGATGGCGATTTACCTGTAAGACTACAAATAAAGTCCATAAACATTTCTGGAGTTTCCTGATAATGGATTGGGTTATATACTGCTAACGGACGAATACCTGCTTTTGTATCGGCTGGATTATTACGTCTTCCTGGCAATACAGCATTTACAACATCTATAACAGCTTCTTCAGAGTCTACTTTTCTGAATAATCGCATACCAACTTCTGCCAAATAACTAGCTTCAGATTCTTCTAAGAAAATGTTTTTCTCCAAATAACGCGGATTCTTAGTTGGCTCACCATTAACAATTCTAGTATGCGATGGTAACGCGAAATACTCTTCGTCTTTAGGGCTATTAACAACACTTTCGATTAAATCTTTAACCGGTTGTGTATATTTATCATAGTTAATGGTGTCTTCGTAAATTTCTATAGCGTCTTTTTTAGTCAGCATTTCGTAATTTGTAAGGAATACATTATCTCCAACAATATCACGTTCTGCACCTTTGTCGTATCCTCTAATAATAGCTTCGTCTGGTCTCTGGAATAAATGCGCTTCGCAATTCGCTACCACTTTTAAACTCTTATTAGTATACTGTGGGTTTAGGTTTTTAAACTTGTTTCTAGGCAGGGTTATAGACGCTGAGATATCGTCTTCCATCTGAATTTTTAGACTCGCAGAGAAATCTGATCTTAATTTGTTTAATAACCAGTTTCCATCTTGATTAAAACCAATACGCACATAACTACCAACCACTGGATTATCTAAATATTTAAGTCCTGTTCCTTTTTGTCCGTTTACAATATCTACAGACACACAATCTTTCCAATTTAAGGCATCGTGATCTTGTCTATATAAACGTTTAACAAACAATACTAAAGATCTAATGTGTACTGGTATGCTAGATACAAACTCGTTATACTCGTCTGTAAACACATCTAAAGGTTGCAATAATCGTACAGCAGACCCTAATGTTCTTTTAGAACTTAAAAATGGTTCTGATGGTGGTAACGTTGGATCGTAATTTCTCCATCTTTTAGAGTAGTCATACTCTATAATTTCGTCTGCTTTTTTAAAGTCTTCATCTATATCTATAATATTGAAATTACTATAAGTAATTGCATTTTTCATAGATTTAGAAATCTCTGACTTTCCTCCACCAGACACCGTACATGGTTTATGGCAGAATACGCCTTCTGGAGCTGTATTTACTATACGCCATAACGAAATAGCATCATGTTTTTCCAGTTTAAATTTATTACCAGACGGATGCACATATGTTTTATGCGGATTCAATAAGATACGTTGATCTTTTCCATTATATGTCCAAGTAACATCGTTTGTATTTGTATTTATGTATGCATTTTCAGGCACGTATACAATGTTTGGATATTTCTTATCTATGGCATAATGTCCCTCTTTAACATCAATTCTATCTCCTAAAAGCGCTTTTACATCTTCAAAGGTATATTTATTTCCATATTTTCTATTCCAACCAGCACCATTAACAATATCTCCCATTACACCTCTTGGGTAAGCCACGGCTCCTCCAGAGTGTTCTTCTTCCACTAAACCAAATAAGTTAGCAGAATAACTAATTTGAGTTTTAATTTCTTTTTTAGAGTATCCAAAATAGTTATCGGCAATAAGCGTTACCACTACACCTCTATCGTCTCTACATGTTAATTTAAATGCACCACCATCATTATACAGCTCGTCCGCATCTTTCCAGCACATACCATCTGTTCTTTGACGTTCTGTTGCATCGTCGTAGTGTGGTAAACCAACATCTTTTTTCTTAAGTAATTTTAATTGAGGTGCAAGAATAATACACCCCGTATGTCCAGTCCAGTGTTCTGTATCTAAAGCGGCATCGTTTTGTACAAGCGAAGGATCTCCGGCATTACCAAAAATAGCTTCAACGAAATCTAAATTACTAACTAAACTACCTGGAGCAAAGAAACGCACTTCTAAACTTTTCTTAGTAGTCACTCCTTTTACTTCTGGGCAAACCATAGGACGCATTAACATAGAGACCATAACCTCAGCTTTTTGTTCTTGCTTAGATGTAAATGGTAATGTTTTTAATTCTGCAGACGGCCTAAGCGCTTCCGCAAGTAAATGTGCGAAAGTAATTTTAGGTACTTCAAACTTATCTAAAGGCACTGGTAAAGGTCCTTCTACAATATGAAATGTTCCTTTTGTTGTTCTTTTATCATGAATAGGATTGTTTAATACCCCTTGTCTAACTCTGTAAGATGTAACATCTTCACTTACAAACTTATCACCATTAGGAGGTAAACTTACCTCGCGGGCATGTCCTGCTTGGTTTAATACTAGGGTATCATTAGGAATTTTTAAAGGCTCATCAAAAGTAATGTCTTTTAAATAATCTTCTATAAACGATTGTATTCTATGATCTACAGGGGCTAAATGGTCTGATAGAATTCTAGATTTTTCACGAAAACTTTTAATCAATCCGTTGGTTAATTTTTGAAAATTCGGATTACTAAATGCAATTTCCGCATTTTCGTCGTCGTGATAAATAGGTTGTCCTAAAGCCGCCAACTGTAGGTTGATGTATCGTATAGTGTCTTTTCTACTTCGAATTACAGCCTCATTATTCGCATTTGTCTCTCTACTCATGTTATTTGTAAATTTAAAATCGATAATACTTTTTAATACATTATGAGTCTCGTCACAATAAATTTTAGCGGTGATTTTAAATACTAAATTGGGCTAAATCTTTGTGATGAATTTCATATTAATATTAAAGTTAAATGGAATTTTTAAATAGAATTTTTGAAGTCATTTATAGTATGCATTTCTAAATGATGCTTTCGCTAAAACTATCGTTTTTATTCTACGTAAATTTAGTTAATAACGAAGAAAAAAACTAATAAGTTTAAGGAATAATCTCTTGTAAAACGGCTAAATACAAACAACTAGAGCTAAATAGAATAATTCTAAATAAGATTTAAACGTAGAAAAAACTTTCAAACGTTTTCGCCATAAAATACAAAAACACAACCTAAAATTGCTTTAAATAAACATGATCTTAATATTAATTTTGAGGTCTAAAAAAGACTTTTATAATTGAAAAAATCGCACTCCTACAACTATAAAATTTAGGCCGTTTTTATTCTTTAATAATTAAAACGTTTTAATCTAGAATTGGTGCTTATTAAAAAGTGTAGAAAACAAAAAAAGCTTCCGATTTCTCGAAAGCTTTTTTGTGATGGCAGAAGGATTCGAACCTTCGACCGCCTGCTTAGAAGGCAGGTGCTCTATCCAACTGAGCTATGCCACCATTCACGAACAACATGTGTTCTGAAAAGTACTTTTTTCGAAATATATAATTCCTAAAAAGCTGTGCAAATATAAGTAGCTTTAACAAACTACACAACTTAAAATGTGATAAATTTAAAAAAAATAGCAATCTTTTTTTTAACCGATTGTTATTCAATTATTTCGTGAATATATTGATATAAAATCAGAATAACTCGTACGATTTAAAATGCATCTGAACAAAAAAGGACCGTCTTTACAGACAGTCCTTTTAAATTGTTTTGTTATAAATAACTAATTATTTTCTAACTGCTTTTACGATAGCTAAAGCATTTTTTACATCTTGCTCTAATTTCGCGTAATCTTTATTAGCAATAATATCTTTAGAGATTAATTGAGATCCCATACCAACACAAGTTACACCTGCATCAAACCATCCTTTTAGGTTTTCCTCTGTTGGAGAAACACCACCAGTTGGCATAACACTTGTCCAAGGTTGTGGGCCTTTAATTCCTTTTACAAATTGAGGTCCGTAGATATCACCAGGGAATAATTTTACGATTTCACATCCTAATTCTTCTGCTCTAGTAATTTCTGTTAAAGTACCACATCCAGGAGACCATAATACTTTTTTACGGTTACAAGCAATTGCGATATCTTCTCTTAAAACTGGAGTTACAATAAAGTTTGCACCTAATGCCATGTATAAAGAAGCTGCAGCACCGTCTGTAACAGAACCAACACCCATAATCATACCCGGTAATTCTTTAATAGCATATTTAGTTAACTCTCCAAAAACTTCGTGAGCGAAATCTCCACGAGCTGTGAATTCCATTAATCTTGCTCCACCATCGTAACAAGCTTTTAAAACTTTTTTACTTAACTCAATATCGTTGTGAAAAAATAAAGGAATCATTCCTGTATCTTTCATTGCTTGAGCCACTTCTAATCTTGAAAATTGTGCCATTTTGTTATGTTTTAATTTTTAATTCCAGTTTAAGATTTTCTTGAAATCGTATGCTTCTGGATTTGGTAAATATTGTTTTGCTTTTTCGTAATCTTTCTCTTTAATGTAGAATAGATTGTCTATAAAAAGCTGCGCCATATCTGAATTGATATCGACTAGTCTTGGTGGTATTTTTCCGTTTTCATCTTCAAAGTCCTTTAAATACAATGGTGTAATATCACCTCTTGAATTTGCACTCACTATACAACCTGAAATACCTTGATCGAATAATTTTTTAACCCCTATTCCTAATAAAGAACACAGTGTTAAATCGAATGCTATAGGGTTACAACATCTTAACTCGTAACCAAGCTCTACTGGTCTTGATTTTACTACTAAACCAATCTCTTTTAACTTTATTTGTAATAGATAGTTAAAGATATGTGATTTACTCACATTCCCTAATTCGGGATGACCGTGATCGTCGTAAGTAAAATTAATTCCAGAGTTTATAATTTCTTCTTCATCCATAAAATGGAACACGCCTTCACTCACTAAAGCCACACCATATTCAACACCTTCTAGCTTACATTTCACTATAGAAGACACTATCATATTAATAAGCTTCTCGAACGTAATCTTTGTTTTGTTAAACATTTCAGGAATAATCATCATTTGAAAATGACATGCCGATGCTATTCCAAAAGCTAAATGTCCAGCAGAACGTCCCATAGCAGACATCACGAACCAGTTTTCACTCGTTCTCGCATCTTCGTATACCGTATTCCCTATTCTAACGCCTTCGTCTTTAGCTGTATGAAATCCGAATGTTGGATTACGATCAGGTAAAGGCAAATCGTTATCTATAGTTTTAGGTACATGTACGTGCTTAACATCTAATTGTTCTGTTTGAAGAAATTTAGTTAATCTATTGGCGGTAGACGCGGTATCGTCGCCGCCAATAGTAACTAATAATTTTACATTATTTTTCTTAAAAAAATCTGATTTAAAATCACTGTCTTTTGGTTTAAACCTACTCATAATTAAAGTAGATCCGCCACGACTAAAAATACGATCGGCATGATGAAAGTCGAAAACCTTTACTTCAGGTTCGTCTGAAAGCAATCCTTGATATCCGTGATGCACGCCTATCACCTTATAACCATCTTTCATAAAGGTTTTGGCTACTGTACTAATTACAGTATTTATTCCAGGTGCAGGTCCGCCTCCACAAATAATTGCTATTGATTTTTCCATGTACTAATCGTGTTTGTTTTTAAATGATTTTAAAGTTTGTAGTTATTATCTAGCAACACGACCAGAAGCGTCTCCACCCATAAGTTTGTTAACTTCGGCAACAGTAGCTAAGTTAGCATCACCTTTAATAGTGTGTTTTAAACAAGATGCAGCAACTGCGAAGTCTAATGCATTTTGATCGTTATCTGGGTATGTTAATAATCCGTAGATTAAACCTCCCATGAAAGAATCTCCACCACCTACTCTATCTACGATATCAGTAATTTGGTATTGACGTGTTTCTAACATTTTTGTTCCATCGTATAACACTCCAGCCCATGTGTTATGAGATGCAGAGATAGATCCTCTTAACGTAGTAATTACTTTTTTAGCTTTAGGGAATTTAGCCATCATTTGCTTACAAACAGATAAGAAAGCTTCTGCTTTAACATCGTGACCAGCAGTTTGTACTGCAGCACCATCAGGCTTAATTCCGAAGTGCATTTCAGCATCTTCTTCGTTTCCTAAAACGATATCACAGTAAGAAGTTAATTCTGTCATTACAGCTTCTCTGTGCGCGTCGTCACAGTAGTTCCATAATTTAGCACGGTAATTTAAGTCTGTAGAAATTGTAATTCCTTTTTCGCTAGCCGCTTTAACAGCTTCTAAACATACATCTGCAGAACTTTGAGAAATAGCTGGAGTAATACCAGTCCAGTGAAACCACTCTACACCTTCGAAAACAGCATCCCAATCAATCATTCCTGACTCAATTGTAGACATAGAAGAATACGCTCTATCGTAAACCACTTTACTTCCTCTAGATACAGCTCCAGTTTCTAAGAAATAAATTCCTAAACGCTCGCCACCCCAAACAATTTTATCAACACCAACGCCTCTTTTGCGCATTTCCATCATTGCACATTCCCCAATATCATTCTTAGGTAAACGTGTTACAAAATCACAAGAAATACCATAGTTAGCTAATGATACTGCTACGTTAGATTCTCCACCACCGTAAACAACATCAAAATTGTTAGCTTGAGAAAATCTTAAAAATCCTTGAGGAGCTAATCTTAACATGATTTCTCCAAACGTTACTACTTTACTCATTATTTTAAATTTATATTAATTAAGTTATATTTTACAAGAAGACGTTAAATTCCTCTTTTTCACTTTGTAAGAGTAAAATTATTAAAATATTTTCATCTATGCAAACGTTTGTTCAAATCTTTTAAAACTTCTCTATTTTTTATATTGAAGGAATTGATTTCCATTTACTTTAATATATTAGGTCAAAAATAATATCTTTGCTCAAACGATTGACTTCAATCTCGTTACATATTGAAAAAGAAAACCACCATAAAAGATATTGCTAATGTTTTAAACATTACACCTTCTGCTGTTTCTAGAGCACTACACAACCATCCTAGAATTAGCGAGAAAACTAAAATTGCGGTAAGAAAAGTGGCTGAAGAATTAGAATATCAGCCCAATCATCTAGCCTCTGCATTAAGAAGTGGTAAAAGTAAATTGATAGGTATTATTGTAGCTAAAACTAATAGTTACTTTTTTTCGTCTGTCATGGAAAGTATCGAGAAAGAATTAAATAAAGAAGGCTACAACCTTATTATTACCCAATCTAATGAATCTTACGAGAAAGAATGTCGGAATATAGATGCCTTACTACAGACCCAAGTAGATGGAATTATAGCATCCTTAGCAAACGAAACTGTTAATTTTGATTATTACCATAAAATTAAACAAAATGGTATTCCCTTAGTTTTATTTGATCGTGGTGAAAATGATATTGGTGTAGATTATATAGGAATTGACGATTACGCTAGTAGTAATATTATAGTGAATCATCTGGTTGAACAAGGTTGTAAACGCATTGCTCATATTGCCGGTTACGGACATACTAGAATTTACCAAAATAGAATTCGGGGTTATAAAGACGCCTTAAGAAAACATAAATTGCCGGAAGACGACGCCCTTTTATTAGAATGTAGCTTAACTATAGAAGAAGGCCGTGCTAAAATGGAAGCGCTTTTAAAACTGCCAGAAATACCCGATGCAGTTTATGCCGCTGGAGATTATGCCGCTTTAGGTGCTTTACAAGTAATGCAAGAACATAATATTAAAGTCCCAGAGCAGATTGCCTTAGTGGGGTTTAGCAACGAACCCTTTACATCGCTAGTCACGCCGCCTATAACCTCCATATATCAGCATAATAAAGAGATTGGAAAACTAGTAGCACAACAAGTTTTACTGCGTATAAACGACGAAAACTACAAGCCTGTACTCCATAAATTAATTTTAGAACCAGAATTAATTATTAGAGATTCTTCTCGCGTACTTGATTTTAAGAAGCGGTAGATTTTCTATTTTAAACCTATCCAATCAACAGTGATTAAAGAATAAAACCTTATAATAGTTCTACACTATTACAAGGTTTTTATAAATCGCTATTAAGCTTTTAGTATTCTTTAAGACAACCAAAACAAGACTTACTTACAGTCCATTTCCTTAAAAAAGTCTCATAACACAATCTATTTAATTAGGTTATTCACAATCTATATTCATTTCATCTGCATCTGTCTTTTTCATTGTTAACCTTACTATTAGGCCTACTCCTGCTAGAATAAATAAAAAATTAAACACGTACCAATTTGTTGTACTATCTGCCAAACTTTCATCTGCTTCAACTAATATGAATTCATTTTCTTCCAATTTCACTTTAGTAGCGAATGCATTAGATTTCTCTAGAGCAAAAACATTTCTATTTACTCCATTTTTCAAAATCATGAAGGTGTTTTTACTTTTAAAAATATCCTGAAACATGGTATTATTGAGACTAACCGTTTCAAAATTATCAGGGACATCAATCAGATAAACCACTAAGGTTTCATGTCCCAATTTAATTTTGGGATCTTTAAGCACTATCTCTCGATCGTTAATGGTAAGCGTTAGGTTCTTTGCCATTAAGGCAAACACCAAATCTTCAAATTCTTTCGGAGTTGCATAGCCATTTGCAGTATATTCCTGATGCACGACACTCTCGAAAGCCGACAGCGCTGCTCTAACCTGAAGTGTCCATTGTCCGTTTTTCCCTTCTACCAAAACGGTACTAGATTGCGATGTTGAGTGTGCTAAAACCACCATGGGTATAAAAAACCACACTAAAACTAATGTTACGCGCATTTTATTTGCCATATTACAATACATAAGCTCCTCTTAAACCGTTAATAAATTTATTATTTCCTGCATCGTCTACGTGATAATGGTAGCCACGAGTCTCATCTGAATGTCCGCGTAAATCATCTAAATCTGTTGGCATAGCACCACTCTCGTCTAATAACTCATAAATACCAAACCCATCTAAAGCGTAACCTATTAATGCCGCATGTCCGTCTTCTTGCTCAACTTTAATACTATATCCTGTTGCGGCGTGGTAATGATACCCCTGATGCACATTAATATGACCACCAGCATCATCAAACGGTGCCAATGTATACGCACTTAAAATATTATTAGTTGGTGCTGGTGCAGAGAATTCGATACCATTTAAAGCAATCCCACGTGTAGAAGGAATACTAACCGATCCAGGACCGCCTCCTCCTTCGGTAGCAAAATAAACCACATCACTTTGATATACTGGTGTTACAGGAATTAACCAGGTTTGAGAAATATCTGTAATATAAGATGGAATACATTCTACACAAAAATTTTCGTATTCTGTTCCTACATCGGGATTCGCGGCATTAATGCAATCTTCTTCAGAATCGGTGACATACACATCGCCATTATCATCGTACATTAACCAATTAGCATCGTTATAAAATGTAGCCATATTCTTTATAAAAGCTCCATCTACATCATACACTTCTCCGCCTTCCAACCAGATTCCACCAGCCTCTGCACCATCTTCTATATTACTCGGACACCATGGTCCCATTGCGTGATCGGCAGGTATACTTGTAGACACAATTTGATAACAATCGGAACTCGAACCATCAGATAAGGTACAGGGCACTTTTGTTACTGTAATATTTTGTCCCTCGGTATAAAAATAAGAAGGTTCGACATCTACAATGATATTATCATCTTGACTATCGGTTTCAACATCACTGTCGCTTTCACTACTTGAGCAAGATGCTAAACTTACAATTCCCATGATTAATAACGTAGAGGTAAAAACCGCTGATCTTATATTGTTTACTTTCATTACACCTGATGTTTTGTATATAGATTCAAATCTGAGACTTTTTTTTATACCAATTTCAAGTTTTCAGTGAATGAGACAACGCTTTAAGTAAACCCCTGTTTTAATCGGTTAAACCAAATTCTAATTTAAATCCCACTTCACTTTATAACTCTATAAATGCATATCATCGCAAAAGTTTGGTAATGTATATGACTAGTAAAAGCTAGTGGCTCTTAATACAAATAACATCTAAATCCAATCTAAAAGTATTTTTAACACAAAGAGACCGTTTAAATTGTATTATTTAAACGGTCTCTTTAACTTGTTAACTATAAATCTTTCGTTGCTACGCATTCTTTAAGTTAGCAACATACACCTTAACGCGAGCTAGAACCCGAGGTGCCATAATAAGTGTTGCAACCATGGTAGGAATTGCCATTAAGGCAAAAAAGCCATCAATTAAATTAATCATCATACTTAAAGATGTGGTGGCTCCTAAAATAATACTTCCTATATAAAAGTAATTGTAATAATGCTTTTTATCGGCTCCAAACAGAAAAGACATACATTTTGTGCCATAATAAGCATAAGAAAACAGGGACGATATACTAAACACAAAAATACAAAGCAGTAATAAATATTTTCCTACGCCTGGCATGTCGTGAGCAAAAGCTGAAGCTGTTAAACTCACTCCATTAGCATCGGACGTTTGCCAAACTCCAGTCACCAATATAGCCAAAGCTGTAAGGGTACAAACGACTAAGGTATCTATTGCAGGCCCCAACATAGCAACTAAACCTTCTCGTATGGGTTCTGCTGTTTTAGCGGCGCCGTGAGCCATGGGTGCGGTACCAATTCCCGCTTCGTTGGAAAATGCGCCTCTACGAATTCCTAATAAAATCAATCCGCCTACAGCACCGCCTAAGAAATTATCGCCTTTAAAATTTTGAGCCGTGAACGCATTCGAAAAAATCATGCCCATGTATTTAGGAATCTCCTGAACATTTACAGCAAGAATAAATACTACTAAAATAAAATATAAACCGACCATCGCAGGAACAAGTTTTGAAGCCGTTTTACTAATCCGATCCAAACCTCCTAATATTACAATACTAGTAATTACAACCAAAACAAGTCCAATAATTAAGCTAGATGTAAAACCCACTTCGATATGATTTGGTGCCAATAAAATATCGTTAATCGCTTGCGTTAATTGGTTTACATTAAAGATTGGCAATGCTCCCACCAAACCACAAACACTAAACATAACCGCCAAAGGCTTCCATTTTTTACCTAACCCTTCCTCTATAAAATACATCGGACCTCCTTGTAATTGTCCTTCACTATCCTTACCACGATACAAAACAGCAAGCGTAGACGTGAAGAATTTTGTTGCCATTCCTATAATCGCACTCACCCACATCCAAAAGACGGCTCCTGGTCCACCTATTGCAATAGCCACGGCTACACCTGCAATATTTCCCATTCCAACAGTGGCCGACAAAGCGGTAGTAAGCGCTTGAAAATGCGTAATCTCTCCAGGATCATTCGGATTATCGTATTTACCACGTAATACCTGAAATGCATGACCAATAAAACGAAATGGCAAAAATCGAGAATATATTAGTAAGTATAGTCCACCACCTATTAATAGAATTAACAGTGGTAAACCCCAAACCAGAGCGGCAAATTCCTTTATAATATTGTTTAAAGTGGCCATAAATTGAAAGCTATATTTTGATAAATATATTCTTTTTTAGATTGAAAACGCTCTCCATTACCCTAAAAACCTAATCACTTTTTCGATTTTTATAATTAAAATGCATATTATATTACACTTAATTCAATTTCGCTAAAGTGTGTATTTTGATTTAAAATTGATGTATTTTCGCAACTTTAATAGACCTGTACCTTTGAAAGAAAATAGACTATACTTTTTGGATGCTGTTAGAGCCTTCGCTATATTAATGATGCTTCAAGGTCATTTTATAGATGGCTTATTACACACGTCTTATAAGTCTTCAGAATATGTAGCATTTACAATCTGGAATGGATTTAGAGGTAATACCGCACCATTATTTTTCACAATTACAGGATTAGTAATCCTTTATTTACTAAAAAAAGCAGAATCTAAAGGCAACGAAAACCTCAGAATTAAAAAGGGTTTTAAACGCGGTGCCTCACTTTTACTAATTGGTTATTCGTTAAGAATTCCCATTTTCTCTTGGTTAGCAGGACATATAGATAGCTATTTTTTGGTTATAGATGTATTACAAATTATTGGAATATCTGTGATTCTTTTAAACGGATGTTATGCCTTATTAAAAAATCAAACCAAATTACTTGCCTCACTATTAACGGGTATTGGAGTTCTTGTATTTGCATCCGAACCTGTGTATAGGACCTTAACCTTACCTCAAGTACCCGATATTTTGGTTAATTATATAACAAAAGAAAACGGATCCGTTTTTACGCTTTTACCTTGGTTTGGCTTTGTCGCATTTGGCGCTGTTCTAGGAATTATTTTTCAGAAATTCCAGTACAAACCTCAATTTAAAACCATTGCGATATCAAGTTTTATTTTTGGTGGATTGTTTTTAAATAGCCTGTCTTCTGAAGCTTTTTACTTAATTTATAAAGTAACCCACATTGAACTGTTCTACAATGTTGCCAATTATAATTATCTGTTTATCCGATTAGGAAATGTGCTATTAGTATTTGGTGTTTTTTACGCTTTAGAATCTTATTTAAAACACCCATTAATTTTAAAATTAGGAAACAACACCCTTTCCATTTATGTTGTTCATTTTATAATTCTCTATGGTAGCTACACTGGTTTTGGCCTTTATCGTTACGCACATAACAGTTTAGAACCTTGGTCTGCCGTATTAGGAGCCTTGGCTTTTATGAGCGTAGTTTGTCTGGTTGTGATTTATGAAGACAAAATAAAAGCCTTCCTAAATATAAATATTAGAAAGGCTTGGAGCTTTATAAAATTAAAGTCTATGCACCGTCCAAGATTACATAGAAGCTAAATAGTTTTCTACATTTGTTTTAATACGCTCTTCAATGTTTGTTACATCTGATTTAACAAATGGTTCCCCCATAATATTCTCGTATAATTCAATATAACGTTCGCTAATTGTATCTATATAGTCGTCGCTCATAACAGGTAACTCTTGTCCTTCTAAACCTTGAAACCCATTAGTAATTAACCACTGGCGTACAAATTCTTTAGATAACTGCTTCTGCTCTTCACCTTTCTCCTGACGAGTTTCATACCCTTCGGCATAAAAATAACGTGAAGAATCTGGCGTATGAATTTCGTCGATTAAGACAATTTTACCTTCTTTAGTTTTACCAAATTCATATTTAGTATCTACAAGAATCAAACCTCTTTCGGCAGCAATTTCTGTCCCACGCTGAAACAATTTACGTGTATAATCTTCTAGTATTAAATAATCTTCTTCAGAAACAATGCCTTTACTAATAATATCTTCTCTCGATATATCTTCGTCGTGATCTCCCATTTCGGCTTTAGTCGCAGGCGTAATAATAGGCTCCGGAAACTTATCGTTTTCTTTCATACCTTCTGGCATAGCAACACCACAAAGTACACGCTTACCTAATTTATATTCGCGCGCAGCATGTCCCGACATATAACCACGAATAACCATTTCAACTTTAAAAGGTTCGCATAAATGTCCAACCGCAACATTGGGGTCTGGAGTGGCAATTAACCAATTCGGAACTATATCTTCAGTCTGTGCCATAAATTTAGTGGCAATCTGATTTAAAATCTGACCTTTAAAAGGAATTCCTTTTGGCATAACAACATCGAATGCACTTAATCTATCTGTGGCAACCATTACCAATAAATCGTCGTTAATATTGTAAACTGCTCTAACTTTTCCTTTATACAAACTTTTTTGTCCTGGAAAATTGAAATTAGTATCTGTAATTGTCATGATTTGTATAATTGCATCTTACTCCTGTTGAGACGCTTTAAATATTAATAAAATTGAAAGGGTAAAAGTAAGGAATTAATCACAAAATATTTTTATCGAAGTTTCGAAAATGATAATTTATTTTAGATCACTTTTTGAATGATGCTCTCTTTTTAAATTCCCCTTTTAAGAACATAAATTTAGGAAATCACACTCTACTATATTTAAGTTTAAACCCACTCAGACTTTAGTAAGCTTTATTCATTAGGTTTTTCAACAGCTCCATCTTTAACTTGTACACGTTCCAGGTCGTTTTGCCTCATAAATTCTAATACGGCACGCGCTTCTTCTTCAGTTAAGTTTTGATTAGGCATTCGAGTTAAACAATCGTCAAGCATCATTTTGGCATCGCTATCTTTTTCTAACATTTCGCTTGTATTCGTAATCATATTAAGAATCCATTCTGGTCGTCTCGAATTTGTTATGTTTTCCCAACCTGGCCCAACTAGCCTTTGGTCGGTTAATTTATGGCAAGAAGCACATCGCTTTTCAAAAACAAACTTTCCTTTTTTTGCTAAATCCACATTTATCGTATCCGATAATTGAATCGTTGAAGTTTTCCCTACGCCCTTAGATTTTATTTTATTAACGCGCTCATTAGGTAAATCAGGATGAACAAATTTAGCAGGTTTCTTTTTTTTCACTCCATCCATACAGCTTGTTAACCCCATAAAGACGAGAGACATAATACAACAAAACAACACGTGATTTATTTTCATTAAAAACTAGGATATTTTAATCGGACTCATTTGGCATCCTGTATCCTAAATATACAAATTTTAAGTGTTGAAGCGAGCGAACTTTATATTAAAATTTAACAGCGGGGAAATGGTGTAATGGTATAGTGGTGTAATGGTATAGTGGTATAGTGGTATAGTGGTATAGTGGTATAGTGGTATAGTGGTATAGTGGTGTAATGGTATAGTGGTATAGTGGTATAGTGGTATAGTGGTATAGTGGTATAGTGGTATAGTGGTATAGTGGTATAGTGGTATAGTGGTATAGTGGTAATTTCAAAAATAATTATTACTATACCAAATCCTTACCCCTTATAAGAGTGAGATAAAAAAAAGAGTAGACTTGCGCCTACTCTCTATTTTCAATACTTTTATAAGCTTCAATAACTTTCTTCACCAGTTGATGTCTAATAACATCTTTTTCGTCCAGATAAACCATACCTACACCTTCTACGTTTTTTAGAACCAACAAAGCTTCTTTTAAACCTGAAGTGGTACGTCTCGGTAAATCTACTTGACCAGGATCTCCAGTCAATAAAAATTTAGCATTTTTACCCATACGGGTTAAGAACATCTTCATTTGGGCGTGTGTTGTATTCTGACCTTCATCTAAAATTACAAAGGCATTATCTAATGTACGTCCACGCATAAAGGCCAAAGGCGCAATTTGTATGGTTCCATTTTCGATATACATATTTAATTTTTCAGGCGCGATCATATCTCGTAATGCATCGTAAAGTGGTTGCATATACGGATCTAATTTCTCCTTTAAATCGCCAGGAAGAAAACCTAAATTTTCTCCAGCTTCTACAGCAGGACGTGTTAAAATAATACGTTTAACTTCTTTATTTTTTAACGCCTGTACCGCTAGTGCAACACCAGTATACGTTTTACCCGTTCCCGCAGGACCAATCGCAAATACCATATCGTTATTACGCATGCTTTCTACAAGCTTACGCTGATTTGCAGTTTGGGCGCGAATTAGTTTTCCGCTTGCGCCATGAACTATAACCTCTCCACTTTTCTTAGATGTGGCGTAATCGTCGCTACTCTGACTTGTTAGCACACGCTCGATAGTGTTTTCGTCTAACTTATTATATTTTCCGAAATGATTAAGCAACATGGTTAACCGGCGATCAAATTCTTCTAAGAGATCTTCATCTCCAAAAGCTTTGATTTTATTGCCCCTAGCAACAATTTTTAGTTTGGGGAAATATTTTTTTAGAAGTTCAATATTTACGTTTTGTGCTCCAAAAAATTCTTTTGGAGTAATCTCTTCCAGTTCAATAATTATTTCGTTCAAAAGCTAGTCGATTTAATTAAATTTTTCAGTTAAGTTTTATTAGTTTTGTGCCTCTAACAAATCTAATCAATTTTAGTTCAGATATGTAAAAAACATATCAACAATTCACCTATGGCTATAATAACTTTAACTTCTGATTTTGGTGAAAAAGACCACTTCGCTGGGGCGATAAAGGGCGCTATATATAGTGAATTAAGTGATGTTAGAATTGTTGATATCTCGCATAATGTATCACCATTTAGCATCTCTGAGGCGGCATATATCATCCAAAACGCGTATACTAGTTTTCCAAAAGGCACTATTCATATAATCGGAATTGATGCCGAATTAAATGCAGAAAACAAACACATTGCGGTACTCTTAGATGGCCATTATTTTATCTGTGCCAATAACGGTATTATGAGTATGATTTGTACGGAGATTAATCCGGAGCGTATCGTAGAAATTAATATTCACGAAAAAGTACAGAGTAGCTTTCCGGTTTTAGATGTCTTTGTAAAAGTGGCTTGCCATATTGCACGTGGCGGAACTTTGGATGTTATTGGTAAGCGTATTCAGGATATAAAACCCATACAAAACTTAAAACCTTATATTAACGACGATCAGATGCAGATTATTGGTAGTATTATTTACGTCGATAATTATGGCAATGTGATTACCAATATTAAACGCAATTTTTTTGAAAACATACAAAAAGGACGTGCGTACAAAATATCTGCACGGAATCACTCGTTTAATAAAATATATAATAAATATAGTGACATTGTAGACTTTACTAAACCCGCAGCCGACAGACATACCGAAGGAAAAGGTTTAGTTGTTTTTAATTCGTCTAACTATTTAGAAATTGCTATTTATAAAAGTAACACCACTACCGTTGGAGGAGCGTCTACATTAATGGGATTAAAATTAATGGATACCATAACGGTTAACTTTTATAAAGATTAATTTATGTTTGTTCGTATAGTAAAATTAAGTTTTGAGCCTTCTAAAGTAGAATCCTTTCTTAGTATTTTTAACTCTAAAAAGGAACAGATTCGTAATTTTGAAGGCTGTACATTTTTAGAGTTATATCGCGATAAAGAACACCAAAATATATTTTTCACATATAGTTATTGGGACAACGAACACGCTTTGCACAATTACAGACATTCCGATTTATTCATTTCGGTTTGGTCTGAAACAAAAAAATTATTTAACGCTAAACCTGAAGCTTGGAGTGTAGATAAACTAGAATGTTTACCGTAAACTAGTCGCTCATTTCAATTTCAAACCATATTACATAACAGATGTTTGCCATATTAAAAAAAGAAATAAATTCGTTTTTTGCTTCGCCAATTGGCTATTTGGTTATTGCCATATTCTTACTCTTAAACGGATTATTTTTATGGTTTTTTAAAGGCGAATTTAATATTATAGATAATGGTTTTGCCGATCTTTCTAGCTTCTTTCTGCTAGCGCCTTGGATTTTAGTCTTTTTAATTCCTGCAGTTACGATGCGTAGTTTTTCGGACGAAAAAAAGCAAGGCACGTTAGAACTACTTCTAACCAAACCCATTTCAAAATTTCAAATTGTTTTGGGCAAATATTTTGGTGCTTTCATATTAATTGTAATCGCCCTATTACCAAGCCTATTATATGTGTTTACAGTTTATAAACTAGGAAGTCCCGAAGGTAATTTAGACCTAGGAAGTACCCTGGGCTCATATTTTGGTTTGTTATTTTTAGTGGCCGCATACACGGCTATGGGTATTTTTGCATCGACACTTTCCGAGAATCAAATTGTCACTTTTATAATCGCTGTATTTTTATGCTTCTTTTTTTATATTGGTTTTGAAGGTATTGCAGATGCCATGTCTAACAATTTTATAGATAGCTTAGGGATGAGTTTTCATTTTAAAAGTATGAGTCGAGGGGTTTTAGATACCCGGGATATTATTTATTTTATAAGTGTTTCAGGTTTGTTTTTAGCTCTAACACATTTTAATATTAATACAAAGCAAGCATGATTTTAACCACACCTTTTGTAATTATACTTGTCCTGCTTTTTATTGTTTTATTTATATTTTCTAGAACGATAGATAAACGCATATGGGTAGCCGCACTTATTAGTTTGGTGCTTACACCCATTGTATATTTTTACTTACTATATCCGTTAATTAATATATTTAGCACGTATCACCACGAAAAACAGTTTAAAGCAGAAGTTTGGAAAGAAAAACCGGCATACCGCTTTGAAATGGCTAATGATTTAGAACAATCTGATCTCTTGCTTGGTAAATCAAAATCAGAAATCAAAGCTATTTTAGGAAAACCAGGATGGTTTAGTTGGAATGATGCCACCAAGACAAACGATTCTAATTATTGGAATTACAACTTAGGCCTCAAGCCTGGAGCTTTTAATACAAAGCAGGAATGTTTAGAAATTACTTTCGAAGGCGGTAAAGTACGTTTATTAGAACACTATCAATTAGAACTAGAAGATAATGAGTAAGCATCTGAAACATATATTACTAATTGTTATCGGTATTTTGGTTTTAAACGGAATTGGAAATACATTTTATAAACGATTCGATTTAACCCAAGATCAGCGTTACACGCTAAGTGAAGCCACAAAACATATTGTAGCCGATGTAGAATCTCCTGTAATTATTGATATCTTTTTGGAAGGTGAAGGGTTCCCGTCAGAGTTTAGACGTCTTCAGTCTGAAACCAAACAACTGTTAGAAGAATTTTACGCTCAAAACAGTAATTTTCACTTCAATTTTATAAATCCGTTAGAAGACGAAACCAATCGCGATCAGATTATTCAGCAGTTAAATAATCGAGGTTTAACTCCGATGCAACTTACTGTTCAGGAAAACGGAAAAAGCAGTCAGGAAATTATATTTCCCTGGGCTTTGGCAAGTTATAACGGTGTGACTGTAAAAATTCCATTAGTAAAAAATAAATTAGGCGCCTCGCAACAGGAATTAGTAACTAATTCTGTGCAACATTTAGAGTATGCGTTTGCAGATGGAATAGGAAAATTAGTATACGGAAAAACTAAAAAAATTGCTATTTTAAAAGGCAACGGAGAATTAGAAGATCAGTACTTAGCCGATTTTCTTACCACATTAAAAGACTATTACTACATTGCACCATTTACTTTAGATAGTGTCGCTACACAACCTAAAAACACGCTTAATACATTAAAAGACTACGATTTAATTATTGCCGCTAAACCTACTGAAGCTTTTTCTGAAGCGGAAAAATTGGTTTTAGACCAGTATACTATGAATGGCGGAAAAAGCCTTTGGCTTATTGACGCTGTAGCCATGGAAAAAGATAGTCTGTATAATGAAAGCGGACGCGCTATTGCATTGCCAATAGATTTAAACTTAACCGATTTGTTCTTTAAATACGGTGTGCGTATAAATCCGTATCTAGTGGCTACACCCTACTCTGCCCCGATTACTTTAGCCATGGGAGAAGGTAGTGATTCGCAATTTCAAAATGTGCGTTGGCCCTATTCACCATTAGTAAATACCACGAACACGCATCCGATAGTAAACAACGTTAATCTAATAAAATTCGATTTTTCGAATCCGATAGACACCTTAAAAAACAATCTTAAGAAAACGATTCTTTTAGAAAGTGCAAAACTAACTAAGTTAGAAGGGACTCCTAAAGAGATTCGTTTAGATGTAGTTACTAAAGAACCAAATCCTCAAGAATTTAATAAAGGGAGTCAGCCATTAGCTGTTTTAATTGAAGGCGAATTTACATCGGCCTATAAAAACAGAGTTAAGCCCTTTACGTTAGAGGCGAATAAAGACGAAGGTTTAACTACAAAAATGATTGTTATTGCAGATGGCGATCTTATTAAAAACGACGTCATTAAAAATATACCTCAAGAATTAGGTTTCGACAGATGGACGGGACAACTTTTCGGAAATAAGGAATTCTTATTAAATTCGGTAAATTACCTCTTAGACGATAATGGACTTATAAACATTCGTTCTAAGGAAATTACAGTTCCATTTTTAGATCATGAAAAAATTTCGGAATCTAAATTAAGCTGGCAATTACTTAACACACTGGTACCATTAGGGTTATTAGGTGTTTTTGGATTTATTTTTAATTACTTACGCAAAAAAAAGTACAGTGCCTAAATGTTAATAAGTTTGTTTCCTAGTTACCCCTATTAAAGATATATTTGTAATTATTAAAATAATCTTATTTAGATACAGATGAAATTTATAGTATCAAGCACCTATTTATTAAAGCAATTACAAGTTCTAGGAGGCGTAATTAACAGTTCGAACACTTTACCTATTTTAGATAATTTTCTTTTTGAATTAAGCAGTTCGCAACTTATTGTTTCTGCTAGTGATTTAGAAACGACTATGTCTTCGACTTTAGAAGTAGAAAGCGATAGTGAAGGTAGTGTAGCTATTCCAGCACGTTTACTTTTAGATACTTTAAAAACGTTTCCAGAGCAACCTTTAACGTTTATTATTGAAGACAATAACACGATTGAAATCAGTTCTAATCACGGTAAATACGCTCTAGCCTATGCTAACGGAAACGAATTCCCTAAAGCTGTATCTCTAGACAAACCAAGTACAACTACTATTGTTGGAGATATTTTAGCAACAGCAATTAGTAAAACCATTTTCGCTGCAGGAAACGACGATTTACGCCCAGTAATGAGTGGTGTCTTTTTTCAATTCTCTACAGAAGGTTTAACGTTTGTTGCAACAGATGCTCACAAATTAGTTAAATATACACGTGAAGATGTTTCGGCTACTGAGGTGGCAGAATTCATTATGCCAAAGAAACCTTTAAATTTATTAAAAGGAATTTTAGCAGGAAGTGAAGACGATGTAATTGTTGAGTATAACGACTCGAATGCAAAATTCACATTTGATAATGTAGAATTAATCTGTCGTTTAATCGATGGAAAATATCCAAATTACGAAGCCGTTATTCCTAAAGAAAATCCAAACAAACTTACCATTGCAAGAAATCAGTTTTTAAGCTCTGTTAAGCGTGTTAGTATTTTCTCGAACAAGACAACACACCAAATCCGATTAAAAATTGCAGGAGCAGAATTAAACATCTCTGCCGAAGATATAGATTACAGCAACAAAGCCGAAGAGCGTTTAACGTGTGATTACCAAGGCGATGATATGCAAATTGGTTTCAACTCTCGTTTTTTAACCGAAATGCTTAACAACTTAAATGCCGACGATGTACAACTAGAAATGAGTTTACCTAATCGTGCTGGTATTTTAACACCAATAGATGGCTTAGACGAAGGTGAACAGGTGACTATGCTTGTTATGCCAGTGATGCTAAACAGTTAATACACTATTTATTTTACAATATATGCAAGTCATGTAGATTCCTAGAATTTACATGACTTTGTTTTTTCCATCCTTTATATTCTTAATTACAAACGAACTCTGAATGTGAGATACAATCGTCATTTTAGAAAACCGTTTCAATATAAACTCTTGGTATTCATTCATATCCTTCAGTAAAATTTTTAACAACACATCGTAAGTACCTGCAATGTAATTAGCTTCAATAACATCGTCTAAAGTATTTACATAGGTTTCAAAATTACGAAAAGGCTCATCCTGATGCGTTGTTAAGGTTACTTGGCAATATACCACCAAGGTTTTACCTAATTTACTATAATCTATAATCGCCGTATAGCCGTTAATTATTCCTGAGGCTTCTAACTTTTTTATGCGCTCGTGTACCGGTGTAATAGATAAATTTACGCCTTCGGCTAGCTGTTTAATAGACTGTTTACTGTCTTTTTGGAGCGCTTCAATAAGCCTATAATCAATGTCGTCTAACTTCATAATGGTAAGAATTTCTAAAAGGTTAATCAATCACAATATTAAAAAGCAATATTTACCACTAAAACTTAATTTTAAAGTATAATTTTTCAAATAAAATAAGTTTAGCAATACAAATATATTAAATATTATCTTTGTAGTAGAAATATTTAAGACATGAACACACCAGAAATACAAGCCGTTTACGATAGAATTAAAGCACATTCAGAATCTTTTTTAGGGTATCCTGTAGCTAAAGACTTCTCTTATAGCGATTATGCTCCATTTCTAGATATCTGCATTAATAATGTTGGCGATCCAGAAAGCCCATCTACTTTTGCAATAGATACTAAAGACATCGAGCGCAAGTGTATTTCGTTCTTTGCAGAGATGCTTTCAAGCAACGATAAGGATGTTTGGGGTTATATTACTAATGGTGGTACAGAAGGGAATTTATACGGATTATACGTAGCCAGAGAAAGTTTTCCTAATGCCATGGTGTATTATAGCGAAAGCACACATTATAGTGTTAAAAAGAATTTACACTTATTAAATATTCCTAATATCGTGATTCGCTCTCAGGAAAATGGAGAAATGGACTATGAAGATTTAGAACAAACGATTTCTTATCGTCGTGATAAACCAGCCATTTTCTTTTTGAATATTGGAACAACAATGACTGAAGCTGTTGATAATATAGATGAAATAAAACGCATTATTAAAAAGTACGCGATTAAGGATTATTACATCCATTGTGATGCCGCGTTTTTAGGAACTATTGCGCCTTACATAGATGCGAAACCAAAATTTGATTTTGCAGAGGGTATTGATAGTATTTCAATTTCAGGACATAAATTTATTGGAAGCCCGATTCCTTGTGGAGCTGTTTTAGTAAAGCGACAACACAGAGATCGTATCGCACATTCTGTATCCTATGTAGGGACTATGGACACTACAATAACAGGATCTAGAAATGGATTAACACCTTTATTTATATGGGATTTCATAAAAAAACACGACCATAAAGGATTAAGAGAGCGTGTTAAAGCGTGCCAAGATGTTGCCGCTTACACAGAACATAAACTAAACTTATTGGGTATTAAAGCTTGGAGAAACAACGAAGGGTTAACCGTAGTATTCCCAACACCTAGCACGCGTATTTGTAAAAAATATCAGTTAGCATCTCAAGAAGATATCGCACACATTATTTGTATCCCTGGAATTACATTTAGTCAGATTGATGCCTTTTTAGAAGATTTAAAAACAGAACTTCACGATATTCCTACTCAAGCAGAAGCTGTATTCGGATAGAGTTAAAATTATATTTAAGCATAAAAAACGCCCATTCTCATGGGCGTTTTTCGTTTTTATCTTTAAAAATTTTTAACTAATAAAATGTAAAGATAAAGGATATGTCGACGGTTCTCCGTTACTTACTTTAATGGCATTTAAAATAGGAAAAATTACACTTAAAACACCTAAAATTAGAAACCCTACAAATCCAAGTCCTAATAACAAGATTAACGGTATGCATATAATAAAGTAAATTACTAAACTAATTTGAAAATTGATAATCTTTTTACCTTCTGCATCCATTCCAACCACTTTATCTTTTTGCATCAACCATAAAACTAAAGGAATTATTAAACTTCCAAAGCCCAAGGCTAAAGTTGCTAACTGACTTAAATGCGTAAGAATTAAAAGTTGTTTGTCTTCTCTCATGATATTTTTTATTTCATATATACATATAAGACGACAAACAACTTAATTTGTTACAACACCTTTTTAATGAGGCAACTTATCCCTTAACAAGCCATAAATAAATGTTCCTGCAACTGCCGATATCAATACAATAAGAACCGGAATATAACCTGCACCTACCAATACAAAAATAGGTCCTGGACAAGCACCTGCAAGCGCCCAACCTAATCCGAATATAATACCACCAATTAGATATCTTGAAACCGATTTTTCTTTATCTGCTATAACTATCGGTTCGCCACTAAATGTTTTAATATTGAATCGTTTTATAAGTTGCACAAATAAAATTCCGAATACCAAAGCCGTACCAATTATACCATACATATGGAACGATTCAAACCTAAACATCTCATAAATACGAAACCAAGATGCAGCTTCAGATTTATACATAACCACACCAAAAACTAATCCTAAAAGGATATATAATACTTTTTTCATCTTCTTAAAATATAAATGGGAATAACACATGAACCATAAATAAACCTCCAATAAAGAAGCCTATAACCGCTATTAAAGACGGTAATTGTAAATTACTTAATCCGGAAATAGCATGTCCAGAAGTACAACCTCCTGCATACCGCGCTCCAAATCCAATTAAAAGGCCTCCAGAAATTAAAATCAGCCATGTTTTAACCTCCGATAAAGCTTCAAGAGCATAAATTTCGTTTGGCAAATAACTGTTCACAGTAGAAAAATTTAAATCTTGTAGTGCCAACTTTGTAGATGCACTAATCTCTGGCATATCGCCACTAGATAAATAATGAGAGGCCACATAGCCACCCAGCATAGCACCGATAACTATAAATAAATTCCAACTGTCTTTTTTCCAATTGTAATTAAAAAACGAGCTGTATTTACCGCCACCACAAATACTGCAAAATGCACGAAGGTTAGAAGACATTCCAAAACCTTTGCCTAAAAGCAAGAGCACGAACATAAATAGTGCAATTAAAAACCCTGAAATAAACCAATGCCACGGTTGAAAAATAAAATCCATATTTAATTATTTATTGATTAAACCGCAAGGAAACTTAATAATCTCCGTTACGAATAGACAAATATAGGCGTAACATAGAGGTTTCATTGTAACATAGGTTACACCTTATTACTAGAATATTTTAAATTATTTCCATTCTCGGTATCGCTAAAAAGCAATAATTCTATTAAATTGCTAACTCGCAAACACATAGATCTGTATGAAAAAATTAATTACCATTCTTAGCCTATTAATTCTGATGTGCTTAGTCGGTGTAATTTACTTAAATTACCCAAAATTAAATTTTATCACTGGATTTTCCTCTAAAAGTGTGTGTTCTTGTACCTTTTTAGCCGACAGATCTTTAGCGTCTATAGAAGCACAAGACAACGACTTCTCTCCTATTAATTTGGCAACAAACACCATAGATTTCGAGAACAAATCTGTAACCTCTACCGTATTCGGATTAAAGGCGAGAACAGCCGTTTACAAAGAAGGATTAGGATGTATTTTAATTCCAGAAGGATTAGACCACACCACGCTGACCGTTAAACCCAACAGAAACAAAACGCCTAAAAATCTACCATTCCCATATGGCAATTTGCCTCAGAAAGATACCGTATTTTCTAATATTGATTACACTATTTTAGATGAAGCCATAACCAACGCTTTCGACATAAGCGATGAAAAATTAAAGCGCACCCGAGCCGTAGTTGTAGTTTACAAAGACCAAATTATTGCTGAAAAATATGCCGACGATTTTAATAAAGACACTAAAATTTTAGGTTGGTCTATGACGAAAAGCATCACCAGTGCAATGGTGGGAATTCTAGAAAAACAAGGTCGCGTGAATACCAATCAATCACATCTGTTCCCTGAATGGGAAAACGACGACAGAGCAAATATTACACTAAATAATCTCTTACAAATGAATAGTGGTTTGGCTTGGGAAGAAGACTACGGAAACATTTCTGATGTGACTAAAATGTTGTTTTTAAAGGCCGATATGCCCAAAATTCCAAGAGAAAAAACATTAGCAGACGTACCTGATCAAAGTTGGAATTATTCCTCTGGAACTACAAACCTTATCTCTGGATTTATCAGAAATCAATTTAAAACAGATCAAAATTATTTAGATTTTTGGTACACCGAATTAATAGATAAAATAGGAATGCATTCTATGACTATAGAAACCGATTTAAAAGGTCATTTTATAGGATCTTCCTACGGTTGGGCCACCGCAAGAGATTGGAGCAAATTCGGATTATTATACTTACATAATGGTAATTGGAATGGTGAACAAATTTTAACTAAAGACTGGGTAGCCTATACCAAAACCCCAACAAATACATCGGACGGGATTTATGGTGCACAATTTTGGTTAAATGCTGGCGGACGTTATCCAGATGTTCCTAAAGACTTATTTTCTTGTAACGGATACCAAGGTCAGCAAGTAAGTATTATTCCTTCTAAGGACATTGTAATTGTACGCTTCGGACTAGTAGAGGACCCGCTGTTTAGCTACAACACCTTTCTTTCTGAAATTCTTTCCGCTATAAACTAAAAAACTCCCAACCAAGGTTGAGAGTTTTATATCGTATAAAATTTTATAATTATATGGAAACTACGAATTGTTACGTAAGTCTGCCATTTTAATTGCCGCTACTGCCGCTTCTGTACCTTTATTACCGTGAATACCACCAGAACGATCTATAGACTGTTGTTGATTATTATCGGTTAATACACAGAAAATAACAGGAACATCGTTAATTACATTCAAGTCTTTAATACCTTGAGTGACACCTTCGCAAACAAAATCGAAATGTTTTGTTTCGCCTTGAATCACACAACCAATAGCTATTACGGCATCTACCATTTGTTCTTGCATTTTTTTACTTCCGTAAATCAATTCAAAACTTCCTGGTACATTCCAACGCTTAATATTACTTGGATCTACACCGTTTTCAATTAGTGCGTTGTAAGCACCATTGTAAAGACCTTCGGTAATGGTATCGTTCCATTCAGAAACAACAATCCCAAACCGAAAGTTGCTCGCGTCTGGGATTGTTGTTTTATCGTATTCTGATAAATTATGATTAGCTGTTGCCATCTTTATTTTATTTGCTTGCTAAAACTTCAGCTTTTCCTATAAAAACATCTACAGTTGTTGCCTCAGTTGAAGACGGATAATCGTTTTTAATTGTTTTAAAATATTTCAAAGCATCAGAGGCTTTTCCTAATTCTAAAGCAATTAATCCCGCTTTATTTAAATACATTGGTGTTGTAAATTCGTTTGTACGAAGATCAGCCGCTTGCTTGTAGTAATCTAAAGCATCCTCTAATTGATTTAATTGTACAAATGCATCTCCAATTGCCCCTTTAGCGATAGGTGCTAAAGCTTCATCTTCACTAGAAAAATCACCTAAATATTCAATCGCTTTACTATAATCTTTTAAATTTAAGTAAGCCATTCCTGCATAATACTCAGCTATATTCGCCGCTGGCGTTCCACTGTGGTTTTCAATGATATCTAACATACCATATTTACCTTCTCCACCATTTAAGGCTAATGTATAAAGAGAATCTTTTTCGGTCCCGTTAACAGCTTGATTAAAGTAAATTTTAGCCTGAGACATATCGTTCATTGCTTCGCTCTCTTTTGGTTGCGCTACAAATTCGTTGTATCCTAAATATCCTAAAACAAGTGCCGCAACTACACCTATAATTACAAAAATATATTTTTGATTGTTAGCTACCCAATCCTCAGTTTTAGAAGCCGTTTCGTCTAACGTGTTAAAAACTTCTGCTGTTGTTGAACTTTCTTCAACGTTTTCAAAATTTTCAATGTCGTTGTCTACTTCTGATTTTTCGGTTGGTTTGTAACCTCTCTTTTTATAAGTTGCCATAAATTCTATATTATTCCGCGCAAAAATAAAATATTTCTGCAGAAATAAAAGGTTATTTATTTGTTATTTTTCAATAATTTGCGAGTCCTTCTAATAGCAGATTTCAAATAAACGCACATTATCTCTTTTATGATTCTAAAATCCTTATCTCTAATTAATTACAAAAATTTTGAAAGTGAATCTTTTGAATTCGACGACAAAATAAATTGCTTTGTGGGACAAAATGGAGTAGGAAAAACGAACATTTTAGACGCAATTTATCATTTATCCTTCGGAAAAAGTTATTTCAACCCCGTTGCATCGCAAAATATTAGACATAATGAAGATTTTTTTGTGGTTCATGGTGATTTTGAAAAACATGATGCGCTTGAAAAAATTGTGGTGAGTTTAAAAAGCGGACAGAAAAAAGTAATTAAACGCAATGCAAAAGCCTACGAAAAATTTAGCGACCATATCGGTTTTATACCCTTGGTTATTATTTCGCCTGCAGACCGTGACTTAATTATTGAAGGTAGTGAAACGCGACGAAAATTTTTAGATAGCGTAATCTCACAGAGTGATAAAAATTATTTAAACGACCTAATTAACTATAATAAAACGGTATCACAGCGCAACGCCTTATTAAAGTATTTTGCACTAAACCACACGTTTAATAAAGACACGTTAGACGTTTATAATGAACAATTAAATGACTTAGGGGCACTTATTTTTGAAAAAAGAAAAGCGTTTTTAGACGTTTTCGTCCCTATTTTTAAATCCCGTCATAAAGTTATTAGTAACAATCAGGAGCCTGTAGAATTAAACTATAAAAGTGATTTGTTCGATGGTGATTTAAAACAACTTTTGGAGCAGAATTTAGCGAAAGATAGAGCTGTACAATACACCTCAACCGGAGTGCATAAAGACGATTTGTTATTTGAAATTGATGGGCATCCGATTAAAAAATTTGGAAGTCAAGGACAACAAAAATCCTTTCTAATCGCTTTAAAATTAGCACAGTTCGATTTTATTAAAGCGCAAAGTGGCGTAAATCCAATTTTACTATTAGATGATATATTCGATAAACTAGACGAACAACGCGTAGGACAAATTATTAAATTAGTAGACGACTCTAATTTTGGTCAGTTATTTATTAGCGATACACATGCAGACCGTACGGAAAATGCTGTAAAACAAGTACATCAATCCTACCAAATTTTTAATATTGGAGCATAAAACAAGATCTTATGAAACAACTTATTGTATTTTTTAGCCTTATTATACTTACGAGCTGTGCTAACAAACCAGAAATAGAACTTTCAAATTTAAACGGTTATTGGGAAATTGAAGAGGTTATTTTAGCCGACGGCACTTCTCATATCTATAAAATAAATGAAACTGTAGATTTTATTGCATTAAATGACAGCCTATCGGGATACAGACAAAAAATGAAAACCGATGCCGACAATACCTTTACGCCAGTAACCACGAAGGAACAGCTAAAAGTAATCACTGAAAACGACAGTTTAAAAGTGCATTATCACACCCCATTTTCAGATTGGAAAGAAACCATAATTGAATTAAATAACGATCGTTTTAAAGTCGTTAATCAACATCAAAACGTATATATTTACAAACGTTATATTCCTTTAAATTTATAATTATGGCAAAAAGAAACAACGAAAATCTAAGTATATCAGACGTTTTAAAAGAGTTTGTAGAAACCAATAAGCTAGAAAAAGGTTTGGACAAAGTAAACGTGCGCGAGGCTTGGACATCTCTTATGGGAAATGGCGTTAACAACTACACCACAGAAATAAGTTTAGAACGAGATACCTTATACGTGCAATTAAGCTCTAGCGTTTTACGCGAAGAATTAAGCTACGGAAAAGAAAAAATAATAACAATGATTAATGAGGAATTGGGTAAAGATGTCGTTAAGAAATTAATACTTAGATAAAACCTAAATTCAAGCCTCTATTAGATTGCCTTTGTCTTAAAAGTAAAGCTTAAAAAATCTGTAAAAAAGGTGCTTACAAACAAAAGGACACTATTTATCATGAGATAAATAGTGTCCTTTTTATTTAAAATACAGCCAAATAAACCCGGTTTAAAACCCATGTTTGATTAATTTGGAGGATAGCAAAGTAATATTTTTGATGGTTCTTTAGACACAAACGTAATTTCTGAAATCGCCGCAGAAATAAAAATCTCATCCCCTTGACTAAACGTGTATTCTTTGTCATTACATAGCATTGTACCTTCTCCAGAGTAAATTACTGCTGCATAAAACGTTGAATTACCTTTAATGGTATGCGAGCCATCCAATAACAATTCGCTCAAACCAAAACAATTGGTATGTTTCTTATTGAATAATGTTCTTAAAGTAAACTCCTTGGAACTGTCAAGCACTTCTGGCGTAATTTTCCAAGCCTCTAACGCTTCATCTAATGTATAATTGTCGTAATGAAAACATTCTAACATTTTCTCTTCACCAACACCCTGATGAATAAGTTCTGGTCCGATGGTTAAACCATTTGGCGTTGTTTTCTCGACACGCATGGTATAATCTGTCGGCTCCTGAACTTCCATTAAAAAGCATCCACTACCAATAGCATGAGGCACACCGCCATAAATCATGAAAGCATCTCCTGGTTTTACCTCAATTTTATGAAGACAATCTAACATCCCTTGAATATTTTGATTCTCGAAATGCAAACGCCATTCTTCTCGGGTTACATGTTTTTTAAAGCCCATATAAACAACAGGCTTTTCTCCGTCGATCTCGCGCGTATTTAATACATACCAAGATTCTGTTTTTCCAAATTCGGAATTAAAAACAGTTCTGGCGTAGTCTTTATCGGGATGCACCTGAACAGTTAAACGTTCCTTAGAATCTAACATTTTAATAAGTACTCCTGTCGTTCCAAATTTATCTGCTAATGCTTTACCTAAATATAACTCTACATTAGAGTTAATTAATTCCTTTAAGGCAATGGTTCCATCTTTGGTTTCTATAAGCGATAAACCTTCGTCTTCTGGCCTATTATTTCCACGCGCTGTAACGGTAGACATAATCCATTCTTCTGGCATTGCACCATCTACTTCTGGAGATGTCTTTTTCCATCTATCAATTAAAGCACCACCTTCATACGTTCTCCAAACTCTATTCTGAAGTTGTTTTAAAGGTATATATGCGTATTTTTCTAAATCTTTATTCATGTTCTCGTGATTTTATTATTCGTATGCTTGTCCTGTAAAAGGTGCGTTTTAAACTAAAATTACACCTGTCTCTTTACAAATTAAATGCCTGTTTTAATAAAAACTAAAAAGCCATTAAGCGCTACGTACAACATATAAAAGTTGAAAATCAATGTAGCTCCTAAAGCGATATTTATCCACAGACTGGTTTTATAGGTTTTCATGACGTCTTTTCTATTTAATAAGATTATTAAAAACAATGTTATTAACGGCATAATAAACGGACTTAAAGCTTGAGAGGCAATTAAAATCCAAACGGGTTTTCCTCCAAAAAATGGCACTATAATACCGGTTAAAGCGACTATCACCACTAAAAATTTAAACAGTGGTTTTTTCATATCGCGCTCGGTATTCGTATAATCTGCAATTAACCAAGGAAACAATAAAAGGTTCGGGAATATTGACGATAATCCTGCTCCAATTATTCCTAAAGTAAATAATGTTAAGGCAAAATCTCCAGCCCATGGTCCTAAAGCACTCATCATATCTGTAGCATCTACAACTTTAATACCTTGAAAGTATAAGGTTCCTGTAGCACTAATCATTATGGCCAAACTAATTAAAAATGTTAAAACCATAGACGACATTGCATCTCTATTTTCTGTTTTTAAATGCTCAATTCCCCACTTTTGCTCTTGCACCAAAATGCTTCGAGACGCCAAACACACACCTGCCATTGTGGTTCCAACAATTCCAGCAATTACAAGTCCAGAATTATCACCTTGCGGTAATTCTGGAAAAAAATCACCTAAATTGGTTCCCGTTTCTTTAACCACCATAATACTCGTTGCTATAAAAGAAAGAGCCATAAAACCTACCATCGCACTCATGGCTTTAATAAAATTCTCATGCTTCCCTGTCCAAAACAAAGCAACCAAAAGGCATGTAAAGAAAATAGCGACTATTGGCGCATTAAGAAATGAAATCGAAGTTCTTACCGAAATCCATTCCATGGCGACTTCTGCCACTACGCCCATAACTCCAATAACGGAGGATACAATAGAGACCAACAAGGCGGTAATTATAAAAATAGTTACAGGTTTCCCAAAGGCCTCTTTAAAATTATACATTAATGTATTTCCAGAGACAATGGTTAATTTACTAATTGAAACAAGTAAAAAATAGGTAAAAAAACAAGAAAGCAGTAAGGCCCAAGACAGACTTAATCCGTAATTCGCTCCGGAAACAACCATAGAGGTTACACTTCCCGTACCTACAACATAACCTATTATAAAAAAGGCAGGGCCGAAATTTTTTAATCCTTTTTGAAACCTACCTAAGAGGGATACTTTTTCTGTTGACATATAATTTGGTTATTTTTAATTTTAGAATGTTTGTTTGGAACAATTATAATTCTCTATATCACTAAACGTCAACCGTATAAAACCCAAATTTAAAACGTCCTAATACTCGGACTATTTGAGGCAAGAATTACGCGATCTTTTGAATATTTTTTTAGCAAAAAGAAGTCATAATGAACCTCTCAAATTTAGGAAATAAATCACAAAAAGAGACTATAGAATATGCTAAAGGCATCATAAAATAAGGGATTTATTGAGGGTTTAGAAGAGTGCAACATAAAAAAAGGGAAACCGTATAAAATTAAGTTTCCCTTTGTTATTATTTTTCAAAATTATCACAGAATGCAATCAGCATTTCAAAATGCACTTTCATGACTTTTACCGCGAGTTCGGTGTCTTGAATTTTAATGGCGTGATAAATTGCTTCGTGATTCTGCAATTCTTTAAGACGCTCGTCTGCACCACAAACGCGCGTATCTTCTAAAACAGAAATAATTTTAGGTGTTATTTGAAGCATTAAAGCATTAATTGTACTATTACCGCTAGCTTTTGCAATAGCTAAATGAAATAGTAAATCTTCTTCTAAAGCATCTTCGCGATTTAAAACTTTAACTTTATAATTATTAAGCGCTGTTTCTATATTCTCTAAATCTTCTTCGGTTCTTCGAATGGTAGCTAAACATGCTGTTTTAGTTTCCAACATTAAGCGCGTTTCTACTAAAGATTTAAAATCTTGTTTATCTAATGCAATAATATCTTCAATAATACCATTTAAGGCCGTTATACCAATATTTTCTACAAATGTTCCAGATTGTGGTACTGATTTTAGAACTCCGTAGAATTCTAATTTTTCTATAGCCTCACCAACATGCCGTCTACTAACATTAAATTTCTCTGATAATACACGTTGTGAAGGTAATTTATCTCCTAATTCTAGATTTTTTAAGTTGATAAAATCTTTAATTTGGGATATAATAATATTTTGAATTTCTGTGTTATCTTTTATTTTGGCTGTTTCATATTTCATTATAATGAGTCTGACTAATTAAATATTTAATCATGGTTTTTAGATTAGTTCGTTTGATAAAAAAATAAATAGAAGTAAAATAAACCGTTAGAACTATAATTTTACAAGGTTTAACTCTAAAAAAAATACTGGCCTAAAACCTTAGACCAGTATTTAATAAAACTAATTTAAATTATATCTAATGTTTAAATTCTATGTCTAATATCGTTGATATAATTAGTATCCAGGATTCTGAACTAAGTTTGGATTTATTATAATCTCATCAAAAGGGATTGGTAATAAAGCATCACGACTAGCGTCGAAAGACTTAGGTCCAGGTCCAACTCCAGATTCTGTAGAAACTTCAGACTCTAAACCGTTAGGTCCGAATACATCGTAAGGTGCATTCCACATTTCTCTTCTTGTAATATCGTACCATCTCTTGAATTCAAAAGCAAGTTCTAATCTACGTTCTTCTAAAACGATAAATCTAAATTCGTCTTTAGACGTTCCAGAAACATCTGCAGGAGATGCACTAGCAACAAAACCATTTGTTACTCCACCTCTTCTTGCTCTTTCTCTAACTCTGTTTAATAAATCTTCTGCTTCAGTAGTTTGTCCAAGTTCGTTAGCCGCTTCTGCAGCGATTAAAATAACTTCGGCATAACGCATTAAACAGTAGTTTGATTGTGCCCCTCTACCATTTGTTTCAGATACTGGTGCTTTACTTGCCATACGTGTATATTTTGCAATATGCGGACGGTTAACACTTAAAGATGCACCTGATTCTACGTAGTTTGTATACGGAATACGAGTTCCTCCTGTTCCATCAGGGTTTGCATTAAGAACCATAGTATCATCAAAAGAAACTGCTCTTCTGTAATCATTCTCATCCCAAGTTGTATATACTTTAAGTGCAGGAACCTGAACAGACCAACCTGCTTCAGAGATTTCTGGTAAGTATTGCGAATCTGATCTACTACCCGTCATTGGTTCTTGGTAATTTCTACCTTGGTCACCATTTGTAATACCTGTAAAATCTAATACAAATATTGGCTCTAAAGAATTGTCTATTTTAACAGCATCGTATAAATCTTGGAAATCTGGTTCTAACCCTAAGTTATAAGTTCCTTCATTATTGATAACATCTTTAGCTTCGTCGTAAGCTAATTGCCAATTCTCTAATGTTAAATGCACTGATGCTAAATACGCACCCGCTGCAGATTTAGCAGGTAAAGCTCTTGTAGGTTGTGTATTTGGTAACCATTCTTTAGCGTATTCGAAATCTGCAATGATGCTTTCATAAACATCGGCTGCAGGCGTTCTAGGAGCAGTTACAGCGTCTATTGTAGCTGTATTCTCGTCGATATAAGGAATATCTCCAAATAATCTTACTAAGTGGTAGTAAGCAAATCCTCTAGCAAAACGTGCTCTAGCAATAACTTCGTTTTTCGTATTATCATCTACTTCTGAAAGACCAGCACCATATCTAATTCCATCATTTGCAGAACGAATAATTTGGTACACTTTTGGCCAGAAACCATTGTTACCCATAATTAAAGCGTTGTTAGAAGATACGGTGAAGTTATCCATATCTGTTCTTTCTGCATTCCCTGTTCTGCCAATAGCGGTCATATCACTTCTAAATTCAAGTGCCTGAGCCATTTCTCTTGATAAAAAGTTTCTATGATGCATATGTGTGTAAGCTCCAGAAACAAATCCTTCTACCTGAGATAACGTTGGATTAGCTAAAAATTCATCAGGTTGCAATTCTGTAATTGGATTCTCCTCTAAATCGGAACATCCTAATATTGATAGCCCTAATAAGACTACTATAAACTTATATGTTTTCATATTTGTTTTTTTTAAAATTTTAAATTAAGACTTAAACTAAAAGATCTAATTGTTGGATAGTTACCAAAGTCATGACCTTGAACTGCATTAGTTGTAGCAGTTGTACTACCTCCAAAGTAACTTGCTTCTGGATCTAAACCAGAGTACTTAGTAAAAGTTAATAAGTTTTGCCCACTAACAGCTAATCTTAAGTTATCCATCCCGATTTTTTCAACTATATCTTGTGGGAAAGTATACCCGATAGATAAGTTTTTTAATCTTACATAACTTCCGTCTTCAACGAAACGAGAAGAAATTTCTCTATCTCTTGTTTTGTTAGAAGGTAAGTTAGATGAAGTATTTTCTGGTGTCCATGCATTTAACACATCTGTAAGTGCATTAGAATCTCCATTATATAATTGAACATTTGTAAGGTTTAAGATTTCTCCTCCGTAAGACCCTTGGAAGAAGATATTTAAATCTATGTTTTTATATCTAAATGTGTTTGTAAATCCGAAGTTCCAATCTGGATTAGGATCTCCAATAATTTGCTCATCATTAGTATCGATAATACCATCTCCATTAATATCTTGGAATAATGGATCTCCTGCTGCTTGGTAAGAACCTTTTAAAGCAGAACCTTCTGGCACATCTCCTCCTTGATAAACTCCAGTGTATTCATGTCCCCAGAACATTCCAACAGGCTCACCTTCTCTTAAGATGTACGTGTCTTTACCTGAAAAGTATCCAGGAGCTGCTCCATCAATAATATCTGCACCGTTAAATAAGCTTATCACTTCTGTCTTGTTAGTAGACCAGTTAAAATCTGTGCTCCAAGTAAAGTCGTCTGTAACTATGTTTCTTGTACTTAACACAACTTCAAAACCTCTGTTGTTAATTTCCCCAACATTTTGGAATACTCTTAAGTTAGTTGCTCCTGTGTAAGAAGGAATAGTTGATACTTCTAATAATAGATCTTTAGTATCTATATTATAGTAGTCGAAAGAGAAATTAATTCTATTGTTATACATACCTAAATCTAAACCAATGTTTGTTTGGTAAGATGTTTCCCATACTAAATCTGGGTTAGCTTCTTGAGACACTGAAAATGAAGGTGCCGCATCTACTTCTGTTCCTTCAGTAATTGCTAATAAAGATAATGACTGATAAGGAGAAATTGCTTGGTTACCAGTTAAACCATAACTCGCTCTTAATTTAAGACTAGAAATTGAGTTACTATCTTTTAAGAAGTTTTCGTTAGAGATTTTCCAACCTAAAGCTCCAGAAGGGAATATTGCATATTTATTATTTTCAGCAAAGTTAGAAGCTCCATCACGTCTTACTGTAGCTGTAACTAAATACTTATCATCCCAGTCGTAGTTTAATCTACCAAATTGTGATTGAATTTCAGACTCGGACCATGAAGATGTAATTTTTCTATTTTGAATCGTACCTGCACCTAAATTATACCAAAGGAAATCGTCTGATAATAAATCTTGCGTACTTGCAGAGAATCTTTCGTTAGTTACTTTTTGGTAAGAATAACCTGCTAATGCAGATAATTGTCCTTTTCCAATTTCAAGATTATAAGATAAGTAGTTTTCACTTAAAATATTTGTTCTTTTTAAAGTTGCAATACTTGCTCCTCCAGTAGATAATTGGAATGTTTGAGGTTTAAAGTACCCTACATTTTCGTTTGTTGTACTAAAACCAAAAGTAGATTTAAAATTTAAATTTTCTAAGATATCGTAACTTGCATATAAGTTAGATCTAAAAGCATCAGACTTCGTTTCGTTTACAATTTTATTAGCAACTGCCCATGGGTTTTCAATACCATCTCCTACAGAGTTTTGTGTAAAGTTACCGTTAGCATCGTATATCCCTCTATCTGGCGTAAATCTCATTGCAAGCGACACAACGTCGTCTCCACCTCCATTTACACTAGCAATAGCATCTTCCCCTGAAGATTGTGTAGAGATACCATCTTTTGTACTTCTGTTTCCAAAAAGGTTCATTCCTAAAGTTAACTTATCAGTAATTTTTGCATCTACGTTAGATAAGAATGTGAATTTTTCGAATCCAGAGTTAACAATAATACCATCTTGAGTAAAGTAGTTTACAGAAGAGTAAAAGTTGATTTTTTCACTACCACCAGAAAATGAAGCCTGACTGTTAGAGATATTACCAGTTGTGTAAATTTCATCTTGCCAATCTGTGTTTTCAGTACCTTGAACATATCCAGGGTTGAAAGATTGTTGGTATTGAGCAAATTGATCTGCATCTAATAAGTCTAATCGATTAGATGTGTTCTGAATAGAATATGTTGTATTAACTTCTACATTTAATCTACCAGATTTACCTTTTTTAGTAGTTACTAAAATAACCCCTCCAGATCCTCTAGATCCGTAGATAGCTGTTGCAGATGCATCCTTTAAAACTTCCATAGAAGCGATATCGTCTGCTTGTGGCATAGAAGCCCCAACAAAACCATCTACTACTATAAGAGGATCACTACTAGCTCCGATAGAAGAATTACCCCTAACTTTAATAGCAATAGGAGCTCCTGGTTCACCTCCGTTATTAGACTGTACAACAACACCTGCTGCACGTCCTTGAAGTGCTTGTTCTGCATTAGACGTTGGGTATGCTGTTAACTCGTCTGTTTTAACTGAAGATACAGACCCTGTGATATCACTCTTTTTACGAGTACCATACCCAACAACAACAACTTCGTCAAGTTCGCTTGCATCTTCTTGCAATACTACGTTAAGATTTGTTTGATTAGTAATTTTAACAGATTGTGTAACATATCCTAAATAAGAAAATTGTAAAATATCACCGGATTTTACAGATAATTCAAAATTCCCATCAAAGTCGGTAGCGGCTCCTGTAGTAGTACCCTCAACGACAACGTTAACGCCTGGGACGGGCATGTTTCCAGAATCAGTTACAGTACCGGATAACTGATATCCGTCCTGTGCAAATAATGATAGATTGAAAATCAATCCCAACATTAAAATTAGTTTAGTTCTTAATTTCATTTGTAATTTGTTTTGGTTAATAAATAAATTATTAAATTTTGGTTTACCAAACTGGCTATTTACACTGGTTTACCAGTTTGACAGTGCTAATATATGTTATTAAAATGTTAAATGCACGAAAAATTGTCGAAATAATAAAAATTATTAAAAAAAATAATTGAATCGATAATTAAACAGCGTAATAATTACCATAATACACAGTACTAAAAACTCACAGCACCTCTAAAACCTCAATAAATACCGAGAACCCTAATAAATCAAACGTTTTCGAGAAGATTTAGAGCCAATAATTTTGTCACATTTTAGGGTAAATTTACTCCTCATTTTAAGTCTAAAAAGAGTCTCTTTTTTCAAGAAAAATAAAACAGATATTTTTTACAAAAAAAGTCAAATTTCGACCTTTATAAACCTAAATATCACGTACATGACTCGTTTTTTTTAAGATAATTAACAATAATGTAGAATTCACAGCAACGTAAATACGATATCGATGAGGTTAAAAACGCTCCATTAATTCTTCAGGAACGTGCAGTTTAATCTCCAATTAAGTACACTCCAATATAAAAAACCCCTAACAGATTTATAATTAAATCTATTAGGGGTTACATATTAACTGAATGTTTTAAGCTCCTTTATATAGCAGCACCTTCCAACACTTTAAACTTATGAGCCTTATCTCTAAAGATAAACGGCACAGCCAAAACATTATATTCGGGCACAAAATTAGATAAAGTCGCCGCACTTACTTTAGCAATGGCGACAGCCTATTTGAAGTAATTCTAAAACTTCTCGTTCTGATCCCAATTGGGCATCTGGAAAAATTTTAACAACCAACTTCCCTTTAGATTTTTCTTCTAATACTTCCTGAAGCTTAACGATGCCTTGGTGCACGGGATGAGATTGCTGCGCATTATGCGATATAAAGAAGGTTTTTACCTCACTTTCTTGCCTACACGATTGTAAACAAATCACGCCTAGCATGCATACTAATAATTTTAATTTCATATTATTTTTTGAAATTAAAATAGTTTACAGCATTATGGTAACAAATATCTTGTACCATAGCACCTAAAAATTCAATATCGTTTGGCACCAATCCTTTATTTAAATCGTCTGCTAATACATCGCATAAAATACGTCTGAAATATTCGTGTCTTGGAAACGACAAGAAGCTTCTACTATCGGTTAACATCCCAACAAAACGACTTAAGAGTCCCATGTTAGAAAGGGTATTTAACTGCTTTTCCATCCCATCTTTTTGATCTAAAAACCACCAACCAGAACCCCATTGCATTTTACCTGGAGTACCACCTGTTTGGAAATTTCCCATCATGGTGGCAAACACTTCGTTTTGCGACGGATTTAAATTATAGGTTATCGTTTTAGCTAATTGATCGGTTGTATTTAATGTATTAAACAACTTCGACATGAATTCCGACATCGGGAAATCGCCTATAGAATCGCAACCTGCATCTAAGCCTACTTGCTCTACTAAACGACTATTATTGTTACGAATGGGCCCTAAATGATATTGTTGTGCCCAATCTAACTTATGATATTGTTTCGCTAAATAAATGAATAAAAACGATCTGTATTTATTAATTTCTAACTTAGAAAGTGCTTCCGATTGTAAGCGTTTTTGAAAAATACTTGATGCTTCTTCTAAAGTACATGCTTCAATAGTTAACGCTTCACCAACACCAAAATCTGATAATCTGCAACCGTTTTCATTAAAATATGTCAACCTAGTGTCTATTGCAGTAATAAATTCTGAAAACGTAGTAATTGCGGTTTTAGAAGCTGTTTCTAATTTTTTTAAATATCCAGAAAATTTATCTTCTGCAATAAAAAATAGCTCATCGGCTCTAAAGGTCGGATATACTTTGGTAAAGAAATCTGATTTAGCAATTTGTTTATGATATGCTAAATCGTCTGTAGGATCGTCTGTTGTACAGACTACCTCTACATTCATTTGTTCTAAAAGTTGTGCCGGTGTTTTATCTTCTAAAATTCTATTTGCTTGCTCATACACAGTTTCAGCGGTACTAGGTTGCAACACCAAATCGATATTGAAATAGCGTTTTAACTCTAGATGCGTCCAATGAAACAACGGATTTCTTAACGTATAAGGCACCGTTTCTGCCCATTTTTTAAATTTATTGGCTTTTGAAGCTGATCCTGTAATAAAATGCTCATCTATACCATTTGCTCGCATACCACGCCATTTGTAATGGTCGCCTTGCAACCAAGCATCGGTAAGATTTCCTATAGGTTGGTCTTCTGCAATTTGCTTTGCCGATAAGTGATTATGGTAATCGATAATCGGCATATCTTTAGCGTACTTGTGATATAAAACCTCAGCCGCCTTAGAGTTCAATAAAAAATGATCTGTAATAAATCCTTCAGAATCGATTGGCTTCATTTTATATGCTTTTAGAGATTCCGAATTCCAAACCGCGTAATTCAGCAAGACCTCTTAAACGTCCAATGCCTGAATACCCTGGATTTGTTTTCTTTTTTAAATCGTCTAACATCTGGTGACCGTGATCTGGGCGCATCGGAATACTCCAATCTGTTTTACATTCAGCTTTACGCTTACGCTCTTCTAAGACAATGGCTTTTACCACATCGTACATAGGCACATCACCTTCTAAATGATTAGCTTCATGGAAATTTCCAGCAGCATCACGCTCGGTACTTCTTAAATGAATAAAGTGTGCACGATCTGCAAAGCGCTTAAAAATCTGAATCAAATTGTTAGATGCAATGACACCTAATGATCCTGTACAAAACGTAATTCCGTTAGATCTGTTAGGTACTTGCTCAAATAAATAGGTATAATCTGCTTCTGTACTTACCACACGTGGAAGTCCTAAAATTGGAAATGGTGGATCGTCTGGGTGGATACACATCAACACGTCGTTTTGCGAAGCGACAGGAATAATTTCTTTTAAAAAGGCAACTAGATTCGACTTTAACGCTGTAGCATCAATATCTGAATACGTATCTAAAACAGTTTGAAACTGCTCTAATGTATAGCCTTCTTCTGCTCCTGGTAACCCCGCAATAATATTATTTACCAACTGTGTTTTGTCGGCTTCCGTCATGGTATCAAAATAACGTTTTGCCGTGTCTTTTTCTGCTTCGGTATACGTCGATTCTGCTCCTGGACGTTTCAGTAAAAACAATTCGAAAGCTGCAAAAGCGGCGGCATCGAAACGCAAGGCACGAGAACCATCGGCAACCTCGTAACTTAAATCTGTACGCGTCCAATCTAATACAGGCATAAAGTTATAGCATACAATGTGAATGCCACAAGCTGCTAAGTTTTCGATACTCTGCTTATAGTTGTCTATATAGTTCTGAAAATCTCCAGAACGTGTTTTTATGGTCTCATGAACGGGAATACTTTCTACCACGCTCCATGTTAATCCAGCCTCTTCAATAGTGTTCTTACGCTCTAAAATATCTTCTGTATTCCAAACGGTACCGTTAGGAATGTGATGTAAAGCCGATACAACTCCTGTTGCACCTGCTTGTTTTATATCTGATAAGGTTACCGGATCTTTTGGTCCGTACCATCTCCATGTTTGTTCCATACTATTAAATATTATTTTTATTAAACCCCGCTATATGCACTAAATCCACCATCGATTGGAATAACAACACCTGTTACAAACGACGATGCTTCGTCGCACAAATACAGCGTTGTACTAATTAAATCTTCTGGCACACCATAACGTCCCATTGGCGTTTGGTCTATAATTTGTTGTCCGCGTTGTGTTAAACTTCCGTCGGTATTGGTTAATAAGGTTCTGTTTTGATCGGTTAAGAAAAATCCTGGCGCAAGCGCATTTACACGGATTCCGACTTTAGAAAAATGAACCGAAAGCCATTGCGTGAAATTTGAAACGGCCGCCTTAGCACCACTATACGCAGGTATTTTTGTTAAAGGTGTAAAAGCATTCATTGAAGAAATATTTAAAACACTACAGCCTTGTTTACCAATCATATCTTTTGCAAAGACTTGAGTTGGTAATAATGTTCCTATAAAGTTTAAGTTGAAAACAAACTCAATACCCTTACTATCTAAATCGAAAAACGTTTTAAACCCTTCTGTTGTATTTTTTAAATCTTCTTCTTCTAAAAACGGATTGGAGGTTGTTCCAAGGGGATGGTTTCCTCCTGCTCCATTTACTAAAATATCGACCGTACCGTAAGCAGCATTAATTTTAGACTTAGCATCTTCTAAAGACGCTTTTTCTAAAACATTGGCCATAACACCCATTGCGGTTCCGCCTGCTGCTTCAATCTCTTTAGCAACCTGCTCTGCTGCTTCTAATTTTAAATCTAATACAGCAATTTTATGCCCTTGTTCTGCCAATGCTTTTGCTAGTGTACTGCATAAAACACCTCCGGCTCCTGTTAAAACGACTACTTTACTCATATATGGATTCTTTTAATTATTATAATTTCGTGTTCGCACACGCAAATATAATAAATTTTAGTGTGCGCCCACGAAAAACACCTTTTATTTATAATAAAATGCTTTAATTTGTACTTTCTAATTAATGAACACCAACAACAAGGCATGATAAGAATAAAGGATATTGCAAAAGAAGCGAATGTTTCTGAAGGCACAGTAGACCGTGTTTTACACAACCGAGGTGGTGTTTCATCTAAAACGGAGGCCAAAATACGTAAGATTTTAGAACGTAGAAATTACAGTATAAATCCTGTTGCTAGTGCTTTAGCGATGAAAAACAAGTATAATGTTGCCGTATTAATTCCGGAATATGAAGACACAGATTTATTTTGGAAATCGCCTTACTTAGGGATTTTAAAAGCGAGTGACGAAGTTAAGAATATTGGAATACACGTTAATTATTTTAAGTTTAACCAATACGATCCTGCCTCCTACCTTAAATCTTTTGAAGCGCTTTTAGAAACCGAACCTGCTGCTGTTATTTTTGCACCGATGTTTTTAAATGAAACCAAAAAAATCACGACACAATTAGAAGCCATTTCTATTCCTTATATGTTTCTAAACATAGATATAGAAGGCTTTAACAACCTAACATATATTGGTCAGGATTCTTATACTTCGGGTTATATAGCAGGTAAATTGATGCTTTTAGGAATGGAAAAAGATTCTAAAATATTAATTATCCAATCTCGAGAACATGCTGGCGACAATACAGCAATCTCTAAGCGCATACAAGGTTTCAACTCCTTTTTTAAAGACAATCATACCGAAATTGAATCGATAACCTTAAAGATCGAAGATTTAAATAACACCTCTAAAACAGAGCAAAACATTAAGGACTGTTTAGCGTCAAACGATTCGATAAGTGGAATTTTTATACCTTCTAGTAGAACCGCCGTGATAGTAGATTGTTTAAATGGAAATAACGGATTTAAAATTATAGGTTTCGACAATACGCCTCAAAACGTAGAGCGTCTTAAGCATGACGATATTTCCTTTTTAATCTCTCAGAAGCCTTTTGAACAAGGCTACGAATCTATCCGATTAATGTCTGATTATCTACTAAAATCGAAAGTACCAAATGACAAGGTGTACCTACCAATAGACATTCTAATTAAAGAAAATGTAGTGTATAACGACATGAATCAATTAATGTTTGAAAATGCGATTTCTGAAGACTAATATTTAAATATATTTCAAAAATAATAATCAAATCACACATGGTTTTTCACCATAAATCATTTGACTATTTTCTTATATCCTACTAATATTACGAATTAGAATTTATTTTAAATCTAGATGTCGTTTTCTTGTTAAAGCTTCTAAAAAGTAATAATCTCCATATACTATAGGCTCATCTATTTCATCTTTTTTAGGCCAATTTCCTGTACTATGATCTAAAATAAATGGACCGTTAACCGTATCTTTTAAAAGGTAGGCTTCAGAATTTAATGTATTTAAAACCCGTGTTGCAAAATCAAGATAAGTTTTGTTATTTGTGTACGCATATAGTTCAAACAAAGCCGATGTTACTATAGCGGCAGCCGAAGCATCTCGTGTTGCATCCGGAATCGCTGGATCGTTAAAATCCCAATACGGCACCCCATCTTTAGGAAGATTTTCATGTTCCATATAAAATTGAGTTGTGGCTTGTACTTGCGCCAAATACTTCGGATCTTTAGTATATCTATAGCTCATAGTATAGCCATAAATGGCCCAAGCTTGGCCACGTGCCCATGTGGAGTTTCTATCGAATCCTTGGTGCGTTTCTTTTGTTTTTACAACTCCAGAAATAGTATCGTAATTTATTACATGAAACACACTGTGGTCTGATCTAAACTGATGTTTTAAAGTTGTATTGGCATGTTGAACCGCAATATTATGATATATACTATCGCCCGAAATTTTCGTGGCTTCAAATAACAATTCTAAATTCATCATGTTATCTATAATCACTGGAAAATCCCAAACATCTTTATTGAAATCCCAAGAGCGAATAGATTTTACAGAATCATTATAGCGCGTAATAAGCGTCTTAGCACTTTCTACAATAACATCTTTGTAATATTGATTATCTGGATCTTGTTTTAAACCTTCGCCAAAACTGCAATATATTTTGAACCCCATATCGTGAGTTCTGTCATTCTTCTTTTGGTCTTCCACTAAAACCGTCCAAGCTTCAGCTTTCGCTTTGTATATGCTATCCCCAGTAAGTTCATGGATTAACCACAAATTCCCAGCAAAAAAACCACTAGTCCAATCTCTTGAGGGCTCGGTACGAACCTCTTCAGGATTAAGCGACATGCTTTTAGGAAAATTATCGGCTACTACGGGATAATCTACTAGTTTTTGAAATCTATATTTTAAAGCCGGATTAAAACTCACCTCGACTTGTTCTTCACTGATTTTAGCATCAGACTTGCATCCCGTGTTAAGGAAAGTAAGTGCTAAGACTAAAAAGAAATAATACATTTTATTCATAAACTATTGATTTTTTATATTTCAAATATAACGTGAAAAACCGCTTATAATTTTTTTTAATGAGAGTGCTATAATGCGGCATTCGTCCTTTCTCTCATGCCTTTTTACCACAGCATTGGAATGGTGTTAAAAGAAAATAAGTCAGTTTTGAATTTAAGGAAAAATTTTTAGAACTCCTAGTTTATGGTGTTTTGGCTTTTAGTTATCTACCACATAAATTCACAGTAGAAATCCTTCAAATATTGAATTATAAAGCGCTAACATTTAATAGACTCAATATTTTATATTAAGTTTATATCTTAAAAAATAGAATCAAAAAATAAATACAATGAGTACAATTTACGAAAGTCGTTATGCATCTAGTCCGCATACGGTAAAAAAATATGACACTCAAGAATTAAGAGATGAATTCCTGATTGACAACTTAATGCAAGCCGACAAAATTAATTTAACCTATACGCATTACGATCGTTATATCGCAGGTTCTGCAGTTCCTGTGTCAGGACCATTGACTTTAGAGACTATTGATCCTTTAAAAGCGTCTACTTTTTTAGAGCGAAGAGAATTAGGAATAATTAACGTTGGTGGAAACGGAACTGTAACCGTAGACGGCACTGTTTATGACATGGGGTTAAAAGATGCATTGTATGTAGGAATGGGTATTAAAGATGTTGTTTTTGCAAGTGAAGATGCTAACAATCCAGCAAAATTTTATTTAAACTCTGCTCCTGCACACACCAATTATCCAACCAAAAAAGTTAGTAAAGCAGACGCTAATAAAATTGAATTAGGGTCGCTAGAAACTGCAAATCACCGTACCGTAAACCAAATGATTATTGGTGGTATTGTTACCTCTTGTCAGTTACAAATGGGAATGACAGAACTTAAAACAGGAAGTGTTTGGAACACGATGCCGGCGCACGTTCACGATCGTAGAATGGAAGTATATTATTATTTAGATATTCCTCAAGATCAAGCGGTATGTCACTTTATGGGACAACCACAAGAAACACGTCATATTTGGATGCAAAACGACCAAGCTGTTATTTCTCCACCATGGTCTATTCACTCAGGTTCTGGAACATCAAATTACACATTTATTTGGGGAATGGCCGGAGAAAATTTAGATTATAACGATATGGATGTTGCTAAAATAACAGAATTAAGATAAAAATATGAGCGTAGAATTATTTAATGTAAAGGGCAAAGTTGCCTTAGTTACAGGAAGCACCCACGGTTTAGGTATGGCTATGGCCAGAGGTTTAGGTTTAGCCGGAGCGACAATTATTGTTAACGGAAATTCATCGCAAGAAAAGATTGACAACGCGCTTAAAATTTATAAAAGTGAAGGCATAAACGCTTTCGGTTATAAATTTAATGTCACTGTTGAAGCCGATGTTATTGAAGCCGTTTCTAAAATTGAAACTGAAGTTGGTCCGATTGATATTTTAATTAACAATGCCGGTATTATTAAACGTACGCCTTTATTAGACATGGAAGTAGCCGATTTTAAAGAGGTTATCGATATTGATTTAGTGAGTCCGTTTATCGTGTCTAAGCATGTCGTTAAAAACATGGTAATACGTAACCAAGGAAAAGTGATTAACATTTGCTCGATGATGAGTGAATTAGGCCGAAACAATGTAGGTGCGTATGCCGCAGCGAAAGGCGGACTAAAAATGCTAACACAGAATATGGCTACAGAATGGGCGAAATATAACATTCAGGTGAATGGTATTGGGCCAGGTTATTTTGCTACTTCTCAAACAGAACCCATTCGTGTAGACGGGCATCCGTTTAACGATTTTATTATAAATAGAACACCAGCTGCTAAATGGGGAGACCCGGACGATTTAGCCGGAGCAGCCATATTTTTAAGTTCGAAAGCTAGCGATTTTGTTAACGGACACGTATTATATGTCGATGGTGGAATTTTAGCAACCATCGGGAAACCTACCAACGAAAATTAACAGAATACGCAACCTTATTTTTTAAGTTTTTACTCGATTTTCGAGTTGCAATAGTAACCTTGGAAAATGACTTAAAGCAAGATGTAGTTCAGGTTTATAATTCAAAAAGAAGCTCAAAATTCCACTGAATTTTGAGCTTCTTTATTTCTGGAATGTATTTGTTTTTATTTGGAATACATGACATCTAAAAAGCTGTCTGTAAAATAAAAATATCGTTATCTCGAGTTTATATAAAAAACCTAGTTATTTTTTCCAACTATATTTTTACTTCTTTGTTATTAACCAATTTTAAATGACTTAGGTCTGAACCATTTAATTTTATTTCCTATTTATAAAAGACACTAACAGGTAAAGTAAATACTTTTATTTTCATAATGTGTTCTGACTAACCGATTTATATACTCCCCTTTTCATAAGGCGGTATTATCATGAATCTTTTAGTCTCATGCTCCATTACAAAATTATTATGGTTTAAATATATCAGGTGATTTCCTAAGAGACTAAATTCCTTGAATATTATTTAGGATTCTAATAACAATTTATGATAGCGCTTAACTTTGGAATATTTTGCTTAAAACAAATACAACATCCCAGCTACCGTGACACTAAATACAATATGAGCCCCAATAAGCTGAGCGTAAAATGGAAATTTAGGAAATTGTGGTGGGTTGTCGTGTAAAGAAAACATAAGTTTCCAACCCACTACACCAAGTAGCCCTGCTAAAAAACCAAAGGTTAAAGCATATAACAATTCAGAACCGATAGGAACAATGTTTCTAATCAGAAAATAGCCTGACAAAAATACCAAGCCTATAGCGAAGTGCAAACACCATCCAATCCATATTCCAAAATCAGATTTTCGTATAATACGTGCACGATTTACCAATTGTTTTAAGCGCTTGGGTTCACTAAAATTGGTATTAAAAGCAAGCGAGACCACATACGAAAACCCAGTCATAAGTGCTACAGCCACGGTATTAATTAATATGAATTTTAAAATAGTCATAACCCTTATTTATAGTTTAATTCTAAATGATGAATTTAAAATTAATCAGCATAAACCACGATTGCAAACGCAAATTTAATTATCGTAATCAATTGTTTTATAGTTTTTTAACATTTACCAAAAATGTATAAAATTCAAATCTTTAGAGTTAATAAATGATTGCTTTAGGCTAAAGTGAGATATGGATAGACTGTAATTTAGTCGAGCTCATTTAAGCATTATCACTGTAAGTATATAAAAAGTAAAGCACACTTAAAACATACGTATTACAGTGAAACAGTTGAAGAATTTTATGAGTAAAATTTTAAAATGTAGAATCAATTATAAGAACACAATATTATGGCCAACACAGAGGTGTCTCCAGATAGCATGCCAACAGTAAAACAACTCATTCCAAAATTAGAATGTGGAGCAAAAACCGTCACAAAATTACCCTACGGTGGCTTTCTGTTTTTGGAGCACGATGTCCCCTCATTACTTATCTATCGGAAAAAAGAAAACGATTCTGGTACCGATAGATTAATACGAGCAGGAGCTTCTTACCTTGTTGTGGGCACAGAATCTTTTCATTACTATAAAACCTTTATAGAAGATCTAACGACATTGATGTCGGATAATTTTGGCTCGTTTATCTTACTGGAAATATTTTCAGGAGCATCAGGAAGCCAAACGTTTAAAGTAAGAGGACCATCGCATAAATTACCCGTATCATTACAGGTTTTAAAAGATGAATTACTTAAAATTAAATCCAGACAGTATAATGTAAATTTAGATGTATGTGTCGAGCAAACAAAAACGCGCCAAATTGTAAGCGAAAAGCCATTACTCGAGATTTCTCATATTAAACAACGCGGAGCCACACTTATAGGTCTAGAATTACCTCCTGTATTTCGTGACGAACAGGGACACGTGTTTCCGTTATACTTTAGAGATTTTCAAGAACAATTTATTAAAGCCATACAACGTGCTGTATTCGAATTCGTAAGAGTGCAAACCACTTCTAGTCTTACCAATTATCATGCGCTAGGGAAACGTTCTATTCATGATGAGGTGTTTAAAATAGACAAACAGCTAACCGAGATAGAAAATAGTTACCAATTTTTATTATTGGTAGCACCAGTTAATATCCAAGTGCTACGTCAACAGTTCTTCGATTCTCATTTTAAAACATTAGACCGATATCATTACCGACTACTCCCTGTAGATCCAGATATTTTAAAACGAAAATTGTATGATTTACGTATTGATGAAATAGACGATCCTGCAATTTCATTTTTATTCGATGAAAAACGGGCAGAAATAGATCAAGAACTTACCATGCTTAAAGAACGTGGCGCAAAAAACTTTTTTTATAGCAGTATTCGCTTGTATAACGGATTGGATAAAGCGCTAATTGCAGAAGCCGAATTAATCCTTCAAAACATACCCGAAAATCACGAGGAAGGTCAACGTGCGGTAATAGATACGTCCGAATTTGGGGATTTAGCAAAACAAGAGTTTGATTATTTTAAAGAGCAAGACTCTCATTTTAATTCTAAAATTCATATTCGAGACGATGTAAATATCATGATGGTATCTAAAGGGGAATTGTATTTGCCTTCAGATTATACCATGAGTAAAAACGATGCTAAAGCACTTATACAACACGAAATCGGGACTCATGCGCTAACCTATTACAACGGAACGCAACAACCGTTAACGCAAATGGCTTCCGGCCTTGCTAATTACGATGCCTTGCAAGAAGGAATAGCTGTGTTAAGTGAGTATTTATCGGGCGGATTATCTGGAAATCGATTACGGATTTTAGCCGGGCGTGTAGTGGCTGGTGCAGCCTTAATAAATGGAGCCGAATTTCACGAGATGTTTTTCAAACTGTATTCTCAATACGATTTTACAAAAGAGCGTGCCTTTAATATTACCTCAAGAATGTTTCAAGGCGGTGGCTTTCTTAAAGATATTATTTATTTAGAAGGCTTAGTACGTCTGCGTAATTTCCTAAAGGAAGGTGGAGAATTAGTGCCTCTGCTAAGTGGAAAATTTGCATTACATCACATCGATTTAATTCAGGATCTTCGAGATCGCGGTCTCGTTTTACCTCCTAAAATAACCCCTAGATATTTAAACAATGAAGATTTCAACCTTAAAATAGATAAACTCAAGAAGGGCTTGCCCATCTCTAAAATGATATAATTATGAAAATTTGTTTTGTTATTAGTGCTATAGAAACTGAAGCCATTGGGACTTCGGTTGTTATTATGAAAAAAGCGTACGAGAGAGGACATGCCTTATATGTTATGGGTGTTGGCGATTTTATATTTAAACAAGACGCTCCAATGAGTCTACGATGTACACTAGTTAGAAAAAATTTAAAGTATAAAACTGTAGAAGAGTTTTGGACACAAATACAGGAAGACGCCAATAAAAAAACGGTAATTACCAGTAAAGACCTAGACGTATTATTTTTAAGAAATAATCCAACAGAAGAAACAGACGACCGAAGATGGGCAGAACATAGCGCCATTGCTTTTGCTCGAATGATTCAGCAAGAAGATGTATTGGTTTTAAACGATGCATTTGCCATGTCGCATGCCTATATAGATAAACTGTATTTTGAAGAATTACCATCAGAAATTAAACCCAACAGCTTAATTACTCGAGATATAAACGATCTGCTTCAGTTTTGGGAATCTGTAGGAAAACAGATGGTTTTAAAACCTTTGGAAGGCTCAGGCGGACAGAATGTATATCTTATTGGAGAAGATAAGAAAAATATACATCAGATTTTCGAAACTCTAATCAGTCAAGGTTACGTTATCGCTCAAGAATTTTTACCAGAAGTGTCTAAAGGCGATGTTCGTGTTATACTTATGAATGGAAAGGTTTTAGAAGAAGATGGAGAAAAAGCTGTAATCCGTCGTCTTAACAAAGATAAAGATGAGTTTAGAAGTAATTTGGCTTTAGGTGCCACGGCTAAAAAAGCAAAGTACACCAAGAAAATGCAACATATTGTAGAAGTCACTGCGCCTAAATTAATTAAAGATGGGTTGTTTTTTGTGGGCTTAGATATAGTTGATGATAAGCTTATAGAAATAAACGTTTTGAGTCCTGGCGGATTAGATCATTGCGAAGAAATTGGACTACCAGCCTTTACTACTACCGTTATTGAGGCGATTGAACGTAAGGTTGAATACAAGAAACTCTATAAAAATAATATTTCTAATAAAGTTCTTGCCACCATGGACTAAGTCTGTAGTAATACAGAATTATTAGAATTTATTTTAATTCAATGAAGTAATTATGGAAAACAATAGAATTTTAGGAAAATATACGAGTCATAAAAAAGGGCCGTTACTTATTGTAACGGCTGGCGTACACGGAAATGAACCTAGCAGCGTACAAGCTCTAGAAGCTGTATTTAAAAAATTACAGAATGAAAAACCTGTAATTAATGGTACGTTTGTGGGTATTCTAGCCAATACAAATTCTTTAAAACGCGGAGTTAGATTTATAGACGAAGATCTTAATCGGACATGGACAGAAAAAAATTTAAAATATAACATTTCCGATACAAGTGAGAAACAAGAAATGTATCAGCTTATAGAAGTTATAGACGAGCTCTGTGAAACCGAATATACCAATCATTATTTTATGGATTGTCATACCACCTCATCTGATAGTTTGCCATATATGTCTGTTCAAGATGTAGGACAAAATTTAAAGTGGGCACAAAACTTTCCGCTTCATATTATTAAAGGGTTTTCGGATATTGTAGAAGGTACTATCGATGGTTATTTTAGTAAAGAAGGAATTACAGGTTTTACCTTAGAGGCTGGTCAACACGACAGTGATACTAGTAAAATCTATCACGAAGGCATGATTTGGATGCTACTTGAAAAAGCGTGCAATTTACAAATAAGTGATTTAAAACCAATTCCAACAGCAATTGAGACTACAGTTAAAAGTACTAACAAGCAACGCACATTTAAAATTATTCATCGCTTCGGACTAAACCCAAAAGACGATTTTAAAATGCTAGCAGGCTTTGAGAATTTTCAGCCGATTCATAAAGGACAACATTTAGCAACCTTAAATGGTTCAGAAATTTATAGCACTTGGGATGCATTTATCTTTATGCCTTTATATCAAGCTAAAGGAAATGATGGCTTTTTTGTAATTGAAAGTATGCCTCAGTAATGAAGTACAAATAAAGGCGAGCTAACTTAACATACCAGGAACTAGAAAATAAATTGTGATTAGTATAAAATCGATGCACTGATTAGTCTTAAAGCATACTATTCACTGATTAGTATGATATGATATCAATTAAAACAAATGTCATAAAACAATAAACCTTGTAAATCTTAAGATTTACAAGGTTTTTATTTAACCTAAAACTAGATTGGTCGGGGTGGCAGGATTTACAAAAACACCCAACTACAAATATTTCCCAACTTATAACAAAACAATCATAAAAGAGACGCTATAGGACAGGTTTAAATGAGTTTTATACTTTCACATTGTAAAATTAATAGAAATAGTCTAATTAATATTTTTCCAATTAAACAGTAATCAAACTATCCATTAAGAATCTTGGACTTGCAACAAAATCTGAACAATTAGTTGAGTGACTATACAACTAATTTAAGGCTATTCATATTTAATTCAAACTCTTTAATATTTTAGTTTCCTAGAAAGAAATGTATACTTCTCTTATTGTACCAAGTTTTTATCCATCGCAGGATAGATAACTCGGTCACAGAAATCTTAGTTTGTAACTGTCCCAGTTTAATGTAGTAATTCCTATTTTTTAAACAGCTCATGTTTTGCTTTCATAATCTCATAAAATAAAATTATCGTGTAGATTCTCTCTTTACTAATGCAGTTTCTAGTACAATTTCTTTAGAGACAATGGGTTTGTTTTTCTTAACAGCTTTCATTTCTTTATAAAGTTGTTTAAATGCTGCTTTTCCCATTTCAAATCCTGGTTGATCAATCGTGGTTAACGTTGGCGAAATAACAGAAGACATAAACCAATTGCTAAATCCAACGATAGAAATATCTTCAGGTACTTTTACACCTTGTGCATTAAATTCTGTCAAAGCTCCAATGGCAACTAAGTCGGTATTTATAAAAATACCATCTACATCTTTGTGGTCTTTTAATAGTTGTTGTGCATTTTTTTTACCTTCTTCAAAACTCATATCATCACATTCGCAGATGTATACCAATGACGGGTCGTAATGCATGTTATTATCAATCAATGCTTTTTTGTATCCAAGAAATCTATCTATAGAGTTTTGTGGCAAAAGCGCACCTCTAAAATGGGCAATACGTTTGCAGCCTGTATCTATTAAATGCTGGGTTGCCATATATGCTGCTTTTCTATCGTCGATTATAATTTTGGAGCATTTTACAATTTTTGCAATTTTATCGAACATTACTAATGGTTTATCTTGGGCAATAACGTCCTTAATATGGTTAAAGTTTGCAGTACCATTGGCAAGTGATATTAAAATGCCATCAACGCGTTGGCTCATTAATAAGTCTATTTGTTTTTTTTCTAGTTCATATGACTCATTAGATTGAAGTATGATAACTAAATAACCTTTTTTTTCTGCTTGTGAAACAATACCTTTTATGACATTGGAAAAGAAATGATGAACAATTACTGGAATTATTAAACCTATCGTTTTGGATTCTTTAGTTCTAAGGTTAACCGCAAAAGTATTCGGTTTGTAGTTTAGTGTTTTTGCCAATTCTTTTACTAAAGCTTTTGTTTTAGGGCTAACATCAGGATAATCCTTCAGGGCTTTAGAAACAGTGGTAACAGAAATATTTAATTGTTCTGCGATTTGTTTTAAGGTTACGGGTTTCATTATTGTTTCACAATTTGAATAGTTTAAATATACTAAAAAAATAAAAACGAAAACGTTTTCGGCTATTTCGAAAACGTTTTCGTTGTCAATATCTTATTTTTAGACACCTTTAAATGTAAATTGCATCATATAATAGCCAAAATTTTATTAACTAATTAAATTTAAGACATAATGAATTCAAAAAAAATTACATGGAGTTTATTCCTAATGTTGTTTTCAGTATCGGCAATTTTTGCACAATCAACGATTTCTGGAACTGTTAAAGACCAAAAAAATATGCCATTAGGAGGAGTAAACGTTGTTTTGGACGGAACTACTAAAGGGTCTGTTTCTGATTTTGATGGAAACTATTCTATTAGTAATGTAGAAAATGGTACATATACGTTGTCTGCATCGTATTTAGGGTATGCAAAATCTTCTCAAAGTATTACTGTGCAAGATGCTGATATTACTTTAAATATTACAATGACTGAAGATGCAGAATCCTTAGACGAAATTGTTGTAACCGGTGTAGTAAACCCTAAATCTAAGTTAGAATCGAGTATATCTGTTTCTACTATGGATGCTAAACTTATAGAGCAAGCTTCTCCAAGAAGTTCCGGAGAACTTTTTAGAAATATACCTGGTATTCGCGCAGAATCTTCTGGGGGAGAAGGTAATGCGAATTTTAATGTTCGTGGTGTACCAGTTTCTTCTGGTGGATCAAGATATTTTCAAATTCAAGAAGATGGATTGCCATTAAATTTATTTGGTGATACCTCATTTGGAAACTCAGATAATTTTTTACGTATAGATTCTAATGTTGGACGCGTTGAGGCTATTAGGGGTGGTTCTGCATCAACCCAAACTTCTAATGGACCAGCAGGTATTATAAATATGATTAGCAAAACGGGGGCTACAGAGGGAGGTTCATTGGCGACAACTTTTGGTTTAGATTATCAAACTAGTAGATTAGATTTTGAGTATGGTTCGCCATTGGGTAATGGATTTTCTTATCATTTAGGTGGATTTATGAGAACAGGTGAAGGTCCTCGAGAAATAGGTTACCAAGGTAATAAGGGAGGGCAATTTAAAGCTAACCTTACAAAGCGATTTGAAGATGGATATGCTAGAGTTTACGCTAAGTTTTTAAATGACAAATCTGTAATGTATTTACCAATGCCTATGTTGTTAGAAGGAGACAATTCAAATCCAACTTTTTCTAACTTACCAGGGTTTGATATAACTACAGATGCATTACAATCTGCTTATTTACAACAAAGTGCAGGCACTTCTCCATTTACAGGAGAAAGACATGTAAATGATGTTAGAAATGGTAATAATCCTGTATCAAAAGCATTAGGGGCTGAATTTTCTTTTAGTTTACCAAAAGATTGGAAAATAAGTGGTAAAGCTAGATATTCTAATAATAGTGGAGAATGGGTTGCGCCTTTTACAGCTGTGGTTGGAACAGTTTCAGAAATAGAAACCACAGCAAGAGATGCTTCTAATGCTACAGGGAATTTAGTATATTCTGATGGCGACAGAGAAGCTTTCAATCCGTCAAATGGATTGGCTCAAATTATTCACATGTTTGATGTTTCAATTGAAGATTTAAGTAACTTTTTTGGGGATGTAAAAATAAGCAAGAAAATAAATGATAACATTGGAATTACAGCAGGTATATTTACTGCGACGCAAAACACTAAAATTGGTTGGCAATGGAACTCTTTTCTGTCTGAGGTAAAAGGTGGTGGACAAGCAAGATTAGCAGATTTTGATGGTTTTTCAAGAAACGGACAATTCTCCTATGGCACACCTGTATGGGGTAATTGTTGTCAACGCAAATACAATACAGTTCATAATGTAAATTCACCTTACGTTGGTGTAGATACTGATATTACTGATAAATTGAATTTTGACGGTAGTATACGTTTTGAAAATGTTAAAGTAACAGGTAACATTGCAGGCGGACCAACTACACAGGATAATTTCGATTATAACGGAAATGGGACTATTGAAGGTATTGAAGAAGTTGTACCAATTATTACCGGTGCAGATGGTCAAATTATAAACGATAGTTATAACTTTATTTCTTATTCTGCAGGACTTAACTATAAATTTAATCAAGGTGCAGCTGTTTTTGCTAGATATAGTTCAGGTGCTTCAGGTAGAGCTGCAGATAGAAATAATTATGGTTTAGATGGCAAAGCAGATGTGCAATATGATGAGCTTTCTCAACTTGAAGTTGGATTCAAGAAAAAATTAAATAATGGGGTGCTTAATCTAACTGGATTTATGAGTTCTACTGATGAAGGTTTAAGTAATGAATTAAATAGATCTGTGGGTAACCCGTTTAAGGCTATCGGCTTAGAGGCGGAAACAGCACTGGCTTTTGGAGATAACTTTTCTTTTAGTGGTTCCTTAACTTGGACTAAAGCAGAAATTAACGGAGGTGATAATAAAGGGAACACTCCAAGAAGACAAGCCGATTTGATATACAATGTATCTCCATCTTATAACTTTGGTAAAGCTAAACAACATAATGTGGCTTTAAGCGTCTTAGGTACAACCAAATCATATGCACAAGATGATAATACTTTAGTGATTCCTGCATATGCATACTTTAACTTAATAGGAAGAGCTGGTTTAACAAAAGGACTGTCTGTAGTGTTAAGTATAAATAATATTTTTGATACCGTAGGTATTACAGAAGTAGAAGGAAATGGAGATGGTGCTTTGGGAACAGACCGTCTAGTTAGAGCAAGATCTATTAGCGGTCGGTCTTCAACAGTGTCTTTACAATATCAATTTTAAAACAGGTTAATAGCTGATAGTTAGTTTTTAAGTAAGTTAGAGTTGGTGTTTCGGGCAACTTAACATCAACTCTTTAAATTTATTCTAATAAAAAATATTTAGCTTTTTCATTTCTTTTTTTCATGACTCTTAATAGTCAATTAAAACTGTTAAGCGATGATGTTTTTCAAAAACAAAAAACAACTAGTGTTTACGGCAGTGATACATGTTATTATTGTGCCGATACAAAAGTACTTTTATAAGAAAAAAATGTAAAATTTATTTATTATGATGTAGATATAAACTTAGAAAAACAACAAGAAATACTAAACAAATTATTAAAAGTAAACATTGATGTTTCAAGTTTAAGCTTACCCGTTATTGATAAAGACGGTGAATTATTCTCCAATGGGAAAGATTTTAGTGTATTACTTGATAGAATTATTAAATAAAATATAAAATGGCAGTTATGTTAACAAAACCTAGATTAAGCTTTTGGCAGATTTTCAATATGAATGTAGGATTCTTAGGAATTCAATTCAGTTTCGGTTTACAACAAACCGCTGTCAACCCTATATTTTCTTTTTTAGGAGCACATCATGAAGATTTACCGTTGTTAAACCTTGCAGGTCCAGTTACAGGTTTAATTGTTCAGCCTATAATAGGTGCCATTTCAGATAAAACATGGTCCCCTCGTTGGGGAAGACGCAAACCATTTTTCTTAATTGGAGCGCTAATAGGTAGTTTGTGTTTATTCGCTTTTCCTTTTAGTCCAACACTATGGTTTGCTGTTGGTTTATTATGGATTTTAGATGTAGGTAATAATATGGCCATGGAGCCCTATCGTGCCTTTGTGGGTGATAAATTACCTAATAAGCAGTTAAGTTTTGGATATCAAATGCAAAGTTTGTTTGTAGGTGCCGGGATTGTTCTGGCTAATGCTTCTATTTTTCTTTTTCAAGATTGGTTTGGTGGTGCAGAAACAGTAAGTGATACGGCTAAATCCATACCGCAATGGTTATATTATTCATTTTTTATTGGTGCTGTTTTATCTATTGGAACCATATTATGGTCTGTTTTAAAAACACCAGAAATTCCACCATCTCATAAGGAATTAAAAGAAATAGAGGAGCATAATGCCTTACCTCTTTTAGATAGGATAAAAACACCATTTAAAGAAATAACCAGTGCCATAAAAGACATGTCTAAATTTATGTGGATACTATCTGGAGTCTATTTATTTCAATGGTATGCTTTATTTGTGTATTGGCAATTTATTTCTCCAATGTTTGAAGAAAGCATGGGTTTTGATAAATCTCAAGCATTAAGTCAGGCCGCAAAGATGAATACTACTTATAATTTATCAACCATCATTTTCGCATTAGCGTTAGTGCCATTGGCCTTAAAATTTGGAGGAAAAAGGGTATATGTTTTTAGTCTGTTTTTAACAGGAATCGCCATGCTTTCTATTCCTTATATACAAGATCCTCTTTTAGTGGTTTTGCCAATGATTTTATTTGGAATAGGTTGGGCTGCTATGATGGGTATACCCTACTCCATGGTTTCTAAAATTGTACCTCAAAAGAGACGAGGTGTTTACATGGGAATTTTAAATATGATGATTGTTATTCCAATGGGAATTCAAACTGTAACATTTGGCCCTATAGTGAAAAACCTGTTAAATAACAGTGCGGTTAATGCCATATTATTCGGAGGTGTGCTTTTTATTATAGCGGGTATTTTGGCTTTACGTTTAAAACAGCCTAAAGTAGATACAGAAAGTGGGAATATCATATTGCCAGAAGATGAACACTAATATTATTATTAAAAGAGATGAAAAATAAAATAAAAGATATAGATATTTTATGTATAGGCGAAGTGCTCATAGATTTTATTGGGCATCAAGCAGGAGTACAGATTAATAATACAAGAGATTATCATAGGTATTTAGGTGGTTCGCCAACTAATGTGGCTATGAATTCTGCCAGATTAGGATTGAAATCTGTATTAGTAGCAACGGTTGGAAGTGATGGTTTTGGTGAATATATCTTTGAAAGATTAAATGAGGTAGGCGTAAAAACCGATTTTGTTAAACAAGTTGAAAATGAACCCACAAGTGTCATTTTTGTATCAAGAACCGATAGCACTCCAGATTTTATACCTTATAGAAGAGCAGATTTTTGCATAACAGAAGATCAAATATCAGAAAAAACGCTTTCAACTACGAGTATATACCATACAACCTGTTTTGCATTAAGTAAAAAACCCGCTCAAACCACTATTATAAAAAAGGCTGGCGATGCATATCGGTTAGGTTGCAAATTAAGCATCGACATTAATTATTCAAAAAAAATATGGGACAGTCAGGAAGAAGCGCTAAGCGTAATTAAAGCATATTGCCAGTTAAATCCATTGGTAAAGGTTAGTGAAGACGATATGCTAAGACTTTTCGAGAAAGAATTACCACATAAAGATATATTTGAATTCTTTCATTCCCAAGGGGTGGATATTGTTTGCTTAACTTTAGGTAGTAAAGGGGTTAAATTATCTCAAAAGGATGAAGAAGTTATTCAATTACCAGCAATCCCAATAGACCTAGTGCAAGATGCAACTGGTGCTGGTGATGCGTTTTGGTCTGGGTTTTTGTTTGCTTATATCAAAGAAAGACCTATTGAAAAATGTCTAGAAGTAGCCTTGCAACTTGCCGCTTTAAAACTTCAAAATGTAGGTAGGTTGCCAGATAACATTAATATATTATCAGAACTTCTGTAAATCTTAAAAAGCAATGTCAAAAGAGAATAAAATAAGTAAAGGTGTTATGCTTAATGCCTATCCAGATAGCATAGGATGTAATTTACGTGATATAATAACGATGTTAAAAATGCCTGAATTTAAGGATGCCTTTTCGTTATTTTATGTATTGCCAACCTTCTTTAATAGCGATTTAGACAGGGGTTTTTCGGTTATAGATTACAACTTAAATGAAGAATTTGTTTCAGAAGAAGATTTAAAGGCTTTAGATGAACTCAATATTCAATTAAAATTCGATATCGTTTTAAATCATTTATCGGTAGCATCACCTCAATTTAAAGATTTGTTAGAACACGGAAATCAATCAAAATATAAAGATTTTTTTATTAACTGGAACGAGTTTTGGGAAAGACATGGTACTATGGATGCTGATGGTATTGTAATTCCTAAGAAAGAATTTATCAATAAACTATTTATGAGGAAATCTGGTCTTCCTATATTAAAAGTTATGTTTCCAGATGGGACTGAAAAGCCATACTGGAATACCTTCTATCAACAAATATCTTATACTAAAATAACGGAGATTGATTTGCTAAGTGTTAGCAGGTTAAATAGCCAGGACACTAGGTTTATTATAGATAAAGTAAATAAAGCTATTGAAGAAAACCAAGATTTAGAAGATCTGGATTTTGGAGATTGCAATGATGATAAAAGCGAGATATTGCAAATTGTAAATAAAAAACGCAATTATTTAGGGCAAATGGATGTCAATGCCAATTCTGAATTAGTATGGGATTTTTATGCTGATACACTTCAAAAAGTGAGCAATTATGGCGGTAAAATTTTAAGATTGGATGCGTTTGCTTATTTACACAAAGAAATCGGACAATCCAATTTTTTTAATAAACCAGGAACCTGGGAGCATTTGGAGCGCATCAAACAAATTGCAGATAAAAATGATTTAACACTCCTGCCAGAAATTCACGCAGAATACGGATTGCATTTGCACGATGAAGTCGCTAATGAAGGTTATCGAATCTACGATTTTTTCTTACCTGGCTTAACTATTCATACCATTGAAAACGCAAACTCTAAAGCACTTGTAACTTGGGCTAATGAAATTATAACAAAAGGCTATCAAACAGTGAATATGCTTGGTTGTCACGATGGTATCCCGGTACTTGATTTAAAAGGAAAAGAAGTAAATGGTAGATATAACAAGGGCTTGTTGGAAGACACCGAGATTGAAGCCATTATGAATAAAATCATGGAGCGCGGAGGTAGAGTTAAGAACCTATACGACCCATCTGGCAATAAAATTTCTTACTATCAAGTAAATGCCACGTTTTTTAGCGCTTTAGGTGAAGATGAGCAAAAACTATTGCTTGCCAGAGCCATTCAAATGTTTATGCCTGGAATTCCACAAGTATGGTATTTAGATATTTTTGCTGGTAAAAATGACTATGAGGCTGCCGATAAAGGCGGTAGTGCAGGGCATAAAGAAATTAATAGAACTACATTATCTCTAAAAGATGTTGAAGCAGGCCTTAAAACAAATATTGTACGTAATCAGCTTGAATTAATACGATTAAGAAATACGTCCAAAGCGTTTTTAGGAACTGTAACCATTAATGATTCAAATGATAGTGAAATTAATGTTTTATGGAAAAATCAGAAGGAGGTTGCACATCTAATTGCAAATCTTAAAAACCATACGTTTACCATTGATTATACTGAAGCGGGGCGGAGTAAAAAAACAACCTTTTGATAGTATATGTGAACGCTATTCTCCATTTTCACTTGGTAATGAAGTGTCCTTCCTGGCTACGTCAGGAAGGTTAAACGCTATGGGAAGCTAAAATTAGGGATTGAGTTCTAGACCTGTTTAGGTAAGCTCTTTATAAGAAATGGTACTTTTTCGGGAAATGAAGTGGAAATGTGCAAACCGGGTTATGAAAACGAATCACTTTCCGGAAGTAGGATGCCAAGTGAACGTATCGTTAAAAATAAAAGTTATAATAGAGTTTACTTGTTTCTCATTTCCCTAGGAATTAGCAAGCACTTAAAATAGAATCCAAAAGTATTATCTTTATATATCACAATTCTTTAAGAAAATAATTTGTCTATTATTATGATACGTCACATAAAATATAGAAGTAATTAAGTTAAATTTTATTAAAAAAATAAAAATAAGAATTTTACCTTTCAAAATTATTACATAATTCTACTAGCATTTCAAAATGGACCTCCATTGCTTGTATGGCTTCGTTAATGTTTTGACTTTTTATAGCATTAAAAATAGCTTCGTGATTTTGAATTTCTTTAAAAGTCACATTTTCATTACAAACACGAGTTTCTTCAAAAAATAAAATAATTTTAGGTGTTATCTGTAACATTAAAGCATTTATGGTTGTATTACCACTTGCTTTTGCAATAGCCAAATGAAACATCAAATCTTCTTCTACTGCATTTTCTCCGTTTAAAACTTTAGTTTTATAGTCTTTAAGAGCTTCTTCTATTTTATATAAGTCAGCCACTGTTCTTCTCTTAGCTGCCAAACTAACTGTTTTAGCTTCAAGCATTAAACGTGTTTCTACAAGGGATAAAAAATCGTCTTTTACTAATGTTACAATATCTTCAAGGATACCATTAATTGCTGTTTTTCCAATATTTTCTACAAAAGTTCCAGATTGGGGTACTGATTTTAGAACGCCATAAAATTCTAATTTTTGAATAGCATCTCCAACACACTTTCTACTTACATTAAACATTTCTGCTAACACCCGTTGTGAAGGTAGTTTATCCCCTAATTCTAAATTCTTTAGAGTGATATAATCCTTTATTTTAGAAATAATTATATTCTGAACATCTATTTGATTGTTTATTTCGGTTATCTCAAAATTCATGGGTATTAGTATTGTCTCTTTAATTATATATTTATATTAAATTTATTTTTCTGTCGTTTTGAAATCTTTTAGTTTCTTCATTTCCTCAAACACTAATCCTGCAATAATTATAGCCCCAGCTGTTTGAAAATGCGTGTTATCCGACTGGCCTTCTGGATAATTGTTATATTGTCCTGGAGGCAAATTCATAAAATAATTCTGAGTCACAAAATCTTCACCTTTTTTAGTAAAAAATTCTCTAGATACTTTATTTAAATCAATGAGTGGAACTTGCATTTCTACGGCTACTTCTTTAGGAGCTTTATCGTATTCCCCGTGTACATCTTTTAAAAAACCATTTTCCCAAGGGTAGTTTCTCGCTACAGGAGTTAAAATAATAGGATGTGCTCCCTTTTCAATGGATTGAGACACAAATAATCTTAGAAACTCTTTATATCCTTCTATATCTACGTAACGTTCAGGTTTATTTTCAGCGGCATCATTATGACCAAATTGCATGATAACAATATCATCTTTCTTTAAATTACTATATACAGCACGCCAGCGTCCTTCTTGAAAAAAAGTTCGTGTACTTCGTCCTCCTCTAGCTCGATCATCCACAAAAACACTATCGTTTTTTATTATTCCGTTTAATGTTTCAATGCTATCTCTAGTAAAAAATTGCTGAAAAACTTGTCCCCAACCCGTTAAAGGATATCTTGCTTTCATATAATTTTTACCTGGATCATAATTATTGCTATAATCTGCCATAGTAGAATCTCCTATTAAGTAAACAGTAGTTACTTTTTCTTGCTTCTGTTGAAAGGCAAGACTTGAAAAACAGATAATCAATACTATTAATTTTTTCATTTTATTTACTAATTTTAAACCAATCTACATCTGCATAGCCACCACGTTTTGCTTCTTGTGAACTAACACTAAACAGCCCGACTTTAGCTCCTATCCATTTCCCTGGTAAAGCAGTAAAAGGCTTCCCTATCTTTATAAATTTATTTCCTTTTTCTGAATACCAAAATTGACAAATAGCATCGATACCTTTTCCAATAACTTCAACTCTAAAAAAAGCCGCATCTCCATCTAATTTCACTATTTCATTAATATGTTCCACACCTCCTTTATTTGCTTCTTTAGCTTCCGTTTGTTGGAGATAAAACCCATTATCTTTATTGGTAATTTGTAAAGTAGCATAATCCATTCCCATAACAATTAATCCCGCAGTCTTGCCTTCGGTAGCTTCTTCTGGAACTAACTTTATCTTTGTTGTAGCTATAAAGTTCTTAGCCGGAAATTTTTGCAACAATAAATTAGGCACCATCCATAAATTTGTAGCATCTTCTGGAGTTTTTATTGAAAATAATCTTAAATTATCAGAGTCTCGCATTTTAGCATGCCATAATATATTGGGATTGGCTTGAAATTCCCACTGTAAACCAATGGTATTACCTGTAAAATCATCAGTTTCTTGAGGCGTGCTTATCGGATAGGTTTTACCTACATTCGGTTTTTTGTGAGTTTTTACGGGTTCGCCAACGCCATTACCATCTAAATCTTTTCCCATAACTGGCCAATCATTTTCCCAAGACATAGGCTGTAAATGTACAATTCTACCATAAGCCTCTACATCCTGAAAATGATAAAACCAAGATTCTCCATTAGGCGTATCTACCCACGCACCTTGATGTGGTCCATTAATGTCTGTTTGTCCTTGTTCAAGAACTACTTTTCTTTCATAAGGGCCATATACATTTTTAGATCGCAATACTAATTGCCAACCTGTAGCAACACCTCCTGCTGGTGCAAATATGTAGTAATATCCATTTTTTTTATAAAACTTGGAACCTTCTACAGTAGCATCAATTTCATGTCCGTCGTATACATGGTGACCTTTATTAATCACCTCAGTTCCCTCTGCATTCAGTTCTCTCACTGTAAGTAAACTTTTAACACCTGCTCGACTTCCAGCCCAACCATGTACTAAATAAACTCGTCCATTGTCATCCCAAAGAGGAGAGGCATCAATTGCCCCTTTAGCCTCCATTACAAGAACAGGTGCATCCCATGCACCAAAGGGATCTTTAGTTTTTACCATATATACCCCAAAATCGGGATCACCCCAATAAATATAAAGTTCGTTATTATGATAGCGAATACTTGGCGCCCAGACACCATTTCCGTGCTGCGGGATATTATAATGATCAAACGGCACTTGTTTTTGTATCGCATAGTTAACCAAAGTCCAATTTACCATATCTTTTGAATGTAAAATAGGTAGACCTGGTGCACAGTTAAAACTAGAGGAAGTCATAAAATAATCCTCTCCAACCCGAACAACATCCGGATCTGAATAATCTGCATGAATAATTGGGTTTTTATACATCCCATTTCCTAAATCCCCAACCCAAACCTCTGAAACGTATGGCTTGGAATTTTGAGAAAACAAATTAAAAACACAACATACAGTTAAGATTAAAATATATTTTTTCATTTTATTTTAATTCTAATTTTTATTTATTTAGCTCTAAACTCGCCATAATAAATGGGCCAGTTCCTTTGGGATCATTAGAGCGTATAATTTCATTTATATAATAGTCGTAAGATCCATCTCTGTATGGGTCACCTCCTAAACCTGCTACACCACAACATTTATTAAGACTTACAATACCATCTTCATCTACAGAAACAAGATTTTCTATTATACCTGAATATCCTTTTTCTGCAATCTTTAAGTAAGATTGAGCTAAATATCCTTTTCTAACCCCTTTAGCCAAAGTATATATAAACATAGCAGTTCCAGTCGCTTCTAAATAATTACCTTCTCTATTCCCTTGGTCTAAAACTTGGTACCATAAGCCAGAATCGTCTTGAACTTTAGTTATAGCTTCGGCATATTCATTTAAAAAGGATGTCAATTTTTCTCTCCCAGGGTGATTTTCGGGAAGAACCTCTAATACATCTACCAATGCCATTCCATACCACCCCATACCTCTAGACCAGAAGTGTTGAGAATTTCCTGTTTCCTTATTTGCCCATCTTTGCTCCTTACTTTCATCCCAACCATGGTATAATAATCCTGTTTTTTCATCCTTGCTATGCTTTTGGATTAATTCGAATTGCAGGATGACTTCATTGTATATTTTATTTACTTCCGCTTGATCTTTTACGTATTTTTTTGCAAATCTTACATGAAAAGGTTCTGCCATATATAACCCATCTAACCACATTTGGTTCGGATATATTTTTTTATGCCAATATCCCCCTTCTGAAGTTTTAGGTTGAGAATCTAACTGTGAATTCAATGTTTCCATTGCAATTTTAAAACGCTCCTCTTTTGTT